>NVTY02000010.1 GCA_002401765.2 Thiotrichaceae bacterium
CATCACGTTTGAATAGAACGACAATCACAACCCGGGGCGCTCCATAAAAAGATCTCACCTCAGCAGCGCCCTCAGGGGCAAAAATAGCCCACCCAAAACACATGAGATAATAGCCTCTACTTTGTCACTCATTGGTAGCATGTTTTGATCTTGAAAGACGTTGACGTAGAGACCACTATCAAGAAAGTGAAAGAACTTCTCGCGCAAGTAACAACTAAGAACACTAAGGGGTCAAGTCTTGACTTAGCATATTAGATTCACTAATCACTATCATTTCTTCAGAGGAAAAGGAGGCGGTGACAAATGAGAATGGCTATGATTTGTCATCGACCCCTTTAATTGGCATGTGACAATCTTAAGTCTGTGCGAGCTAAAATTACTGATTCGGCAACATTGGAATAAATAGCCGCTAGATTCAGAGGCTTTTTTTTTGGCCAACAATGCTATCAATGATTGCATCTTTAACTATAAATGCTATCATTGATAGCATTGTAATTATAGATGAGACGCGAATATGGCTAGACTATTGGTTAGGGATCTAGAACCAGAGGTTGTGCAAGCGTTAAAGCGTCGCGCAGCCAAGCATGGCCAAAGCGCAGAGGCCGAGCATCGAGAAATCCTAAGGCAAGCCCTTCTAGGGCCAAAAAAGAAATCATTCGCGCAAGTCCTAGCGGGAATGCCAAATGTTGGCCTGGATAGCGACTTTGATCGTACTGATGATTCTGAGGGAAACGATGTATTTAATTGATACAAACGTACTCAGCGAAGTCCGAAAGAAAAAAAGCGTTAATAAAGGTGTTCTGAAGTTCTTTGAGTTAGCAGTTAAAGAAGAAAATAAGCTTTACCTGTCTGTAATCACAATTGGTGAGCTTCGGCGTGGGGTAGAGTTAATACGCCACCGTGGAGATACACACCAAGCGAACCAGCTAGAAAAATGGCTTGGAATTATTCTTTCAGAATATAGTGACTATATTTTGGAGTTAGATGAAGATATAGCTCAACTATGGGGAAAACTCAGATCGCCGCATCATGAACATGCCATAGACAAACAAATAGCCGCAACTGCAATGATACATGGGTTAACCGTGGTGACGCGTAACACGAAAGACTTCTTAAAAACAGGTACGAAGGTACTAAACCCATTCGACTAACATTGGAATAAATGAGAGGAGAGATAGGATTCTCTTTAGACTGGATCCCGTTTAAAAGCACAACGGGATGACGGGGCTAAAAACCATAGTTGACCGAAAGCGCATTGCTAAAGACATCAAGCGAACGAAACTCAGAATGCACAAGCAGTGTGGCGATGGGTGGTAAGGATTAAATCGAGCTGATTAAAAAGCAGCCCGGTTCAAAAGTGCAGGCAAGGAAAGTGGTACCCGCTGGAGAGGGGTATGCGATTCAAGAAGAGCTTACCTAGACAGCCATGATAAGCTATCCCAATCATGGTGGCAGTAAGTTTCGGGTTTATTAAGCGATACCTGTTTTTATAACGATGGGTGTTTTGTTTATCGTTAATAAGATAATTAGAGTTGATCCACGGTGTTGAGAAAACAAAGAGAGATAGGATTCTCTTTAGACTGGATCCCGTTTAAAAGCACAACGGGATGACGGGGCCAAAAACCATAGTGGACCGAAAGAGAGCTAGCTTACCTAGACTAAGCTTACCTAGACAGCCACGATATGTTATCTCAATCATGGCGGCAGTAAGTTACTGGTTTATTAAGCGATACTTGTTTTTCTAACGATGGATATCTCGTTTGTTGTGCTGGCCTGGTTAATTGACAGTCCCCATATAGACCACTATACTGGTCTATATGATATTAGGAGTATTGTCATGTTAGAAAAAATAGGTTCTTACGACGCCAAAACTAAACTTCCAGAAATATTACGCCGAGTTGAGGCGGGTGAAGCTTTCACTATTACCAACCGTGGTAAGCCAGTGGCTGATCTTATTCCAAGCCGTTCGGGTCACCGTCTAAAGACCGAAGCCGCGATCACGAACATATTAAAAGCCAAAAAACATAAAACATCAGATGTTGAGCTTAACGAATTAAAGGAAAGTGGTCGTAAATGACTGACTTTGTGTTGGATAATTCTGTGGCGATGCGTTGGTTGTTGGCAAGTGAGAAGTCTACAGATCAAAAGTACGCAGAAAACGTGTTAAAAAGTTTTATTGATACAGATGCGTTGGTACCTAATCTATGGCATCTGGAGGCCGCAAATGTGTTGATAGGAGCCGAAAAGCGATTGGAGGTCAGCACCGGAGACATTGAACGCTTTATTTCCCAGTTAGAAAATCTACCGATACAGGTGGACTCACTGACATCACAGCAGGCATTTAGCAGAACGTTGGCCTTGGCACGAGCCTATCAGCTGAGTAGTTATGATGCCGCGTATCTTGAAATAGCAGTACGCGAAGGACTGCCATTAGCCACGCTAGATAAAAACCTGCTGAAAGCCGCAAAAAAGGCTGATATACCTATTTACTTAAAGGATTGATTATCGATCGTAATCGCGCCAGATTTTGCTAACTTTGTGAAATCTCCAAGAGGCTGAGGTCCGCCCCCGGGTATGCTGCCGGCGTATGTCCAGAGTGATGAGTGTATACTTCACTACGTGCGACGCTATTTTTAAAAGTCTGCGCCCCAATCCCATGAGAAATTATCCTATGTCAAATCCCAAAAATCAAAGCCTTCCCCGTGCGCTGATCGTCGCCGTACAATTGGACACCGTCAGCGATGTCGATTTCGAGTCGTCGTTGGCCGAATTAGGCGAACTGGCAAAGACCTTGGGGATGCAGGTGGTCGGTCAGATTACCCAAAAGCGCTCGTCTTTCGATTCGAAGGCGTATATGGGCACCGGTAAACGGGAGGAAATACGAGAATTCTTAGAAAACCAGCAAGGCGATTCAGAGTCGTCCCAAGCTAATTCCAGGATTAATCCCCAGGCGGTGAGTGCCCCAGTTGAGTTTATTCTGGTCGACCATGAAATATCGCCTTCCCAGGCGCTCAATCTGGAAAATGAAGTCGGTTGTGAGGTGATGGATCGCACGGTGGTTATCCTCGAAATTTTTCATCGCAATGCCCAGTCACACGCGGCGCGGGTACAAGTTGAGATTGCGCGTCTGATCTACATGGCGCCGCGCCTGCGTGAGGCGGCCAAGCGCGCCGGACCGGTAGGACGACAGCGCAGCAGCTCAGGCGGGCGCGGCACCGGGCAGTCGCGCAACGAGATGGATAGTCAAAAGGTTCGCGATCGTATTGCCGAGCTGCAAAAAGAAATTGATGCCATGGCAGCGGGTCGCGATATCCAGCGGTCGCTACGTCAGAAACAATCGGGGATCACGCAAGTGGCACTTGTCGGTTATACCAATGCGGGCAAATCTACTTTGATGCGCGCCTTAACTGGCAGTGAAGTGCTAGTGGCCAATAAATTATTTGCCACGCTGGACACCAAGGTGCGCACATTGCACCCAGAAAGTGTGCCGCGCGTATTGGTGAGTGATACGGTTGGTTTTATCAAAAATTTACCCCATGGATTGGTTGCCTCGTTCAAGTCAACATTAGACGAGGCCCTTAGCGCATCGCTTTTGCTGCACGTGATTGATGTGGGTGACCCCGGGTTTGAGATGCAGCTTGAAGTGACGGATAAAGTATTGGCTGAGATTGGTGCCGATAGTGTGCCGATCATTAGGGTGTTCAATAAAATTGACTACCTGGACGACGTGACAGCACAAGCAGCGCGTACTGCAGAGCTGCAAGCGAAGTATCCCGGCTGTATGGTGCTTAGCGCGCGCCGTAAGGAGGATATCGCCGCGTTGCATCAGGCGATTGTGCATTTTTTCCAACAGCAGCTAGTGGAATCCGAGATTTTTTTACCCTGGTCGGCGCAAGCGTTGCGCGGCGAAATATTTGCCTCTTGCGATGTACTTGAAGAGCGTGCTGATCCCGAGGGTGCATTTTTTCGTTTCCGCGCAGCACCGGATGTGGTCGCCAGGTTGCGCGAACTCTCAGACAATGCGAGCTGAGATCAGGCATTAAAGGTAATAAATCTACGTCAGTAGTAACGTGAGCGCTCGCGCCACCGCTGACGTTGACAAGTTGTCACTACAGATGTAATGCCAGTACATAACCTCCCTCTTGTGACGTTGATTCAATGGAGCTTGGGGAGAAAAAACCACCTTCATGGTGGTTTTTTCATTTATAACGTTTAAATCTCTGGAAAAGAACTTGAGAACTATTGTTTATATTGATAGTTTTAATCTCTATTTTGGGGCTGTAAAACGAACCCCTTACAGGTGGCTTGATCTCTCAAAACTTGTTCTACGAATTTGTAGAGAACAAAATCCAAGTGTTGAAATAACTGCGATTAAATATTTTACTGCGGATATTAAAGTTTTTCTGTCACAACGTGGGCAAGCCTCTTGGGAGGCACAGCAAGATTATCTGACGTCTCTTAAAGCATATATTCCACACCTTGAAATTATCAAGGGAAGTTATGATATCTCAATCGCGCGCTACCATCCTCATAGTGATCCTGTAGGTTTCGGTGTAAAACATGATGTATGGCGCGCAGAAGAAAAACAAACGGATGTCAATATAGCAATTAACATGCTTTGTGACGCACATGATAACAAGTGTGAGCAGATGGTTTTATTTACCAATGATAGTGATCTAGCTCCCGCATTATGTAAGATCAAAGAACGAAATAATAATCTAAAAATTGGCGTGGTCGTGCCTATTCGCGGTGGAAATAGAAAGGCCAGTGTTTCATTACAGAAATATTTGCAGTCTCGGTACTGGGGTACTTCCGTTTACTTCTACCCCGGGTGTCTTTCTATTTTCATTTTCATTAGTATTAAAAAATGGCTTTTTAGGTAGCACCCAAAAAGCCATCTTAATTTTTAAACGGAACACTTAGCGAAAAAATTCAAAGATATTATCTTGTCATTCTATTGTCTAATTTGGCAAGCATGTCATCCTCAAGCGTCACCATTAGCGCCATTAAGTTAATCGCCTTTGTTTCATAGTTAAAATCAGGTCGTGGCTTGATGATCGTTGTTATGAGCTGAGGAAACTTCCCATTAAAGATAAGAAGATTTTCCTGTTCAGTGGGGTCGTTAGCAAGATCATACATTTCATATTGGTGGTCGACGCTATCATCCTTATCATCAAAATATCGAACAAACTTCCAACCCTCTTTATCCACAACACAGTGTACATATCCGGGTTGCACCACCGGCCCCCGTCCCAGACAAGTGGTCTCGCTGGGGAAATTACGTCCCTCATCCTTAATAATTCTTTCAACTGATTTAGCGAAAACTTCAAAAGCGCTTATATCACCTTTTCCAAAGGCAGCTTCAGCAGCTTTGGTGTGTAGGGGTTCAGTAATCGAGTCATAGTTAATAAATAATACACCGTCACGATTAGCGACCACATCATCGGTGCCTGTTTTTATAAGTGAGCTAAGGTCCAGTCCGACGGGTCTATACAAGTGATTATAGGTACCAACGGTCTCAAGCAATGTATCGACGTCTTCACCTGCGAAACCTAAAATAGTAGGCAGTATATCGACATGACTGGTAGCTGTATCGACTTGCCGTATATCCCAGCCTTGAGGGTCTGTGTTCAGATCTTTCATCCCTTCAGGAAAACTCACAACCATAGGTACATGCAGGATTTCCTCGTAGCCTGTATGCCACTTTTCGGTCATCATATGGTGTGCTGCCGCGTACTCGCCATGATCTGCACAAAACAAGACAATGGTGTTCTCTGCCTGGCCGGATTCTTCCAATGCATCCAGAACAGATTTAATATGCTGATCAACTTCACTTATCAGGTAAGCATAGTATTGCATAAAGGCTTCACTGGCGATTTCCGGCTTACTTGTGAGCGTGATAGGAAGGCCAAGCTCTTCGGTCTTCAAGGTGAAATCAATCGCCTTTTCCAATGTGGCATCACGATCAAGTTTAGGGTGGAGTGAATTGGCCGCTTTAAGACCTGCTTTAGCAAAAAGTGCCAGCCCCATTTTATAACTATAATCAAAATGACAGTCGGGTTTATTGTTATCAACAATATCTTCATCCCACGTCGGTGCTACTGATGCATTATCTTGCTTTAAACCTGTCTTATTGAGACGGAGTTGCATAGAACCGGCGCGCGCAGAATGACTGAGGACGTCACCATTTTCATCTGCTTCGCCAGGTGTTGCACCAGGAACGGCAAGGGTGAAGGAATAATCTGCCAATGTTTTATCGTAGACTCGGCCAGGTAATCCTGGATAGCTGGCAATGTCATGGGGGTTTGCAAAAGAAGACACTGCGAACCAGGGCTTCGGTTTTATCTCAGGCTCCTCGGCTAAACCTGCGTTGTGTTTAGCATCTGCGATATCATATGGAACTCCAAGGCCCTGGCGACGAAGAAAACTAGTCACAAGGTCTCGAAATTGATAATCCCGATAATAACCAAGATTATTCGGCAATGTCCCATGCGGGTCGGGATAACTTAATTCCCAATCTGAAAATCCATACTTTTCAAGGCTCGTAGTCGCCTCTCCAGAGATATGCCATTTTCCAAAGTAATGCGAGGAATATTCAGCTGCACGCAGGTANCTACCAATCGTTGGCATGTCAGTTGGATCGAGCCAGGGAAAATTGTCAGCAGCACCGTCTTTAAAAACACCATCGGTCTGGTGGGAGCCACTTCTCGTGCCATATTGGCCGGTAAAAATAGCGGTACGGCTGGGTACACAGGCTGCCGCTGCTATGCGGTGATTATTAAGCGCGACCGAATTTTTTCGTAGCGCCATAAACCCGGGAAAATGAGCGCCATATTCTTCTGCTTCTTGAGGCGTCATCGGCTTGAAACCAAGGATCTTTTTAATACCCTCATGGAAGCCACCACTCTCATAACCGGGATAACTTAATTGATCGACCATAATCATTAATATATTGGGTCGACCCTTTTCGTTGTCCTTTTCCCTAGGTTCTTTGAATTCCTTTGTCATATATGTCCTTATAACGCTTACATTTTTAATGAAAAATACAGCACTACCGTTTTCACGAAAGTGCTCTCTATTTAAAGATGGCCATCTTGGCTGTTGGAGCAGTGACCAATTTACTTTTAACCTATATGCGCATATTGCGTCAACAGTGATTCAACGCTTTTCAAGGCTATTTTATGTTCATCTAAAATAGCCCACCCGATTTTATGAGACCACTACACATACCTTCTCTAATGCTTCATGTGTTTTTTTCTGTTTAACGTCAAGCTGAATTTTGGTGTTCCGGGAATGCAATGCTTATATCCTGATAGTTATCCTAGTATTCATCAGCAGTAATAAGCATCTATGATGCTCACGAGGAGCGAAATGGCCTGACTGGCGATTGTTTTTTGCGAGTAGTCTTGACATCTAGCGATATAAATCTTTTGGTAAAGATTAGCACTATGGCTAGCCTTTAAGGTTCTGGCGGTTTTAGTCAGTAGGATAGAAGAAATCCCTAGTCGAGTATAACGGCGGAGAAAGTCTGACAGGAAATCGTAGGATAAGATGCTGATTTAAGTATTGTGTCCCCGGATATCTTGTGGTGCCGCTTATCACCGGATACCGGGAAAGTCGATCGCGCTGGTTGCCAGGGAATGGGCATTCTGAAGCGTTTGTTATAACTACTCACAGGATGGATCATTAAGCAAGACTGGAAAGAGCTTGCCTAGACAAGAGCTTGCCTAGACAGCCATGATAAGTCATCTCAATCATAGGGGTAGTTAGTTACTGATTTATTAAGCTATACCTATTTTTCTAACGATGGCTGTCTCGTTATAAGGGAATTAGCGTTGATCTACGGTGTCGAGAAAACAAGGAGAGATAGGGTTCTCTTTAGACTGGGTCCCGTTTAAAAGGACAGCTGGATGACGGGGCCAAAAACCATAGTGGACCGAAAGCGCATTGCTAAAAACATCAAGCGAATGAAACTCAGAATGCACAAGAAGCGTGGCGGTGGGTGGTCAGGATTATATCGAGATGATTAAAAAGCAGCTCGGCTCAAAGGTGCAGGCAAGGTAAGTTGTACCCGCTGGAGAGGGGTATGCGATTCAAGAAGCGCATGGTGACTATAGTCACCATTAATGATGCCAAAAGCCACTGATTAAGCTGTTATAACGGCTATTTTTTGAAGAGTAGTTATTTTATTTCAGTGAGTTGATGAGATCCGACCCCGGGGTTATCACTTGGCTCGAGAGAGCCTTTCACCGTCTCGCCAAGTGGTAATGAATATGCTTTAAAGCATTTTCATGTATTCCAATAACTCCATTTTTTCAGGCTTGGTTAATTCTGTGGTGCCATATTCATGGCCTTTGTTTGAATTACCCAATAGGCTCGTATCAAATTTAAACGCTTGGCCTGCGATTAAGTTAGGGGAGGAGATATAGCCAACTTTAATTGGGTCAAATTCTCGACTGCCGAGGTGAAATGTGGCTGAACGCTCTGTTTGAGTCAGTAATATCTCATGCAGGTTGGGTACCGAGCCATTGTGTAAATAGGGTGCGGTTGCCCAGATGCCATTGAGCGGTCTGGCCTTATATACGGCAACAGGATTATCTTCTGTTGATGTGCTGATGGACTGGTCGGCTAGTGTTAACCCTTCTCGTATCGCCATGTATTGTTGCACCAAGTTGGCCAGCTTTGATTCATGGGCCTCGTTTTTTCCATCACTTGATGACGCGGCAGCAACACCACCTTCAAACTCTTCTATGGCGGCAATGATGGAGTCGATGGGTTGATCGAACAGAGCGCCTACAACGGCGTTAACGAGAGGGTTTAAACCAGATGTTTCAGCCGGAATAATATCACCCGCAATCACCAGCTCCTTACGGCCCTCAAATTTCCCGGCGGGGCGAGTGGATAGCATATTAATGAGCTCTTGTGGGTCTGTCTTCACCTCGGACAATGGCGTTAATACGGCGTTGTAGGGTTTACCTTCATCTGAGCGCGCAATCACTTGATGGCAGATTGAGCAATATTCTTGGTAGTGAATTTCCCCCTTGGCCGCCAGAATGGGGTCAATTGGCGGGAGGTGCTGTGCGGGCCACTGGGGTGAGCGTAGCTCGGCAACCCATTGTTCCAGTAGTCCTAGGTTTTTGATGCTTAATGATGATTTATATTGCTTGATTGACGGGTCATCAGGGATGTGCAACTGGCCATAAACACCAAGAACTTCACCACCATTGCGAATTAATGCGCCAAGGCTGAGTGGCCCATTAGGTGCAAAGCCAGGCCATTGGACCACATTGGATTGATGAGTGCCCCATAGAAAGGGGTAGCTGACGGGGGCATTGGATGCGCGGCCATTATTGGGTGCGCCACTGAATTCTGCCAATATCTGATTGAATATGGCGCCAATGGCATCAACTCGGCCATAGCCATAGTTAGGTTGGTCTGCCGTTGGGCGGTTAATTTGATTACGTTTCGCCAATACTTCAGTTTGTTTCAGTAAAGCGTTACGTAAAGCTGTTTTTTGATTAGGGGTCTGGTGAGTGCCTAATATCTGGTTTGAAAAGCGATCAAATTTTTGATTGTTTTTATATGTTTCAGACATAGCGGAGACCAGTTCAATATTGAAGGCTTCAAAGTCCCCCATCGTTGGCCCGCCATCTATACGCATTTCTATATCTTTATAGCTAATTTGCGCTGTATGACAAGCAGAACAGGTAAGGCCCATCCACTCTTCTTTGGTTTTTTTATCGATATCTTTAACAAAGCCGACGGCTAAGCCATCCGGGTTCCAGCGGTTTTTTTGACTGGGTAGGTACTTTAATCGTGAAATATTGTCATTATCTCTGAACAATACCTGGCTGTTCACTTGCTCTAAATGTAAATACCAAGCATATGGCAGGATACGAGAGCCTTGTGTGGTAGTGTAAAAGGATTGCTGGGTGTCGACTGTCCATCCTTGGTCTAAGTCAACAACGTTACCGATTGCGCTGGTTGTGTGTTGGTCTTCTTGTATGACTGGCCCACTTTGCTGTGCCGCGCATGAGATTAATCCGAATGCTGTCAGTGCGATTAAGCTGATTTTTTTATCAAATTTCCACATTATTTAACTCCCTGTATTTAATGTGTTAAATGTTTGTTTTTACATCATCTAACAATTTATGAGCTTGCTATTCCATTTGGCTCTACCCACTTTTTTCTTTCCTTATATTTTTTATTAGAATCACAATATATCTTGATGTTACCAATAAACTAGGGTTGGAGGTGAAGAAAATAATAAATATTATGAGCTGGTGGGAAACCCGGGTCAGAGAGCAGTTTATCCTAATATACTTGAAAGTGATTGGTCATTTTAGCCCGTGGCCCGGACTCTGTTTGCAGATAAACTTGGTAGAGCAGTGCCACGAATCCCCGGGTTTTGCTTGAAGCGCAGCCCGGGCTACAAAAGCGCGTATTTTTCGCCAGAGGTCTTTGACGGCTCTCTGATAAGGTTTTCAGGCGGCGGTACTTGGGAAGCAAGCTGTCGTAGTTGAATAAAGCAGTTTTCTCTGTTACCTATAGTGCTTTTGCTTGTTGTCTTGTTGGTGGCAGTTACGCCACCAGTAGCCATGAGGAGCTTACCTGTACAGCCATGATAAGTCATCTTAATCATGGTGGTAGTCAGTTACTGATTTATTAAGTTATACCTATTTTTCTAACGATGGCTGTCTCGTTTGTTGTGTTGTGTTGTGTTGTGTTGTGTTGTGTTGTGTCGTTATAAGAGAATTAGCGTTGATCTACGATGTTGAGAAAACAAGGAGAGATGGGATTCTCTTTAGACTGGATCCTGTTTAAAAGCACAACGGGATGACGGGGCCAAACTGTATGGAATCGCTCCTTCATCCGGTATCACTTAATCGGGCCGGACCTCAGCAACTAGCTGCATAAACAGAATAAAAGCCTAAAATAGAAGCGTAAACTGGCTTAAATGGCCCTTTTTACCGGTAAAACCATGTCTTTCAAGGAGCGAGCGGGCCGTTACCATGCAACAGATATGGAGTGAGGTGAGTATTTAGCGCGTTGTTTTGTTTTCGTGGACATGAATATGGTGAGGGCCGATGCGGTCTCGCGTGCATCTACGTGATTATGGCGTGGCTACCTCGAAAACCCTCTCGGAACCCGATAAAAGACTCTTAACGGGTCTTTTATTTGCCCTTATGTGGGATGTGACCTATAATTAGCCCTGTTAACAAGTCATTAAGGAGTGTTAAGTATGGTCAATTTAATCTTAACTGATGCAACTACCAGTATTTCTGAGTTAAAAAAGAATCCCATGGCGGTTGTTGATAGCGCTGGTGGGTTTCCAATTGCTGTACTTAATCGTAACCAGCCTGCATTTTATTGTGTGCCAGCGCTAGCGTATGAAGTGTTAATGGATAAGCTGGAAGATGTTGAGTTAGCTGCCATCGTTGCTGAAAGGCAAAGTAGTGACGAAATTGAGGTCAGCATTGATGAGCTATAAGCTCAAGTTCATGAGTGAAGCTCTAAAAGAGTGGGGAAAGCTCGATAACGGAGTTAAATTTCAGTTTAAAAAGAAGTTGATCGAGCGGTTAGAGAATCCACGAGTGGAGTCCGCCAGGTTGTGTGGCCTCAAAGATTGTTACAAGATAAAACTAAGGTCAGCGGGTTATCGTCTGGTATATGAAGTTCGAGATGGTGAGCTGATTGTCTCTGTTGTGACAGTTGGAAAGCGTGAGCGTAACCTGGTTTATAACATCGCTAAAAAGCGAATTTAATCATTGTCGGTCCACTGTTTCATTGGAATTGGATCTCACCACCAACTAGTTGTATAAACAGAATAAAGACCTAAAACAGAAGCGAAAACAGGCCTTAAATGGCTCTTTTTATGGGTAAAGCCATGCTTTCCCTGCTCTCCTCATGGGTGCTGATAATCACCAGCAGAAATCTCAATGATGGACTCTGATTAGCAATGCAATCAATGATTGTTCTTTGATGGATTGGAGAGTCGAGGTCTGAAGATTCAAACCGCAAACTGCAATTCAGCGAGTTGTTTATATAGCCCGCCTTCTTTGATTAACTGCGCATGAGTACCAGTAGCGACTATCTCGCCATTATCTATGACGACGATGTTATCGGCCTTTAACACCGTTGAGAGGCGGTGGGCGATGACGAGGGTGGTGCGTTCCTGGGATAGTTGTTCCAAGGCTTGTTGTACCTCTTTTTCACTTTCGGCATCGAGCGCGCTGGTGGCTTCATCGAGTAGAAGTATCGGCGGGTTTTTTAAGATCGCGCGGGCGATGGCGATGCGTTGTCTTTCACCGCCGGACAGGCGTAGGCCGCGTTCACCAAGATGCGTGTGGAAGCCATCGGGGAGTTTGGCAATAAACTGATCTGCATGGGCAAGTTTGGCGGCATGAAGCACCTCTTCATCACTCGCGTGTGGTTTTCCGTAACGAATATTTTCCATCGCATCGGCAGAGAATATGACGGTGTCCTGTGGTACGAGGCCGATGTTTTTACGTAGGTCGTGTAGTGCAAACTGTTGAAGCGGTATGCCGTCAATGAGTACGCTGCCTTGTTGTGGGTCATAAAAGCGTAATAAGAGGTGAAACAAAGTGCTTTTACCTGCCCCCGATGGGCCGACCAGGGCAACGGTTTGGCCCGGCTTTATCTTGAGTGATAATTGATTAATGGCTGCATGGTCTGGGCGTGAAGGGTAGTGAAAACGAATGTGATCAAACTGCACCGCGCCCTCAAGGCTACCGGGTAGCGAGGCGGGCGTTTGCGGCGATTGAATATCCGACTGTAGTTGCAGCAACTCCATCAGCCGCTCTGTTGCACCGGCCGCTCTTTGTAGTTCGCCCCATACCTCGCTTAAAACCCCTGCTGAACTGGCCACGATAACCGCGTAGAGAATAAATTGACTCAGCTCGCCCGCACTCATTTCATTATTCAGTACCGCCTGCGCGCCTAACCACAGTAAAAAAATGGCGCTGCTGAACACCAGCATAATCACCAGCGCGGTGAGCAGTGCGCGGGCTTTGAGCCGTTGGCGTGCGGTATCGAAGGCCTGTTCGACGGCGTTTTCATAACGTTGTATGGTCTGTTTTTCGTAAGTGAAGGCCTGAATTACCTGCACCGCATTTAAACTTTCACCGGCGTGGGCGCTGGTGTCAGCGACACGATCCTGGCTGGCACGAGAGAGGCGTCGTACCATGCGACCAAAGAAGATTAACGGCAGCATGATCAGCGGTACTAGAACAATAATGATGCCAGTTAACGCCGGGCTGGTGATGGTGAGCATAATGAGGCCACCGCTCAGCATAAAGGCGCTACGCAAGGCCATGGAAACCGTTGAGCCAACCACGGTTTGAATTAAGGTGGTGTCGGTGGTTAAGCGAGATAACACTTCGCCTGTGCGCGTTGTCTCAAAAAAACTCGGACTCATCTCCATCACGTGGGCATAGACCGCTTTGCGCACATCGGCGACAACACGCTCCCCCAACCACGAAACGAGATAATGCCGAATGGCGGTGGCCAGCGCTAAAACAGCCGCGATGGCAAAGAGTGCCCAGAAAAACTGATCGACCACCGCCACTTCGTTTTTGGAGAAGCCCTGATCGATCATGAAGCGCACCGCAAAGGGTACTGCTAACGCGGCACTTGCTGCTAGGGTTAAGGCGATAAACGCTAGCAGAATAACGATGCGATAGGGACGTAAAAAAGGGGCTAGCAACTGCAGTGGCCGCAATTTTTTAGAGGGCTCGCGGTTGCGCGTCTCTGCGGACTGTTTGTGGCGTGATGGCATATAAGGCGATTACCTGAGTATTGCGCTGAGTGGAAGTGGCAATGCGTTGTTAAGGTGACCGTTCAGTATAGGGTATGTTGTGTTGGTTGCTGGATAAATATAGCGCTGCGAGAGGCGTCACTGTGAATGTGAGCCTTTTGTTTGTCTGGCAGTATAATGCGGCGGAGTTGGCCCTCATTTAGCCCACTATCTTTGTCATTCTTTCTGAGAGTGGTCTTTTAAGTGACATCACCCCGGATCAGCGCTATTTGTGATAGCGCTAATTAGAGGCGATTCGGTGTTTCGTGGGCTATGCGAACGGCAACTCAGGGTCATTGCCCCAGTCAGACCACGAGCCGGGATAGCCCTTGAGGTTTTTATAGCCCAGTGATTTCAACACGATGTAGCTGTGTGCCGAGCGGTGATGGCTGTGGCAGTAGACGATCACCTCTTTATCTGGCATCACATCAAGTGGGATGAAGAGCAGCTGCAGGTCATTGGTATCTTTGAGGCGCAGGTTGTATTGCTGGTCGATCGCGTGAATCCATTCCAGATTGACCGCGCCGGGGATGTGGCCACCGTGGTGTGCGCGTTTGTCGGTACCGGCGAATTCGCCGGGTGAGCGTACGTCGAGGAATACGACGTTTGGGTCTGCCAGTTTGGCAAGGATCTCAGCCTTGTTGATGATGCCGTTGTCGGTATAGCTCACTTTATATTCGGTTGGTGCAGCGCTTTCGATGCCTTCATTGGTGGCGTGGTTTTCATTGACCCACGCCTGCAGCCCGCCATTGAGTAGCGAAAAGTTTTTGTGACCAGCAACGTCAAGCGTCCATAGCAGGCGACACGCTTTGGCACCACCTTCGTCATCATAGGCGACAACATGGCTTTCTGGACTGATACCGGCTGTTGACAGTACTTCGCTGAATGCTTCGGCAGCGGGCAGTAGTCCCATCGTGGGCGGTTTGCTGCTGACGATCTGGGAGTATTCGATATGCACTGCATCTGGAATGTGGTTGCGCGCATAGATGGGTGCGCGGGATAGATCAATGATGACAAGGTTTTCTTCATCGATCTTGGCTTCAAGCTCTTCTGCTTCCGTGATCAGTGGTAATAGCGGTTCAGTCATTTGTTTATCTCGAGTCCCTGTGTGAATGTCGCAAGGCTATTTTTGCGTTATTAGGCGGGTGTTGTCTAGTGTTGCGTTCCGAAAAAGGGTCATTTTTTTGCGCTAGATGAGTCGCTTTTTTGGTTACGAGGTCATTCTTGAAGCGGGGCGGTGACGTTCGGGGCATCGGCAGCAATGATTGACCGAGAAGGTGGAGATGATTCGACGATGAGACTAGTTATGGCTTTGAGGGAGCGGGATGACTTTGGCATCGTAGCAGTAGATGTGGGTTGCTGGTGATGGATGCTTAGGTGGGGGGATGTTTTTTCTTTGGCTTGAATGCTGCTGGTGATTAGTCGCGTCTTGATGAGCCATCATGATGGCGAGGTATTCCATCGCACCGCGGATGTCTCGCATAATCATCTCTTCTTTATCGTTGAACTTTTTTACGGCGATCAGGTGTGTTTTGAAGCGGGTCATAGTCTCTCCTTAAGTTCCTGCCATATGTCGGTTGAGGCGCTGGGAACTTAAGGGGAAGATTGTCGAAATCGTATTATTTTTTTAGCTCTTCGGTCAGGTGTGGTTGAATACCTTGAAGAATTGCTTTAAAAATCTTTGGGTTACCGACAACAAGATTGCCTGTTTCTAGAAAATCATGGCCGCCACTAAAATCGCCCACCAGTCCGCCTGCTTCCTGCACTAACAATATGCCTGCTGCCATGTCCCATGGTTTGAGGGCGATTTCCCAAAAGCCATCCAGTCTGCCGCTGGCGACGTAGGCAAGATCAAGGGCGGCTGAACCGGCGCGACGAATCCCCGCAGTTTGTAGGTGCATGACTTTGAAGGTTTCCAGATAGGCATCAAGGTACTGTGGATTCCGAAATGGAAAACCTGTGCCGAGCAGCGAGCCATTGAGTCCTTTGGCATTACTGACGCGGATGCGTTTGTCGTTCAGAAATGCACCACCACCACGTGTGGCGGTAAACAGCTCCTGGTGAAGTGGGTTGTAGACCACTGCCTGTTCGATGCGGTTGTTGCACTGGAGTGCAATCGAGACAGAGAATTGCGGAAAACCGTGCAGGTAGTTGGTGGTGCCATCGAGTGGGTCAATGATCCAGCGGTACTCATCGCCTTTGTGCATGGTGCCTTCTTCGGCGTAGATGCCGTGGTCAGGGAATGCTTTGCGAATCGTCGCGACGATTTCAGCTTCGGCCATTTTGTCGACATCGCAGACAAAATCGTTTTTCCCTTTGGCAGTCACATTCAGTGAATCGATACGATCCATGTTGCGCATGATGATGTTACCGGCACTTCGTGCGGCACGTACGGCGATGTTCAGGGTTGGATGCATAGCTCAAGGGGTCACTTTAAGAGTGGTGAATTTCTTTGGGGGCTAAGAATATCAGAGATTGGCCCGAGGGTGGTATCCCAGTGATAGCTATTATTAATGATTAATTTTCAGTAACTACCAGCTTGCCCCTGAAATTCGCCATTTCCGCGGCAACCTGAGCAGTTACGAGCAATTTTGACTACTACGCTGAGTAGTTACAATTTTCGTTGTAAATCCACTTGATAGGCGATACAGGCTCACTGTATGGTGGCGCGATGTTTAAGAATATTAGAATTGTGATGGTGAATACATCTCACCCTGGAAATATAGGTGCTACCGCACGTGCTATGAAAAACATGGGCTTACAGTCGCTTTATCTGGTCGAGCCAAAGGTGTTTCCGAGCGCTGAGGCGACTGCCAGGGCCTCGGGTGCGGATGATCTGCTGGCGCAGGCGGTGGTCTGTGACTCGTTGGACGAGGCGCTGGCGGAGTGTTCTTTAGTGGTTGGTGCGAGTGCTCGGCTGCGTAGTATTGCTTGGCCGCAGCTTGCTCCGCGTGAATGCGCGGCGAAGGTCGCGGCGGAGTGTGTCGATGGCCCGGTGGCACTGGTTTTTGGGCGGGAGCATTCGGGTTTGACCAATGCGGAGCTAAGTCGTTGCCATTATCTGGTGAATATCCCGACTAACCCTGACTACCCCTCGTTGAATATTGCGGCGGCGATACAGGTGATCGCCTACGAGCTGCGGATGACTCAGGAAGTGGCTGGGGTGGCGGCGGAGAAGTTAAAGGCTGATGATGTTGAGTTTGCAACGATGGATGAGGTTGAGCAGTTTTATGCGCATTTGGAGGAAGTGATGGTGCAGAGTGAGTTTCTCGATCCGGCAAAGCCTAAGTTTTTAATGCACCGACTACGACGGCTTTACAATCGCGCTAGACTGGAAAAGCAAGAGCTTAATATTTTGCGTGGGATTTTGACTGCGGTGCAAAAATGGCGCTGATCTAGACTTATGTTGAGTTGCGTGGTGGCCTGTTCGTTTCTCATTTAATCGGTTAATCATTCAGTGCGCTTTTTTAGCGAGCTTAAGGTGGTATGTTAAGCCTTTGTTAGTGATTTTGTGTTTGAAGTTTACATTTGGAAATAGTCATGTTTAAGCATGTGCGAGAAGATGTTAAATGTGTTTTTGAGCGCGACCCTGCTGCGCGAAACACTTTTGAAGTATTAACGACCTACCCAGGTGTGCACGCGGTGATTTTTCATCGCTGCAGCCATGCGCTGTGGAATATCGGTCTGATCTGGCTGGCGCGCTTGTTATCAACATTTGCGCGCTGGGTTACTGGGGTTGAGATCCACCCTGCGGCAAAGATTGGGCGGCGCTTTTTTATTGATCATGGGATGGGGGTGGTGATTGGCGAGACCGCTGAGATCGGTGATGACTGCACTCTATATCATGGCGTGACATTGGGTGGCACGAGTTGGAATAAGGGCAAGCGTCACCCGACACTGGCAAATAATGTGGTGGTGGGTGCGGGTGCAAAAGTGCTGGGGCCTATTATGGTGAACGAAGGTGCACGGATCGGCTCGAATGCGGTGGTGGCGAAGGATGTGCCTGCGGGCGCAACGATGATTGGTGTGCCAGGGCATGTGGCGCGTAGCAGTCAAGATGTTGATGTCAAAAAGCGCCGAGAGTTTGCTAACAAGATTGGTTTTGATGCGTATGGGGTGTCACAAGATGCTGCCGATCCGGTTTCTAATGCGGTAAATTGCATGCTTGATCATATCCATGCGATGGATGGCAAGATAGAGGAGCTTAATGCGGCGCTTAAGCAGCTGGGTGCTGATGTCGATGTTGCGCCGTTACCTGAACTCGAAATTTATAATATTGGTTCGGAAGATAAAAATGCCTAATTAGTGTTGAAAATCAGTTGGTTGAGGGTAGTTCTAAGTCATCAAAATAAATCCTGACTAAAACAATCAACAATGTGTATAATTAAATCCTGACTAAAACAATCAACAATGTGTATAATTAAATCTTGACTAAAACAATCAACAATGTAGAATGCTTAATACCTTACAATTACAAAGGTAGAATGGATTATGAAACTGACGACAAAAGGGCGTTACGCGGTAACTGCAATGCTGGATCTAGCGCTACATGCGCAGGAAGGCCCAGTGCCATTGGCTGATATTTCTCAGCGCCAGGGAATTTCGCTCTCCTACCTTGAGCAGTTGTTTGCCAAGCTGCGTAAGCAGGGCTTGGTTGATAGTGCGCGTGGACCGGGTGGTGGTTACCGTTTAAGTCGAGATTCGAATGATATTGCGGTGGCAGATGTCGTTACTGCCATTGATGAAAAAGTTGATGCGACGCGTTGTGGTGGCATGGGTAACTGTCAGGATGGCAAGCCATGTTTGACGCATGAATTATGGGCAGATCTCAGTCGTCAGTTGTATGAGTTCCTTGAGAACATCAGCCTGGGGCAGTTGGTTGAGCGCAATGCGGTGAAAGATATTGCGGTGCGCCAGGACAACCTACAGAAGCAGAGTCAAAATGCGACGTTTGCATCTGTGGCTGGTGGGTCTGCTAACTAGCCAGTTAACGGTGGTTGTTGTGGAATGATGGCTGTTTATCTCGATCATAATGCGACGACACCCATTGATGAACGGGTGTTTGAGGCAATGCTGCCTTATTTGAAGGGCAGTTGTTATGGCAACCCATCAAGTCAGCACCGACAGGGACGTGAGTCGCAACAGGCGTTGCAAGTTGCAAGAGAACAGGTTGCGATGTTGGTGGGGGTGCAGCCGCGGCAGGTGATTTTCACCAGCGGGGGTACGGAAGCCAACAATTTAGCGTTGAAAGGGATCATGGCGCAGGTGGATGCGGGCAGCGCACTGGTGGTGGCTGCTACGGAGCATTCATCAGTTCTGGAACCGGCCAACGCCTTACGCCAAGCCGGTTATCCGTTGGCACTGGCTGGCGTTGATGATGATGGTGTGGTGAGGTTTGCTGAGTTTGAACGGCTGCTGGCTGCATCCAAAACAGCATTGGCATCGGTGATGTTGGCGAACAATGAAACCGGCGTAGTACAAGATGTGGTGTCGTTGAGTGAGATGGCCAGGCGGTGGGGAGTGATGATGCATACCGATGCGGTGCAGGCATTAGGTAAAATGGATGTCGATTTTGATGCCCTGGGTGTTTCAGCGATGAGCCTCTCGGCGCACAAAATATGTGGGCCTAAAGGCGTGGGTGCTCTGGTGGTTGAAAAAGGTTTAATGCTACAGCCGATGATGCATGGTGGTGGTCACGAAGCAGGTTTACGTGCGGGCACTGAAAACCTAGCGGGTATTGTGGGTTTCGGGGCGGCGGCAGCGTTGATGCAATCAGGCCTAGAAACGCGCACTGATCATTGTGAGCAATTGCGTGATCGAAGCGAGCAGGCATTGCAATGTATCGACGGTGTGGTGGTCTTTTCGCAGCAGGTAAAGCGCCTACCCAATACCCTCTTTTTTGCGGTGGATGGAATTGAAGGCTCAACCCTGTTGATGAACCTGGATCGTGACGGCATTGCGGTCTCAAGTGGTTCGGCTTGTGCAAGTGGCAGTGGCGAGCCATCCCATGTGCTTCAGGCGATGGGTGTTGATGAACGTTTGGCTCATGGTGCTGTACGTGTGAGTTTTGGTAGTGGTAATACGGTTGACGATGTGGATCGACTGATTTCATCGTTGCAAAAGCAGATCGAAAATTTATTGAAGTTGAATAGCGGCTGGTTGTGATTGCTGTTTGAATTTCGAGTGTGATTGTTTAAGGAATGACTGAAAAATATGAGCAAGAGTGAAAGAAAGCCTGTTTATCTGGATTATGCTGCGACGACACCAGCAGACCCGCGCGTGGCCGAAAAAATGATGGCCTGTTTAACGATGGATGGCGATTTTGGTAATCCAGCGTCGCGTTCGCATGTATTCGGCTGGAAGGCGGATGACGCCGTTAAAGAGGCGCGAGGGCAGGTGGCGGCATTAGTCAATGCGGACCCTCGTGAAATCGTCTTTACCTCGGGTGCAACGGAATCAGATAACCTGGCAATTAAAGGCGTGGCCCACTTTTACAAAAAGAAAGGTAAACACATCATCACCTGTAAGACCGAGCATAAAGCGGTGCTGGACACCTGTCGCCAGCTTGAGCGTGAAGGCTATGAGATTACCTACCTTGACGTTGAGAACAGCGGCTTTATCGATATGAAGGTGCTGGAAGATGCGATTCGTGAAGAGACGATCCTGATCTCCATCATGCATGTTAATAACGAGACTGGTGTGGTGCAGGATATCGCAGCCATCGGCGAATTAGCCCGCAGTAAAGGGGTGATCTTTCATTGTGATGCGGCGCAGAGCGCTGGCAAAGTTGAGATCGATCTTGAAAAAGTGAAGGTTGACCTGATGTCGTTTTCTGCCCATAAAATCTATGGCCCGAAAGGCATTGGCGCACTGTATGTTCGTCGTAAGCCACGTATTCGTATCGAAGCACAGATGCATGGTGGCGGACATGAGCGTGGTATGCGTTCTGGTACCCTGGCGGTTCATCAAATCGTTGGCATGGGGGAGGCATTTCGCGTGGCGAAAGAAGAGCTGGTTGTCGAGTCTGAACGTCTTTTAGCGCTGCGTGAAAGATTGCTGAAAGGCTTTATCGATATGGAAGAGATCTATATTAATGGTGATCTTTCGCATCATGTGCCCGGACTATTGAATATCAGTTTTAATTTTGTTGAAGGCGAGTCGTTGATTATGGCGCTGAAAGATATTGCGGTGTCATCCGGTTCTGCCTGTACCTCGGCGAGTCTTGAACCTTCTTATGTATTGCGCGCGCTGGGTCGTGAAGATGAGTTGGCACATAGTTCTATTCGTTTTTCACTGGGTCGTTTCACCACTGAGGCGGATGTGGATTACACCATTAAGCTGGTGCGAGACAAAGTCGAAAAACTCAGGGAACTCTCACCGTTGTGGGAGATGTATAAGGATGGCGTTGATCTATCAAAAGTTCAGTGGGCAGCGCATTAGGCTTATTAGGAGAGTATAAAGATGGCATATAGTGATAAAGTTATGGACCACTACGAGAATCCACGTAACGTGGGCTCGTTCGATAAAGATGACCAAGCAGTGGGCACCGGCATGGTTGGCGCACCTGCCTGTGGTGATGTGATGAAACTACAGATCAAGGTGAGCGACGACGGTGTGATTGAAGACGCCAAGTTTAAGACCTACGGTTGTGGTTCAGCGATCGCCTCTAGCTCACTGTTAACCGAGTGGGTGAAAGGTAAGACCTTGCAAGAGGCGAGTGAAATTAAGAATACTGAACTTGCGGAAGAGCTCGCGTTACCGCCGGTTAAGGTGCATTGTTCAGTATTAGCAGAAGATGCGATTAAGGCCGCAATTGACGATTACAAGAGCAAAAGTACTGCGATTGTTGATGCCCCTGAAAAGGCTGCTGACGCTGGTTAATCGCGGTTGCTAATGTTGTTTGCTATTTGAGAAAGAGAGTTATGGGAATTACGTTAACAGAATCTGCGGCTCAGCATATTAACGGCTACCTTGAAGCAAGAGGCAAGGGCGTCGGTTTGCGCCTGGGTGTTAAGACATCGGGTTGTTCTGGTTATGCCTATGTCTTTGAGGTGGCGGATGAAATTGAGACAGACGATGTCGTGATTGAGAACTTTGGGGTTAAAGTTATCGTTGATCCTAAAAGTCTTTTATATCTTGATGGCACTGAGCTGGATTACACCCGTGAAGGGTTGAATGAAGGTTTTAAGTTCAATAACCCCAATGTAGCCGACACTTGCGGTTGCGGCGAGAGCTTTACAGTCTGACTGTTGGCTGTATCAAAGTTCAGGTTTAAGCGTCGTTATGGAATCCTTTTTTTCCAAAGATTATTTTCAGCTGTTTAATTTCCCTGCTGTCTACGATATTGATCGCGGTGTGTTGACGCAGCGTTATCGAGATATGCAGGGTTTGATTCATCCTGATCGCTTTGTCAATGCAACAGACAAAGAGCGCCGAATATCAATGCAGTTAACCGCATTGATTAACGAAGCTTATAATGTTTTAAAGTCACCGCTGGCACGTGCGCGCTATCTACTGCAATTGAGAGGCATTGATATTGATGACTCAGTGACCAGTAAAGACATTGAATTTCTCACTGAGCAAATTGAATTGCGCGAACGCCTGGAAGAGGCTCAGAATAGTGCTCATGCTGAGCAGGCGTTGATGCAACTAGCGGGTGAATTGCAACAGCGTTTGAGAGGATTGCAGTTGGCGTTAGAGGAGGCATTTCTGGATGCTGCTGCGGATGCGCTGGTGAAGGCGCACCGATTGTATGACGAGATGCAGTTTATCTCTCGTTTGAATGATGAGCTGGATGAGATTGAAGATGCGTTTAATTAATCGACTGATATCGGTTGCGCAAAGGAATATTGATTAGATTATGGTGTTGTTTCAAATAAGTGAGCCAGGTGAGATGAAGCTGCAGCGTCAGCACCATCTTGCGGTGGGTATCGATCTGGGTACCACTAATTCGTTGGTGGCAACGGTACGTGATGGCCGGGCACAGACGATGGTCGATGCGCAGGGCAATCACCACTGTCCGTCGGTGGTGCGTTACTTTGCTGATGCTGCGCCAGTGGTCGGGCAGGTAGCAAAAGACGCCGCGTATCAGGATCCTTTAAATACCATTGCATCGGCCAAGCGCCTGCTGGGCCGTGGTGTCGCTGATATTGAGACAACCGCGAATAAACTTCCCTATGAGTTTTCGAAGGCTGATGGCGGCATGCCGTTTATTCAAACCGTGGCGGGTGATATTAGCCCGGTAACGGTTTCTGCTGATATTCTCAAAAAGCTAATGTTGCAAGCTGAAGCTGATTTGGGCGGTGAACTGGATGGTGTAGTGATTACGGTACCGGCCTATTTTGATGATGCGCAGCGCCAAGCGACCAAAGACGCGGCGCGCCTGGCTGGTCTTAAAGTCTTGCGGTTGTTAAATGAGCCCACTGCAGCAGCGGTTGCTTATGGCTTAGATAGTGGGTCAGAAGGTGTGCATGTGGTGTATGACTTTGGTGGTGGCACTTTTGATGTTTCGATCTTACGTTTTAGCCGCGGTGTGTTCGAAGTGATGGCGACGGCGGGTGACTCTGCGCTAGGCGGCGATGATATTGATCGTGTATTGGCCGAATGGATGATGGCTGAAGCGGGCTTGAGTGGCGAGATTGGACATGGTCAGCTGCGTCGTGTGATCGGTGAGGCGAATCGTGCGAAAGAGGCGCTGACAAACGCAGATTCTGTTGCGCTCGCGATAGATACTGCTGAAGGCTCATCGTGGCAAGGCACGCTTTCGCGAGTAGACTTTGAAGCATTAATCGAACCGTTGCTTGTGCGCACATTACGCCCTTGCCGGCGTGCATTGCGCGATGCTGGTTTGGCTGTAGGCGATATTCAAGATGTGGTGATGGTGGGTGGTTCGACCAGAATCCCCCGTGTACGTGACTGTGTCGCTGAGTTTTTTGAGCGTGAGCCGATGGTCGATATTGATCCGGACAAAGTGGTCGCGGTGGGTGCGGCGATACAGGCCGATATCCTGGTCGGTAATAAACCGGGTGATGAGATGTTGCTGCTGGATGTGATTCCACTGTCTCTGGGGCTTGAAACCATGGGCGGATTGATAGAGAAACTGGTGCCTCGCAATACCACCATTCCAGTCGTACGGGCGCAGGAGTTTACTACTTTTAAAGATGGTCAGACGGCGATGTCGATCCATGTTCTACAGGGCGAGCGCGAACTGGTGGCCGATAGTCGTTCACTGGCGCGCTTTGAGCTGCGCGGCATCCCGCCGATGAATGCCGGTGCGGCGCGTATCCGCGTGACTTTTCAAGTTGATGCAGATGGCTTGTTGAGCGTTGCCGCGAAGGAGCTCACCAGTGGTGTTGAGAGCAGTATCGAGATTAAACCATCGTATGGTTTGAGCGATGGTGAGGTTGAGAAAATGTTAGCAGATTCAATGCTTTATGCGGAAGAGGATGTTAAGAAACGTCGCCTGCATGAGCAGTTGGTTGATTCGGCGCGTTTAATAGAAGCGGTCGAGGCGGCGTTGAGTATGGATGCCGATGGCATGCTGAGCAATAAAGAGTGTGTCACCATCAAGGCGGCGCTCACTGCACTTAAAGACCAGCAGCAGAGTGAAGAGATTGCACTGATTAAGGCGGCTCACGATAAGCTTGAGCGCGTCACCAGTGATTTTGCTGCGCGACGTATGGATATTCACATTAATGAAGCGCTGTCGGGTAAGTTACTCGATCAGATTGTTGATTAATCACCTGTTTACGCGGAATAGAGTTATGCCAAAATTGATTTTTTTACCCCATGAAGTTCTTTGCCCTGAAGGGGCGGTGATCGATGCCACTGTGGGCAAAACCATTTGCGATATTGCGCTTGAAAATGGCATTGCGATTGAGCACGCCTGTGAGATGTCCTGTGCTTGTACCACTTGTCATGTGCATGTGCGTGAGGGTGGCGAGTCGCTGAACGAGGCGGAAGAGCTTGAGGACGATATGCTGGACAAGGCGTGGGGGCTTGACCCTGAATCGCGCCTAAGCTGTCAGACAGTGGTGTCGGATAAAGATTTGGTAGTCGAGATTCCGAAATACACCATCAATATGGTTTCAGAACAGCACTAAGCGGCACAGATTACGGAGGTATGGTCATGGAATTGAAATGGACAGAGTCACTAGAGATCGCCATTGCACTGGATGAAAAACACCCCGATATCGACCCGCTGACAGTACGCTTTGTTGACCTTTCTGATTGGGTTCAGGCACTTGACGGCTTTGATGATGATCCAGCGCGCTGTGGAGAACGCATCCTTGAGGCCATTCAGATGGCTTGGATCGAAGAGCGCGAGTAGCCTGGCGCGTTCTAGCGCAGAAATAGCCATCAGCGTGATTGCTTGAAACCGGCTAAGACGTTAAAATAACTAATTAATTCGGTTATGCAGACCCGCCTTGTGCGGGTTTGCTGTTATTTAGAGCATATCGCGGAGTATTCATTTCATGTCCATTGAACGTACCCTTTCCATTATTAAACCTGATGCCGTTGCCAAAAATCACATCGGCGAGATCTATAGCTGCTTCGAAAAGGGTGGCCTGAATATCATTGCGGCTAGAATGATGCAGCTAACACGCGAGCAGGCAGAGGGTTTTTACGCGGTGCATCGCGAGCGCCCTTTCTTTAAAGACCTGGTGGGCTTTATGATCTCTGGCCCTGTGATCGTACAGGTTTTGGAAGGCGAAAATGCAATCCTTAAGCATCGTGACTTGATGGGCGCTACCAACCCTGCTGAAGCGGCTGAAGGGACTATCCGCCAGCGTTTTGCAAGCAGCATCGATGAAAATGCTGTGCATGGTTCGGATGCGGTTGACACCGCGCAGAATGAGATCGCATTTTTCTTTGAGTCTGGCGACCTGTGCGCTCGCACCCGTTAATCAACGGGCTTTGCTAGTTGAGTAATGATCGTTTGGAGACGCAATCTAAAGTTAATCTGCTGAATCTTGATCAGCAGGCAATGAAGGCCTTCTTCGCCGCGCGTGGCGAGAAGGCCTTTCGTGCTTCTCAGTTATTGAAATGGCTCTATCAGCATGGCGTCGATGATATTGAAACCATGACGAACCTTGGCAAGGCGCTACGTGCCAAGTTGCAGCAAGAGTGTGAAATTGTGATGCCGAAGGTGGTTTATGAACAGGCATCTGAAGACGGCACCGTTAAGTGGTTGTTGCAGCTGGCAGATGGTAACTGTATTGAGACCGTTTATATCCCTGAAGGGGATCGCGGCACGCTATGTGTGTCATCGCAGGTCGGTTGCGCCCTTAAGTGCACCTTCTGTTCTACCGCGCGTCAGGGATTCAACCGCAATCTAGAAGTTTATGAAATCATCTCTCAGGTGCGCGTTGCTGTGCGCACGCTCGGTGGTGGCGTCAAAGATGGCCGCGCCATTACCAATGTGGTGATGATGGGGATGGGCGAGCCGCTGCTTAATTTTGATAACGTCGTCAGTGCAATGAACCTGATGATGGATGACCTCGCTTATGGCCTTTCTAAGCGTCGTATCACACTGAGCACCGCTGGAGTTGTACCTGCATTAGATCGCTTGCGTGAGGTTTCGGATGTGAGTCTGGCGGTATCACTGCACGCCACTAACGATGAACTGCGCGATGAAATTGTGCCGATCAATAAAAAATATCCCATTAAAGACCTGCTTGAGGCATGTCAGCGTTACATCGTCGATAAACCTCACCGTAAAGTCACCTTTGAATATGTGATGTTGGACGGAATTAATGATAGTGTTGCTGAGGCTAAGAAACTGGTGAAGCTATTAGAGGGAATCCCATCCAAGGTTAACCTGATCCCTTTTAATCCTTTCCCTGGCTCGGATTACAAGTGCTCTAGCCGTGAAGTGATTGATCGTTTTCAGGCAACCTTGATTAAGGGCGGACTGGTAACCATTCGGCGTAAGACGCGTGGTGAAGATATTGATGCTGCGTGTGGGCAGTTGGTAGGCAAGGTACAGGATCGAACCCGGCGAAGTGCGAGCTTCGGCGTAATCAAACAGGTGAGCTAGGACGCATGAAAAAATACGCTCGGCTATGGATTTCAATTGCGTTGCTAGTGTCATTAGCGGCCTGCACATCAAGCTCGACTAGAAAGCCCGATACTGAGAGTTCCGCTGAAATCAATGCTCGCCTCGGCTTGGCGTACATGCAACAGGGCAATCTTGACATTGCGTTGGAAAGGTTAAAGCGCGCGATCAAACAAAACCCTGAACAGGCGACTGCCCATCACTATATCGCAGAACTTTACCGCCAGCTTAAATCGCCAGACGATGCGCGACTGCATTATCAGCTGGCCTTAAAATTAACACCTGAAGATTTTTCGCTACATAATAATTATGGTGTTTTTCTTTGCGGCCAAAAAAACTATGAGGGAGCCGAAAAAAGTTTTTTGATGGCGATAAGTAGCGCTCCTGCTTATAAGCCTCGCCATGAGTTTTATGAGAATCTTGCGCAGTGCATGATGCGCAAGCCTGACTATGTTAAGGCAGAGGAATATTTTCGTACCGTGTTAGAGACGCACCCGCGTATGGCAGTGACGTTGTATCAAATGGCGCGTCTCACTTTTGATGCGGAACAGTATTTTCGCGCACGAGCTTTCTTTCAGCGTTTTTCAGAAGTATCGACGCATACAGCGGAAACATTGTGGTTAGGTGTTCAAATCGAACGCAAACTGGGTGATGAGGCAGTGGCTGATGAATATGCTAGCCAGCTAAAAACTAATTTTCCATTAGCGAATGAAACCGTGACATTGATGGAGTCTGAATAGCCGTGAGAGATTCGTCAGAAAATAGTAATGAGTTAGAGCAGAAAAAATTTAGCTTTGATTCTCAATCTTCGTCGCATCGGCAGAGTGAGGCGCGAGAATCGGTGGCTGAAATGGTGCCTGCAGCAGATCGGGGAGATGAGACTGCTGCTGAGTGCACGCTCGAGACACGCCGTTGTTTGCCCGGCGCGGTACTTTCTACAGAGCGTCAGCGACGAGGTTTATCGGTTGCGGATATCGCTAATCAGCTCTTTTTAACAGAAAAGCAAATCGTCGCACTTGAAGCGGATGATTATGGCAGTTTTCCTGCCCCCATTTTTGTGACGGGCTACATTCGCAATTATGCGCGTCAGTTGGGCTTACCATCCGACCCATTGGTTGAACTGTTTAATGCTCAAAGCGCAACGTCAGTACCTGATATTGAACGTGTGAGTCGTACCTCAAAACGTATGGCTAATCGCAATGCATCATCCTTGTCTCCTCGTCTACTTATTGTTGCGGCGGTTGTGATTTTAGTGCCGTTGGTATGGTGGGGCATGTCACTAACCACCAATGAGTCTATAGCGGTGGATGAGATGCCGGCAGCGGATGGTTTTTCAAGCGTACCACCCGTGATGGTTGTTGAGGAGATAGTGACACCGCTTCAAACCGCGCCAGCAAGAAAGGTTGTTGAGGCGGTTAGCGATACTGCTCCTGTTAATGTTGTAAAGGAAAAAGAGCCGGTGGTTGATGCACCTCCCCTGGCTGCGTTTATTGCAGACCGAGCGCAGGCTGAATCATTTCCCGATAAGATGGTATTAACATTTTCAGCAGAGTCGTGGGTTGAGATCACTGATGCCAATGATCGCCGTGTGATGTTTGATCTCGGCAAGGCTGGTCAAACACGCGCACTGAGTGGTACCGCACCATTTAAGGTTCTGTTTGGCTATTCGCCCGCGGTAGAGATGACTTTTAATGGTGAAGTGTTTGACCAGCGTAGCCTTGCACGTGGCAACGTGGCTAAGTTTACGCTCGGTAATAACAGCGAATAGAAAGATGGATGTAATATTTTAAATGAAATCAACCTCACAAATTGTACGACGTAAATCTCGCCAGATTATGGTGGGTGACGTGGCCGTGGGTGGCGATGCACCCATCTCTGTGCAGAGTATGACTAATACGGACACCTGCGATGTGGAGGCGACGGTAGGGCAGATTGAAGCATTGCAAAAAGTCGGTGCTGATATTGTGCGAGTCTCTGTGCCGACGATGGATGCGGCTGAGGCATTTGGTAAAATCAGACAGCGCGTCTCTATTCCGCTAGTGACTGATATCCATTTTGATTATAAAATTGCGCTACGTGTGGCCGAGCTCGGCGCTGACTGTTTGCGTATTAATCCGGGTAATATCGGCAAAGAAGCGCGTGTGCGTGCAGTAATTGATAGTGCGCGTGACCATAATATTTCGATTCGAATTGGTGTTAATGCCGGTTCGTTAGAGAAAGAACTACAGGTCAAATATGGCGAACCCAGCGCTGATGCGCTGGTTGAATCTGCACTAAGGCATATCGATATCCTGGACAAACTCGACTTTCAAGAATACAAGGTTAGCCTTAAGGCGTCGGAAATTTTCATGACAGTTGCTGCGTATCGCAAGCTAGCTGCTCAGATTGAGCAGCCTCTGCATCTTGGCATTACTGAGGCGGGTGGATTGCGTTCTGGTACGGTGAAGTCTGCGATTGGTCTTGGTATGTTGTTGAATGACGGCATTGGAGACACCATTCGTATTTCGCTTGCCGCAGATCCGATTGAAGAGATCAAAGTGGGCTTCGATATTCTGAAGAGTCTGCGGCTTCGCAGTAAAGGGATTAACCTGATCGCCTGTCCTTCCTGTTCGCGCCAGCAGTTTGATGTGATCGCTACCGTGAATGCACTGGAATCACGCTTTGAAGATATTACCGAGCCGCTCGATGTGGCCGTGATTGGTTGTATTGTGAATGGCCCTGGTGAGGCGAAAGAGGTCGATGTTGGGCTGACGGGTGGCTCGCCAAATTTATTGTATGTGGGCGGTAAGCCAAGCAAGAAATTAAGCAACGAGGCGTTGGTCGATGAAATTGAGCGTCATGTGCGTGAACAAATTGCGCAACGGAAAGCGTCGGCCGTGGATGACAATGGTGATGTGGTGATTCCTTTGCAGGAATTAAAGCGCTGATGGCTGTTTATTTCCGTTTCCCTTAATTTGAATAGCGTAGGAACAACCTTGTCTAAGAGTATAAAAGTAGTGCGGGGCATGCATGATATTGTGCCGCAGCAGAGCCCAACCTGGCAGCACCTGGAAGGGTGTGTTCGTCAGGTGGTGCAGGGCTATGGCTATGATGAAATTCGTATGCCGATTGTTGAGAAAACAGCGCTATTTGTGCGCACCATTGGTGAAGTGACAGACATTGTTACTAAAGAGATGTACACCTTTGAAGATCGTAATGGTGACAGCCTGACATTGCGCCCTGAAGGTACGGCCAGTTGTGTGCGTGCTGGGATTGAAAATGGCCTGTTATATAATCAGATTCAACGTCTGTGGTATAGCGGCCCCATGTTTCGTCATGAACGCCCACAAAAGGGGCGTTACCGTCAGTTTCACCAGACGGGTGTTGAGGTCTATGGCCTGGGTGGCCCCGATATAGATGCCGAACTGATCATGATGACGGCACGTCTGTGGAAACTGCTGGGGCTTGAAAGGCTGGAATTACAGATCAACACGTTGGGCGCGCCGGTTGCGCGCGCGGCTCACCGTGAAAAATTGATTGAATACCTGGAACAGCATCGTGATGTGCTCGACGAAGAGAGTGTGTTACGCCTGGAGAAAAACCCGCTGCGCATCCTGGATAGTAAAAATCTTGCGATGCAGGCGATGATTGAAGGTGCTCCGCAGTTATTAGATTACCTTGATGAGGAGTCTAGTCAGCACTTTGACAGCTTGAAGGCACTGCTTGATGGTGCTGGGATCGAATACCGCGTTAACCCAAGACTGGTGCGCGGTCTCGATTATTATCAAAAGACGGTTTTTGAGTGGGTCACGACTGATCTCGGCGCTCAGGGTACGGTGTGTGCCGGGGGGCGTTATGATGGACTGGTTGAAAAATTAGGCGGCAAGGCGACGCCTGCGATTGGTTTTGCGATGGGAATGGAGCGTCTGGTGGCATTGATCGAAGATAGAGGACTGGCAGTGCCAGGGTTAGCACCTCATGCCTATTTGGTCTTAGTCGGTGATTCGGCAGTAGCACAAGGGTTATTGTTGGCAGAGCAGTTGCGAAATGCACTGCCGAGATTACGACTGCGTACCCATTGTGGTGGTGGTAGTTTTAAAAATCAGATGAAAAAAGCGGATAAAAGTGGTGCTCAGAGGGTATTAATACTGGGCGAAGATGAGATTGCGCAGCAGCAGGTGACAGTGAAGCATCTACGTGATGGGCCGCCGCAGGCATCACTAAGTGTCGACGCACTGGTAGAATATTTAAAGGAACAGTTACTCAGTCACTAGCGTGTATGAGATGGAAAACTGGGTGGTAAAAATGAACATAAATAGAGGATGCAGACGTGGTAGCTCATACAACTGAAGAAGAACAGATTGAGTCACTGAAGAAGTGGTGGAACGAAAATGGTACGTCAGTGGTGGTTGGTTTAGTGCTTGGCTTTGGTGCATTGATCGGTGGTAATTACTGGATGCAACATAATGTCGCGCAAAGTGAAAATGCATCGCTTGAGTTTTCTCAATTGCAAGATGACCTACAGCAGTCACGCAGTGAGGCGGTGATGACGCGTGGTGACCACATCATTAATAATTTCTCTGGTACCCCTTATGCGGTGTTGTCAGCATTTGCGATGGCAAGAATTAAGGTCGATGAAGGTGATCTTTTATCGGCTCGCGCTCGTTTGCAGTGGGTGTTAGATAACAGCAAACAGGCCGAGTTTATCCACATGGCGCGTATTCGAATGGCTTCTGTGATGTTGGCAGAAGGCAATGCTGATGGTGCTTTATCGTTGATTAATACGGTGGAAGCAGGTGAGTATCTTCCTTTATATGAAGAGCTCAAAGGTGACATTTACGCCTCATTATCACAGTTAAACCAGGCGCGAGGTGCCTATGAAAAAGCATTGCAGGCGAATGCTCAGGGGGATAACAGTTTGTTGCAGATGAAGCTAGATGACCTCGGTGGTGAGGGCACATAGCGATCATGAGTGGTTCTGTAGCATTGAGTACGGCTCGCTGGTGGTTGCCGCTACTTGCTCTTTTATCTTTGACGGGTTGTAGCGGTACATTAACGCATGAGTCGCACCCGATGCCACTCGAACGTTTCGAGCCAGTGGCTAGCACGGTGGCGATCTGGTACAAGCAGCCGCAGTCTCGTGTGGATGAATGGGAAGGTTCACCTACCATCGTGGTGGGAGGCAAGCAGTTGTTTATCACTCACCCACGTGGCCGAGTGCGGGCATTAGATGCCGCGTGTGGTTGTCGCCAGTGGAGTGTTGAAACTGAGGTCGCCCTCACTGGTGCGCTCGGAAGTGGTGATGGTTATCTATTGCTGGGCACTCGCAATGGTGAGCTGTTGGCATTATCAAGCAAAGATGGTTCGATGTTGTGGCGTAGTGAGCTTTCTAGCGAAGTGATGAGTGCACCGCAAGTTTCACAGGGTGTGATTGTGGTGCGCACTAATGATGGCAAGATGTTTGGCCTCAATGCACAGAGTGGTGAGCGCCTGTGGGTTTACGAGACGATTGTTCCATCGTTGAGCCTGCGTGGTGTCGGTGCGCCATTGATAGTGGGAGACAAGGTCTTTGCTGGTTTTTCAAATGGTAAGGTTGCCGCACTCACAGTAAGCAATGGTCAATTATTATGGGAGAAGGTGGTCGCATTAGCCAAAGGGCGTTCAGAATTGGAACGCCTGGTTGATGTGGATGCCGAGCTGGCCTATGGCGATGGGATTTTATATGCGGTTGCCTTTCAAGGGCGCTTAATCGCACTTGATGTGACGTCAGGACGCATTATCTGGGCACGTGAATTCTCTTCACACAGTGGTATTGTGCTTGATGAACACCAGCTTTTTATTAGCGATGATGATGGCCAAGTGATGGCGTTAGATCGACGTACCGGCGCCACATTGTGGCGCCAAGATAAACTGATGCGACGTGATATTAGTTCTCCCGTTATTCATCACGGTATGATTGTGGTGGGTGACTTTGAAGGCTACCTGCACTGGTTATCGACTGAAGATGGTCGCTTTGTGATGCGTCGCATGGTCGATGATGCGGCGGTAACAGTGAGGCCGCTGGTGATTAACGATATCCTTTATTCAGTAAGCCATCTAGGGACTATTACCGCACTACGAATGGACGAGTTATGAAACCTGTAATTGCATTAGTTGGTTTGCCGAATGTAGGTAAATCAACACTTTTTAATCGCCTTACCCGTAGCCGTGATGCACTGGTGGCAGACCAGCCTGGCCTGACGCGGGACCGTAACTATGGTGAAGGTAAAATGGGGCCGCATCCCTATATTGTGGTTGATACCGGTGGTTTAGGTGACTCAAAAAAAGGCATCGATGGGCTGATGATGGACCAGGCGATGGTGGCGATTGATGAGGCCGATGCGGTGCTCTTTTTAGTCGATGGACGTGCTGGCCTATCTGCGGGTGATAAAAGCATTGCTGACCGCCTACGTCGCACTGGCAAGTCATTGATGCTGGTGATCAATAAGGCTGAAGGGCGCGACGTAGCGCTGATTAGTAGTGAGTTCTATGAGTTGGCTTATGCCCATACGGTAGTGATCTCTGCGGCGCATGGTGAAGGTGTGTCGGACATGATGACGGAAGTATTTGAACAAATGCTTAAACCAGAAGAGCCAGAGGAAGAAGATGAAGATGGCCCACGCAGTATAAAAATTGCGATTTCAGGGCGTCCTAACGTGGGTAAGTCAACACTAGTCAACCGTATTTTGAAAGAAGATCGGGTGCTTGCATTTGATCGCCCCGGCACCACGCGCGACAGCATTCGCATTCCTTTTCAACGTGGCAAGCAGGATTATATATTGATCGATACCGCTGGTATGCGCCGTCGTAGTCGTGTCAGTGACCTGGTTGAAAAATTTAGCTCGATTAAGGCGCTGCAAGCCATTAGTGAGGCAGATGTTGCGATTCTTGTTATCGATGCGCATGCGGGTGGTATCTCTGAACAGGATACTAAAATTCTTGGCTATGTGCTGGGAAGTGGCAAGGCGCTGGTGATTGCGATCAATAAATGGGACGGCATGGGTGACTACGACAAGCAACGTGTTGAAGATGAGTTACAACGTCGCCTTGCTTTTATTGATTACGCAGAAATTCATTTTATCTCGGCACTTAATGGGCATGGTGTAAACGCTTTGTTTAAATCAGTTGAGCGCGCTTATCATTCAGCGCAGATGGCGCTATCAACGCCACAGCTAACCCGCATACTTGCTGAGGCAGTGGCGGCTCATGCTCCACCGGCGGTGCATATGCGCCGGATTAAACTACGTTATGCGCACCAGGGTGGGCATCGCCCACCGCGAATCGTGATTCATGGTAATCAAACGGAAAGCATTCCTGACAGTTATGTGCGCTACCTTGAAAAGACCTTCCGTAAACAGTTAAAGCTGGAAGGAACGCCGATTAAACTTGAATTTAGAACTAGTGACAACCCTTATCAAGAGCGTAAAAATGTATTGACTGAGCATCAGCAGGATAAGCGTAAGCGCTTTAAGAAATTCACTAGCCGACGTAATAAAAAGAAGTGATTTTCCTATGGGAGAATCAGGCTATCCGCATAATTTGATTGTACTGCATTAGCCCTTTCTTGTTATTGGCCTGAGACTACCCAAAAGAAAAATAACAAATAATATTGACAGGTTTCCACCGCCACTACCGCCCGTTGCGGGGCTGGATGTACTAACATCATTGTGATGAATGGTAATCGTCATTGTCCGTTGTGAGCCGAGTACTGAGCTGTTAGTCGAGTTGCTTAAGCGGATGGTGATGTTTTCACTGCTTTCTATTTCATGATCATTGATTATCGTTAGCAGGATGTTTTTGGCACCACTTTCGCCATCGCCCCAGCTTAATGTGCCCACCGTAAGTTGGTAGTCACTATCTGCTATCGCACCACTGGTGGTAACGGTTGTAGTGGCATCGTTAATTTGGCCACCTAACTAGTGCCAGCCCCAAAAGATGTCTAACAGGACATTGGGCTTATCCTCGAGCCACTGGCAATGGTGCTCAAAACTGCGCGCTGTAGCTGAACCCTCATCGTATAAAAAGCACTTCGAAGAGCCTGCCCCATGAAGTATTTTGGGCGCGTAGCGCGGGAGACGATGATAATTAAGGGCTACTCGCAAGCGAGACCTGAGAACAGCGGGGTTTGGGCATTGGGCACTCCTTGACGCAATGGGCTGAAATCCGATGGAAAATTTATAGCAATGTAAATATGTTGTCAATCTTTATGATGGGTGTCTCTTTTGTGTTTCTTTTGTGTTCAATATAACCAATATGGTGAGTTGGACCAGATCAGTAATGAGGCCGTTACCTATCGCTATGCCTATGATAATCAACGTCGAATGACCAGGAAAACCGATAGCCGTAATGGCCTGACACTTGAGTGGGCTTATAACGAAATAGGGCGAGTGGTCAGTAAGTTTGACTATCAAAACGTAGCAACAAAATTTACCTATGACAACACCGGCCGTCTTATTGCCATGGCGAATAAAGATTACGTGCAGGCCTCATACCATTATGATGCGGCGGGTCGGTTGCTGAGTCGAATTCTATCGAATGGTGCCGCCACGCTTTATCACTATGATAAAGACGGTTTCCTGACCAAAATAACGCAGCGCAGCAGCTCGGGTGTTGTGATCGATGAACGCAGTTATACGCAGGACCGCGTGGGGAATATCACGCAGGTCGCCATTACCAATGGTGAAACGATCGACTACGTTTATGATCCGGTATATCGATTGAAGATAGTGACATCAACTGATTCAGCAAACAATCAATCCTATGGCTACGATGATGTCGGTAACCGCAAGAGTATGACTCGTAACGGAGTGACAACCTATTATGAGCATTCGGATGGTAATCGACTTGAAGAGCTGAGGCATGGAACCGCACTGGTTTTTAGTTATGACTATGATGACAACGGCAGCCGTATCAATAAACGCAACAGTGTGGGTGCGGTAGTTGAAAGCTATGCATATAATCAGAAACGCCTGATTACCCAGATGAACAGCGCTGGTTCGGTAACAAACTTTGCATACGATCCAAACCTCTACCGTATTCAAAAGTCATCCTCGGTCGGGACGAACAACTACTTGCTCGAAGCAGAGCACCTTGAATCTGTGTTTGATGGGAACAACCAGCTTAAGGCCAGTTATCTGCGTGGTGTCGTGGTCGATGAAATCATTAATGGCTTCGAGCGCGATGCCAATGGTAATTGGCTTAACCGCACCTTTCATCATGACCAGGTGAATTCAGTGGTGGCGCTGAGTGATCATAATGGCGTGACAGCACAGAAAAGAGCGTATACACCGTTTGGGTTGGATCTGAGTTCGAGCGGTGAAAGTACCAATTCGCTTGCTTATACGGGGCGTGAGCAGGATAACGAGAGTGGCCTTTATTACTACCGGGCTCGTTATTATGATCCTGAGGTGGGGCGGTTTATTTCTGAGGACCCATTAGGGTTTGAGGCAGGGATTAATTTTTACAGTTACGTCGGTAACAATCCTTTACGATTTAATGATCCAATGGGTCTTGATACGCAAGTTTCAATTGGTTATACACAAGTTGTTGGTTCCACGAATCATCAATTCGTAATACTTACTGATACTGTTACTGGTGAACAATTTGCAACTCGAGGGGGTCCGTCAGCACAAGGTTTTTCTGGTAGCGCTTCCAATAGTGGTTTATCAACGAGTGGTGGTTCGTTATTAGCATCATCAGGTAACGGCGGTTCAGGTGGTTTTGGATTTGGTCAAATAGTTGCGACATCGGGAACATTTGATTCCACATTTGGACTAGACTTTGAAAATCAACACACTACTCAATATATTGGTACATTTAATTTAGATTATTCAGATGCTGTTAGTAATGCTATTGAGTTCACTAATGTGACTAATCAAAATAATATCCCGTATTTTCCGACAGGTCCAAACAGTAACTCTTATGCGACGACATTTGTTGAATCATTGACCGGTACTCGTCCAACACCTGCAATTACTTCTCCTGGTTATAGTTTTGGTAGTCCATCACCTGACTTATCATTTAGTCCTAGTAGTGCAAGTGGTGGCTTCGTGCTTTACCCTAATCATATAAATAATAATATTTCTATTGCCGTATATTCAAAATAGATGCAACGTCTCATGAAATATATTTTTATTCTAGTTATTTCGTCATTTATTTCGGCCTGTAATGGGGACTGTATGAAAGTAAAAGATATTGAAAAAAAACTATTTGATAAATTGAGTATCGGTGTTGATAGAAATGTTGCTAATGCTACGTTAAAAGAAATAGATATAAAATTTAGTTTTGATATACATCAGAACCGTTATCAGGCATCTATAACTGAAGGCTGTGGCAGCCATGAATATATAGTTGTTTATATTGTTTTTGATAGTGCTGACAAATTGTCAAAAATAGATGTTTCAAAACAATACACATCATGGTAGCAAGACGGTAGTCTCCCAACTGGTGGTCAGATCAATATTGGATCGCAACTTAGAGGAGGTGCGAATATGGTAGTGCAAGGCTCCTTGACGGTTGGGGATGTTATTGAGTTTGGTGGGAGCGTAATTGATTATATTGGTGACCTGTTTAGTGGTACCTCAAATAACACTGCCGCTGGTGGTTTTGTCTTATATCCAAGTAGACTTAACACCAACTCTATGAATAGTGTGTATAGCAAATAAATAGGTTTGCAAGGTTTCTTTGAACGATTACAAATAATTTACGTCTAGTACATGGCTATGGTTTTTTTAAATATTATTGTTTCTATTGTTGGAATATTCTGCATATGTTTATTTCTCTATTTTTTAGGGAAAATGATTTTTAACTTTTTTCCTATGGTGAAATATATTAGAGATCAAAAATATTATTATTTAGGGCCTTTGATACTCCTGTCAGATTAATTTTTTTTGAATGATGGCGCTTTTCATAGGAAGGAATTCATAAAAAATGGTAAGCGAATATTGATTGTTGGTTTTGTATTAATCGTTGTCGGTCTATATGTTTCTGTAATGAGCGAAATAAACTTGAACTTGGGGGTCAAATCTTGACTTAACATATAATGGCCGTTAAAACTTCGCCACTGGCTCGATGCTCGCTTTTGACTATGACCATCAAGACCGCCTTACCAAAATCACCTATCCCGACAATGGCGAAGCCTGTTATCAATATGACCCAGACGGGGGGCCTCTTCGGTAACCGACTGAAAGAAACCATCACCAACGTCAATAATGCCAACGCCACTGGTGGCCACCCCAAAGCCTACGGAGAATATCAATATGTCTACCCGGATAAAAGCAACTGCCTCGCGCGGATCGACTACAAGGCTTCTGGAGAGACAACCTTCACCGCAACGAAACCTTCAGCTATGACCTCGCAGGGCGCATCACCGCTCGCACCAACAGCCGTGGCACTGCCTCCTATGTCTTTGATGACCGAGGACTAATGACCTCAGCCAACATGGCCGATGGCACCCATATCACCTACAGCTATGATGCGCTGGGCAACCGCCGCGCCAAAACAGTCAATGGCGAAACCACCCACTACCTCACCGCCCCCATCTTCGGCATGTCCCACGTACTCGCAGAACTCGCACCCGACAACACCCTCAAAAGCACCTACCTCTACGCAGGCCCACAGCTACTAAAAGAAGAACCCTCCACCACCGACCGCAGCCTCGACCTCTACATACTGCACGAAGGCAAAGTCGGCAGCATCACCCACACAGTCGACATGAACGGCAGCGTGCGTAATGAATACGACTACGACACCTTCGGCACCCGCACCCACGTAAAAACAGCCAACACCGGCTCAAACCAACACTTCGGATACACCGGCCAGATGCAAGATGCCGAGAGCGGCTTGCTTTATCTACGGGCGCGCTATTATGATCCTGCTATTGGGCGGTTTATTAGTGCCGATCCGTACCTGGGGCGCATGGCCGAGCCAGTGACGCAGAATCGGTATATTTATGTGCATAATAATCCGTTGTTGTATAGTGATCCGAGTGGTAATTGTCCTAATTGTATTACTGGTTTTTTTGGAGAAAAAAACTTAGAAAAACTTGGGGGTCAAATCTTGACTTAACATATAATGGCCGTTAAAACTTCGCCACTGGCTCGATGCTCGCTTTTGACTATGACCATCAAGACCGCCTTACCAAAATCACCTANCCCGACAATGGCGAAGCCTGTTATCAATATGACCCAGACGGGGGGCCTCTTCGGTAACCGACTGAAAGAAACCATCACCAACGTCAATAATGCCAACGCCACTGGTGGCCACCCCAAAGCCTACGGAGAATATCAATATGTCTACCCGGATAAAAGCAACCGCCTCGCGCGGATCGACTACAAGGCTTCTGGAGAGGCAACCTTCACCGCAACGAAACCTTGAACTATGATGCCGCTGGACGCATCACCAGCCGAGTGAATGGTGCTGGTACCACTAGCTACACCTTTGATGACCGGGGCCTGATGACCCATGCAACAATGGCCGATGGCACCAATATCGCGTACAGCTACGATGCCCTCGGCAACCGTCGTGCCAAAACAGTCAACGGCGAAACCACTCATTATCTCACTGCACCAATCTTTGGTATGTCGCATGTACTGGCCGAACTGGCACCCGACAACACCATCAAAAGCACCTACATCTACGCCGGGCCGAAGTTGCTAAAAGAAGAGCCATCCACCAGCGATCGCAGCCTTGATCTCTACATGCTGCATGAAGGCAAGGTCGGCAGTATTACCCATACAATCGATATGAACGGCAGTGTGCGTAATGAGTATGACTACGACACCTTCGGCACACGCACCCACGTAAAAACAGCCAGCACGGGCTCAAACCAGCACTTTGGTTATACCGGTGAAATGCAAGACCCAGAAAGCGGCTTGCTTTACCTACGCGCACGCTATTATGATCCTACTATTGGGCGGTTTATCAGTGCCGACCCATACCTGGGGCGCATGGCAGAGCCAGTGACGCAGAATCGGTATATTTATGTGCATAATAATCCGTTGCTTTATACTGATCCCAGTGGGTTGGCAGCTGGAGATTGGTGGGACTATTCAGAAAGCAAAAAACGGGCAGGGGAAATTGGTAATGAATTGTTAAGTGACTCAAGGTTTGGAGGGCTCAATGATTTAAGTGATGCTCGTCGACACTCTGAATGGAATAGGAGAATGACAGAAGAACTAGGTGCTGGATGGGCCTTGGCTTTTGGTGTCGGACATGAGTTGTATGACAATGCTTATGAAGATCAATATAGGGCCAACAAGCCGATTGAGTGGGCTGAAATTGGCATGGATTTACATAACAATGTTTCTGGCATAGTTGATGGATTAAGTGGTAGTGGCAATGCAGGCCTTAATGAGGGTTTGGATGGTCTTATTATCCTAAATAATGGAACGTATCAGTATAACAATATTGCGCAACCTTTCTGCGACTAAAGATGAAATTTCGATATTTATCAGTTTTTGCTTTGTTATTTTGCTTGGTAGAAGTAGCAGGTTGTGAAGTCAGAGAACACATTATTTCTACCACTGTAGTGAATTCATCAAGTATCAAGATTGATTGGATAAAAGTTACAGTGTACGACAAGACATATTCTGCGGTAGATTTATCCCCCAGTGAATCATTTGCGTTTAGCTTTAATCCTATGGGTGACAGTCAATATGATGTTGAGTGGAAATTAGAAAATGGCGCTTCAAAAAAACAATCCGTTGGATACATACCAACTGGAACGAATGCGAGAAGCACATTAGAAGTGATGAATAAGAAAATTGACATGATTAATATTGAGCTTACGTTCGATAAAAACCCTTAAAAGAGCTTATCGAGACAGTCCAAAAGCTTAGGTCAAGGAAGTCAGGAAGTCGCAAAACAAACTGATTGTGCAGAAACTGACATTACCAGCGCAAAACGAGGGCGAGGCCAGGTAAATATAGCGCGGGGCCTGGCGATGAAATTATGCCAGGATTATTCAGATACACGCCTGATAGATATTGCCGTTAAATTTAACGTGGGGCACTACAGCACTATTTCTCAAACGATTAGACGCATCAATAACAGAATGAAGGAAGATAAGATGTTGAAGAATCTATTTGATATGTTAAATCAAGATTTGACCCCTTAGTCATAGTTTTGATATGTTAAGTCAAGATTTGACCCCTTAGTCCTTAGTCTTAGTTTTCCTTAGCTTATGTACCTACCACCGACCCCTTAAGTAATTCATTTATCTGCCTTATGAGTGTGCTCATTGATCAAGGTAGCCAATCCCTGGGCCTGGCTGTTATCTGTTTTTGACATTAGCTCGGTGACCATGCCTAACTGATCACACACTGGACGGTTCTGGCCTAATTTCATCTTTCCCTTTAGGCGATTGATAGGTATTTCAATACCAACGATAGCACCCAGAAGCCTTTCTATAAATTCATCGGGTGCATCAGATATCTTCCAGGGCTGCTTTTGCTCAGCTTCGTGAATAGCCGTCATTTCGCTTAAGTGCGCTCGTAGCCACTCGGAGTCTTCAATAATTTTTGGATTTCCGTATGCATGTACTGCTGTGTAGTTCCATGTTGGTACCGCTTTGCCATGCTCTTGTTTGGAGGGATACCAGGAGGGGGAAATATAAGCGTGATCACCCTGGAAAAGGATGGCGGATGTTAGCTCTTTGGATAAATTCTGCCAGATAGGATTCGCCCGTGAAACATGCCCGGCTAGTGTTCCGAATTCCCCCTTGTTTTCATGCAGTACGAAGGGGATGTGATTTGCAGTTATTTCACCCTCTGAAACTGTCACCCACGCTCCTAAAGGATGTGCTTCAATAAATGCATGTAATATTGATGTCTCATTTTCTTCATTGAATGTTGGGATATACAACGGCCTCTCCTATTATCTATTATACGATCACTCTTTAAACTCAAGCACAGTATACGACCACTATTTCTCACCGCTATGCTGGATTACGATCCATCTCTCTTTTTTCAGTCTCGGGTTAAAGAAAGGTTGCGTTATAATCGATGGCGGTTAGATATTTTTCTTCTTGTGCCAGGTTGGCAGAGGTCAGTGGATGGTTTGCTAACCACTCTTTTGGAAAGTTAAGCGTGATTGACTTACTCTCGGCGGTGGCCCTTATTTTTGGCGTAGGAGCGCTACTGCGGTTGCGATGCAGTATCACTGACAGGCGCAATAGTATCGATAGTTTCTTTGCTAATTTTCGAGTTCGTTTTGGCAGCGCTTTAAACCGCGTCAGCGGAAGCTTGCGGAGATGGCTGCGTACCAGTACCGCGAGCAATTGTTGCTCTTGTTGTGTAAAGCCAGCGAGGTCACAGTGTTCAATAATATATGCGCCGTGGTGGTGATAGCGGCGATGGGCAATACCGAGCCCAATCTCATGCAGTTGACTGGCCCAGTTGAGCCACTTCGCAGCCTCAGTGTTATCAAGTTGCCATGCATCGGCAACCTGCTGCATCAAGTTGATTGCTGTATGACTGACGCGTTGGCTCTGGCTGAGTTCTGCATGGTAACGTTTGGCAAGGTTATCGACACTATTGCGGCGGGTATTTTCACCTTGAAAACGCCCCTCAAGATCAAGAATTAGCCCTTCTCGTAGTGCGCGGTCGGAAACGGTCATCTCTTTAATCCCTAGCGCTTCAAAGGTAGAGAGCAGTACGATCACCCCACCAATAAAGACAGGCGCGCGCTCGGGGTCTAATCCTTCGCACTTGATATTATTAATCTGCCGCGCCTCGCCAAGCGCCGTTAGCAGTTTGCGCAATGAGTCGATGGTAATGCCGCTGTTAGACCACCCCTCAGCATTCACGACCTTATTAACCGCCTTAATCGTACCGGAGGCACCGATGATCTGTTGCCAGCCGGATGCCAGGTAGTTTTCAATGTGTGGTGCTAATTCGCTCTGTGCAAAGCGTGATGCCTGTTCGAGGCGCTTGGCTGTAATCGCCCCATCTTCAAAGAAACGGCGAGTGACACTCACACAGCCCATCTCAAGGCTGACCATCTGTTCTGGTGCCTCACTGCTACCAATGATTAACTCGGTACTGCCGCCACCAATGTCCATAATGAAACGCCGCTGGCCTTCTGCAGCAATATTTTGTGCTACGCCTAGATAGATAAGACGTGCCTCCTCAACGCCCGAGATGATATCAATTGGAAATCCCAGTGCTGTTTCGGCTTCGATTAGAAAGTCATTGGCATTTTCAGCATTGCGTAGTGTATTGGTGCCAACCGCCCGAACATTTTTTGCAGGAAAACCACTCAAGCGCTCGCCAAAACGTTCCAGGCAGGCGAGGGCACGGGCCTGTACATCGGGACAGAGATGGTTGTTGCTATCGATGCCATCCCCGAGCCGTACCATCTCTTTTATGCGGTCGATAATGGTTAACTCGCCATTCTGGTAGCGCGCTACGACCATATGAAAACTGTTCGAGCCGAGGTCAATAGAGGCAGAGGTGCTGTTGTCACGGTCTGACACGGGTACATATTCCTTTCTGTTAGCTCATCGAGCTAATTTAGAATTGATGAAACAGGCTCAATTAAAAGCTGAATCACAATTTTCCTTAGGCGGTGAATGTACCACTTTTGATCTTCTGTGCTTCCATCAGCTCTAGCTCCCTCGCACCAGAAATAACAATCTTTGGATCAAGCACATAATCCAGCTCATTATCACGATCACCATAATGAACAGAATTCAGGATCACTTTTATCGCATTGATGCGCGCCTTGCTTTTGTCGTTAGCGCGGACGATCGTCCATGGACATTCAATGGTGCTGGTACGTTTAAGCATCTCATATTTAACATCGGTAAATTCATCCCAGCGATCTTGAGCTTGTAGATCTACCTCGCTCAGTTTCCACTGGCGTAATGGATCGGTACGGCGGCGCTCAAAGCGACGTGCCTGCTCTTCTTTGGTCACACTGAAATAGAGTTTTAGTAGAATCGTGCCGTTACGCACCAGATCGTGCTCAAAGCCAGCAACACCCCCCATGAAATTTTCATACTCATATTCATCGCAAAAGCCAAACACACGCTCAACCATTGCGCGGTTATACCAGCTACGGTCAAACAGCACGATCTCGCCGCCACGCGGAAATTGTGAGATGTATTTCTGATAATACCACTGGGTACGCTGTTCTTCGGTCGGTTTACCCAGCGCGACAATGCGGTAATGTTTCTCATTCATATAACGGGTAACACGACGTATCGTACCGCCTTTACCCGCCGCATCGCGCCCTTCAAATAGAATGATCATGCGCTTATTTTGGTCTTCGAGGTGTTGTTGCAAACGAATCAGCTCTGCCTGAAATGGCTTCAAACACTCATCACTATCCTGACGATTTTTGCGGGCTGAATCTTTCTGTTTGAGTTGTTTAAGCTCATTTTCTTGTGACTTAAAGCGCGAAATCAACGCCTCTAACGATAACGTTTCACCACCCAGCTCAATCAGGCCTTTATGCTCTTTACTCATTATTTTTACCTTCGTTAAAACATGACGTTATCTTTTTGAGTATACACCTCTGAAGTGGATTTTTGGTGGTTTGATTTAGCTGGTGGAAGGGGCGTGTGAGGGCTTTTAACCTGCCCGCCTTGTTTTTTATTTAGATTGTCTAATTTGTCGCTTGGAGAGCCCAATCAGGATAGTCAATCATGAAAGATTTTTGAATAAAGGTTTTCTTATATTCTGATGCGTGATCATTATCACGTAGTGCGATTTGTGAATCAACCGCGTGCAACTGAATGGTTGATTGATGAAGTGGTGATCATTCTGTTGGAGCATCATAGATGCGTGTTTTGAACTCAAGGTATTCATGGGATCGGTATGGCGAGGTCATCTGGTGTTTGTTTCTCATGAACTTCGTACTGCCATGTGCGATATAATATGCAGTAACTTTTATTAATGATTAGATTTATCAATGCACGATGCAACCGCAAGCTGATCCCTTTATTGTTCCTGTTTGTCATGAAGCCCTTAGTGTGCTTTATCAAGATGAGCATCTTATGCTGATCAACAAACCCAGTGGTTTGTTGACACTTTCTGGTAAACATCCGCTTAATAAAGATTCGGTTCACTTTCGTTTGGTAAAAGATTTCCCAACAGCATTGATGCTCCATCGTCTTGATTTTGGTACGTCGGGTATTTTGGTGGTGGCGCTCAATAAAGCGATTAATGCACATATCACCCGGCAGTTTCAGGCACGTACGGTGGAAAAAACCTACGCCGCCATTTTGCACGGGCATCTTGCAGAAGACTCCGGGTTAATCGAATACCCGATTGCAAAAGATATCGATAATTTTCCTTTGCAAAAAATCTGTTACGAAACCGGTAAGCGTGCAGCTTCTAATTATGAGGTGATTGAGCGATTGCAAGCGCCCAATAGAACCAGAGTGTTATTTAAACCGGTTTCGGGTCGAACTCACCAGCTGCGTGTTCATAGTCGTGAAATTGGTCACCCTATACTGGGGTGCGACCTGTACGCGACAGATGAAGCCTTTCTGATGGCATCGCGCTTAATGTTGCATGCGACGGCGATTGCATTTGACCATCCGGTGAGCGGTGAAAGAATTAATGGTCATTGCCCTTGTCCATTTTAGCGGCAAGCTCTGTTGTGATGGTCTTTGATAATTTCTTATGATACGCGGAAGGAAAAATATATTTTTGTTAGGTAACGTTGCTTATTTTATGCGTGTGGCGCTCTGTTTTTATAATAATTAGGGCGTATATGTAAGTTTTATATTAAAGGTATGTTTATGCCTTGATCTAGAATGTACTTTCTCCTTTCTTTGTATCCAGTTGATTACCTTGTTTATTTGATTTTAGCTATTAGTGCTAATGCTTAGTTAGGATTGTAGCTCCTGCTCGCGTCAGGCTTTTAATTCTGAGAATGATATGTTGAATATTTATGTTGAGCCGCTGACATAGTGTGTGGAGGAATATTTGCAGTATTCTTTATTGTGTAGTAAAAGATGCTCTGCTTTAGAAATCTCGCTTAGTTTTTCATTTGCTGTTTTACGTGTAAGCGAGATGAATGAAATTTCTTTAATGAATTATTTTTCCATTATTTATGGTATGGCGGTATTGATTCTCAGACGAATTAATATCTTGACTGAGTGCGGCTGAGTGTTTAGTGCAAAAATTGGCCCCTATTTTGAATTGAAAGATTATGCGTTATAAAAGTGTGACGCGCGTCTCATTGCCATTTTCTGAATACTGTATTTTTACACGCTTTGGCTACGCATGGATGGGTTGGTTTTGAATAAGGCATTTCGAATAATGAATATGGTTGCGGCTGTGTTTATTTGTGTTTTGCTGACGGCCTGTGGTTCAGGTGAAAACAATGCTAATCAAAATGATTATGGCATCGTATCCTTTCATCAGGGAAGCGTGGGCAATGGGCCCACCGTTGGCGCGACTATTACCATTAAGGATAAGCACGGGGCCGTGCTTACTTCTGGCGCGACTGATGTATATGAAAAATATAATATATCTGTTTCCGCAATGGCGAGTTCATACCCGCTGATAATTGAAGCCGTTGGCGGTATCGACCCTGTGACCAATAGTGAGCCAACCCTATTACTGCGTTCCATCATCCCTGCGCCGGACAGTCGAATTGTTAATATAAACCCATTTACTACATTTATTGTGAATATCGCAGAAGCGATGGGTGGCTTGACGCCGGAGAATATCAATCAGGCAACTCATGTGGTAATGAGTGAGCTGAATTTTGGCTTTGATCGTAACCGAATGAATGACCCGATCTTTACGGTGGTTACGGAGCGTCGGGTTGCTACCATTGTTAAGTCTAGCGAGCAGCTAGGTGAGTTAATTAGAAGAACACAGGCTTCAATAGTTGAGAGTGGTGGTTTTGTCGGCGAAAATGAGTTGGTGTCAATTCTTTCGGCTGATCTGGTTGATGGAGTGCTCGATGGGAAAGGGCGGGCTGGGGCCCGCGCGGAGGTGGCGCTTCGTGCAAAAGTGGTCGCCGGACAGATTATATTAGAAGCATTGCCTAATGAACTGCATGTTAATAATGTCGATGTCACTGCTGCAATGGATGCGTCTATTCAGACGATAATGCCGGATGCTTCACCGATGCCACATACCGGGCAGGTAGTCAGTACAGCAGAGATGATTGTCCAGCTAGAAACAGCGATTAAAATTGCGCAACGTATCGCCCCATCTGGCACCCTTTCAGCGTTGATGAGCTTAACCAGTAGTCTTGTGGGTGTTACGCCAGACGCGGCGGCTAGTTTGTTGCCATATGGTGTTCAGACATCGTTGAATGATGGCCTGGATGCCATTGCAGGGCTCACTGCAAATGAAATTACAGCGTTCAATCTCCCCGTCGCAGAAGAGGCTAATCATCCCCCTGTTATTACAGGCTCGGCAGCCGCTTTAGTCGATGAAGGTAGTGCGTATCTTTTTGAACCAGAATCAAGCGATGCGGATGGCGACCGGCTCGTTTATTCCATTGTTAATAAGCCCTCATGGTTGGAATTTAATATGGCTACTGGTACCATTTTTGGTACGCCGGGGTTTGATCAAGCGGGCCAGTTTAGTGCAATTACGATTAGTGTCACCGATGGGCAAGAGGAGATAGCACTTGAGCCATTTGCGATTACTGTTGAAAATGTAAATCGTCTGCCCTCTATAAGTGGGATGCCTTTAAGCGGGGTTGTTGCCGACTCGGTTTATGAATTTACCCCAGTGACGGTCGACCCTGATGGCGATATGCTGGTTTTTTCGATTGTTAATAAGCCTGGCTGGAGTCGCTTTAATGCCGAGACGGGACTGTTATTTGGGGCACCTAATAATAGCCATGTAGGATTGTATCCGAGCATTATCATCCAAGTGACTGATGGCGAAGAGCTTATCTCTTTGCCTTCTTTTTCTATTGTGGTTGCATTAAATAACAGTGCGCCTGTTATTGGTGGCGTGCCTGCGAGCATCGTTGCTGAGGCTTCAGCTTATAGTTTTATACCGAGTGCGAGTGATAGTGATGGGAATGCACTCACTTTTTCAATTATTAATCGCCCCGACTGGCTTCAATTTAATTCAAATTCAGGGCAGCTTTCAGGTGTGCCTGGTTATTCAGATAGCGGTGTTTATAATAATATTCAGATTGGCGTTAGCGATGGTTATATTATTACCTCATTGCCTCCATTTGGCATCACGGTGAGGCAGGTTAACCGGGCGCCGACGATCAGTGGCAGGCCCGCGACCACGGTAGCAGAAGGGGCGTCATATCGTTTTACGCCGCTTGCGGCCGATGCGGATGGTGATGCACTGACCTTTAGCGTNNAAAATCAGCCGCTNTGGACGGTATTTAACACCANNACGGGTGNNTTGTCGGGGTCTCCGGACCATGCGGCCAGCGGCCTCTATAGTAATATCATCGTGCGGGTGAGTGATGGCACCGCGTTGGTTCCTTTGCCCGCTTTTGCTATCACGGTGACGCAGGTTAACCGGGCGCCGACGATCAGTGGCACGCCCGCNACCACGGTAGCAGAAGGGGCGTCATATCGTTTTACGCCGCTTGCNGNCGATGCGGATGGTGATGCACTGACCTTTAGCGTGCAAAATCAGCCGCTTTGGACGGTATTTAACACCACGACGGGTGCGTTGGGCGGCAACCCCGGGGGTGTGGATGTCGGAAGCTATGAGAATATTATCGTATCCGTTTCAGATGGTGAGCAGTTAGTTTCACTCGCTAGTTTTAATCTTGTTGTTAGTGAATCTCTGGTACCCGTAACGGGTAGCGCCACACTGAGCTGGGTAGCGCCTACGACCCGCGTGGATGGCTCTGAGTTCTTGTTGAGTGAGATCGGCGGGTATCGCATCTATTCGGGTACCAGCGCCGATAGCTTGACCCTCCTCATTGACCTGAATGATCTGACTGCGACTCAGTATGTTGTGGCGGGCTTGAGTGCGGGCACCCATTATTTTTCGGTCTCTGTTTATGATGCGGTGGGCAGTGAAAGTGATCGGTCGGCAGTCAGGTCTAAAACAATATAAGTGCTTAAATTTAAGAGGCGTGGTGAGTTTTCGTGGTTTAGTTATCTATTATCTAAAGATAGTGAAATGTGATTTTTAAGTTTTGAGCAACTTTAGTTACAGGTGACTTTATGCTCGGCGCGCTCACTGGCCAGGCCTAACGCTTCATCAACGGTTGTGACGCATGTTTGAGGGTTGAAGGGCTTTAGTAGATAAGCGAGTGCACCCAGCGAGATGATGTTCTGAACGGTATTCCATTCTGACTCTGCAGTGACAAACATAAAGGGGAGTTTTAAATCATTGCATTTTTTTGCGAGTGTGCTGCCATTCATATTGGGCATGTGGTAGTCAAGCAAGAGAAGGCAGGGTTTTTCTGCTTCTGCGAGTTTAAGTACCTGACGGCCATCACTCGCCGTTCTTATCGTGTGATGGGGTGATAAGATGAGTTCGAGCAGGGATAGGATTTCGGGGTCATCGTCAGCGATAATTAAATTGGCCATCTGCAAACTCCTTTTGCAATGTTTGTGACTTTATTAATATCGGCTGACATCGTGATCGCTTGATATAGGTTATTGCTTTTCCAGGGTGCATTTAGAACCTGTTTCTGTTGTGGGTAGGGTCACTTGGTTTTACTTCATAAGATAGATGGTTAGTCGGTTGTATTGCCAGTGGTTCGTTGCTGCTCCTGTTGCAATGCCCACATACCGGCATAGACCTTACCGGCTGCAAGTAGTTCACGGTGGTTGCCGCGCTCAACAATCTGCCCTTGGTCCATCACCAAAATCTGATCGGCATCGATGATGGTGGAGAGGCGGTGGGCAATTACCAGCGTGGTGTGGTTGGTGGCAATCTCACTAAAGGCAGAGAGAATCGCTTGTTCAGATTCGGAATCAAGCGCTGAGGTTGCTTCATCAAAGATTAGAATGCGAGGGTTTTTGAGGATCGCACGTGCAATCGCAATGCGCTGTTTTTCACCGCCAGAGACCTTGAGGCCGCGCTCGCCGACGATGGTTTCATAGCCGTCAGGCAGTGATTTGATAAAGTTTTTTAGATGTGCCATCTCAGCCGCGCGTTCAATCTCTTCTTTTGCGGCATGCGGTTTTGCATAGGCGATGTTGTAATAGATGGTGTCATTAAATAGCACGGTGTCTTGCGGCACAATGCCGATCGCTTCGCGCAGGCTCTTCTGGGTGACGTCACGAATGTCTTGCCCATCTATCTTGATGCCTCCATTTTGTACGTCGTAAAAGCGGAACAGTAGGCGCACTAGGGTGGATTTTCCACCGCCACTGCCACCGACTACGGCGACCTTTTGGCCCGGCTGAATGGTAAAATCGATGTCATTAAGGATCTGGCGGTTTTTGTCATAATGAAAGGCGACGTGGTCGAATTGCACTTTACCTTTGGTGACGGCAAGTGCCTTGGCATCCGGTTTATCTTCAATCGCCTTGTTTTCAGCGAGGATGCCAAACATGCGCTCCATGTCGACCAGTGAGTGTTTGATCTCGCGGTAGACGAAACCAAGGAAGTTCATTGGGATAAACATCTGCAATAGATAGGCATTGATTAGCACCAGGTCGCCAATCGTTAATTCACCCTCGGCGACGCCTTTGCTGGCGAGCAACATCAGGGTGGTGATGCCAATCGCGATGATCACCCCTTGGCCGACGTTGAGCGATGCGAGTGAGGTCTGGTTTTTGACCGCAGCACGTTCCCATACCTGCAGGTTCTCATCGTAGCGACTGGTTTCAAATTCTTCATTGCCGAAGTATTTAACGGTCTCAAAGTTGATCAGGCTATCGATGGCGCGGGTGTTGGCCTTTGAGTCCATCTCGTTCATCTTGCGGCGGTATTTCATGCGCCATTCGGTCACAATCAGGGTAAAGGCGATATAGATCACGGCAGTGGCAAACGGCACCAGTGCGAACCAGAGGTTGTAATTGCTAAAGAGAATGAGTGCAATCAGGGTGATCTCAACCAGCGTTGGTAGAATATTGAAGACCAGAAAGCTGAGTAGAAAACTGATGCCGCGGCTGCCGCGTTCAATATCGCGCGAGACACCGCCGGTCTGGCGGTCAAGGTGAAAACTAAGGCTGAGTGCATGCAGGTGGCGGAACACCTGCAGTGCGACGCGGCGTACCGAGCGTTGCGTCACCTTGGCGAAGATCGCATCGCGCAGTTCTCCAAAAAGTAAGCTGATGATACGCAGTAGGCCGTAGGCGAGCACCAAAAAGATCGGTAGGATGACGATATCGACCTGACTGGGGTCGAGCGCATCGACGATCTCTTTGAGCAGCAGTGGTACACCGACAATGGCCACTTTGGCCAGTACCAGGCAGATTAACGCCACAACCACCCGTTGTTTGAACTCCCATAGAAAGGGCAGCAGGGTGCGGATGGTCTTCCAGTCGTTGCGTTTTCTATCGGAGGGCGGGGTATCACGGCTGGGTCTCATCCGCACAAGCTACCAGATCGCTGATTAGCAAGCCAATTTTAGTGTTATTCGGTGTATAATCACCGGCTGCTGAAATCCCCTTTGTAAACCAGAGGGAATGGCGGGTATTTAGAAATTTCGTCGATATTGATAGAATATCGATATAAGACGTTGAAGTAATAGAGGAATTGGTATGCCTATTTATGAGTATTCATGTAAAGCCTGCGATCATGCGATGGAGGCGATGCAAAAAATGAGTGATGATTCGCTAAAAGATTGCCCAGAATGCGGTAAGTCTGAGCTGAAAAAGTTAATTTCGGCTTCCGGTTTTCGCCTCAAAGGCAGTGGCTGGTACGAGACTGACTTTAAAGGTGGCAGCAAGCAGAAGGCGGAAGAGAAGCGAGATAAGGCCTTGGATTGCGGTGCGCCATCCTGTAGTGCGCCTTGTGTGGATTAAGGCTGGTGTTGGTTAATCTTCATGCCATAGATATTTCGAACCATGTTTAAACGTTATCTAATTGCGGGTCTGCTGGTGTGGTTACCCTTGGGTGTGACGCTGCTCGTCATTCGTCTGCTGGTGACCTTTATGGACCAGCTGCTGGTGTTTATCCCGGTTAAATATCAGCCTGAGACCTTGCTGGGTTTTAATATTCCTGGGTTAGGTGTGGTGCTGGCAGTGTTGATTGTGCTGATAACCGGTGTGATCGTGGCCAATTTTTTTGGCCGCCAGCTGGTCATAGCATGGGAGTCACTGCTGGGACGAATCCCATTGGTGCGTACCATCTATCACAGTGTTAAGCAGGTGGCGGTGACGATCTTTTCATCGCAGGGGAAATCATTCCGCAGCGTGCTGTTGATCGAATATCCACGCAAAGGGATCTACACACTGGCGTTTCAGACCGGTGATGCGGTGGACGAGGTGAAGCAGAAAACGGGTAAAGAGTTGATCAATGTCTTTGTCCCGACCACCCCAAACCCGACCTCGGGTTTCTTTATTATGCTGCCCGATGCCGATGTTCAGGTGCTCGATATGAGCATTGATGACGCCTTGAAGATGATTATGTCGCTGGGGGTGATTGTGCCGGGTAGTAAGGACAATCCCGAGATTCAGGAGGCGACGCAGGAGCTATCCGACGCGCTGCGTGGCGAGAAGCCCGACCAAGAGATAAAAAAATAGCAGTTAAACGCAGGTTATAGCCAGGGGCGAACAGGTGTACAATCCCGTGGACGATGAGGCTGAATGCGCCGTAGTGATTCGTTTTACCCCTTTTCATTTTTAGTTTTTATTCAGATTTATAAGGTTAGAGGATTATGCGTAGCCATTATTGTGGTCAGGTTAACGAAGATCAGCTGGGTCAGGAGATTGAATTATGCGGTTGGGTACATCGTCGCCGCGACCACGGTGGGGTGATTTTTATCGATCTACGTGATCGTGAAGGATTGGTGCAGGTGGTGATTGACCCCGATACCGTCGAGGCCTTTGCCACGGCAGAGCGTGTGCGCAGTGAGTATGTTTTGAAGATCAGTGGTCTGGTGCGCGGTCGTCCAGAAGGGACAATCAATCCCGGCATGGCGACCGGTAAGATTGAAGTGCTGGGGCGCAAGGTTGAGATTCTTAATACGGCAGAGACCCCGCCATTCCCACTCGATGATGAGCGTGAAGTGGGTGAAGATGTGCGCCTTAAATACCGTTACATCGATCTGCGTCGCCCGGTGATGTTGCAGCGCATGCGGATGCGTTCACAGATCGCCGGCACGTTGCGTCGTTTCCTAGAAGATAACGGTTTTATGGAGATCGAAACCCCGATCCTGACTAAATCTACACCAGAGGGCGCGCGTGATTATCTGGTGCCCAGTCGAACTCATCCGGGTGAATTTTTTGCGTTGCCGCAGTCTCCACAGCTCTTTAAGCAGCTGTTGATGGTGGCTGGTATGGATCGTTACTACCAAATCGTGCGCTGTTTCCGTGATGAAGATCTGCGTGCGGATCGTCAGCCTGAATTTACCCAGCTCGATATCGAGACCTCGTTTATGAGTGAAGAAGAGATCATCACGTTAACAGAGCAGATGATCCGTGAGCTGTTTGCCAAGGTGCTGGAGGTCTCATTGGACGAGCCATTCCCACGCATGAGCTACGACGAAGCGATTGACCGTTTCGGGATTGATCGTCCAGATCTACGTATCCCATTAGAGTTGGTGGATGTGGGCGATGTGATGGCGAGTGTTGAGTTTAAAGTCTTCTCTGGCCCGGCGAAAGATGCCAATGGCCGTGTGGCTGCACTGTGCCTGCCGGGTGGTTGTGAGTTGTCGCGTAAAGAGATTGATGGCTATACCCAATACGTTTCAATCTACGGCGCAAAGGGTCTGGCTTACATTAAGATCAATGATCTGGCCGCTGGGCGTGATGGGCTACAGTCACCGATTCTGAAGTTCCTGCCGGATGATGCGGTTAACGCCATCATTGAACGCAGCGGTGCACAGAGCGGTGACCTGATCTTCTTTGGTGCCGACAAAGCAAGCATTGTAAATGAAGCATTGGGTGCGCTACGGGTGAAACTGGGACATGACCGCGGCCTGGTCGAAGAAGGTTGGCGTCCGGTGTGGGTGGTTGACTTCCCGATGTTTGAACGTGATGAAAAGAATGATCGCTGGACGGCCATTCACCATCCGTTTACCCGCCCTAAAGTGGACGATGCCGCGGCACTGGCGGCTGATCCGGGCGGGGCAAAATCGCAAGCCTATGATCTTGTCTTGAACGGCACCGAGGTCGGTGGTGGTTCGATCCGTATTCATAATGTTGAGATGCAGGCAGCAGTATTAAAGCTGCTGGGGATCAGTGATGAAGAGGCGCAAGCAAAATTTGGTTTCTTATTAGATGCACTGAAATATGGTTGTCCGCCGCATGGTGGCCTTGCCTTTGGTCTGGATCGCCTGGTGATGTTGATGACGGGCTCGTCATCGATCCGTGAAGTGATTGCATTCCCTAAAACCCAGACCGCAGCTTGTGTGATGACCGATGCGCCATCGCCAGTGGACGATGCGCAATTGAAAGAGCTGGGTGTGCGCTTGCGTAAAGCGCCTGCGGCTGAAGAGAAGCAATAGAGGAGTTCGTTGATGGTTGCAACTGCGTCTACTATTCAGCAATTTACCGGATTAAGTGACGGCGAGTGCACCGCGCGCATTAATGCCGCGAAGGCAGCACTCGGTGATCGCCTGATTATTTTAGGTCACCACTATCAGCGTGAAGAGGTCTTTGTTCACGCCGATGTGAGTGGTGACTCGCTAAAACTGTCGCGTGCGGCAGCGGAATCAGAAGCGGATTACATCATTTTTTGTGGTGTCCACTTTATGGCTGAGGTGGCAGATATTCTGTCGCGTCCAAACCAGATCGCGATGCTGCCTGATCTTTCAGCCGGTTGTTCGATGGCCGACATGGCAAATCTCGCCAAGGTAGAGCGTGCCTGGCAGGAAATCTCTCGTGTGCTTGATCCCGACGAGCATGTCACGCCTGTTACCTATATTAATTCCGCGGCGGATCTAAAGGCTTTTTGTGGTCGTCATGGCGGTGTCGTCTGTACCTCGACTAATGCGCAGCAGATTTTAGAATGGTCGTTTGAGCGCCGTGAAAAGGTCCTCTTTTTCCCTGACCAGCATCTGGGTCGTAACACTGCCGCGAAGATGGGCATTGCATTAGATGAGATGGTGGTGTGGGATTTTGATCAACCCTTTGGCGGGCTGAGCAAAGAGCAGATTAAAAACGCAAAAATGATTCTGTGGAAAGGATTTTGCTCAGTGCATCAGATGTTTAAAGCGGAAGATATCGATCGCTTTCGTGCGATGTATCCCGATGTGAAAGTGATCTCACATCCTGAGGCCTCTTATGAGGTGTGCCAGAAGTCTGATTATGTTGGCTCGACCGAGTACATTATTAATACCGTGGCAGCGTCTGCCGCTGGCAGTCGCTGGTTGGTGGGCACTGAATTGAATCTGGTGACTCGCCTGCACGAGCAGCATAAACACCAGGACAAGTCAGTGCATTTTATGTCGCCAACCGTCAGCATGTGTTCAACCATGTTCCGTGTTGATCCGCAACATCTACTGTGGCAGTTGGAAAATCTGGTTGAAGGCAATGTGGTCAACCAGATTACAGTGCCTGCCTCAGATGCGGATGAAGCGCGCGATGCGTTGAATCGGATGTTGGCGATTCGCTGAGCAGGTGCTTCGGCGAGTGTTGAGATTGCTTCGTCACTTTGTTCTTCGTTAGGACATATTTTGATTGTCATCGCGAGCAGTGCGTGGCGCGCTCGTTGTTTTCCGGTTAAGGCCACAACAAGGAACGTTAATGAGCAGAGCAGATAATCAACCCGACTGGGGAGCCCTGGCAGAGAAATTTGATCTGTGGGCGCCGCATATTGCACCGGTTGGCGATGCATTGCTGGCGGTACTCGATGCGCAACCGGGTGAACATATTCTTGACCTTGCCTCCGGCACTGGCGAACCTGCACTCACCTTGGCTAAGCGGCAGCCGCTGGTGAAGATTACCGGTACCGATGCAGCGGACGGCATGGTGCAGGTTGCCGCGCGCAAGGCGCGTGAGCAACCACTCGATAACCTTTCATTTCAAACGATGGCCGCCGAGGCGTTGTCATTTCCTGATGATCATTTTGATCGCCTTTCATGCCGCTTTGGGGTGATGCTGTTTGCAGACCCTGCTATGGGATTGCAGCAGATGTACCGTGTTTTGAAACCGGGTGGGCGTTGTGTACTGGCAGTATGGGATACATTGGAGGGGATGACTGGTGTTCACTGGACGCAACAGGTGTTTAAGAACCGCATTCCTGAATCGGAACAGCCCGCGGTCGATAAGATTGTCTCAATGAGTGGTGGTGTGCTGGAGAAGTTATTAGCGCAGGCGGGTTTTGTTGGCATTGAGACGCAGCTCAAGCGCTTCGAATATCAATTCCCAGACTTTGCTGCTTATTGGCAGAACTGTGTTGATTCCGCCATTATGAAGCAGCAGCTAGACGCCTTAAAAACGGGGCAACTTGATGAGGTGCGCAATGCCTTTGCGGAGTTGGCGGCGCCTTATCAAACCAATGATGGCCTGGTGATCCCGCATGAATATCGTCTGGCGATCGCGCTTAAGTAGTCTGTTAGCGGTTGCGTGCAATGGGATCTAATAATATTATCAAAAAATGGTGTTAAGGCTGCGGCAGGGCGAGGCCTCAATGCAGGCGATGAAGCCTGTTATTTCTTTAACTTGAGGTGCGATCTGTCGTTAACATCTCAATGGGTAGATGTGCTGCAATAATGGTGGCATCTTTAACAGCCTGGCGTTGGTTCGGTTGTTAGTGTTGTAATGGGTTCTTGGATGAGCGAAAAAAGGAGAATAAAGATGATCAATCGAATGTCGGCGTTTGCATTGTTAGCAGTGCTATTAGTGGCGAGCTTGCCGTCGCGTGCGGGTGGCAGTGATATTGCGTTACCGGCTGGTTTTGGGCAAGCGACATTTAATACATTGGTAGAGGAGCTGGGTACCGCTGTTGCATACAATTCAGTGGCACCTGCAGAATCGATGGGCATTACTGGCTTTGATATTGGCGTTGTCATTGGCAGTGTTGACCTGGACGCCACCGTGTGGGACCCGGTGGTGAGTGATAACAGCGCACCTTCAAGCTTGATTGTGCCTAAGTTGATTGTGCGTAAAGGGCTGCCATTCGGGGTGGATCTTGGGGTGAGTTATGTCTCGATACCGGACAGTAATGTGACCATCATGGGCGGTGAAATTCGTAAATCGTTACTTGAAGGGTCTACTGTGATGCCTGCGATTTCATTGTCACTACACACATCGAGCTTAAGTGGGGTTGATGACCTTGATATCAGCACCTATGGCATTGATGTGGGCATCAGTAAGGGATTTGCAATGTTTACCCCTTATGCCTCCGTTGGTCTGATCTGGCTGGATGGCAGCGAAAATACCACGCTACTGACATTGCAGGACTATGATGACTCAATGACGCGTAGCAGTGTCGGTGTGAAGATTGGTTTTATGCCCATCATGAGCCTGACATTGCAGGCCGATATGGCGGAAACGAATAGCTATAACATGAAGCTCTCGCTGGATTTCTAAGGGCTATTGTTGGTGCTGCATGCGCAGTGCAAAATGAAATGCTACATCCGGTACGGTGCTGGTGACGAGGTCTTCTACGACACCGATATCCAGCACCATTTTATTTGCAAATCGGACGCTGCCGCCGATGTTAATCTGCACCGAATCACTGCCGAGGTTTTTCAATGCACTATCATACATGGCGCTATGGCTATCTAACTGCGCCTTTAATACCATCCAGGGAAAGCGTCCGGGTTGATAATTGACCCCGGCATTGGCGAATCCGACGAGCGCCTTTTGTTGCTCATCAAACAAATCACTGCGGCCATTGAGCAGCAGGCCACCACCATAATTAAAAGTATAGCGCTGATAAGTGCGAGTGGTGCTGTGGGCGAGTGAAAAATCAAGGCCACCGCTGCCGCTCAGTTTTTTAGCTTTGCCGCTGGGTAGCTTCAGGCTGGCGCGCAGTGCACTGCAGTCTGTTTCATCAGCACGGCGGCAGGCTAGTTGCCACGCGGCAGAGAGTCGGATGTCGCCGATGTTGTTGCTGGTGTTGAGCATACGGAAAGCGGTAGCGCCGTTGCGACGGTATTGATAGTGAAGCTGGTCGTCCTGGAACTGGTCGCGTTCACTGTTGGTGAGCCCAAAGGCGTCGTGCCAGTTGCGAATGAAGCCATCCAACGTGCCGCCCCGGTGGCTGACAAAAGGGATGTCGATGCCGATTTCAACCCCCTTCATGCCAAATACAGGTTGTGTAAGGCCGTGGCGAAACATCAGGTTGAGGCGATAGGTTTCGCCGTCAAGGATGATCTGCTCCTGTTGCTCAATTTCTGAGATGGAATTGCTGGTGATATCCAGAATGACGTTAGCACTGGTCGAACCACTTTTCATCACAATCCCTTTTTCCAGTGGGGGTAGCCCATGAAGCTGAATCAATGGGTTTTGATTGGTGTTATAGAAAGGTGAGGTTACTTCGGCGAGGGCCATTGCTGGCATTGCCATTAATGTAGCAATGCCGATAGCGCGAATGAATAATGATTGAGTCGATGTCATAGTGGTTTTTATCTTTAATGCTTAAATTTTTAGTTTGACTGGATGTAACTACTCAGCGAGTAGTCAAAATTAACAGTGGCTGCTCAGATCGCCCATGAAATCTGCTAGTTCAAGGCGAAAAATGTGAGTTTACACGTGTAAATGATCATTTTTTAACGCTGAACTGGTGGATTTCATGGGTTAGCTGAGTAGTTACCGGCTGGATTATATAAAGAAACGGGTGCGTTGTGTGTATCATATGATGGCTTGAGGCGTATGGGGTGTAGTGGCAGGATGAGTGAACAAAACAAAACGCCGGTGATATTTTTGATGGGGCCAACGGCCGCGGGTAAAACCGATATTGCGCTGAAGCTGGTAGAGGCCTTGCCATGTGAGATTATCAGTGTTGACTCTGCATTGGTCTATCGCGGCATGGATATCGGTACTGCCAAGCCAGATGCAGAGATGTTAGCGCGCGCACCGCATCGCCTGATTGATATCTGCGAGCCGACTGAGTCCTATTCGGCGGCGCGATTTCGCAATGATGCCTTAGTGGCGATTGACGAAATTATGGCGCAAGGTAAAATCCCGCTGCTGGTAGGTGGCACAATGCTCTATTACAAGGCATTGAGTGAGGGCTTGTCGCCACTGCCGTCAGCAGATGCAGTGGTACGGGCGCGCTTGGAGGTGGATGCTGAACGGATCGGTTGGGACGAGATGCATGAGCGACTGGCGCGTATTGACCCCATTTCAGCGGCACGCATCCACAAAAATGACCCGCAGCGTATTCAGCGGGCATTAGAAGTGTATGAAATCACGGGTCGCTCCATGACCGAGCTGACGCAGAATGATGAGCGTGAGCCATTCCCTTACCCCATTAAAAAATTGATTGTCGCGCCACCGGAGCGCGCAGTGTTGCATCGTCGTATCGAACAACGTTTTGCACAGATGATGGCGCAAGGTTTTCTTGACGAAGTGAAGGGGCTATTTGCACGCGACGATTTGCATGCCGGCCTGCCCGCACTGCGCTCAGTGGGGTACCGCCAGCTATGGATGCATTTGGCCGGAGAATTGACGCGGGAAGAGGCGGTTGAACGCGGCATTATCGCCTCACGGCAGCTCGCCAAGCGCCAGCTAACCTGGTTGCGTGCAGAGAAAGATGAAAAATGGGTTGACGGCAGTGATAAAAATGTTATGAATGTGGTCTTGAAATTGCTATCGATCGGCACTATCTAACAAGAAGCGATGGTGCATATCTGTTACCGGCTTGCTACAATTAGATAACAATCGAGAGGGATTTCACTTTGTTCTGTGTCGAACAAACGTTTGCAGGAGCGCTGAAAATCCGTCCATCTGTAGGATATAAGGAGAATAAAAATGGCCAAAGGGCAATCCTTACAAGACCCTTTTTTGAATGCTTTGCGCAAGGAGCGCATCCCTGTTTCAATTTATTTAGTCAATGGCATCAAACTGCAAGGTCAGGTTGAGTCATTTGACCAATTTGTCGTGTTACTGAAAAATTCAGTTAGCCAGATGGTTTATAAACATGCGATCTCTACCGTGGTACCCGCACGTAATATTAAGGCGTCACTGTCTGAAGAAACGACTGCGGATGAGTAATGTTGTTAGCTTGAATGCGGTTGTTGGGCGAGGTGCGATGGATTGGTAGATGAACTGTTTGACCGCCCGAAAGGCGGTACGCGGGCAATATTGGTTCACCTTGAACTGAGTGCGCGCGATGCGCAGGAAAGTTTAAATGAGTTTTCTGATTTAGCGGCTTCAGTGGATGTCGAGGTCACCTCGATCGTCACGGGGCGGCGTAAGACGCCCGACCCTAAATATTTTGTCGGTTCTGGTAAAGCGGAAGAGATTCGAGCGCTGGTGGTGGCGCAAGAGACTGAGCTGGTGCTGTTTAACCATCAGCTTTCGCCCACGCAGGAACGAAACCTGGAGGCGTTATTGAAATGCCGAGTGGTTGATCGTTCTGGTTTGATTCTGGATATCTTTGCGATGCGTGCCAGCTCGTTTGAAGGAAAACTGCAGGTTGAGTTGGCGCAGCTTAAACATCTTTCGACGCGCTTAGTGCGCGGCTGGACCCATCTTGAGCGCCAAAAGGGCGGTATAGGGCTGCGTGGGCCGGGTGAGACCCAGCTTGAAACCGATCGTCGGCTGATTGGCGCGCGCATTAAAAAGCTCAATAAACGGCTGGATAAGGTGCGTAAGCAGCGTGAACTGCGCCGCCAGACACGACGTAAGGCGGATGTAGTGACGGTGTCGCTGGTGGGCTATACCAATGCGGGGAAATCAACGCTCTTTAATCGCCTCACCGGTTCTGATGTCTATGCAGCGGATAAACTCTTTGCGACACTTGACCCAACGCTGCGTCGTATCGAACTGCCTGCGGCAGGAGCGGTGGTTTTGGTGGATACGGTGGGGTTTATTCGCCACCTGCCGCATGACCTGGTAGCTGCATTTCGCGCTACTTTAGAAGAGACAGTTGAGGCGAACTTATTGCTGCATGTGATTGATGCGCATGATGATGAACGTCATGCCTATATGGAGCAGGTGAACCGGGTATTAAAAGAGATCGGCGCGAGTGATATTCCGCAAATAGAGGTTTATAACAAGATTGACCAAGTCGATGGCGTTGCGCCTCGGATTGATTTTGATAAAGAAGGGCGGCCTTGTCGGGTGTGGCTTTCGGCGCAGTCGGGTGAGGGTGTTGAGTTACTGATGCAGGCATTGACACAGTATTTTCTTGAACTGAAGCAAACTCAAGAGAGTGAGCCGGGCGTTGGCGCTGCGTTATTATCACCGCTCGACAGAGTGCTGCAGCGTGAAGATGGCGGGTTAGTTCGGCAGACGTTTTTACTCGCACCGGATGCAGGACGACTGCGTGCGCAGTTATATGAATGGGACGTGGTGGTGGAAGAGGGCGTTACGGAAGATGGTGAAGGGTACACGGTGGTGATTATGGCCACACCAGAACTGTTGGTTTTCCTAGAAAAGCAGGAAGGTTGTTCCATCGTACCGAAAATGGATGTAAAGTTGAGCGGAAGTGCATAAGTCCTTGCGAGGATTTAGTGTTACCCATAGAATCTTGAAAACATGTTAGATTAAGAACTCAAATAAACCGATGCGGATGGGGAAAAAAATGGCTTGGAATGAACCGGGTGGCTCCAAGGATAATGATCCATGGGGTGGTGGCAAGAAGAATGACCAGGGACCTCCCGATCTTGATGAAGTAGTAAAGAAGTTTCAGGATCAGGTAAGCAATATCTTTGGTGGTAAGGGCAAAGGCGGCGAAGGTCGGGGCTCTTTCTTTGGGGGTGGCGCGGGTAGCAAGATTGGTCTGGGTGTCGTCGTCGGCGGTGCGCTATTTCTGTGGGGCCTTACCGGCATCTACATTGTTGATGAAGGTAAGCGTGGTGTGGAGCTGGTTTTTGGTGCGTATAGTGAAACCACTCAGCCGGGACCGCATTGGCATCTACCTGCGCCGATCTCGACGGTCGAAATTGTCGATGTATCGCAGATTCGAAACGTTGAAATTGGTTACCGTTCGGGTGTCGATGGTGGGGCAGCGAAGCGCAGCGTCTTAAACGAAGCGATGATGTTGACGCAGGATGAGAACATCGTTGATGTGAATTTTGCGATTCAGTACCGCATTAAGAATGCGCAGGACTATCTCTTTAACCTGCGTTCACCGGATGAAACCTTGCGCGAAGCGACTGAGAGTGCGGTGCGTGAAATCGTCGGTAAAAGCAAAATGGATTTTGTTCTGACCGAAGGGCGTAGCGAGATGGTGCAGAGCGCTGAAATTCTGATTCAGGATATTCTGGATCGTTATGTGTCTGGCCTTCAGATTACCAGTGTGAATATGCAGGATGCGCAGCCACCCGAGCAGGTGCAGGCGGCCTTCAGTGACGCCGTTAAAGCGCGAGAAGATGAGCAGCGAGTGAAAAATGAAGCAGAGGCCTATGCCAATGACATCTTGCCGAAGGCACGTGGTGCTGGCGCACGTATGTTTGAAGAGGCGACTGCGTATAAGTCTAAGGTGGTTGCAGAGGCTGAAGGTCAAACCAGTCGTTTCTTACAGGTACTGACGGAGTATACAAAGGCACCCGTTGTGACACGTGAGCGCATGTATCTGGATGCCATGGAAACGGTTCTGAATAATACCAGCAAGGTGATGTTGGATGTTGAAGGCAGTGGCAATCTGCTCTATCTTCCGCTTGACCGCATGATGGCACCGGCAGCGGCTGCTATACCGATGATAGAACAGTCATCACAAGCAGCGGAGGTTGCGCGTCAGGTAGCAGAAAGTCGTGCCCGTGACCGCATGGCGGATCAGGTGCGAGCAAGATCAACACTGCGTAGCAGGGAGACACGATAATGGATCAGGGTAAAATAATGACAGTGGTGGTTGCACTGATGATCACCGTGTTGGTGGCCTCATTCTGTGTTTTTACCGTTGATGAGCGTGAGCGGGCGATTAAGTTCCGCCTGGGTGAGATCGTTAAAACAGATTTCGAGCCAGGCATACATTTTAAACTTCCGTTAGTCAATAACGTGCGTAAATTTGATGCGCGTATTGTGACGCTAGATTCAGAACCAGAACGCTATCTGACCTCTGAAAAGAAAAACGTGATCGTTGATTCATTTGTGAAGTGGCGGATCGCAGATGTCGGTACCTATTACACCGCGATGAGTGGCGATGAGCGTCAGGCCAATCTGCGTCTCTCGCAGATTATTCGAGATGGCCTACGTGGTGAGTTTGGTAAACGTACCATTCAAGAGGTGGTGTCGGGTGAGCGTGCTGAGATCATGACGATTCTGACGGCGAATGCTTCCGAGCAGGCCAAAGATTTTGGTATCGAAGTGGTGGATGTGCGTATTAAACGTATCGATCTCTCTGATGATGTCAGTGTCTCGGTCTTCCGACGTATGGAAGCGGAGCGTGCGCGTGTGGCGAAAGACCTGCGTTCGAAAGGTGCTGAAGCGGCGGAGCGTATTCGCGCCGATGCCGATCGCCAGCGTACCATTATTATTGCCGATGCCTTTCGTGAAGCAGAGCAGTTGCGTGGTGAAGGTGATGGTGAAGCGGCCGCGATCTATGCCGCTGCATATACCCAGGACAGCGAGTTCTACTCTTTCTACCGTAGTTTGGACGCCTATCGAGTCACATTTAAAGATAAAAGCGATATCATGGTGCTTGAACCAGATAACGATTTCTTTAAATACTTCAAAAACTCTAAAGGCGTAGAGTAATATTGGTACCGCCCGGCGGCTTGTTCGCCGGGTAATTTCCCTCCGCTTTGTTCCCCGTTATTAGTTATCAGATATCAGTTATTTTCAGGAAGATCCAATAAACCATGTGGCAGGAGTTATGGATAGCACTCGCGTTGCTGTTGGTGATTGAGGGCATTCTGCCGTTCATCAGTCCCAAAGGGTTACGTGAATCTCTGCTGAAAATGGCGTGCCTGAGTGACCGTACGCTGCGGATTGGCGGTCTGGTTTGCATGGTATCAGGTGTTCTGCTGCTCTATCTCGTGCGATAATAGTTTTAGTCCGCAATAAAACTCCTGTGACAGAATAGTTTCCAGCGGCCGGGTGCGCTATAATCGCGCATGTGCTTTGTTCGCCTGTTTTAGCAGCGGCATTTTCCCTTAATTGATTTGATAGATGAGTGCTTAATGAGGCTCAATGGCCAATAACGTGTCGAAAGAAAAAAATAGCTGGTTACTCCCCGAGGGGATTGATGAATTTTTACCGCCGCAGGCCGAGCGCCTGGAGCGCTTACGTCGCTCACTGCTGGATCTATATAGCAGTTGGGGCTACGAATATGTGATTCCACCGATGGTAGAATACCTGGAGTCGCTACTGGTGGGTGCCGGTACTGAGCTGGAACTCGAGACCTTTAAACTGATCGACCAAAAGAGTGGGCGTCTACTCGGGGTGCATGCGGACATGACGCCGCAGGTAGCGCGTATCGATGCGCATCGCCTTAACCGCGAAGGGCCAACGCGCCTCTGTTACCTGGATGCGGTGTTGCATACTCGTCAGGACGGTTTTTCTCGTGGCCGTTGTCCGCTGCAGGTGGGGGCAGAACTATACGGTCACGCCGGTATTGAGAGTGATGTTGAGGTCATCCACCTGATGGTGGAAACATTGCGCCTTGCCGGATTGGGTGAGATCCATGTCGATCTTGGTCATGTCGGTATTTTTCGTGCGTTGGCGCGTGATGCCAATCTAAGCAGCGCGCAGGAGGCGATGTTGTTTGATGCGTTGCAGCGTAAAGCGAAGCCAGAGATTGGTGAGCTGTTAGCGGATGTTTGTGATGATGCGGATGCACGTTCCATGTTGCTGGCGCTGGTTGATCTGAACGGCGGTGCCGGGGTGCTGAAAGAGGCGCGCGCAGTGTTGAGCGGTGCGAGTGACGAGGTGCTAACGGCGATTGATACCTTGCAGCAGGTGGCCGATTTTGCCGCGCAGCGCATGGGTGAACTTTCACTCCATTTTGATCTTGCAGAGCTGCGTGGTTATAGCTACCAGACGGGCATCGTGTTTGCTGCATTTGTACCGGGCCACGGCCAGGAAGTGGCGCGAGGTGGTCGTTATGATGACATCGGCAGCGTCTTCGGCCGCGCACGCCCAGCGACTGGCTTTAGCTCGGACCTCAAGACATTGATGTTGTTGAGCGATACCGCGGTCTCTAAACCAAGCGCTATCCTTGCCTACCCTTGTGACAACAGTGAACAGCGTGTTGCGTTGCAGGCCTTTATTACCGCGTTGCGTGAAGATGGCGAACGTGTGATTGAGTTTCTACCGGGGCAGCAAAATGATATGAGCGGCGCCGGTTGTGAGCGCAAGATTGTTGAGGCTAATGGTCAATGGCAGGTAGTTGAGATTCAGGGTAAAGGGAAAAGGGAAAAGGGAAAAGAAAAAGGGTAGGCGGTTAACTTTACCCTTGTATCTTTTCCCTTTTCCCTGGGTTCAATTAATTCGTTGTAAGAGAAAATCATGGGCAAAAATGTAGTCATTATCGGCACTCAATGGGGTGACGAAGGTAAGGGCAAGATCGTTGATCTGCTGACCGAAGAGGTTGCGGCCGTGGTGCGATTTCAGGGCGGGCACAATGCTGGCCACACGCTGGTGATCAATGGTGAAAAGACCGTTCTACATCTGATCCCATCCGGTATCCTACGCGACGGGGTGCAGTGTCTGATTGCTAATGGGGTGGTGGTTTCGCCCGAGGCACTGCTAACCGAGATCAACATGCTGGAGGCGCGTGGCATACCCGTGCGTGATCGTCTTAAGATTAGCGCCGCCTGTCCGTTGATCCTGCCGTATCACATTGCACTGGACCAGGCGCGTGAGATCGCGCGTGGCAAGCAGGCCATTGGTACCACCGGGCGTGGTATTGGGCCAGCCTATGAAGATAAGGTTTCTCGTCGTGGCCTGCGTCTGGGTGACCTATTTCATCGCGAGCGTTTTGCAGCCAAATTAGGCGAAGTGCTCGATTATCATAACTTCATGTTGCAGAACTACTATAAAGTTGAACCGGTTGATTTCCAAAAGACGCTGGATGATGCGATGGCGATGCAGGCGATTATTGAGCCGCTGATTGATGATATCCCAGAACTGCTTGCGCAGTATCAAAAACAGGGCAAGAGCATTATGTTTGAAGGCGCACAGGGGTCGCTGCTGGATATTGATCACGGCACCTACCCATTCGTGACCTCGTCGAACACCACCGCCGGTGGCGCGGCGACCGGTAGTGGCATGGGTGTGTTGGGTTTTGACTATGTCCTCGGCATCACCAAGGCCTACACCACGCGTGTTGGTTCTGGGCCATTCCCGACTGAACTGGATGATGAAGTGGGCGGCCATCTGGCCGAGCGCGGCCATGAGTTTGGTTCAACCACTGGCCGTGCGCGTCGTTGTGGTTGGTTCGATGCGGTGGCACTGCGCCGAGCAGCACAGATCAATAGTGTTTCAGGGCTCTGTATTACCAAGCTGGATGTACTTGATGGGCTCGATACCATCCGTATCTGTGTCGGTTATAAATATGATGGCGTGGAGAAGCTAGTGCCGCCTGATGGCGCTGAGGCCTTCGCCAATTGCGAGCCAGTCTATGTTGATATGCCGGGTTGGCGCGATACCACCTACGGGGTGAAGCGTTATGAGGACCTGCCTGCCAATGCTGTTGCCTATCTAAAGCGCATCGAAGAGGTGGTTGAGGTGCCGATTGATGTGATCTCAACCGGACCAGACCGTGATGAGACCATGGTGTTGCGCCACCCATTTAAATAAACGGGGGATCAGTTCGTGACTCAGTCGGGATCGCATCGATAAAAAAGCCCCTGAGACAGCACTGTCTCAGGGTTTTTTGTGTGTAGACTTACTTAGTGTCGGCGCTAGCAGTGCTATTCGCTGGTTTGTCTTTGTTGTTCTCTGTTTCTGCTTTAGGATTGATGGCGTTGGCCACGCGCCCGATGCCGCAAACAGTTGAGAGTGCGATTTTGTACATCTCAATGCCCGGTTGGATCATGGTATCGACGAGTCCTGGCAGTCTCGAGATGTAGTAACCCAGCCCCAGGGTGAGCCCGCCCGCGACCAATGTGGCAAAAATACCGCCGCCAAGAAAAGCGCTTAAATTGTACCAAACTGCCAGTGGTGCCATCAAAATTGAGCCGTACCAGAGCGACAGCACAAATAGAAAAAAGGTGGTAACAATCAGTTGCAGCAGTTTTACGACTAGAACATCTACAGTTTTCATATACTTATATTATCCTTGCAGAGCCATTCGAGGCCTTGTGAAACGTGAAATTAATGTTTAATCGCAGATGGTCTCATATTGAAATGAGGGATAGCAAGGGCGGTATGATTTCTCTGCTTTCGTATGTAAAAAAACCGTCGTGTCCACCGCAGTTTATGACCTTTTAAGTCGTACATGTTTTTTAAGTTCATGTTATATTTCATCGATTAGGAACCCTAGCTTATCATCCCGCTATAATTTTAGGTGATGGTGAGTGTTCAGGCTATCAACGTGACGCATTGATCGCATTAGCCTGGATTGTGTCCGGATTGTTCTGGGGGAGTGCAGAGCCATCTTGAAGAATCTGCATTAGCAAAATTAAGCATGATTATCGAATCTCAAAACTGATGAAACAGTCGGTGTGGGATTACTGCGTCTGCAATTGGCGTGATGTACGCGGTAAAAAAAAACAATAAAACATTGGCGAGCTGTGCGAGGGATACACATGAAGAAAATAGTACTGGGCTGTCTGGTCGCTGCGTTTGTGCAGCCTGTGATGGCTGCTGACCTTGTTCAGGTTTACGCATTAGCCAAGCAAAATGATCCTGAACTGCAAGGGTTCCGCTATCAACATATGGCAGCGGCAGAGGCTTTACCGCAGGCGCGCGCAGCGTTGCTACCCGTGATTACTTTTGATGCGAGTTATACCGAGACCAAGCAGGATCTGATCGAATCCGATAATGACATCTTTTTTGATGGGGAGGCTGACTACCCTACGGACGAGTACACGCTAACGCTTACCCAGCCGATCTTTAACTACGCAAGTTATACCGGCTTTCAGCAGGCCAGGTCTCGCGTTGGTCAGGCCGATGCCGAGTTTGAAACGGCGCGTCAAAGCTTGATTGTGCGTGTGGCAGAGCGCTACTTTTCTGTATTGGCAGCGGAGGATAGTTTGCGTTTTACCCGCGCAGAGAAAGAGGCAGTTGAGCGACAACTGCTGATTGCTGAAAAGAAGCTGGCTAATGGCGTTGGTAATATCACTGATAAATATGATGCCAAGGCGCGAGCGGCATCCGTGCGCGCCGCTGAAATTGAAGCGTTGAATGTGCTCGATGATACACACCAGGCACTGAGTGAACTGACGAATGAACTAATTACCGAGGTGAGCCCTTTGGCTGAAAACGTTGCCTTACTGCAGCCAGAGCCTCTGGACCCTGACCGCTGGATTGAAGCGGCGTTAAAACAAAACCCTGCGATTATCTACCAAAAGAAAACGCTGGATGTCACCCGCTATGAGGTGACGCGGCAAAAGGCAGGGCATTATCCGAAGCTTGATTTGATCTATCGATTCAACGACCGTGATGCCAATGGCTCGCTGTTTGGTGGTGGCAGTGAAGTTGAGTCGCATGACGTTGTGCTGCGTTTTAATTTACCGCTTTATCAGGGTGGTTTTGTCAGCTCTAAAAGCAAAGAAGCGGCGCATTTACATCAGAAATCACGCATGGACCTACAACGTAGCCAGCGCGCAGTGAAGCGCGCCGCACGCGCCGCTTATTTCGGTGTGATTAGTGCCATTAGTAAAGTGACGGCGTTTGAACAGGCGGTTGAATCTCAGGCATTGGCGCTGGGGGCGAAACAGAAAATGTTTGATTCAGGTGTTACCACCTCGCTTGCGGTACTCGATGCGCAGCGTGACCTTTACGCTGCAAAACGAGATCATGCGCAGGCGCGTTATGACTACATTATGAATCGCCTTAAATTAGAGCAAGCCGTCGGTACGCTCAATGATGAAGATGTATCGATGGTGAGTGCTTGGTTGAAGTAATCAATCCTAATAAGGGTGGTTTCATCACAACAGTGGGTTTAAAGTTGAATCTGTTGCCATGGCTGCTTGCTACTAAATTGATTATTAATGATATTTTGTTAATTAAGCCTGCTATAAATAAGGTTTAAATAGCCGCTTTTATGATGAAATTTGATCCCTGTTGTTGCATGGATAGACGCGATAACTGTACTGCCCAGGGATTGCCCAGCTTGACAATAATAAACATGGCCGTCCCCGCGGAAACGAAGTTGGTGAAGTGGGTGGTGGCACGTAACGATGGGATTCTACACCTATGCTCGCTCGCCTAAGACAGTCAATTTGTGCGCGTAAAAAACTTCAGTATGAGATAAGAACTCAGCGAGCGCACAAGCGACTGCAGCAAAGGCAGAAATTCCAGTTTGAACCCCTCGAGAGCCGCTTTCTACTGTCGGCCGATGCGATATTGCCACCGATTGCTGAGTTCGATGAAGACAACATCATCGCAGAGCAGGCGATTGTGGTGGCGCTTGATGATGGTAATTTTGATCAGGCTTCGGCAGCTGATGTTGATGATACTGCGACTGGCGCGTTTGATGGCGCTGACATAGAAATTGATTTTTCATCGCTGGTTGATGGTGACCGCGATGCACCCGCACCCGTGGTTGAGCAAGTGGCTGCCGCACCTGCCCCGGCACCATTGAGTGCGCAAGACATCTACCTGATCAACGAACTGAATGGCTCACAGTTGGTCGTGATTGACCCCACGGTTCCCGAATATGAAAGTCTGTTAGAACAGTGGGGCGGCGAAAGTAAACTAGAGATCATCGACTGGTCTCAACCTGTGGCTGCTGTCACTACTGCGGTGAACCCAGTGCTCGCTGATGAGTCGCAAGAAAGCAACGAAGATGACGGTGGTCAGCTAACCTCAGCGCTGGATGAAAAAGCACCCGTGGCAGTGGTTGATGCTACTGGTCAAAAAAATAAAGCGGTGATCACTGTTATCTTGCTGGACGCCTCACGCAGTGGCATCGACCAGATTAGCGAAATTCTGGCTGAATACACCGGTTACGCGGGTATGCATATTCTGGCTCACGGGGCAGCCGGCACGATGCGCCTTGGTGCAACGACGCTAAACAGCAGTAACCTTGAACAGCATCGCAGCCAGTTGGCTAGTTGGGGCAGCGCGATGGCGCAGGGGGCAGATCTACTGCTTTACGGTTGTAATATTGCCGAGGGTAATCTTGGTGCAGCCTTTGTGGAAGACATCAGTGACTACACCGGGCTGGATGTCGCCGCATCAAATGACGCGACTGGCGGCAACAATGTGGGCGGTGACTGGGTGCTTGAGATGAGCACGGGTGTGATTGAAACTGAGATCTTTGCCGCAGCGGACTATGATCATTTACTAGCGGCGATCAGTGCCACTGGCACTGTCAATGACGATATCATTACCTTTACTGCGAACAAAGTAACGGGCTCCGCTAATGTTGTGATAGACCCTGCTAACGGTGCTTTTTCGGTAGCCGACACCATTACAGTTGATGGTGCGGCAGAGGATGATATCTTCAGATTCACCGCCATTCCAAATGCTAAAAGCATGGTGCTGGATGGTGGTGCGGGTAACGATACGCTTGATTTCTCTGCGCTGGCTAATACAGAGCTCTTTTTCACAGTTAAGGGTAATAAGGGCACTGTCGTGGTGGAAACCGTTGACAGAAGTGGCGCTGCACCTGTTTATAAAACCATTCTGACGGCAAAAAATGTAGAGAACATCATTGGTGGTGGGCTTGGCGATACCTTTCTGTTAGCGAAAGCTGCGGTGCTCAAAGGTGACGTGAGTGGCATGGGTGGCGATGACACCATCATCTTTAGTGCCGGTAGTAAGATCGAGGGTAGCGTTGATGGTGGTCTTGGGGAGAACACCCTGGCCTACAGTTATAACACCGAAAACAGTCGTCCTGATGTGGGCAAAGCGTTAGATAAAAAATTCTTATTTTCAAAAGATGCTGGTTATAAAACGAAGGTTACCGTTGACCAAAAGGCGGGTAAGGCGAGCCACATTAACAGTGGAAATATCGCTGGCATTGACAATATTCAGAAGGTTATTGGCGGGCGTGATGGCCTTGAGTTAAGCGGTTCTGATGGAAAAGATTCAATTGTTAGTAAAGCCGGTGATAACCAAATAACGGGCGGTAAAGATGATGACACACTCGATAGCCTGTTAGGCAGCGGCAAAGATGCCTTTATTTTTGGGGATGAGTGGGGGCACGATGTCATCCTGAATGACGCAAGCAATAAAGATGTTTTGGACTTTAGTCAGGTGACATACAACTTGACCTTTCAGGTTAAAAATAACCTGACGGACGGCATTACGGTAGTCAGCACGGTAGAAAATGCGGCGACGGTCGCGGTTAAGGCTGCGGCAGCTGCGACGGGGGTTTCGGGTAACGTTGCTAAAGATACCGGGGTAAAAGGAATTGACTTGATTATCGGTGGCATTGGTGAAAACAGCTATCAATTTAGTGACGAATGGAATAGCAATACCATTATCAATGATACGGCGGCTGGATTAGCGAAGGGGACGTTAGATTTCACTGCCGTTACGCATGATCTTGTTTTTACCATTACGGCGGCTGGTAAGGTGTTGGTGGCGGCCTCTGTTACTGAAGGCGGTGTGACTTCAACCTATAAAGTTGCGGCCGAAGGTATTGCGAATATCAAGGGCGGGCTGGGTAACAATACCTATAAGATAGAAGGGGCGGGTAACATTACTGGTTCATTGACCGCTGCTGCGGCGAATCAGGTGGTTGGGAAAAACAATATACTCGACTATTCTCGATACGGCAGTGCCGCGAGCATTAACTTAACGAATACTGCGGTCACCTTTAGTGATGCGCTACCTGTTGTTGCTGTGATGGCGGGCCCTGCCGCTCAATTGCCGATACAGGAAGAGTGGACATATGTGGTTGATGTGCTTAAAGGCACGCTAAAATTAGATACGACCAATGCCAATACATTAGTTAACTTTAGTAATGCTAATACACACGAAGTGGATGAGCAGAATTTCAAAAAAGCACTCGAGAAACTGATTAATAGAAGTGATTTTTCTGTTAATAAAGCAGTTGACGAGGTAACAAAAAAGACCACCTTTACCATTACTTTCTCTGAACCAAAGGCGATTCAAAATAGTGCCGGTGCGGGCCTGTTTGATACGGATGTAAAGACAAAAATAGCGCAGGCATCGGTTAGTTTGTCGGTGGGGGTTACACCGACTAATGACAATAAAACACAGGTTATTAGCGTCGCTAAAAGTGCGACTGTAGGTGAATTTAAATTAAAATATGGCAATGTCGAATTAGCGACAGTGACGATTGATGTGAACACTGATCACAATGCAATTGCGGCAGCTATTAAGACGGCGCTAGAAGCAGAAGCAACGGATTATAATGTGGCTGTGACCTATGTTGCTGAGCCGCAGGACCACCAATGGACAGTGGTTTTTACCGCAAAAGTTCCGGCCACTACGCCGGCGTTAGATAGGATTGCCGTGGAGGAAGTGACACCACTTTTTTATGTTTATAAGCTCTCTGTCGTTGGCAATAACGCAGGCATAACAAATGTGGCGGGTGTTGGAGGTGTCGACCAGACCTGGTCGGTACATCATAGCGCGACAGATAAGACATTTGATTTGAAGGTGGTATTTAGTGACCTTGATGGTATCAACCTAACGGCAGATATCACCGCTATTACACACAACATCTCCCCAGACCAATTGCAGCAGAAACTTGAAACAAAAATTCTTGAAGCGATTACTGGCCAGCGTTTTGATGTGCCGCCTAAGGTGTTAATTAGTGGCATGGGAACAGCAGATTTTCCATGGCAGATTACCTTTGCCAACATGGGCGTGGTGACACTGACGGCACCTGTTAAAACCTTTACTGCAGAGGCTGATATTACCAAGCACTCGGCCAGTGGTTTTGGCGCCGGTGCTGCAGATAAAGTGACTGGGATTAATTATGTGATTGGCACGGGTGATGGCAGTGACCGTATTTATGGTGTTGAGCATGTGTCGGGTGAGATCAAGAAGTTCAGATGGAATACGATCACCTTAGAGGCAGATAAACAGACGCTGTTAATGGATGGCAAGCTTAACCTTCAAACGGGACAGGCTGTTTTATATCAGGCTGCCGCGGCTGGCACGATAAAGGGGCTTGATGTGGGTACGGTCTATTTTATCTCTGCAGAATATGATGCGGCGACGGCCAAAACCAAAGTGCGGTTTTTTGCTAGCCATGAAGAGATAGCGAAGCTGGATAATAGCTTTTTTAATAAGGCGAATGCGATAGAGCTGGGCGAGCCTGCTGATGCGGCAGTTGATCAAACGCTGCTGCAAGTGCTACGTACGGAAGGTGGTTCGGGTAACGATATACTCATTGCAAACATCATTAATGATGCCAATGTGTTAATGGGGGGCGCGGGGAATGACGTACTGGTTGGTGGTAAAAATGCTGATTATTTAGATGGTGGTGCGGGCAAAGATACGCTCTACAGTGATGGCACTCACGCGCTGGATGGCGTCGGCGAAGATGTGGTGCGTGGCGGTGCGGGTGATGACCATATTTATGGTAATGCAGGCACCGACCATCTATTGGGTGGTACGGGTGATGATTATCTGGTCGGTGGTGCGGGCAGTGATATTGTCAAGGGCGGTAAAGGTGCCGATAAGTTGGCCATCATTGAAAAGGGTGATGCTAAAGACTATGACCAGTTTCATGGTGGTCAAGGTGGCGACGAGTACCTCTTTAAAGGCGAGTGGGGCATGGCTAGTCTTAAAGAGACAGGGAGTGGAACCGACACGATTGATCTTTCAACGACCTTTGAAAATACCTTGCATGTACTGAGTAATGGAAGTTATTTTTCCGCGAATGGAGAGCTGGTCGCAGGAAAACTTATCCTTGATGGCGCTGTCAATGGTTCCATCGAAGAGGTTTTCTTACTCAATGAGTTGAATTCACTAACCGGTAGTCAGGCATCATCGGGTAGTGTCTTAACACAGCCTGGTTTTAGTCTGCACCAGGTAGCGGATAACAATAAAACGACAGCAACATTAACCGCCATCGCAGAACCTAATGTCGGTACAGAGAGCGCCGCGCTGAAATTTCGTTTGATGGTAGATCGTGGCAACGGCCCCGAGGTTTATGATGTCACACTACCAAAAGCAACTTATGCGGCCCCGGAAGCGGCTCGGCTTGCCCTGGAAGATGCGCTGATTAATGCCATCAATGGTGTTGTTAACAACGCTGAACTACTGGCTAAAGTGGGTTTGACGGTTGAGTTGGTAAACGAGCACCTTCAAATTAGTGCAACTGCCGATGGCACGCTCGACGATGGCAATAATGTGATCGCCGCTCGTATGGAATTCACCGTGAATGCGCTGAACGCGGTGATGGTTGGCGGGAAAGATAACTTTTCAAAATTTGAGACCATTAAGCTGGGAGAGGGTGCCAATACATTTGTTTTTGGTAATGACTACTGGGGCGGTGGCAGTTCTGCTGCGACGTTAGCGCAGGCGATTCCATTGGTCGATATGTTGGCGAGGAGCCTGCAAGGCCAGCTAACGATTGATACCGAAACGCTGCATAAAGAGGGTTCGCCACTGGTACTGGACTTTCGTTCGGTTAATCACGAACTATACTTTAACTTTAGCCCGGTAGAAGGAAATCCGAATGTTATTGAACTGACGATCCGTACGGTTCAGGATTTAACATTACCAATAGTGGGGATTGGTCCTGAGATTCGCAACGACACTATTGTTTTTACGCATGTCGATAAAAACGCCACGATTTTGGGTGGACGTTACGCCAATACCTTTAATTTTGACAAAGGCGCCACCTATGAAGGAAAGCTAATTGGTGGCGAGGGCATTGGCCCATTGACAACATTTGCAGGTCATACTAGCGATAAAGTGCTTGATGCCATCGCCCTGGTTGAGTCAGTCGGCACCGGTTTATCATTAAATGACTTTCTGGAAAATGCGATTTTTCAGGTTGAAAATAATCTTAGCTATTCAAATTTTGGTGCGGGATCGGTTGCTGATAATTTGAAGCATGGTATTACCACCATCAATATGGAGCAATTGCGCACAGGCGGTGAAGCGAAGTCAAAGGCTGAATTAGCCCAGCAACTGCTCGCGGGTAATTTGGCAGGGCCTCTCTTTGATAAGCTGATTACAGAGACTACTGGCTTAAGTGGTTCGATGGAAAATGTGAAAAGCGCTAACCTCGGTGATGTGATTGTGCGCTCCGGTATTAATATCGTGCGTGGTACGGATTATGACTTTAGTGATTTAGGTGATTTCAAGAGTAACCCCGCCGCATTTTTATCCAGTGGTGCAGATACTATCAGTATTGGTGATAACCCATTCTCAATTACGCCCGGGGTTCATATTCTGGCGGGTGGCTCGGGTGCCGATACCTATAAATTTAACAGCCAGTTCTGGGGGGGGGCATTAATTCTTGATGATGTCTTTTCACCCAGCCTGGCCCTGGGTGGCGTGGGCGATGCGATTGTTGATGGACTGATTCCGCATGACACACTTGATTTCTCAAATGTATACCAGGATCTTTACTATACGGTATTTAATGTTTCGCTTAATGATATCGAGACGATTCAGGCATGGGCTGAAGAAAATGATGCGATACCCGGTGATGGCTTTCCGATTGATATCGGTGTTTCCGCCGTACTGGTGACTGGCTTTGATCCTTTCGGCGACAATAATACTGAAGCGTTCAGGCTTAGCAATGTGTTATCGGCTCAGGGTGGGATTGGTAATGCAAATTTTGCCTTTGCGGTGGGCGTTGAAAATATCGCTGCTGGGCGTGGTGATAATACGGTCTACTTTTATGATGGTGCTGAGATTGGTGGGCGCATTGCCCCTGGTTTTGGTGGTTCATTAAACCTTGACTATAGCGAGTATCATCAAACTCATGTTGGTGCGATTAATAATGATTCTGATGGGATTGAGACCGATTTAGATACCATCGATACCACTATTTTTCCAGAGGCATTTTTTACCGATGAACTGCCCGACTGGGCGCAGAGTCTGTTTCCTAGTGTTGACTATACTTACGGTAGCGCGACCGGTTCGGGGGGAGGGGCGCTGGGTGTCGTTGAGGCTGGTAATATTGTGGGTACCCTCGGTGCTGACACCATTAATGCGAATCGTTTTGATAATGAGATTAAGGCAGGTGCGGGTGCTGATACCGTTAATGGCGAAGGCGGTGACGATAATATTTATGGAGAGAGTGGCAATGACACGCTGAATGGTGGCGCGGGTGAGGATCAGCTGTTTGGTGGGACAGGCAATGATGACCTGAAGGGTGGCGATGGCGATGACTCTTTATTGGCTGGTGAAGGAAATGACTTTGTTGATGGTGGTGCGGATAAAGATACCTACCAACTGAGTGTTGGTGAAAACAATCACCTCTTTCTATTTCCGGGTGACTCGCGTGACTGGATTAATTCAGCAGTCATTTCAGAAGGTGTTAATACTGCATTGACTGGTGGTACCGATAAAGCCTCAGACCCATGGACGCTGACCCATGACTGGGGTGCCGGTGCGATAATCGAAAAAAATGCGATGACTAATGTTGAGATGATTCTCATCAACAACGCGGCCACATTGCCTCAGAATGCAGTCATCGTGACGCAGGATAGCAAGGTTCAAACGATTGCGATTAACCCAACCGGGCTTTCGGGAAAGGGTACCTATTTACTCTATATCGATAGCACCGATGTGATTGACATGAAGGGCTATGGGGCGAACAAAGTAGACCTGGGTAGCTACGACAGTGTGGCAAACCAACAAACCCTGGTGATCTATGCCAATGAAGAAGATAAGACCAATAGTGCGAATGCTATTTTAACGTTGGTGATTAATGGCAAAGGGGCTGCTATTACAGAAGCGGACCTCAATTTTACCAGTGCCCCAGCGCTGATGGCAGAGCGTTGGGTGAGTGAGGCATCAACAACCTATCAATTGATTGAGCAGGACCTGGTTGCGATTCGAGAAGAGGCGATTTCACGCTGGATGGCGGCCACTGGTGATGATCCGGTGATTGCGGAATACCTGAACAGCCTGGTATTTAGTCTGGCAGACCTGGATGGGCAAAAATTAGCGCAAATCTTTAGCAGTGAAATCCGTATCGATATTGATGCGGCTGGCAGTGGCTGGTTTGTGGATGCAACCCCCGATGCGGATGAAGAGTTTAGCCTGCTAAGTCAGATGGGATTATCGCTGGCAGACGCCGAGAGCGATGCCTACGCCAAGTATGATCTGCTATCAGTGATGATGCATGAGATCGGCCATGCGCTTGGCATGGATGATGTGGTTCAAGCAGGTTCGCTAATGAACCACGAGCTACGTGGCGGTGTTCGCGCGATGATTGTGATTGATGATGCGGCGCAATTAACGCTCGCCAGCGCACAGCTTGCTAATGAACATGGCGTAGAACATTCTGATGAAGAAAAAATTATTGATGGCCTTGCTGATTTTGCGGCCTGGGCAGAGAGTAATATCACGGATGTTTTATTGCCCGATATCATTGAGTTGCCTTTTTTAAGCCAGGGTTTAAATGCGCTATGGGATCTTTCTGGCGGCAGTGCCTTTACCGATGCGATTGGTGATGGTATCCGCCAGGAAATCCTTGCTGTTTTTAATGACAACACCACAGTAACCACTGAAGAGTTACTGGCGCTTGCTTCTGTGAGTGCCGCAGACTCTCATCGCTTGTCAGAGTTTCAGGCAACGGTTGACCTTGGCAGTAACACAACGTTGCTAGATTTAGATCTCGATATTCTGGCTGACCTCGGCCTGGACTTAACCGCGCTTGCCGATCTCTCGATGTCTGAGCCCTTGCAACTCTCAACGAGTATGTCACTCGATTTTGGTTTTGGCATTGATGCTGCTACAGGTGAATTTTATATTGAGAATCCAACATTATCGGCACATGTGACGGTTGATCATGATAATCCGCTCGATGTCTCATTAACGGTGGGGCCGGTTGGCATTGGCATTGAACAAGGTAAGATTGAGATTCAGGCGGGTATATTAGTGCCAACGGAAGGGCGTTATGGCGCGGCTGATTTTGGTAGCTTTAGTGTGGGCGCGCCAGTATTTGATGCCGCTAGCAATTATGAAGTAGACCTGCCGTTTAAATTACTGGGTGCCATGGCTGGATTGGTCGACGAGGTGGGCAGTATTAGCGGCTCATTTAATAGAGAAGATAGCCCAATTCAGTCTGGTGCTAATCTATTTGCTAGCCAATTTTTCGCACTGATTCCGCAAACATTGAATTTTGACGGGGTTAACTTTGATGCACTAAAAGATCTTACCAATGTGTCATTGGATGCGGCACTGGAAGGGATTAAAGAGACATTAAGATCGGCGATTAGCGAAGATGGCGCGGCGTATGTTGACCTGCCTTTTCTCAATCAAAGCGCGGTAGACCTGTTAGGTAATGGCTCGACAGACATTGTACAAACAATTATTGATGCGATTGACGTGGTGCAGGCTAACTTGTCTGATATTAACCATTTTGAAATTGACCTGAATCAGGAGATCAATCGCGCGCTAGGATTGGGGCTCGCCATCGGTGATGATGCCGCCGTGGATAGCGCCTATAGCAACCTGATTGAACTCTCTACCCGCCTGCATGCACATTCAAGTAATGATGACCTTGCACTGGCATTAGCGCAGCAAAACCATGCGGCTGCGTTTGATGATCTACTGTTTGACCGCGACATCAGTGGCGCGAATGATCGCCTGACGGCATGGGGACTAGACCTTGATTCCACAGACCTGGATATTGCTGAGGCAGTCGTTGATGTGGCTACTTATGCCGCACTAAAAGCGGATCGTGATCTGCTGGCCGCTAATTCAGGCTTTATGGATGCGATGGCTAATTTGGCTAAGTATGGTCTTGATAGCAATACCCGTGATGCTGAAATTGAAGCGTTGTTTGACACTACCGATGCTATCGCTAGCGCAGAAGCACAGCGAATTGTTTTGTTGGACGCGGCGGCTAGCGATGATGAAAAGCTGGTGGCGCGTATGCAGTTGGCGATGTTAGGCATTGTGATTGGTGACTCAAGCGCTGATGATGACATCACGGCGCTTGATTTTGATGCCTTGTTAAGTCAGGCCACAGAGATTACCGCGACTAAAGCGGAGCGTGATCTGTTGGCGAGCGAAACAGTGTTGGTAGACGCGGCTAATCGTTTAGCTGAGCAGGGGGTCAGTGGCAACGCCAGTGATTTAGCCATTGCCACGGCACTGGTTGGCATTGAAAATCTGCAAGATAGTTATGATGACCGTGACCTGCTCAACGAACATGAGGCGGTGGCGATTACAGAGGCCATTAATCGTTATGCCACTAGTGGACTCGCACTGGATGCGAGCGATGTGGATGTCGCACTGACATTGATTGACCAGGCAACGCTTGATCTCAGGGTGATTGATCGTGACCTGCTGCTGCAATACGAGAACAATAAAGCGTTAGATCTGGAATATAGCGACTCTGTATTGGATTTGAGCTTTAGCATAAACAAAGCGGTGACTGGAAACTACGACCTGGCATTAGACCTGGAAGACCTGCCTGGCCTGGGAGAGCTGCTCACAGGCAATGATCTTTTGACTGTTGATCTGGAGAGTGATGGACAGATCTTTGTCGATGCGGATATCTCGCTATATCTTAACTTTGGTTTTGATCTCAGTAGCCTTGGTGATCCTAAGATACTGGTGTATGACGACAGTCAGGTGATCTTTAATCATCTGACGATTGAAACCATCGACCCTATTGATATCACCGGGAAGTTGACGCTTCTCCCAGGATTAGGTGGTGATGCACTTTCACTGACCCTGGCGATTGATGATGCCGAGATATTTGTTGATCTTGAAGGGTCTATTACGCTGGTTGAAGATGACAGTGATGGCGCTTATCTGGTGAGTGAACTGGCAGCTGATGCATCGTTATGGAATGTCGATTTGATTGGTAATATTGAGGCAAACTTGCCGATGTACTTCCCGACAGCAAGTATCCCGCTGGGTGGTACCACAAAAGATTTTAATGGTGATGGCTATGGCGATAACATATTGCATATTGATGGCCAATTTCGCGGGGATGGCGATTATGATTTAAACTTTATCACCCCTAACCTGAATCTGGCAGATGCCTTTAATGTCTTTGAAATCCTTAATGACCCAGCCAAAGTGCTGCAAGGTCTTGAAGGGATGTTTGATGGACTCAAATCATCTATCGGCGATAAATTTGATAATTTAAATTTGCCATTAGTGGGAGATGCATTGAAAGACGCGCCAGATTTTATCGATGATCTACGCGATTCATTGTTATCAGCCAAAGGTGCTAATGGTCTATACAGTGGTGGGCTTGGTAAAGCACTACAGGACGAAGCGCTAAAAGATGAAGATGTACGACGCTCAACTATCGAGTTAATTCAGGAAGGTCTCTATAACACGCTCGGCCCAGGTGGCATGGATATTCTGAGTGCACCGAAGATGGTTGAAAACCCTTACACAGGCAAGATGGAAGCGGTTTATGGCCTGGATGGGACAGTCGAGGTGGTTGATATTACATCGCCGGATGATATTCAGTTGGTGATAGAAGGTAATAATCTACAGTTCAATGTGATCATTGCGGATGAGGTGTTCCCAACCAAATTGATTGGATTAGATTTTGGCGCATCGCTACCAGGGTTTGACCTTAGCAGTGACGCGGGCCTTGAGATTTCAATGGACTATGTCTTCGGCTTGGGATTTGGTTTTGGTGCATCAGGTTTCTTTGTGGATACGTCGGGTATTTCAGAGAGTGGTTCTGAGTTTGCTTTAGATCTTGATGTTGGTTTAACCGGTGGCGCATCAGCGAAGCTCTTTTTCCTTGAAGTGAGCATTGAAGACTACACCGGTGTGGATGCGGATGGGGATCTCTTTGGAGCGGGTGATGAAGATGGCCTGAGTGGCTTTAATGGTTCGTTTGACATTGACCTTGGTGATAGCAGTGGTGACGGCAAGTGGGTGATTGTCGGGCCGGGTAGTGATCTACCCGAAATTAGTGCAACCCTGAGTGCCGAGCTCAATGTTGATCTTTACGCTTCAGCAGGCGTTCCGGCGATTGATCTGAGTGCGCTGGGTTTTGGTGATTTTTCACTGGAGCTGCCGCCAGTCGAAACCATTATCCATTATGATCAACTGCTGGCAGAAGCGGTGCTGGGAACGAACGGCATCAGTTTTGATATTGGTGGTGAGCCTGAACTCTGGTTTGAAAATGTCAGCGTTGATGCGGGTCAGTTTATTTCTGATTTTGTCGGCCCTATTCTAGACCCGATCATCACTGTGATTGAACCAATTCTACCGTTGTTAGAGATGTTGACGCAGGAAATTGGATTTCTTAAAGAGCTAGATGCACCGTTTGTATCACTACGCGACATGGTGGCGTTGGTGCTTGGCCCGGCAGCAGTTGCACCGATTGATGCGCTGGTATCACTTTCTGACATCATTGATATCGCACGCGAGTTTGCCGACAGTGGCTTGATCAGCTTCGGTGATTTCGAAATCAACCTGGGTGATGAAAATACGCCATCAACTCCGACACAGACCGAATCGAAAAAGACGAGTAGCTCTGGTAGTGGTTCATCGGGTAGTGGTTCAAGCGGGAGTGGATCGACTAGCAATAACGATGCAACAAAGAGTCGTATTGATGAATTTTCCTCTCAAGGTAGCTTTGAGCTTTCACTGATTCAAGATCCATTTAATGCGGTTAACCTGCTGCTGGGTAATACCGCTGATATCTTTAAATACACCCTGCCAGCACTTAACATCGAGATGGAGTTTGGTAAATCAATTCCAATCTTCCCCGGTTTAAATGCGCGCTTTGGTGGCGGTGTTGATCTGGTGACCGATTTTACCTTTGGCTTTGATACACGCGGGTTTAACCAGTTTGAGGATGGTGGATGGGAAGACCCGCTGTTGCTGTTTAATGGTTTTTACATGGATGACAACATTGTTAATGGTGTTGATAACCCTGAGGTGGTATTTGGTGTGACACTGTCTGCGGGTGCTTCATTGGGTGTGGGTGGCCTGATTGAAGCGGGTGTTGAAGGTGGCATACGCGGTGAGGTTAAATTTGATTTTAATGATGTAGCGCCGGATGATGGAAAATTCTACGCTGATGAGATGTTGAAGCGCCTTGATCAAGGGGTCGAGTGTTTGTTTGATATTGAGGGTTCAGTCTCTGCTTTTCTCGATGCATTTTTGTGGGTCGGTCTTGATTTAGGCTTCTCTGAAATAACCCTGTATGAATATCGGCATAGCTTTATTAATGAAGTGCTGGCTGATTTTAGCCATCATTGCGCGGAGCCAGCCACACCGGATATTGCCGATTTCAATAGCACTAACGGTGAGCTAACCCTTCGTTATGAGGGCGCCAATGTGGGCAGTGCACAGAACTATACGGTTGAATATGTTGATGGGCCGCTTGACCTTGAGGCGCTCTACAATTACGCCGCAGCGTCAACAGAAGATGCTGGCCGTGATGATACTGCGAAGACCTTATGGGTGGATAAAAATGGGCGTAATCTGACTGAGGGTGCCAATGGTTCGGGCTCGCCACTGTCTGATCAAGTGGTGATTAAATCTCGCGGTGTGATTGAGGTCTATAACGTTGCAGACATCAAGTCGATAACGGCTGTTGGTACCGATGAGACAGATCGCTACACCATCAGTGATGGTGTGATTGAGCAGGGTGCGCTTACCGCCATTGAACTGATAACCCGTGGTGGGGATGACTATATCAACCTTGGTGGTAAAAACGGGCTGGGTAATGGTGCGCTTGTCAGTAGTGTGATCGATGCGGGAAGCGGTAACGATGTGATCCATGGTAGTGCCTATGCTGACATCATCAGTGGTGGTAGCGGCAACGATGAGATTTTTGGCTATGCCGGTGATGATTGGCTTCATGGCGTTGAGGATGGCGTTAGCGCTAACCTGGAAGGGAGTGATTTAACAGCGCGTAACTTTGACCGGATTAGCGGCGGCGCGGGTGCCGATGAGATTTTTGGTGGTGATGGTGATGACCAGCTCAAGGGTGACTTTGATGAAGAGTTATCTGAAAACCGCACGCTGAATGGCGCTGACATTATTCAGGGCGGCGCGGGTAACGATTATATCCTCGGTGGTGGCGGTGATGATGTGCTTTCTGGTGGCAGCGGCAATGATCATCTTGTGGGTGGCAGTGGTGCTGATACGCTAAATGCAGGTAGTGATAACGACCTGCTTGAAGGTGGTGTTGGCGCGGATACATTACATGGTGACTCAGGTCGAAACACACTAATTGGTGGTGCAGACGACGATAGTATTTATGGTGGTAGTGGCCAGGATACCGTTGAATGGACTAACGGCGATGGCAGTGATGTTGAGGTGGTGGGTGGCGCTGGCTTTGATACGCTTATCCTCAAGGTAGTGGGCGAGAATAATGACGTTGTCACGGTGTCGGATAATGCCGGTGAAGCGCTGGTTAACTTCAATGGCCAACTCTTTAGCCTTGCTTCATTTGAAGGGATTGATCTGGATGTCGGCATTGGTCGAGATACGGTTACGGTTGATGATCTGCGTGGCACATCGATCCAGAGTTTTATTCTAGATATGGGGCAGGGCGAAGTAACAGAAACTACCCCGGTGAGTAAAATTATCGGCATTGATGTACGCAACGAAATCGCGGTGGTGCAGGTAGAGCCGGTGATGGATGGTGTGAATCAGCAGATATTCCTGCCTGATGAGCCATTTGCTAGTGGCCACGAAGAACTGGATGGTTTTTATCAATACACGGTGGGCAGCCCCACTTATCTATTCGACGACCATGGTGAGCCGCTGCTTGTTTCTCGTGAGATCGGTGATGAGGGTTATCTCATCCACGATGTGGCGGGTGGCCTACCGGCTGATATCTCGGTTGAGTCTTTACGCGAAGTACAAACGCGCAGTGATGCACCACTACAACAGGTGTTTTTACCTGAAGATGAACTGGAAGGTGAGCAAGAAGTTCTAGAATCATTCTATCGACTTAATGGCGATGCGCAGGGCTACCTTTTTTATACCTCTGGTGCTCCGATATTTGCTGAACATCTAGGGCTTCAAGTTCAGGCGGTTGAGGGTGGTTTTACTGCTGGACTGACAGTGGATGATTTTTATGCGGTTGAAACGCGTAATCAAATCACAATCACTGCGGGCGAACAGTCAGTGAGAGAGATATTTAGTGTGGGTGAGGCGTTCTCCGCTAATCATAGCAGTGACCTTGAGTTCTATCGTGTGGATGCTGAACAGATGGATGGGGTACGTGAATCTGAACTCGGTTATCTATTTGATGATGAGGGAGAACCTCTACTTGAGATGGTAATGATCGGTGCTGATGAGCATCAGGTGCAGTCTATCGAAGGCGGTTATAGCGGTGAGTTTGAAATTACCACGACTGACCAGCTCAAGCGCGTTGAAACACGGCTTGTTATTCAATCCAACTCAGAACGTTCAGTGGTTTATGTGCCAGAACTTGATGAAGATGGCAATGAGGTTAAAGATTCAGAGGGACGGGTTGTCATGGTGGCCAGTGATGATACCGATTTGTTTGTAAAGCCGCTGTTTGATCTTGACTACGATGTTGATACCTTGAATATATTCGGTAGCGATGGCGTCGATCAATTTGATGTGAGTACTGAATATAAGGAGAGCTTGTCTACAGATGTGATTGCTATCCAGCAAGCGGGCGGTGTTCTGTTTAATGTAGTGAATGGCCGAGTCGATAGTGATGTGATCTCGATTGATACTGGCGATGGTGATGACATCATTGACGCGAGTGGTATTGAAGTCAATATGCTGGATCACCTGAGTATTATCTCGGGTGGTGATGATGACATCGTGATTGGCAGTGCATTTACCGATATCATTAATAGCGGTAGCGGTGATGACACGGTAACGGGTGGTGCGAGTGTTGATACCTTTATTGATGAGTCGGGCAACGACACCCTGGTTGAAGCGCGCAATGAATCTGGTTTTCGTGATATTTCACTGTTTGATAATTACCTGATTGTCGGTTTCTTGCCTAACGCGGCGCTTGAAACTTACGATAGTTATCGCGCTGGGGCTGAGGTTGAAAGCCTGCTTTATAACGATGCCCCTATTTTCGAAAATGCCCGTATCTCTGGTGGCGAAAACATTAATGTGTTAGTGGTGGGTGATGATGATGGCGCTGTGACGGTGGGTGGTAATACCTTGGCTGTCGAAAATTGGGGTGGCAATGTCATCCTTGATAATCAAGGTGGTGGAGGGGGTACCTCTCCTGAGCAATATATTGTCTTTATGGATGGCAATGGCGGAATGGATGTCTTGATTGAAGATACTGGCGGTAGTGCTGGTACTGATGAATTGATGATTTATGGTTCTGCGCTCAATGAGTTTTACACCCTTGAAGTGCTGAATCCTGGCACTGCAGATGAAGATGCACGTGTACGAGCCAATAAGAACGGTATGCAAGACCTGGTGCATTATGATGACCAGCTAGATGGCCTGACGATTAATACACTTGGCGGTGATGATCAGTTGCTGCTAAATGATAATCGGGCTGAAACCACCATTTATAGCGGTTCCGGTGAAGATAGCATTGTCATTGGTACGGTGGGTACCACCATTGATGAAAACAACATTTCAGTGGTGGATGTCGATAACATGACGCCAGGCATCTCTGTTCTCACCAATATCTACGGTGGCAGCGGCGATGACTATTTTGAAGTCAACCATAACCTTGCCACGCTATGGCTCTATGGTAATACCGGTGATGATACCTTTGTACTGAACACTTTTCTGGTGAAGAAAGATGTCGCTGATACATTGGAAGAGCAGCGGACCCTGGGTATTGTCGGTGGTGAAGGTAAAAACAGCTATGACATGCGGGTAGATGAAGAAGAGATCGGTGATCTCTATGACTATCTGCAAAATGGTAATGTCATTATTGATGGCGGCCCCGGTACCGATACCATTGTGATTAACGGCACCGCGATTAGTGATCTTTTTGTGATTACCGAAAACTTTGTTGCTGGTGCCGGCCGCTATGTGACATTCGAGAATATTGAACGCCTGGAGATTAATGGTGCGGCGGGGGATGATCAAATCTATGTGCTGAGTACCGCTGAAGGAATGGAAACGGTGGTGCGTGGTGGCTCTGGTAATGATGAAATTCATATGGGCGGTGATGCACCGGCGGTTCATTTTGATCCGCCTGAATTTCTTTTCAGCCCTGAGGCCGTGTTGGTGCAGAATCTACGTGAAATTTATCCGGTGTTGTCGCAAGACCGCGCCAGCCACGGTCCCAATGTATATACCGCGTGGGAGAGTGTTGAGTTAACGCATTACTCTAAGCGAGATGGTACGAGCTATGCGCACTATCGTTATACATCACCGCTATATAGTTACTCCTCTATCGAGAGTGATCTGCTACGCTGGATTGAAAACAATAAGATCAATTTAATGGAGGTCGCTAACAACCAGCATGTGCAGGATGTTTCATCTGTATTTGCCTATGATGGTTTTACTTTTTATCAGGCGGGTGATTCCGCTCAGGATCGAGCTTTGATTGGTATTACGGTTCAGAGTTTGTCTAATAGCTTTAGTCAGTGGGACTCTCATAAATGGAACGAACATCACTCTGCTAAAATTGCGAGCACCGTGAGTTACACCATGGCGGGTTATAACTTTATTGATTTTGATGATCGTTACTACCAGGTAAGTTCTGCGATAGCACCGAGTAAACTGTGGTTAGACCCTGATAAATATGCGGTTAAAGAAGCGCGTTCAGATGATATGACTGCCTTCAAGGGACATTTAACCATTGATGGTGGCGAGTCCTTTGATGAGTTGGGCAATGCGCATCAAGATCGTTTTGTGGCGCATAATGAAGATGGCACGGTGACAACGGGCGCATTGGAAGCGCTGCATGATGTGCAGTTGCGTGATGCTGATGGGCGTTGGTTGTTTGACGCGGGCGATGTCGATGCGAATGATGAAGATGGTGGTTATGACCTGATTGCAACAGGTAATGTTGCGGTTGGTGATGTCTGGACTGTTGATGTTGATGGTGATGCGTTCACATATACCAGTGTTGACGGTGATGACATCAATGCGGTGCAGGATGCACTGCGGGCGTTGGTACAGGGCCATAGCGATTTCACCACGGCATTAACGATCAATGATAACGAAACTGTGGCTACCGCAGATGATCTACGGATATTGAATATTCAACGTGGTGATGGTGGCGAAATTGGCTCGGTGGTGTTTAGTACGACTAATAGTGATTCTCGTGAAGCGTTGAGCACCAAGGTCTTTGGTGATGCTGCATTAACAGATAGTGACCGCATACTGGAAAGCACGGTTGCATTGACCGGCTTTGGCCAGTTTGGCACCGAGATCGATAATATCCAGGAAATGGAACTGCGTCTCTCTGATGGCGTTGATACGCTGACCATTGAAGGCAGTATTAATGGCCACACAGAAGTGTCGCTGGGTGGTGCAGATGATATTGTGAATGTTCTCTCTACCTCCGGTGATGTCACTATTCTGGGTGGCGCAGGGGATGATACTGTCTATATTGGTGATGCGACCCATACCACGGATGATATCGCCGGAGCGCTTGTATTTAAGGGCGATGCCCATCGCTATGAAGTTTCTTCGGGTACGGGTGTCATGCTGGATGTGGTGGATATTGATGCCACGACTGGACAGCAGAAGATGCTAGCGGTTGAGGTTACTCAGGCGAATCTAAACACTTACTTCCAAAACCCTCCGACCATCAATGACAGCGATTATTATTTTGATAATGCCGCTGTTTATGATGGTGCCGCTGGTTTCGAGTTGATCGACCCTGTCAGCGGTGAGTTTGTTGAGAAGAGCGGTAAGATCCAGTATCAAAATGGTCAGACGGTTGCTCAACATGGTAATCAATTGAATGAGAGTGGTGTTGCCATGTCAGCACTGTCAATCACTCATCTGAATAACACAGTTAATGTTTTTACGGTGAAACCTCAAGTTGAGGAATTTCAGGTCAAGGTTGAAGTCCGTGATACCCACTTGATGGAAGAGACTGAAGTGACCGAGACTTATGTTGAGCGGGTGACGTCAGGCGCGGGTAGTAATGATCGTTTACTGATTAATAACCGTAGCTCATTGACGGCGCAGAATGGTCAGTTGAGCGCAACGCATGTGACTGGTCTGGGTATGGACGATGGCATTGAATACAGTGGTATTGAAGCGGTTACCATCGATCTAGGTGACTTGGCGGATACCTTTGATATTGTTGGCTCTTCAGTATCATCAACGCTTAATACCCACGGTGGTGACGATGTAATTAATATCTCGTCTGATGGTGCCACGCTAATGGGAGACCTTGATGGTCTCGATAGCTCACTGAATATCGATGCGGGTAGTGGTGCTAATGCGCTTAATGTAAGTGATGTTGCGGATAGTACAGGAGATACTGTGTTGATCAGTGATGTTCACATCAGCGTCGGCGATTCAGATATTCATTATGTGGCTACGGCGGGTAACTTTCTCGGTGGTATCGATGTTCAGCTGGGCAGTGGCGGTAATATTATTACCATAGATAGCTTGTTGTCTGATTCTCCAACGACGATACATGCGGGTCTGGGCAGTGATAATGTCACCGTGAGTAACAATAGTGATGCCACACTTGATCATATTAATTCACTGTTAACCATTGATGGGCAGAGTGGCATTAATATACTGAATGTTAGTGATGATGGCGAGTCTTCAAACAGTAGCGGTGTATTGAGCGATAACAGCATTACCGGTCTGGGAATGGCCATGGATGATATCGCTAAGGGGATTCGTTACAGCAATATCGAACAGCTAACTATCACGCTGGGTAGTGGTGCCGATCAATTCCTGGTGATGGATACTCACACAAGGTTAACGCAATTAAACAGTGAAGATGGCATTGATACCATTACGATAGAAGGTGTTTCTGGTATTACGGATGTACTCACTGGTGCGAGCAGCGATATTTTCCATGTGGGTGTTGCTGGCGCGCTTGATAGTGCGATGCATGCCTTGCTGAACCTTGATGGCGAAAGCAGTGCTGATATTTATAACTTCTACCTGGCGGGTGCTGGGGCTGCATTAATTAATGTGCTGGATAGTGGTGGCAGTCGTGGTGATACCATTAATATTGATGGTACTGCCGCAGCTGATCAGTTCTTATTGCGCCGTGAATTCATTGCCAAAGTGAACGGTGATGAGGTTGAGCGCATTAACTACAACAGCAATATTGAACTACTGACGATTGATAGCTTTGCTGGTGAAGATCGTTTCCATCTTGATGATAATAGCGCTGAAACATTGATTAATACCGGTGATGATAGTGATTACATCCAGGTTGGCCAGATGTTCAAGGAAGTGCGTGAACCAGCTCATGTGGTAAGTGGCGATACGTTTGATACGGTTGAAACCACCAAAGGTCTATTGAGTAACGGTATCAACTTTGAAACTACCATTAATGGTGGTGAGGGTGCTGATAGTTTTCTGGTGATGCATAACCAGGCTCAGCTAAACCTGAATGGTGATGCGGGTGGCGATAGCTTTGTGGTACGTGCCTTTGCGCTGGTGGTTGGGGAATCCACTCAGAAAGCGACCGATATTGCGGGCGGTGACGATGCTGATTACATCGAATATGCCGAAAATTCAGCGGTGACGATCGATGGTGGTGATGGTGCTGATCGCGTCGTGGTAGTTGCAACAGAACAAGATGATGTGATTGTGGTTACCGATACGGGTGTCTATGGTGCTGGGGTGAATGTGAATTTCACCAATATCGAGATCCTTGAGATCGATGCGATGGAGGGGGATGATCGCATCTATATCCAGTCAACTAATAGCGACATGGTAACGTACATCTACGGTGGTTTAGGCAGTGACAGCTTTTACCTGGGTGCCGATGTACCGCATGATGTGGTGGCAAAAGATGCCGCTGGCAATGATGTGATTTTTCCTGATGTATTGCAGATGCTTGATCGTATTCAAGGCCCGTTGATTATTCAGGGCGGTCTTGATCTATTGGCTGATCGTACGATTCCTAACGCGCTGATGTTACCAACGGAGAGCGATGGTGACGCGTTCGATATCGTTGATCACCCCAACTATCACGTTCGTGAAGAAGAGCAGACGGATACCCTAAACGTATTTGATTATGACAGCACGTTGAATGATGACGGCGTGTTAACAAGGGATCGCCTCTATGGGTTGGGAATGGGCGGGGATCGTTCCTTCGATGATGAGACCTATGGTGGTGGCATCAGCTATTCTGCCTTTGAAGTGATGAACATTGAGCTGGGCAGTGGTAATGACACGCTAACGGTAGAGTCGACTCATGAAGGTACGACTGATATTTCACTGGGCGATGGTAATGACACCTTGAACCTACAGTCGGTTGATGGTGAGACTTCGATTACCGGTGATGGTGGCAATGACATCTTCAATGTTGGTACTGAAGCGCCATCTCTGGGTGGCGGCGTGATCAATCAGCTTAATGCTAACGTCACACTGAGCGGTAATAGTGGCAGCGATACCCTGAGTGTGGATGATGCAGCAGAGACGCGTGATACCCGCATTGATTTGACCGGCTCAACACTCGATAGCGAGTACATGGTTGGTACGCTGAACTACAACACCATGGATGACATCTTTATTACCAGCGGCTCTGGTGATGATCTGCTCAATGTGTTGGGAACGCAGGATGGTGCCCATACTCGAATCGATAGTGCGGACGGTAATGATACCTTTAACCTTTCAAGTGATGGTGATTCACTTGAAGGAACGCTTGATGCGATTGCGGGTGACCTGTCGATAGAAGCTGGGCATGGCGATAACATGCTGAACATCAGTGATGCCGGTAGTGATGTTGGTGATCTGGCTGCGGTGATGACACGCGCTTTAATCACCGGGCTTTCAGATGGTGCGATTGAATACGCGGCTACTGATGGGCGTTTTGCTGGCGGGATTAATCTATGGCTAGGTGAAGGTAATGATGAGCTCACCATCCACAGTACCCGAGCAGATGATGTGACCACGCTATGGCTGAATGGTGGTGATGACAGCACCACATTCACTGATGATGCCTCGGGCCTTGATGGCGCAACGATTGTCTTTGGTAACGCTGGTGATGATTCAATTGTGACCACCGCGTGGCACAGTAACCAGATTATATTTGGCGATAGTGGGGAAGTGCGTTATCGCGATAATGTTTATGAAGCATATAACGGCAGCATTATTATCAATAAAACGTTGCAGGGTATTGAGCGTGTCGAAAGCTCACTGCTGCTAGTGGGGGGTAACGATGTTATATCCGCAGGCAGTGGTGATGATGTGCTGGTTGGCGGCATTGGTGATGATGACCTGAGTGGTGCAAGTGGTGATGATCTCTTGATTGGTAGCAATGGTTTTGTGCAGTTTGATAATGTCGGTGATGTGATTCAAGCGGGTGACATTGCAACGCCAGAGAGTCGTGATGAGAATGAAAGTGCTGTTGGTGTGCTCGGAGTACACATTGTTGGAAGTTCGTACGTAACGGAGGGCAGTCCAGCCTCTTCAGTTACCGACAATGATACGTTGAGCGGTGGCGATGGTGCTGATGTACTTCTTGGTGGTGATGGTAATGATCGTTTGTTGGGTGGTGGTGGTCGTGATGTACTGATTGCTGACGGAGGCCTGATTACAAATGATAAGTCACGGCAACAATCCACTTATGAAACATCGCGCTTTCTAGTCGGTGGTAATGATTATCTGGATGGTGGTGCGGGGAATGATATCCTTTTTGCTGGTGCCGGTAATGATTCGTTAGTGGGCTCACTATTTGAAGATATCCTGTTTGGTGGCAATGGCCGCGTGACGGTGGAAAATGGCTTTGTCTCATCAATGGTTGGCATCGATAAGAATCAAAATATGACCTCATCGATTGCTTCTGGGCTCTACTCGGATCCTTCTGACAGGCTGTTGGCTATTCTGGATGAAATTGAACAGGATGCCGCACAACTGATGAGAATAACGGGCGGTGGTTTTGGTAGCGCTGATGTAGAAGAGACGGCGCAGCTTGAAGCGTCTGAAAAGCCAGTGATGTTGGCGAGTCTTGGCAGCGCTAGCACCGGTGGTTTAATACTGCAGGAACCTGAACTTGAGGTGCATCGAGTGGTGTATGGCGAAACACTCACCACGATTGCTGAAGATTACCTTGATGACGCGGATCGTTGGTCTGAAATCCAGGCGCTGAATCCTGAGATTACAGATCCAAACCTGGTTCCAGCAGGGATGCTGATCAAGTTACCCGCGAAGAATGCAGCCGTTATCACTGATCCATTTGTGGGTCAGCTTGATGCGAATGACGTGCTCGAACGGACCATGCTGGGTGGTATTGTGCCGATGGTAGGGGGTGTTGGACATCGTTATTCCGGTTTGAACTATGCTAATGCGGTAGCGGCTAACGAGCCTGGTAACGACGTGAATATTGATGAAGTGCTGTTGGGTGTTGCTGCGGCAACCGCCGCGGCAGGCATGCGTTCATCATCTGGCTGGCGTGTATTGCAGGGTCGTGATGAACTTGGCGGCGGCGATGAAGTTGGACGCGTTGACGATGAGGGGTACAATCGCCTCAAGAATGATTATGAAGGTAAACAATACCTTCGTTGGAATAAAGGATCATTACTTAGCGAGTAGTCAAAATTAACAGTGACTGCTCAGATCGCCCATGAAATCTGCTAGTTCAAGGCGAAAAATGTGAGTTTACACGTGTAAATGATCATTTTTTAACGCTGAACTGGTGGATTTCATGGGTTAGCTGAGTAGTTACCATTAAATTAAGGCGGATATACTGTCACTAACGGTTTTGAAATAACAATTAACAAAAAAGAGGAAATTTTGAATGGCTGATAAAGATAAAGTACAAGCGACCAAAGGTGCGCCAAAAATTCGCTGGGACGATTCAAAAATGCGCAGCACCTACGCCAACGTCTGTAACGTATCGAGTACACGTGAAGAGGTTACGCTGTTGTTTGGTACCAATCAGGCATGGCACACTGGGCAGCCAGAAGTGTCTGTTGAGCTGAGTGACCGCATCATTATGAGCCCGTTTGCAGCCAAACGCCTGCTTCATCTTTTGAATAATGTGGTGGGTGAGTATGAAAATCGCTTTGGTGAACTAGAAATGCCAAAGGGAGCTCAAACACCTGAATCTACAAAATAGATTCTGAGTGCTGTTTGAATAGCCCCTCGATCTGGCCTGCCTGGATCGGGGGGTTGTCGTTTATGGTGCAGTGGCCCGATTTCATGGGATACTGTGGATTGACCATAGTTCTATACGATTTAACCTTAAAATAAAGAGTTTTTCTGATTTCGATGAGTGAGCAATCTCCCGGTGATGGACCTGCGTTAGAGATCGACCCTGCTTTATGGCAGTGTTTTGCTGGCGCTAAAACAGATGCCGAATATTATCAGGCATGGTTGCGCCTGCAGTCTGTTTTTATCGGTGATGTTGAACAGTCTGTGTTGGTGTTGCGTGAGGGCGATCAAAATCGTTTTGTTCCGGCTGCCTTTTGGCCAGAAGATGTGCCGAATGTTGCTCGCTTAAGCAAGATCATTGAACGAGCGATTAAGGAAGAGTGTGGCCTGGTCGCGCCGAGTGAAGGTGCGGATAGTGCTTATCTGGTCGCCTTTCCACTAGCAGTTGATGGCCGCATACAGGCGGTGGTGGCGATGGTATTGTCGGCACGCTCTAGCCTTGAACTGCAGATGTCGATGGGGCGTTTGCAGTGGGGTGGCGGTTGGATTGAGCTGCTGCACCAGCGTCAGGGCAAGCATGATGTCGAGTCAACACAGCATCGCCTGGCTGCCGCCACGGAGTTGTTAGCCAGTGTGCTCTCTGAGAAACATTGTGACAGCGCCGCAATGAAATGCGTGACAGAGCTTTCGACCTTGCTATCGTGCGACCGCGTTAGTATCGGCTTCCTACATCGTCATTACATGAAGGTCATGGCGCTTTCTCATAGCGCTGAGTTTGGTAAAAAGATGAACTTGATTCGTTGCATTGGCAATGTGATGGATGAGGCGATGGACCAATGCCATGAGGTGGTCTACCCGGTACCCGATTACCGGGAAAGTGTTTTGACGCGTGCACATGAAGAGCTTTCACGACAGCATGGCGGCGATAATATTTTGACCATTCCACTTTATCTGGACGGAGAGTGTTATGCCGCCGTCACGCTAGAGCGCCCGCATGGCATGCCGTTTACTGAAGAGGAGGCGCGTTACTGTCAAAGTGTGGTCTCGCTGGTGGGGCCCGCACTAGAAGAGAAGCGCCTTAATGATCGCTGGTTGCCTCGCAAGGTGATGGATTCAGGCTGGCAACAGCTAACGCGTCTTTTTGGTGCCTATTACCTCGGGCGTAAGCTGGTATTGTTGACGATTATTGCGATGGTGGTCTTTTTAAGTCTTTATGAAGGCGAGTACTACCTCTCTTCTGATTCGGTTTTAGAGAGTTATATCCAACGCATGGTAACGGCCCCTAATGCCGGCTTTATTGAAAGCGCCAATGTGCGCGCCGGTGACCTGGTTGAAAAAGATGATCTACTGGCGACCCTTGACGATAAGGATTTACGACTTGAACGGATGAAGTGGCTGAGTCAGCGCAGTCAGCTGAAAAAACAGTATCAGGAAGCGCGTGCATCACGGGATCGTGCCAAGATGAATGTCATTGATGCACAGATTGACCAGGCCGATGCGCAGATTAACCTGGTAGAGCAGAACTTAACGCGCAGCCGAATCACCGCGCCGTTTAGTGGCCTGGTGGTGAGCGGTGACTTGAGTCAAATGTTGGGTGGTGCGGTGCAACAGGGTGAACTGTTGTTTGAACTGGCGCCGCTCGATGCCTACCGCCTGATCATTTATGTCGATGAACGCCGCATCGATGATGTGGTGGATGCGCAACGTGGTGTGTTGGTGTTGTCATCACTGCCTGATGAAAGATTTCCCTTTGAAGTGAATAAAATAACCCCCGTGTCATCGGTGCGAGAGGGCGGTAATTTTTTCCGCGTTGAGGCGCGGCTTGATGAGATCTCCGAGCGCTTGCGTCCGGGCATGGAAGGCATCGGAAAGATTTATATCGACGACCGCCTGTTGATCTCAATCTGGACGCGTAATCTGGTTGAGTGGTGGCAGCTGCTGTTATGGGAGTGGTGGCCGTAGGCCGCGCCTTCGATGAGCGAGTCACTCTTTAGCCAATCCTGGTACCGGGTCTGTGACCTGAAGGTGCGCCTGCGCAGCCATGCGAAAATCCTACGCCACACCTACCGTGACCAGGTGTGGTTTGTGTTGCAGGACCATGCGACCGGTAAGTTTCACCGTCTCACGCCAGAGGCCTATTCCATCATTAGTTTGATGGATGGTAAACGCACGTTGCAGCAAGTGTGGGAATCCGCCTGTGAACACCTGGGGGATGATATGCCGACGCAGGATGAGATGATTACGCTGCTGGGGAGCTTGCATCGTTCTGATGTGTTGCAGGCAGACCGGTTGCCTGATATCGGTGACTTGCAAGAGCGGCAGCGCACTGGACGGCGCAAAAAAATATTGCAGCAATTCAAATCGCCACTCGGTATTCGCATCCCATTGTTTGACCCTGAGCGCTTTTTACAATGGAGTTTTCCTTTTGTTAAGCCCTTTATCGGCTGGTTGGGTGCGGTTATCTGGTTGATGGCCGTGGTAACCGCCGTGATATTGGCAAGTGTGAACTGGGAACCGTTGACCGCCAATGTGGCGGACCGAGTGCTGGCAGCAGATAACTTGATTATGCTGATACTGGTCTATCCACTAGTGAAATTATTACATGAGCTGGGGCATGCCTACGCGGTTAAACGATGGGGTGGAGAGGTACATGAGGTCGGCATCATGCTGCTTGTTTTTATGCCTGTTCCCTATGTCGAAGCCTCGGCTGCATCGGCCTATCGCAGTAAATACCAGCGTATCTTTGTCAGTGCTGCGGGGATTTTTGCAGAAGTTTTTCTGGCTGCGCTCGCGATGATCTTATGGAGCTACTCTGAACCGGGCGTGATGCGTTCAGTACTGTTTAACGTGATGTTGATTGCGGGCATCTCGACCGTGCTGTTTAACGGTAACCCGCTACTGCGTTTTGATGCCTATTATGTGTTGGGCGATCTACTTGAAATTCCGAATTTAGGCGGGCGTGGTAATCAATATGTCGCCTACCTGGCGAAGCGTTATCTGTTGCGAATGAAGGAGGCAATCTCTCCGGTTACTGCACCCGGTGAAGCGGGTTGGCTGGGCAGCTATGCGATCACCTCCTTCTTCTATCGTATGTTTATTATGGTGGTGATTATTCTGTTTGTGGCGACGCAATTTTTTGTGGTGGGGGTTGTGTTGGCAATGTGGGCATTTATCAATACGCTGATAATGCCGCTATGGAAGATTGTTTCGAGTTTTTTTACTGACCATCAACTTCAGGCACAGCGAGGGCGTGCCTCTGTGTTGGCGCTGGTTTCACTTTCACTAATTTTATTGCTGATATTTGTATTGCCGATGCCGCTCACAACGCGTGTTGAAGGGGTTAGCTGGGCACCCGAGCAGTCGCAAATACGGATCGCGGCGAATGGCTTTGTAACAACGGTGGTGGCGACGCCGCTGCAAACCGTTTCGGTTGGTGAACCGTTGGTGGTCACTACTAATCCGGCGGTTGAAGCGCAGGTGAAGATCGCGCAGGCAGAGTTGAACGAGGCGCGTGCGCGCTATCAAGCAAGTGTTGGCGAGCGAGCCGAACGGGCAGTGATTCGAGAAGAGATCAAGCAGCTAAAAAATGAACTCCAGCGAGAGCAAGAACGACAGGCGGCATTAACGATTCATAGCCATAGTGATGGGGTGTTTATTGTTAACGATGCGCACAATCTGCCGGGGCGATATATGGTGCGCGGTGACACCTTGGGTTATGTGATTAACCATCAGCAGATGTTGGTGCGGGCGGTGGTATCACAGGACTTTATTGACCTGCTCAGAAACCGGGCCGCATCCGTTGAAGTGCGTTTTGCATCTGATATTGCGCATTCCTATGCGGCAGAGGTGATCCAGGAAGTACCCGCGGCGAGCCATCAACTGCCCAGTATGGTGTTGAGTACGCAGGCGGGTGGCATCATTGCGGTAGATCCGTCGGCGGAAGACCAGGCGAGTGCCTATCGCAAGATCTTTCAGTTTGAACTGGCGGTGTCCGATGCCAACATTACGCGTATTAATGAACGGGTCTTTGTCTTGTTTCGTCATCCGCCGGAGCCGTTGGCAAAACGACTTTATCGTGCAGTACGACGTGTATTGCTCAGTCAGTTTGATGCCTGAACATGGCTAGCTATCCTGATATTCTGCCTTCCTCTCGCATTCTCCATCTTGAGAAAACCGAACGTAAGATGGGCGCGCTGGATAATGCAATGAAGTCGGTTATCACGCCGATTAAATTGCGTTTAACGATACTGCAGCGCCGCCATCTGCGCGGCATGGTGCGCAAGATTATCACTCAGCATGCCACGCTATCATCATTAACGAATGACGAACTGCGTGCGCGTGTATTGCAGTTGCGTGGTGAGCTGTTAATCGAAGGGATGCAAGATGCATTGGTGATCCGTGCCTTTGCAATGATCCGTGAAACCGCGCAGCGCACCCTAGGGATGGCGCACTTTGATTCGCAGCTACTCGCCGGTCTGGCCATCCTCCGTTGCATGGTGATTGAGATGGAGACCGGCGAAGGAAAGACGCTAACCGCAACACTGCCGGCTGCGACCGCAGCACTCGCTGGCGTACCGGTGCATGTGATTACCGTGAATGATTATTTGGCCGAACGTGATGCTGAAAGCATGGCGCCCGTCTATCAATGGCTCGGCCTGAGTATTGGGCATATCACACACGATGTTGAACATGGCATGCGAGCAGAAATTTATGATCGTGATGTGGTCTACTGCACCAATACGGAGTTGGCATTCGATTATCTCAAAGATCGCATTGTACTGGGCAGTGCTACCCGCCCGTTGCACCTGCATGCAGAACAACTACAGGGCAAGCGTAATCGCAGTCATCAACTATTATTGCGTGGGCTTCATTTTGCAATTGTGGATGAGGCCGATAGCGTGCTGATTGATGAGTCACGTACCCCGCTGGTGATCTCGGGTGGTGAAGATGGTGCAGACAACGGTGAAGAGAAGATGATGCGTGAAGCGCTAGCGCTGGCGCAACAACTTGAAAATGAACTGCATTTTACCATCGATAAAGGTGAGGCGAAGATTGAACTGACTGAACGTGGCGAGTTGACCGTTTCTGAATTGGCCGCGGCCTATGGTGCGACCTGGAGTAGCCATATTCGACAGTTAGAGTTGGCGCGACAGGCGCTTTCTGCCCTCTATCTTTTTCAGCTCGATAAACACTACCTGATACGTGATAACAAGATTCAGATTATTGATGAGCACACCGGGCGGGTGATGGAGGGGCGTAGCTGGGAGCGTGGTCTGCATCAGTTGATCGAAATCAAAGAAGGCTGCGAGGTGACCAAAGCGCGTGAAACAAAGGCGCGCATGAGTTATCAACGTTTCTTTCGTCGCTATCGCCATCTGGGCGGGATGACCGGCACGGTGAAAGAGGTCGCGCATGAGCTGCTATCGGTTTATGCCTTACCGACGATGGCGATTCCGTCACGGCGAGCGTCTCGTCGTATCAACCAGGGGATTCGTATCTTCCAGACGGCTGAAGAAAAGTGGCGGGCGGTTTGTGATAGAGTGAAAACGCTGCATGAAGATGACCGTCCGATACTCATTGGTGTGCATTCGGTGGCGAGTTCTGAACATTTGAGTGCACTGTTGGATGAACTGGGATTGGTGCACCGTGTATTGAATGCCAAGAATGACAGCGAAGAGGCGGCGATTGTGGCGCAGGCGGGCGAATTTGGTTGCATCACCATCGCCACTAGTATGGCCGGGCGTGGTACCGACATTAAGCTGGCTGAGGGGGTTGATGAACAGGGCGGTTTGCATGTCATCCTCACTGAACGTTTTGAAGCGGCACGTATCGATCGACAACTGGCAGGGCGTTGCGCACGTCAGGGGGATGCCGGTAGCTTTGAAGCACTGCTTTCTATGGAAGATTATCTGCTGGAACGTTGGGCGGGACCGTTGAGTGCCTGTGCTAGCAGTGGTCTGTTGGCTGCTGTTGGATTGCGCCGCCCGCTATCTCATTGGGCGATGAGGCGTGTACAAAAACGACAGGAGCGGGCGCATAGTAAGGTGCGCCGTGATGTGTTTAAGATGGATGATAAAATGGGCGAGATGCTCGCGTTTTCAGGAGTAATAGAATAGTGATGGTGCGATTTCCACGCAAAAAAGGTCTTGTGGTAGCGATGAGTGCTGCGTTATTGATGGCCACCTCATCACTTGCCTTTGCGGCCGATGATCTATTGGATGAGCGCTTTGAATGTCTGATTGAGCCCAATACCGTGGTTAAGGTGAGCAGTGAAACCGCGGGGGTGATTGATGAAATCATGGTGCAACGAGGTGCTGGGGTGAAAAAAGGCGAGGTATTATTTGCCCTGACCACCGGGCGTGAGCGCGCAGCGGTTGAGTTGGCGCAGGCGCAACTCGATTTTAGCCAGCGAAAAGTGGTGCGCAATGAAGAGCTCTATCAGCAGCAGTTGATCTCTATTCATGAAAAAGATGAGATGGAGACTGAGAGCCAGATTGCTGAACTAGAATTGAAAGAGGCACAGGAAAACCTGAAAATTCGCAGCATTAAAAGCAAAATTGGCGGGGTAGTGGTAGAGCGCATGGCAGCGGCCGGTGAGCATGTTGGCGCGGCCCCGGTGATTGTTATCGCGAGTATTGACCCGCTGCATGTAGAGGTAGTGGTGCCAGCAGAATATTTTGGTACGATCAAAAAAAGGGCGAGTGCGTTGTTATACCCCTTCGACCCTATTGGCGGTGAATATAAAGCAAGGGTGATCGTGGTAGATCCTTTAATCGATGCCGCCAGTGGTACCTTTGGGGTGCGTTTGAAACTGCCCAACCCCGGTTATCGTCTGCCCGCGGGGCTGGGTTGTGAGGTGAAATTTCTGTGAGGTTAGCGATGAGAAAGTGTCACGTAATTATTTCAGCAACGTTATTTGCCATCAGTCTTGTTGCGCCGGTGAATGCGGCGGAGCGAGCACCGCAAATAATAATCGATGGGTTGCTGGCCTATAAAACGGATGGCGCGGGCGTGGCGGTTGCCACCTGGCTTAAAGGGAGTGCGTTATCGAGTAAAAAGACCGCTGACCGACTAGAGCAGCAGTTGCAGAAGGTCGGACGTACCTGTGGCCAATATCGTGGCTACGAAACAGTGCATGTTAATCCTTTTTCAGACAGTGCTCGTTTTGTTTACATGCAACTCAACTACGGCGCATGCCCACTGTTTGGCCGTTTTGTGGTCTACAACACTGGACGTAGCTGGGTGCTGACGCAGGTGAATTTTAATGCCAATCCAGAGAAGGTATTGCCGCCGCAGCTACTAATATCAGATTGATTATTAATGATGCGTGTACTTCGTTGTTACTCTGGGTTTCTCCTAGATTCGTCACCGTAAGTCGTTGTATTCTGAATGATCTGTGCTGGGGTGGGTGGTGTCAGCGAAAAGGCCTGTTGCTGAGAGAATGTAAGTGCCCAGCCCATCAACCCAGCGATGGCAACCGCAACGAGCCCCATTTTGATGCGACGGTTGCGCTGTCTGCGCATGATGTAATTAAGAACGGCCGTTTTTTTGTTCATCTCAACACGTTACCTGACAGATTTCGGAAGGCAACATGATACTCTTTGTTGGCTATTTGTTCACCATTGGCGGCCTTTACAGGCGAGCAAATTGGGCTTGTAACAGCCACCTCATGCACGATCAATGAGTTACAGAAGTCAAGCGCAAAGAGGCAGTGACACCCGCTGTAGAGTGTCGTTATAATCCTATTTCCGCGATGTGCGCTAACTCAATTGATGAAGACTTATGTGGTTCAAAAACCTGCAGCTTTACCGTTTTACCAAACCGTTTGAATATAACGCTGAAACGCTTGAAGCATCGTTACAAACCAAGCCAAGCCGTCTCTGTGGGCCACATGAAGAGATGTGCCAGGGCTGGGGCTCTCCGATGGGACGCAAAGGCGAGATGCTGGTGCATGCCGCCAATGGTTTTCTAATGATCTGCGCCACCAAAGAAGAGAAGATCCTACCGGCTTCTGTGGTGCGTGAACATGTGAACGAGCGTGTTGAAAAAATCGAAGAGACACAGGCGCGCAAGGTGCGTAAAAAAGAGCGTGATAACCTGCGTGATGACGTGATGGCCGAGCTATTGCCCCGAGCACTTAGCCGCACCATACATACTTTCGCTTTTATCGACCCCAAAGAGGGGCTGTTAATAGTGGATACCTCATCGGCTGGCAAGGCTGAAGAGTTCACCGCACTGCTGCGTAAAACCCTTGGCTCACTACCCGTGGTACCACCGACGCCGAATGAAGCACCGTACGCGGTAATGACCGAGTGGCTCACCAAAAATAATCACCCGCCTGAGTTCGGTGTTGAAGAAGAATGTGAATTGCGCGCCGCCGATATTGAAGGCAGCGTGGTGCGTTGTAAACGACTCGACCTCGGTAGTCCAGAAGTGAAACTACATCTTAAAGAAGGTAAGCTAGTCTCCAAGTTGGCACTCAACTGGCGTGACCGAATTACCTTTGTGCTGGATGAAAATTTCGCCATCAAACGCATCCGTTTCCTGGAAATTGTGCAGGACCAGGTGGATGATGTAGACACAGACGATGCTGCTGCACGTTTTGATGTCGACTTCTCAATCATGACGCTAGAGCTATCACTCTTCATCAAACAGCTATTCGAAGCCTTTGGTGGCGAGAATATTGACGCGTTGGATGAGGCGGCATAGGGTTATATTTTTGTAGGATGGAAAAATAAGCGTTGTTTTCTTAGCCCGCCAGGCATTGCGCAGCAACACCATTTATTTTTTATCCGGCATGTCTGAAAACATGAAGAGCATATGGGGTTGTTGATTGAAAAGGGGCTCACATAGGCTGCGCAATTTTTTCAGCTTTGCTGGCGGTAATTGAATTAAATAAGGTAAACCCCCTGCTTTGCAGGGGCTCAGTTAACTTGCATTTTAGTGGTTGCATGATTAACCTGCCGCTCTGGGAATCAGGGGGCGCGTCTGGCATCGTTTTTATCTACCAGCGGTAACTATATTGCACTCCTAGTACCGGTATCTGAGTCCGGCGGTAACGATTGTCTAATGACGCATCGAAATCGGTGGCGCGGTAGGCTGGTAGTACCATGACTGGTGATAGCTGAGTGCTCTGCTCATCATCCCCAAACCACTCCTCCGTTTTGGCATTCATCGCCCCTAGCGGGTCTGTTAGCGCCATGATCCAGGCATCCCCCCAGCTCTCTTCTTCACCGCTGGCATGGCGAGCGCGGATCTCTTTGCGTAACTTCATGAAGTACATACCAAGAAAAGCACCTGCGACAGGGGTCACGATAATATCTTGTAGCGAGGGTTCTTCAAAAAAGGCTTCGAAGCCAAATTCAAATGAGGCAGAGAGCGCGGCGGAGTACCAGAATGCCGCATTTTCATCGTAGCCCCGTTCGCGTGCACGCACGTAGTATGCGCTGCCCCAGTATGGGTGCATGATGTAGTTGATGTCCCATTGGTCGCTATCCCAAACGGCATGGCGGACGTTGTTTTTGTACTTATCGAAGCTGAATTCATCTTTTTGTTCATCTGACCAGCCGGAGAAACTCTGCGGCGAAATGTAGAGCAGCCCGACAATCGTGACCTGATAGGCGAAAAAATATTTGGTATCTTTTATCAAACCTGCTTTGTCGCCACTGTGGGGCGCTGGGGTGTCGATGTCGCCGCTAATCGAATAGATGTTCTGTTGATGTGGTTTAGGTTTAATGCCTAGATGCGGAAGCCCCAGGGCTAGCCTGGCGGGGGTGTGCTGTGTTTGGTTTGCTGTATTACTACTTTCAAGCAGTGAGTAGGGCACTGAAGCCGCTTGAGTGACTGCAGAAAGTAAAATTAAACCCGATAGAGCGCTAATGAGGGCAGTACGTCGTAACATTTTAGAGTACAAGGGCTTATCGGGTCTCACGCTGTATTAGATCCTGCTTGACCCGCTGAGGACGGGGAAAATGCAGGGGCTCTGGTTAAATAATTGATGCTGAATGCTACAGCATCGAGCCGGTCGGCTGCAAGCTGTGTGGGGGGCTGATTTTATCATTCGTAGGTGGACAAGTTGCTCATCAAAAAATGGTTGTTGTTCTTTTGGTACACTAAGATCATCGACTAATATGTAATCGATGAACTTTGCGCCCATTGTTCCGATATAACCCAGGTCATTGATCTGAATAGGGACTGGTCGCGTTGCCAATACCGCAGGCCTTGATCCATGGGTATGGCCGTTCAAATCGATGATAATATGACTGCCTTGGGAGGCGATAAGTTTGGCTACTTCGGCGTCTCTCAAATGCCCAGCTTCAGAAAGTGGTCGGATGTTTTCATTAAACCCTGTTGCATTGGGCTGTTGTTGGCTCGCCCATAGGTAATCGTAGTGATGTCAAATTTAGTGCGGTCATGTAATTCATAGCGCTAGCGGCATTCTTAATGCCTTAAATTGCCATTGATCGCATCGCTCAGTAATGTTGCATATTGTGCTTGGGTCAGAGGGGTGGGGTTACCTGCCGCGGAGGGGTCCTGAAGTGCCTGAGCGGCGATTTCATCAATACGGCTCTCGTCGATACCTATGCTGCGCAGATCATTTGGAATGCCGATGTGCTTGCGTAAGGTGATGATGTAGTTGAGTACGGCATCAAAGTCAGCGCTATCGAGTTCGAGATAACGCGCCAGGTGTTGCATGCGGGTATCAATTGCCGTGCGGTTTTTGAGTAAGACATAAGGCATCAAAATGGCATTAAGCAGGCCATGGTGTGCATCGTAAATAGCGCCAAGGGGGTGGGCCAATGCATGCATTGCGCCGAGCCCTTTTTGGAAGGCGGTTGCCCCCATGGTGGATGCCATCATCATGTGGCTACGCGCTTCAATGTTTTGCGGCTCTGCACAGGCAATTGCGAGCCACTCTTTGATGAGGCGCATCCCTTCGAGCGCGATGCCGTCAGCCATCGGATGGTAGGCTAGGGCGCAGTATGCCTCAAGGTTGTGGGATAGCGCATCCATGCCGGTCGCGGCGGTAATATTTGCGGGTAGCCCAATGGTGAGTTTTGGGTCAGCAATGACAATGCTGGGTAGCATTTTAGGGTGGAAAATGATCTTCTTACAATGATGTACTTCATCGACAATGAGTGATGCTCGACCTACCTCTGAGCCGGTGCCAGCCGTTGTGGGGACGGCGATGATTGGGGCGATGCCATTGCTGTCGGCACGCCGCCAGTTATCAGCGCTATCTTCAAATGCCCACAGTGGCTGCTTTTGTCCGCTCATCAATGCTATTGCCTTACCCGCGTCGAGTGCGCTGCCACCACCAAAGGCGATGATCCCATCATGCCCATTCTGATGATAATGGCTGACGCCATTTTCGATATTTATACCGTTAGGATTCGGCTTAATATCACTGAATAGTCCGGTGGGAATGCCCTGTGCTTTGTTATGGGCGATCGATTCACCTATCATTGGGAGCTGGCTTAGCCCCGAGTCAGTTACGAGTAATGGATGATGTATGCCGAGCATTTTACAGGCGGCGGCAAGCTCTGTGATGCGTTCAGCACCGAACCAAAGGGTGGTGGGGTAGTTCCAGTTGCCGTGCTGTTTATTGCTGTTGTTTGCCATGGTCTTTAATTAGTGACGAAAATGAAATGATTTTGGCTGAGTAAGGCGCTCATAGGCAAACTCAGAAAGAGAGCAACCTTTCCCTGAATTTTTCACGCCGCTCCATGCTAGTGCAGGGTCTAGGTAGTCACATCGATTCATGAAACAAGTGCCTGTTTCGAGTTGGTTGCCGATGTTAAAGGCTGAGTCGCGATCACGGGTCCAGATTGAAGCGCTCAGGCCGTAAGGCGAGTCATTCATTAGCTTGATCGCCTGCTCATCAGAGTCTACCGACATAATGCCGACGACAGGGCCAAAGCTTTCGTCGCGCATTACTGACATTGAATGGTCAACATTTAGCAGTACTTGTGGGGCGAGGTAAGCGGTATCTATTTTACTCGCTGGAAATGATTTTTCATCAATCGTGGCGCAAGCCCCGCGTTTGATTGCGGCACTGATTTGAGCGCGAACGCGTGTGGCGGCAGCGGCATTAACCATTGGACCGAGCGTGGTATCCGGGTGTAGCGGATCACCGAGGCGATATTCACGCGTCAATTCAATAAAATTATCACAAAACTTCTGGTATAGCGCTTTGTGAACGTAAATGCGTTCGATGCCACAGCAGGATTGCCCAGAATTGAAAAATGCCCCGTCGATCAGGTTTTCAACGGCATCTTCCAGCACTGCATCGCTGCGTACGTAGGCGGGGTCTTTACCACCAAGCTCCAGACCGAGGTCGATAAAACGCCCAACCGCGGCGGCTTCAATCTCGCGTCCACCCTGAGTTGAACCGGTAAAAGAGACATAGTTGATTGCTTCATGTTGAATCAATTTTGCGGTGTTAAGGTGATCAAGAAAGAGGTGTTGAAACAGTCCGGCAGGCAATCCGGCTGTCTCAAATGCATCAAAGAGGCGCTCGGCAGTTAGCGGTGTCTGTGATGAGGGTTTCATTATGACGCTATTACCGGCCATTAATGCCGGAATGATCACATTCACGGCGGTGAGGTAGGGGTAGTTCCAGGGTACGATTGAGAACACGATGCCGTGCGGTGCTCGATGAATTCGTCTGGTTGTTGCAGCGGATGTTTCTACCTCAATGTTGATGAGTTTATCTGCCGCAATTCTAGCCATGTGGCGGGCACGTTCGGCAAAGCCTTTGATTTCATCCGGGGTGTAGCGTAGCGGGCGCCCCATTTGCCAGCTTAACTCTTCGGCGATGCTTGATTGCCTTGCTAATAGTGCGCTGACGGCTTTGAGGCAGATTTTTTTTCGTATCTCAAGCGGGGTGTTTCGCCATTCGCGCTGTGCCTTCGCTGACTTTTCCAGGGCGCGCTCGATTTCTGAGTCGGTTGTATAAGCGCGCTCAGCATAGCTTCGATTATTATTGGGTGAGATAACTTTAAAGGTAGGCATCATATGATCTCAAAGTAGCGGTCCATTTCCCAGTCGGTGATATGTTTGCGGAACTCACGTTCCTCCCATTCTCTGCTTGCGGTGTAGTGGTCGACAAAGTGATCACCAAAATATTCTCGGGCCATGCTTGACCCTTTAAGTCGTTGTGCGGCTTCCCACAGAGAGGCGGGTAGTTGGCGCGCAGTGGAAAACTGTTGCTCATAGGCGTTGCCACTGACTTTTTCATCAGGCTCGAGTGCTTGCGCAATACCGGCTAGTCCTGAGGCGAGTGCGGCTGCGAGGATGATGTAAGGATTAGCATCGGCAGCTGCCACGCGGTATTCCACGCGTTGAGCCGTGGCGCTACCCGTGATGACGCGTAATGCACAGGTGCGATTGTCAACGCCCCAGGTGGCGACGGTGGGCGCCCAGAAGCCCGGCACCAGGCGTGTATATGAATTGATGGTTGGCGCGATCATGGCGAGTAACTCCGGCATAAACTGTTGCTGGCCTGCAACAAAATGGCGCATGGTGGCGCTCATGTTATCGGCTTTGTTGGCGTCATAAAAAGCCGAGGCACCTAGCGCATCATTGAGGGATATATGAATGTGCCCGCTCTGCCCGGGGTGGTCTATCGACCATTTTGCCATGAAGGTTGCGATCAGTCCGGCACGCTGCGCAGTGATTTTGGTGAAGGTCTTAAACAGGGCGGCCTTATCTGCGGCGTTAAGGGCGTTGTCGTAAGTGATGGCGGCCTCAAGTACGCCGGGGCCAGTCTCTTCATGCAGTCCTTCGATTGGAAAGTCCATGGTTTCACCAAGATCAAGGATTTGCTGGTATATTTCAGCATCCACACTGTTGCGTAGCACGGAGTAGCCAAAGTTGCCAGGTGCCAGTGGGGTTAAATCTCGATACTGCTTTTTGCGGATTGATTCACGTGTTTCTTCGAAGATGAAGAACTCATATTCAAAACCGGCGTTAGGAAAGAAGCCCATTTGATTGGCTTTTTCGATTGTGCGTTGTAGCAGGCCGCGAGGGCAGAGTGTGGCGGCATCCGCGCTAAACTCGCAGAGGAAAAAGAGCGTCTCTTCTTCAAATGGGATATTGCGGCACGATTCAGGAATGATGCGGACTGGTACGTCGGGATAGCCGGTCTGCCAGCCAGTAAAATTAACGTTGTCGTAGAGTTGGTCTTTGCTGTCCCAGCCCAGTACGACATTGCAAAAACCAAAGCCTTTGTCGAGGGCTGAAAAAAACTTTTCTCGTGAGATGTATTTGCCTCGTAATACGCCGTCAATATCGAAAACACCTACCTTTATATGGCGGATGTTACGCTCATTGACGATATTTTTCGCATCGGCAATACTCTTAACCTCTCTGGCGTGCATTATGGGTTTTGTCCTTGTTATCATGCATGGGTTTTGCTTAGCGTAAACTGGTGGATCTATTATAGATGCGATAGATATAAAGTATCTAATACTATCGCGTAATTCAAACGCTCTTAACAGGTTTTTTGATGGGTTTTTTAAAAGGCACGGATAAATGAAGATTGGGATCTTGCAGTGTGACTCGGTGAGGTCGCAGTTTAAGGGACAGTATGGTGATTACCCTGAGATGATCACCTCTCTGTTTCATCCGTTCGCGCCTACTTTCAGCTATGAAGTTTATGATGTTGTGGCGGGCCATTATCCCGCTTTGCTTGATGCGTGTGATGTCTATATCACAACGGGCAGCCAGGTCAGTGTTTATGATGATAAGGCGTGGATTGGCGTATTGCAGGCCTTTATTATTCGCTTACGAAAGGCGAAAATAAAGCTAATTGCGATCTGCTTTGGTCATCAATTAGTGGCTCAGGCCTTTGGTGGTACGGTAGGGAAGTCTGTTAAGGGGTGGGGGGTGGGGGTGCACGCAATGCAAGTGGCAACTGTCGCGCCCTGGATGGATGTATTGCCCATAGACGGTGTTTGTCAGGTGCTGATGAGTCATCAGGACCAGGTGCTTGAATTGCCAGCGCGGGCTAAATTAATAGCGGGCAGTGATTTTTGTCCGCATGCGATGTTTCAGCTAGATGAGAGTATTCTTACTATTCAGGGGCACCCAGAGTTTTCAAAACCATATGCAGCGGCCTTAATGGGCTTTCGTCGTGAATTATTGGGCACACCTGTTTTCACTGCTGGTATCGATTCATTAACACGGCGAACAGATGAGCAGTTGATTGCACAGTGGGTAATTTCATTTATTTCTCGGTAAAAATCTGAGCTAGCACTTAAATCTAAATGACAGTATTTAAAAAAATTTACCTCAAGGCGCTTGGTGTCATGTTAGCGCTATTTGCGCTGCTCGCATTTGTGCCATTTGGCAGTAGTGCTAACCCGGCTGCCGTGATGACGACCATGGATGCGGGGCATGCTTTTGCCTTTATTTTGTTGAGTGGGCTATTTTATCTCGCCGTTGAACCCTATGGAAAATGGCGAGCGGTAGTCTCTTCAATGGTAATCTCTGTGCTGCTCATGGTCGCGGTCGAGCTGGTGCAGCCTTTTGTTGGCAGAACGGCCTCGTTTGCAGATGTGCAGATGGGGCTATTGGGCCTCTTTCTTGCGTTAAGTTCGATGATTGTATGGCGTAGCCAATGGCATCCGTTATTGAAAATTACTCATCTGTTATTGTTTGTGTTGACGCTCGCCTGGGTCGTTCAGCCAGCGTGGAGTGAATGGCGGGCAGTGTGGTTGCGAGATCATCAGTTTCCTGTATTGGGTGGTTTTGAGGATGGTTTAGAACAAAGGTTGTGGAAGGCCCATGGCAGAGGGACTTCTATTTCCTTTTCAGATAAGCATGTTGTCGAAGGTGCATCTTCATTGAAGATTGAAACCAGCGGCCAAGCTTGGAGTGGTGTGCGTTATGCGGCTGGTGATCGGGACTGGCGTGGCTATCAATACTTAAACATTGAGCTTTATAACGTAGGCGAGCCATTTATGCTGAATTTTCGCATTGATGATGGGGTTCTTATCTCGCCGGGATATGGTGATCGCTATAATGGACGGTTTAAGATTGATGCGGGTGCTAATACCATCTTGATTCCATTGGGCGACATTGCCAGGGGGCCGCGTTCGCGTCTATTGGCGCTGGATAATGTTAGAAAAATGATTCTATTTCTAGGTAGGGAAGAGGCGCAACGGGAGTTTTACCTGGATGGTGTTCATTTAATTCCTTAGTCGTTTTGTCAGAGCAAGCCAAAGTGGCCACCGATTAATAGTACGGAGATGATCGCCGCGACGGTAAACAGTGCAGTTGATAGTAATGGATTCGTTTTGCGGGTCTTCCACCCAAGATAAAAGAATACGGCCGTAATCAGGTATAAAATGGCGTAACCACGATTCATCTCTTATAACCCGCTGTGTGTGAGGAAGCGTTCATTATAGCGTGATTTTCCCTTTGTGTAGCATAGTGTTCGGTATGCTTATGACGGCGTCTGAAAATGGGATGTGGTGTTACTCGTCTCTTCTGGGTGATTAAGTTGACCAGCGTTTGAGCTTTGCAATTCTTTTAGTCAGTAAACGCGCCATGATTCTGGGAACACCTCCAGCCGTGATATTGTCGATACAGAGTTGCCGCATTTTTTCTGCATTAATATCCGGTTGAGCAAAGGCACCATCAACGTAACAGTGGCTGCAATAGTCGCTGTTTTGACTGCCATCCGCATTGCTGCCACCGCCGTTAGGATCGCGTTTCAGAGGCATTCCGCAACTTTGGCATAACTTGTTCATCTGTATCTCCTTGTCTGGCAATGCGTGTTGTCGAGTAACGACGGCTTTATGTGGTGAGTGCCCAGCGTGGGATTGCTCTCATGCCTTGGTTTAGAATTTGTTCATGTTGTGGGTAGTCGGGCATGTAGCGTTCGACGAGCGCCCAGTAGCGAACTGAATGATTCATTTCTTTAGTATGGCATAGCTCATGGATGAACAGATAGCGTACCGTGTTTGGCGGCATAAACAATAACGCGCGGTTGATGCTGATGGTGCCGCTTGATGAGCAACTTCCCCAGCGAGTTTTTTGAGCGCGTATGATGGTGCGTTTGAATGTTAGTCCGAGTTCATCGCTGACATTATGCAGCCAAGGCATAAGGATTTCATCTGCGCGTCGATTCAGCCACTGTTGCAGTGCTTTTTGGGCACTTTTGTCATCCTGACTGTAGACTCTTAATATATCGTTAGTGGCGGCGACACGTGCGCATTTTCCTTCAAGGTATTCTAAGCGCCACTGTTGATTGGTTGCCGCGAATTCGAGCGACCCAGGTAGTAACTCTGCGGTGGGATAGAGCGCCGCCATCTTTTTTTGCGTCTGCTTAATCCAGTGTTGATGCTCAGCTACAAATGAAGGGACATGTTTCGGATTGATATTTTGGGGCAGTACAACTTCTATTACGCCGAGCGGAGACACTTTTAGCTGCATCCGTTTTGCTCGCTGGCTGATGCGAATTTGGTACAAGGGCGGGTCGTCGGAAGTCGTCTCTTTTACATTGCTCATAGCATTCTATTGTCAACAAGACGAGGCAGGTGTCAATAGTAATTAAGGGCAGTACGGTAACGAGTAGAGCTGGCTGGCTGGTTGATCGGCAACCAGGCCAGCCAGTGTGATGAGTTGTAGTTAGCCAGTTGCCTTCTGTTTCACTTCTTCAATGCCCTGGCTACGCAGGTATTCATCATAAGTACCATGGTAATCAACCAGTCCTTTGGGCGTTAGTTCGATGATACGTGTTGCTAGTGAGGAGACGAATTCTCGATCGTGACTCACGAAAAACAGTGTGCCGGGGTAGTTTACCAGCGCAAGATTGAGTGCTTCAATCGATTCCATATCAAGATGATTGGTCGGCTCATCCATTAGCATGATGTTGGGTAGCTGCTGCATGATTTTGCCAAATAGCATGCGTCCTTGTTCACCACCGGAAATGACTTGAACTGATTTTTCACACTCGTCTCGGGAGAAAAGCAGGCGACCGAGGGTTCCCCTGATGGTCTGCTCATCATCACCAGCCCTGCCCCAGCGGCTCATCCAGTCAAACAGGCTCATGTCGTCTGCAAAATCATCTGCGTGATCCTGTGAAAAGTAGCCGAGATTAGCATTTTCTGACCATTTCACGATGCCGTGACTAGGCTTAAGATCACCAACCAGACTACGTAGTAGGGTTGTTTTACCGATACCGTTGGGGCCGATGATCGCGACACGTTCGCCAACTTCCACCATCAGGTTGAGGTTTTCAAACAATATTTCTTCATTAAAGCTCTTCGCCAGCTCACTCACTTCCAGTGCCAGGCGATGCAGTCTTTTCTCCTGATCGAAGCGGATGAAAGGAGTGATGCGGCTAGAAGGCTTGATCTCGTCGAGTTTTATTTTATCGATCTGCTTGGCACGCGAGGTTGCCTGTTTTGCCTTAGATGCGTTAGCTGAAAAACGGCTAACAAAGGTTTGCAGTTCTGCGATCTGCGCCTTCTTTTTGGCGTTGTCAGCATACTGTCTTTCGCGAACGAGTGTGGCGGCGGTCATATACTCGTCGTAGTTGCCAGGATAGATGCGCAATTCGCCGTAATCAAGATCCGCCATGTGGCTACAAACGCTGTTTAGAAAGTGGCGATCATGCGAGATGATGATCATGGTGCAGTTACGCTGGTTAAGGATGTCCTCAAGCCAGCGAATGGTGTTGATATCGAGGTTATTGGTCGGCTCATCAAGCAGCATGATGTCTGGGTCAGAAAAGAGTGCTTGAGCCAGCAGTACGCGCAGCTTCCAGCCGGGAGCTACTTCGCCCATCAGGCCAACGTGCTGCTCGATTGGAATTTCAAGGCCAAGCAGTAGTTCGCCTGCGCGAGACTCGGCGGTGTAACCATCAAGTTCGCCAAATTCGACTTCAAGCTCGGCCACTTTCATTCCCTCTTCTTCAGACATCTCAGGCAGGTTGTAGATGCGGTCACGTTCTTTTTTAACTTCCCACAGCTCAGTATGCCCCATGATTACGGTGTCGATGACACTGAATTCTTCGAAGGCAAATTGATCCTGGCGCAGTTTACCGACACGTTGATTTTCACCAATCATGACATTGCCTGCGCTCGGCTCAAGGTCACCACCAAGGATTTTCATCAGGGTTGATTTTCCACAGCCGTTGGCACCAATCAAACCGTAGCGATTATTGCCACTAAATTTAACAGAGATATCTTCAAATAGCGGTTTGGCACCGAATTGCATTGTAATGTTAGCGGTTGACAGCACTTTTTAGTTCCTAAAAGTTATTTATTTGGTATAAAAATAGTGAAGCTTTGTTTGTGCGGATTAGCCGCCAAACAGAGAGGCCACTTCACGTGGTTTTTTATTGCTGCCCTTATTACTACTACTCTTGTGATTATTATTTTTGTTGCGCTCTGCCCCTTGTCCCTGTCGTTTAGCCTGTTTTGGCTGGCTTGGTTTGTAGTGAATGCTATTGCCATTCACTTCGCCAGTACCGCGAGGTGGATCGACCTGAAGTCCCATGCCATTGCTGGCTTGGTGTTGGTGTTCTTCTTGAGTCGAGGGGCTGCGATGTTCCTGCCGGCTTCTATTTTGCTGGTTGCTATTACGAGCGCGTTGAGGCTGTTGCTTGCGCTGTGGTGCGCCACTGCGTGCCGATTTTGGTTGCGCACCTGAACGGCGGTTTTGTTGTTGTCTGCCGCTAGTGTTGTTGCGCCCGTTGGGGATCACTTCTGCTTTAATGGCAGGGTCTGGTGCGAAACCTTCGATAATTTCTTTGTCGATATCGCGCTTAATCAACTTTTCGATGCCGCTAAGCAGTTTTAGTTCGTCGATACAGACCAATGATACGGCTTCTCCTTCGTTACCCGCGCGCCCGGTACGACCGATGCGATGAATATAATCTTCTGCGACATTGGGTAATTCAAAGTTAACGACGTGAGGTAGTTGATCAATATCCAGTCCGCGCGCTGCGATATCGGTAGCAACGAGCACGCGAATGTCGTTTGTTTTAAAGGATTTTAGCGCTTTGGTGCGTTGTGCCTGGCTCTTGTTGCCGTGAATAGCGGCGGAGCTAATACCGCTCTGTTCTAGCTGTTTGCTGAGGCGATTTGCACTGTGTTTGGTGCGAGTAAAAACAAGTACCTGCTTCCATTCGCCGGCGTCAATAATATGAGTGAGCAGCTCGCGTTTGCGTGCACGATCTACAGGGTGCACCAGTTGTGAAACCGTTTCAGTTGCTGTGTTTTGACGTGCAACCTCAATCATTGTCGGTTCATTTAAAAGTTGCTGCGCTAATTTTTTAATTTCGTTTGAATAGGTGGCAGAGAATAGAAGGTTCTGGCGTTTATTGGGGATCAGCGCGAGAATTTTTTTGATGTCATTGATAAAACCCATGTCGAGCATGCGGTCTGCTTCGTCGAGTATCAAGACTTCAACCTGTGATAGATCAACTGTTTTTTGTGTGGCGTGATCGAGCAGGCGGCCGGGGGTAGCGACGATAATATCGACGCCTTGGCGTAATTTATCGATCTGAGGTTTGATATTGACTCCGCCAAATACAACGGTAGATTTGAGGGCGAGATGCTTGCCGTAATTTTGCGTGCTTTCAGCAACCTGTGCTGCTAATTCGCGGGTTGGGGTCAATACCAGTGCACGAACCACTCGTTTGCGTTTGGTGCCGGCCTCGGCGGTTGCATCTGACAACCGTTGTAACATTGGTAAAGTAAATGCGGCTGTTTTGCCTGTGCCTGTCTGCGCGCCAGCCAGAATATCACCGCCTTTTAAAATGGCAGGGATTGCTTGAGTCTGTACTGGCGTTGGGGTGGTGTAGCCTTGCGCTTCAATAGCGCGAAGTAATTCAGCCTTCAGGCCGAGGGTGTTAAATGACATCTAAAATTATGCTCCTAAAGCGCGCCTACCAAAGTATTTCACTTGGTGCAGTCTGAGGCGGGGTGATCTGATTATTCAGTTCAGGGTGCGCTGCGATCCAACTCGGGGAGCGGTAGCAGTGCTGTTATCTGTTTACGACTAATGTTTAGCAGAGGGCGTATGACCACAGGCGCCCAGATAAGTGTGCCTATTATAGCGGAGTTTGTACCGAACCCGCAAGTAATGGATGGTTTTGGTGTTGGCCAGCTATCTATGGTTGCGGTTTGTTGGTGGAATTTGACCAGGGGTTTTCGATGCTGTGGTCAAAGTAAACCTCCCATGAAACGGCATCAATATCAAAACCTCCCTGGTCGTAGAGGTAGGTGCCTGCTGAACCACCTGGTCCTGAGCCGTTAGTGTATGTGTAGCGCCCACCATCGATGATGGATTTCTGAATGTCGGTTGCGAAGTTAAAGTTAGCCTGGTCTTTGTAGTCGTCGGCTAGCGCCATGGTGTAAAAGACGACGCCCGGGGTGAGATCGTCACCGTAGGTACTGTTACTCATGTCTATCTGAAAAATAGAGCTCATGTCCGGGAGTGTGAGCATCTGCGTGATTTTGGGTTTTCGGTCGAGTTTATCTTTGGTGAAATCCATGTAGATTTCACCATCGGATACAATCTGCCTGACCAGTACTTTTCTGGGGTTTGCTTGCCCAGTTCCTGAAGCAGCATCTAGTGGCTGAACATTGTTGCCGCCATTCCCGCCGCCACCTACTGCTGAACCATCGCCGCCCTGGAATGTGCTAAAGCCGCGTTCAATATAGATATCTTGCATAAAACCACTGCTAGGGTCTCCCATAATGATATGGAAGTAATCTAGCCCAGTGTCGGGGTCGACCACAATTTCTGGCAGCTGGAGGCTGCCGCGCATTAACCAGGGTGTGTCTGCGGACATGCCCATCGCACCGCCATCATCCGGCATGAAATCCAGTGTAAATTCGGCGTGAGCGGATAGGCTGCATAGAAAACAGATAAAGGCGATGCTGGTTTTTTGAAAGCCAAAATTGGCGGTCAGCTTCATAGCGGCCCTGAATGTCTGGTGGCATCATCCTGATGAGGTGGCTTTTATACGTTACTGGGCGATTTAGCCGAGTGATATCAGTCCAGTTAGAACCCTATTGCGCTGTTGGGGCTTTGAGGTGTGTTTTCTATTATTGTATATCGGCATTTGCCGTGAAAATATGAGGTGGTGGTAAAGAAGGAGGTATGAGGCTGAGTCGGCATGGTGGTATAGCTCCATTGATTGGTAATGTCATGGTCGAACTCGCAGAATACCTTCTTTTTTCAAGAAGTAAATTTTACCATAATTAGGGATGTTTCTGCAGTTTAAGCTGATTTTTTCTTTTATGGTGAAAAGTATTGTTACTTGATTGTATTTATGGAATAAATTTTCATTTTAGCATGAGGCATTAAAGCTTAATGCCGCTGTTATTGAGCTTCTAGCGTAGGATAATGCTTGCAAAGTAATTTTGATTGGCCGATAACCCATGGGTAATAGCGCTAAAGCCTAGTGTCGCTATGCACAAAGATCTGTGCAGAAAATCAAAATATATGGACATATTTAAATGGTTCTTCATGCCATATCGCCTTGCTGTTGTTACGTGGGTGGATCAGGAAAAGGCAAGATGGTGTATTTGGAGTGGCGGGTAGAACCTGCTTCGATATTTTGAAAAGGGGACGGTAGTCGATGTACCAAATCAGAGTTGGTTATAATGATGCATTATTCAGGTGGTTACTTCGATTTTGTGATTGCCGAGCTGCTCAGTGCCAGTCAGTCCGCGAAGATTGTGATTCCTCAAACGGAAGCGATTCCCGCCGGCACGATTTACCGTAAATATCACCCAGTAAGAGGCTGGGCAGATTTTGTACAGAATGTGAATAATCAAGTTGCTTCAGCCGTAGGGCTTCCGGGTATTTGTCCAGCCCCAGGAAGTGCTGAGTTCACCCCGGATTTAACGGAAGGGCATTACTGTATCCAGTTGACGATTGAAGACGGCGGGCCGAATGATATGGATGACGAGGCCAATCGTGTGATCAAAGACCCGGCAGCAAATTGCTGCAATTACGGTTGAAACTGAGAGCGTTACCACCACATCGGGCGGCGGCACATTGCATCCGCTTTGGTTGCTAGTAGTGCTAAGTCTGTATGGGCTACTCATCTCGCATCGACAAAAGAGGGTGACGATGCGCTAGTTTGATATCAGCGCAAGCCAGTGTTAACGACGAAAGGTGTATGGTTAAACATACGCCTTTTTTACGAGCGTTTTTTAGAGAATAAAAAAACGCATGGATCGTTAAATAAGGAGGGGGGACAGATCCATGCGTATAAAATCTGCTCGAGATCATTTGAGGAGGGTAGAGAATTCCCGAGCAGTGAGGCTATTATGCATTGATTGTTTTATAAATGATAATAAAAGTATTTTATGTTTACCATAGATTAAAGGAGATGCATTTATTGGCTAGCATGGCTAGATGTGGTGACTGGGCATTATTAGGTAATTGACGTATGCTATTGCCTAGGGATTGATCTATCATCATGAAAGTAAAGAGTAAAAAAGATACGCGCATGGGCTGCAAAAGGGAGGGGAGCAGGCCCATGCGCGCTAGAGAATTGATTTAGCCCCTTAATAAGGGGGGAGGGGGCTAAATCAACCAAAACAGTATGGTATATTTTTTATATAAACGATAATCAAAAATAATTATACTATGTATCGATTAAATACAATATGACTATATGGTGAATGATGATAAAAATTAGAAATGCAACCTTCCGTCAGCTACAAGTCTTTGAAGCGATTGCGAGAAATGGTTCATTCACTGCTGCGGCTGAAGAACTCCATTTAACCCAGCCAACGATTTCAATGCAGGTAAAAAAGCTTACTGATATTGTCGGCATGCCACTTTATAGCCAGGTGGGTAAAAAAATCTACCTGACGGAGGTTGGGCTAGAACTGCTGAAAACATGTAAAGCGGTGTTTGATAGCCTCGCTGAATTTCAGATGACTGTTTCAGATATTCAGGGCGTTAAGCAGGGCAACCTACGGATTTCAGGGGTGACTACCGCTGAGTACTTTGCGCCAAGGATTTTAGGCTCATTTTGCAAGCAGTACCCTGGAATTAATGTTGCGCTTGAGGTGATCAATCGGGAACGTGTGCTAGAGCGCCTTGAGCAGAACCTTGATGATATTTATATCGTTGGCCAGGCGCCAACGGGCTCATCTATTCATCGTATCCCATTTTTAGCGAATCCGCTGGTGGTATTGGCACCGCCATCGCATCCGCTGGCCAATGAACGAAATATTCCAGTGAAGGCGCTGGCCACCGAAAATTTTATTATGCGCGAGCCAGGTTGCGGTACATACGGTTCGATTGGGCGCTTGATTAAGAATCGCGATTTCTGTTTTAAGGGCAGTATGGAGCTGGGTAGTAATGAGGCGGTTAAACAAGCGGTGATTGGTGGTCTTGGTATTTCGATGTTATCAATTTATGCCCTGAGCCATGAACTGCAGTCAGGTGAATTAGTGGTGCTTGATGTCCAGGACTTCCCGATAGAGGATCAATGGTTCCTCTGTTATCCAAAAGGTAAGCAGCTGTCAGTGGTGGCCCAGGTATTTTTAGAATATATGTTGACCGAAGGACGGGAATTGACTCTACAGTCGCTGCCATCACTTGAGCGCGTTTAATTCGTTGAATTTTGGCCATGCTTCATCGGCCTCATGTGCTTGAAATGAGGCGCTGGTGCTTGTTTGGCCCTTTCTTGTTGAGTGAGGGGATTAAATCCCTAATTCGGCAAAGAAGTCTTTGCCTTTGTCGTCAACAATCATGAAGGCGGGGAAGTTCTCGACTTCGATGCGATACACGGCTTCCATGCCGAGCTCGGGGTAGTCGATCACTTCTACTTTGCGGATACACGCTTCGGCTAGACGTGCCGCTGCGCCGCCGATTGATCCTAGATAGAAGCCGCCCTGTGATTTGCACGACTCGGTGACCACGCGGCTGCGGTTGCCTTTAGCTAGCATGACCAGGGATGCGCCGTGTTGCTGGAAGAGTTCGACATAGCTATCCATACGCCCCGCCGTGGTGGGGCCAAAGGAGCCAGAGGCGTAACCCTCGGGCGTTTTGGCGGGGCCCGCGTAGTAGATAATGTGGTCTTTGAAATAGTCGGGGATACCTTCACCGTTATCCAGGCGCTCTTTGATCTTTGCATGGGCGATGTCGCGTGCCACGATGATCGGGCCGCTGAGCATCAGGCGCGTTTTGATCGGGTGCTGGGAGAGTGTTTCGCGGATCTTGCTCATCGGCTGGTTGAGGTCGATATGCACCACGTCATTTGAAAGGGCATCTGTTTTCACCTCAGGTAAAAAACGAGCCGGGTCACGTTCTAGTTGTTCTAGCCAAACTCCGTCACGATCGATATGCCCGAGGATATTGCGATCAGCAGAGCAGGAGACGCCGATGCCGACCGGGCATGAGGCGCCGTGGCGAGGCAGGCGTATCAGGCGAATGTCATGGGCAAAATATTTGCCGCCAAATTGTGCGCCGATACCCAGTTGTTGCGTCAGTTTCAGAATTTTAATTTCCAGCTCGGTGTCTCTAAATGCCTGGCCAAATTCATTGCCGCAGTTTGGTAGGGTGTCGAGGTAATGTGCGGAGGCGAGCTTAACCATCTTCAGATTCGCTTCCGCGGAGGTCCCGCCGACCACAATCGCCAGGTGGTAGGGTGGGCAGGCAGAAGTGCCCAGCATCTTTAGCTTTTCAGTTAAAAAGGCGAGCAGGCTGGTAGGGTTGAGCAGTGCGCGGGTTTCCTGAAATAGAAAGGTTTTATTGGCGGAGCCACCACCCTTGGTCATCAGCAGAAATTTATAGCTATCACCTTCTACGGCATCAATATCGATCTGCGCAGGCAGGTTCGTGCCGGTATTCTTTTCATCAAAAAAGGTGAGCGGGGCCAGCTGTGAAAAGCGTAGATTGTGGTTATTGTATGCTTGATGCACACCAAGCGAGATGGCCTCTCGGTCATTACCGCCCGTCCATACCTGTTGGCCTTTCTTGCCGATGATGATGGCGGTGCCGGTGTCCTGGCAGCCGGGCAGTACCATCCCTGCGGCGATGTTTGCGTTACGTAGCAGTTCCATGGCAACGAAGTGATCATTTTCAGATGCGTGGTTATCATCCAGGATATTGCGCAGTTGCTGTAGGTGGCTGCTGCGATAAAGGTGTGAAATATCATTGATCGCGTTTGAGGTGAGCAATGTCAGCGCTGCTTCATCTATCTTAAGTATGGGGTGGCCTTCAAATGCACCGGTTGAAACATGCTGGTCAGTAAGCTGGCGATATTCTGTTTTATCAGCGCCCAGCGGAAGTGGATTAGTGTAGTGAAATTCAGCCATTAATCATCATAGCTCAGAGCAGGTGAAGTGGTAAAGGGCTCGCTGCTTAGCGAGTGGAATAGTCGTAATGCTCCATTTCACAAAGACGACTGCTGGTGCGCTTGAAACTGTTGGTGTGATGGCTGCCGGTATAAAGCCGCTGTGGGATGGCGGCTGCGGTAGTAATCAATGCTACTTTGTTATCATAGATGGCATCAATGAGGTGAATAAAGCGGATTGCTGCGTTATCCAGTGCTTCATCCATGACCGGTATGTGGGTAATCATCAGGCGCTGGTAGCGATTGGCGATTTCAAGGTAGTCTGCTGCTGCGCGTGCAGTTTCACACAGGGTGTTAAAACTGAACCATATCAGATCGTCGTGCGTGGCGATAACAGGAAGTTCACGGCCGTTGATCTTTATTGATATTCCCCTTTCTTCAAATACGCCGCCGCTCAGGTGTTGAAATTGCTGCCCCATCAGTTCCTGCGCACTTGCCTGGTCACATATTTGATAACGTTTAAAGGCGGTGTCGCTTGTTGTCTGTAAGCGGTAATCATCGCCCTGTTCCATTTTCACCAGTTGAGTATGTCTCTGGATCAGTGCTATTGCCGGTAAAAAACGTTCTCGTTGCAGCCCACCTCGGTAAAGGTTGTCTGGTTTCGTGTTCGAGGTGGTCACTAGTACAACCTGGTTGGCAAAGAGTGCCTCGAGCAGGCCAGTGAGTAACATTGCGTCACCAATGTCGGCGACATAAAACTCATCCAGGCAAAGGATACGCGTCTTTTCCGCAATACGTTGGCCAATCACCGCAAGCGGCGCTTGCTGGCTTTTGATGGTTGCTAATTCTGCGTGCACATTATGCATAAACTGATGAAAGTGGATGCGTTGCTTTTGCTGCGTTGGTAGGTGGTGATAGAAGAGATCCATCAGGTATGTTTTACCGCGACCAGGGCCGCCCCATAGATAAAGCCCTTGTGTGGTGGACGGTGTTTTATTTAATACTCGAGGAAGAAAGCTCGTTGTTTTTGGCGGGATGAGGAGCTCACGATAGAGGCGTTGAAAATGATCAATGGCATTTTCCTGCTCAGGGTCTTGTTGGTATCCCTGTTGTGAAATGGTTGTTTGATAGTGCTGTTTAATGCTCACAATTAAATAGCGGCAATATCATTCAATGGGTAAATTTAGGAAAAAGCTCAAAAATGAACCCAAGAATGAATTGGGCTCAGGCAGGCTTATTTTGCAGCGTTCTTTTGTTTGGTTTTTCGTTTGATCAAAAAATAGAGCACAAAAATCCCGCCGACACAGGCTGTTGCCGCCGCACCAATGATCGATAGGATCATCAACATATTTTCTCGTAACCAATCGTTTTGCATGATGCTTCTCTTTAAAATTGTTGCTGTTTGGGGCCTTCACACGATTGTTATTTCGCCCTCTGGCGGCGTTAAAAGCGCTCTGAAGCGGTCATTTATAGTTATAAACCCCTTCATTCCGTACGCGTCTTCCTCGCCTAATGCACCTACTGTTGGCGCCAGAGAGCAAAATCACTGCTCGTGCAAAGGTCTCGATTTATAAATCAGCGGGATAGCGTTTCGTGATGGCCGTGATTTCATCCTGGCTGGCGAGGAAAGCATCAACCAATGCTGGATCAAAGTGTTTGCCACGCTGTTCTGTTATCCAGGTGATGACACGACTGGGTTCCCATGCCTCTTTATAGACTCTTCTGAAGGCTAATGCATCAAAAACATCCGCTAATGCAATGATTCGTCCGTAGATATGGATTTCTTCACCTTTCAAGCCCTGAGGGTAACCGCTACCATCCCATTTTTCATGGTGTTGTAAGGCGATAATGGCACCCGTTTTAAGGATGTCACGCTCTGAATGGCTTAGCATGGTGTAACCGATGCGGGTATGGTTTTTCATGATCCTATGTTCCTCGTCAGTGAGGCGCCCCGGCTTTAACAGAATGCTGTCTGGGATGCCGATCTTGCCTAGATCATGCAGTGGTGCGGCAGCAGCGATCAGATCAATGTCATTATCGGACAGGCCGATTTTACGTGCCAGTAATTGGCTATAAAGCGAGACGCGTTTGGTATGGTTGCTGGTCTCTTTGGAACGCTGTTCTTCAATCACACCCATGGTGAACACGGTTTCACGCAAGGTCTTTTCTATTTCATCATTCAGCGCAATCAGCTCATCATTCTTTTGCTGCAATAGATCTTGATGCGCAATGATCTTCGAGTTAAAGAGGTTGATCTCATTGGCAACGTTACTAAACTCTGCCGTTGCAAACTGGTCGGGACTGACGGGTTCTTTTTTCACGTAAGCATCCATCGCTTTATCGATGAGGGTGTCGAGTGGCTCCTGTACATGGCGTTGGATGGTGCGCCTGGTGTTCATTAGAATGAGGGCCATGAATACCAAGGAGAGGATCAACATGCCGGCGATGACCATGAGTGAATGATTGCGGTATTTCGATGCATCCATCTCGATATCCACTGCGCCGAGCACCGTTCCTTCAGCCACGTTATGACAGGCAAGGCAGTTGAGTGAGCCAACGGGTGAGGCGATGTACGGCACGACGACGCGAATAGTCGGATTGTATGTGAACTCATGCAGAACGAATACTGGCTCCATTGTTTCAAAGGCCTTGCGTGCAATCGCATCTACATTATCCACTTCATGCTCAATGGCGCGACCGCGGCCGAATTGAGCGCTTACTTCATTGCTGCGAATCACTGTGAGACGGTTGATCTGGTGTAGCTGCTGGATCTCCTCCAGAAAGTAGTCGCGTTTATCCATGATATCCGCTTTCATGTGGGCGGTGAGTCCGGCGCGGACTAATTCGGCATGGGACAGGGCCTGATCTTCTAGCGCCTGTATTGATAGCGCTCGAAAATTCAGCCCTGTGATGACCAGCATAATGACTGCCAGTACAAGCAGGAAGTTGATCAGCGTTCTAACGGTAATTGTTTTGATACTGGGTTTCATAAAATCGACACTGCATTATGATCCAACTGCGATGTTAGCAGATCGGCTGATGCAGATGAAAACTAAACTTTAAGTACAGAAAGCTTGGTTTGGTGTTGCTAAGCCCCGTCGGGCAATAACGGATTGCGGTCCCTTCTTACAAGGTTAGACCCAGTATTATTCCACCGGAAATGAACCATTGACCGTTGACGCGCCGCAGGTGGATGGTTTCACGCATTTTTTTTGATTTGCCAGATGGGGTGAGTTTGTATTCAATCATATGGATTACGCGGGCGGTGTTCATGGCGATCGAAGGCGGTGCTTTCTGGTAGATGAACTCAATTTGCTCTTCTGTTGAAAAGAGTCGTTCAAGGTCGCCAATGACATTGTCGAGTGGTACGCCACTGCTAGAGTACTCTGGTAATAGAATGGATTTATAAAGGTCCATGTCTTTATTGTCGATCGCTTGCTTGCGTATCTCCAGAATTTTGTCGACGCCCGCGATTGACTCTTCAACCGGTACTTCAAACTCACAGGCGCTTAAAAAAACGACTGCGAGCAGCGCGCAACAGAATTGAGTGAAACCATTAAGTGATTTTTTATCAGTGGCGGTGTGGTGAGACATGCATGTGGCTCCTGTGGTCATTAGTTTTACATTATAGCCTGATCCGGGTGCCAACGTGATGAGCAACGATAAGCCCCGGGGTTTATCGTTCACAATTGATAATGCTTATTAAATAGGCGCTATTTCTCATCACTCAGAAATAGCGCAGGATCGACGCGTGCATCATTCAGGCTAATTCCCCAGTGAAGATGAGGCCCGGTGACACGACCGGTGGCACCCACTGTGCCGAGCAGATCCCCTTGCTGTAGAATATCGCCTTCTTGAACGTCAATACGATCGAGGTGCAGGTACATCGTAATCAATCCCTGGCCGTGGTCAATGAATACTGAGTTGCCATTGAAAAAATAGTCGCCCACATTGGTTACCGTGCCTGCCATCGGGGTGACTATTGGGGTGCCAGTTGGGGCTGCGATATCCATGCCGCTATGCGGTTTGCGTGGCTGGCCATTGAACACTCGGCGCAGCCCAAATGAGCTACTGTGTCGCCCTTTAACGGGGGCGATAAAGGTCAGGTCTTTTAGTTCACGCCCCTGCCAATGGGCTAGGGTTTTCTTTGTGCGTTTTTTTTCGCTGATGATGCGGTTCATGTCCTCCGCATAAGGGTTTACCTTGCGTTTATTGGTGACCGTGAGGCCTTGTGTTTTATAGGCCTTATCTTTGATGTTAAAACTATGGACGATAATTTTACCCGATGCGCTCTGTTGTTTGATTTGTTGTGCGCCAACTGTTGCGGTTAGGGGGATACCGACGACTGCCAGCCAGCGGCCATCTTTCTTGATGACCAATAGTGGCTTTTTATGGTAGTAAGCTGCAGGTGTTTCTTCTGCATTGTCGGCTGCCAGTTCGATCACCACCACCCCACCCGGTACGGCTGACACTTTGGGTAATGCATGTGTTGCATTGAATGAGAGCGCAAACAGTAATGCTAGGGTGTAGCGAGAGAGTGGCGGCAATAGTGCTTGATTAATCATTAAAAATTTCCGTGACTTTGCATTGAAGTCGCCCTTGCGCCAGCTTGGTTTCGATGGTGTCGCCAACAGCAGTATCATTGATATTGCGTAAAACGCGCCCGTCTTTATGGTGACACGTAATCGAAAAACCACGGCCGAGTGTTGCTAGCGGGCTCACCGCATCGAGTGCACGTGTCACACCTTGTAGTTGTTGCTGGCGCTGTTGTAGTGGTTGTTGAAACGCGCGTTGTAGACGCGAGCTGAGTTGTTGCTGAACTGATTGCAACTGTTGGATGCGACGTTGAGGGTTGCGCAGTTGTAATTTACTAGCAACATGGCTCAGTTCTGCGCGGTGTTGCTGTAGGCGCTGTTTTAGATGGCGTTGCAGGCGCTGTTCAAGTCCGTCGAGCCGCTGCGCTTGTTGCCGAAGCTGTTGGCCGGGGTGCTGTTGTTGCAGTCTTTTTGATAACCAGCCAAGCCGTTGCTGGCCCTGTTTGAGTTGTAATTGTGTGGCGGTGTGCAGGCGTGATTGTAGTTGCGTAAAACGCTGCTGCCACTCGAGGCGATCTGGGCTCACCAGCTCAGCCGCACCCGATGGGGTGGGTGCGCGCAGGTCGGCGACAAAGTCGGCGATGGTGAAATCGATCTCATGCCCCACGCCGGAGACCACCGGAATGCGGCATCTGTGAATTGCGCGTGCCACTTTTTCATCATTAAAGGCCATCAGGTCTTCGAGTGAGCCGCCGCCACGCGCAATGATTAATACATCACACTCGTTGCGTTTGGCGGCGGTTTTGATTGCGTGCTCAATCTCGCCAGCGGCCGCCGCCCCTTGCACCGAGACGGGATAGACCACCACCGGTATGCTGGGGAAACGTCGCGCCAGGATTTGCAGGATGTCACGCAGCGCGGCACCCGTAGGAGAGGTGATCACGCCGATCTGTGTTGGCAGTGTTGGCAGTGGTTTTTTGCCCACCTGATCGAATAGCCCTTCCAACTCAAGGCGCTGTTTGAGTTCTTCAAAGGCACGTCGCAATGCGCCATCCCCCGCTTCTTCCATATGTTCGACAATCATCTGATAGTCGCCGCGTGCTTCGTAAAGACTTAGCTGGGCGCGAATCAGTACTTGATCACCATTTTTAGGCTGGAAGCGCAGGCGGCTATTTTTGCCACGGAACATCGCGCAGCGGATCTGCGCTGAGGGGTCTTTGAGGGTGAAATACCAGTGACCCGAGGCGGGGCGGGAGAGATTTGAGATCTCCGCCTCCACCCACACCAGCGGAAAATTGCCCTCCAGCAGGCCGCGCACCTCGCGATTAAGGCGTGAAACGCTGAAAATCTCGCGCTGAGGCCGCTTGGGGGCCTCCTTTGCAGCGGCTGGTGGGGTGTAGAAATCTCGGGTCTGGCTCATGGATCTCATGATAACACCTTGAACGAAATAGAGAATCCACCGTTTTATTGAACGCTAGTCATCGATATTATCGGTTTACCGCAGCGACTGTACTCTCTATAATACCCGGCTAGTTTTTGATAGGGGTCTATATAGTATGAGAATTGCTCAGGAAGCATTCACCTTTGATGATGTGCTGTTATTGCCAGATCATTCCACCGTATTGCCCAGAGAGGTTGACCTCAAAACCCGCCTGACGCGTGAAATTACCCTCAATATCCCGCTGATCTCATCGGCGATGGATACTGTCACCGAGGCACGGCTGGCAATTGCATTGGCACAAGAGGGTGGCATCGGCATTATTCATAAAAATATGACTGCTGAACAGCAGGCCAATGAAGTACGCGCGGTGAAAAAATATGAGAGCGGCGTGATCAAAGATCCGATCACCGTACCGCCCAGCATCACCATTCGTGAAGTGATGGGCATCACCCGCGCCAACAAAATTTCAGGTGTACCGGTGGTCGATGGTGACGAACTGGTCGGCATTGTGACCGGGCGTGACCTGCGTTTTGAAACACAGTTAGACAACCCTGTTTCCAGCATCATGACGCCCAAAGAGCGTCTGGTAACCGTGAAAGAGGGTGCCGAGCGTGACGAGGTGTTGTCACTACTGCACAAACACCGTATTGAAAAGGTACTAGTGATCAACGATAGCTTTCATCTGAAAGGGCTGATCACCGTTAAAGATATCCAAAAATCGACGGACTTCCCCAATGCCTGCAAGGATGATATTGGTCATCTACGGGTGGGCGCGGCAGTGGGTACCGAAGCAGATGGACGTATCGAAGAGTTGGTGAATGCGGGCGTTGATGTATTAATTGTCGATACCGCACATGGCCATTCACAAAAGGTGCTAGATCGTATTAGCTGGGTGAAAAAGAACTTCCCGGATCTACAGCTGATTGGCGGTAACGTCGGTACTGGTGAGGCGGCCAAGGCGCTGGCCGATGCCGGTGCGGACGGCGTAAAGGTGGGGATCGGGCCGGGTTCAATCTGTACCACGCGCATCGTGACTGGTGTTGGCGTACCGCAGGTCACCGCGATTGCCAATGTGGCCAAGGCGCTGGAAGGGACGGGTGTACCGTTGATTGCCGATGGTGGCATTCGTTTCTCCGGTGATCTGGCCAAGGCGATTGTCGCGGGCGCCCATGCGATCATGATCGGCAGTATGTTTGCCGGTACCGAAGAATCACCGGGCGAGGTGGAACTCTTTCAGGGGCGTTCTTATAAATCTTATCGGGGCATGGGCTCGCTAGGTGCGATGGCAGCTGCGCATGGTTCGAGTGACCGTTATTTTCAGGAAGGCAACCAGATTGAAAAGCTGGTGCCAGAAGGGATCGAAGGGCGTGTCGCATACAAAGGCAGCATGGTGGCGATTGTCCATCAGCTACTGGGCGGTGTGCGTGCCAGCATGGGGTATACTGGTTGTGCCGACATTGAAGAGATGCGCCGCAAACCACGCTTTGTACGGGTCACTGGCGCAGGCATGAGAGAAAGTCACGTGCATGACGTGACGATCACCAAAGAAGCGCCGAACTACCGCATCGATTAAGAATATGGATTGTGTCGTTCCGGCTAAGGCCGGAACCCAGCCTGATAGAACTGGACCCCGGCCTGTGCCGGGGTGACGGAACTCAACTAAATGTAACGACAGTTTTGCGAAGAAACAGTTACGTTACTTTTCGCTACTTAATTAAAGAAAAGAAGACCATATCGCCGTGACAGACCATAACATCCATTCTGACCGCATCCTGATTCTTGATTTTGGTTCGCAATATAGCCAGCTAATTGCACGTCGTGTACGAGAGGCCGGTGTCTACTGTGAACTACATGCATGGGATATGGATGAGCAGGCAGTGCGCGACTTCAACCCGAAAGGGATCATCCTTTCCGGAGGCCCAGAGTCAGTGACCGGTGGTGATGATGCGCCGCGTGCACCGGACGCCGTGTTTCAGCTGGAAGTGCCGGTGCTCGGCATTTGCTACGGTATGCAGACCATGGCGGCACAGATGGGCGGTGAAGTGGAGAGTGCAGACCATCATGAATATGGTCATGCGCAGGTACGTGCTCGTGGTCATTCGCAATTACTGCTTGATATCGAAGACCACACCACGGTAGAAGGCTACGGTATCCTCGATGTGTGGATGAGTCATGGCGATCGCGTCAACAAACTGCCAGCAGGTTTTAAAGTGATTGCCAGCACAGAGAGTGCACCGATTGCCGGTATCGCGGATGAGTCGCGTGGCTATTATGGCCTGCAATTCCACCCTGAAGTCACCCATAGCCATCAAGGCAAGCGCATCATCGATCGCTTCGTTCATTTCATCTGCGGTTGTGAGCAGTTGTGGACCGCTGAAAATATTATTGAAGATAGCATTGTGACCGTGCGTGAACGGGTAGGTACCGATGAGGTCTTATTAGGTCTATCCGGTGGTGTTGATTCATCCGTAGTGGCTGCGTTGTTACATAAAGCAATTGGCGACCACCTTACCTGTGTCTTTGTTGATAACGGTCTGTTGCGCCTCAATGAAGGTGACCAGGTGATGGCGACTTTTGCTGAGCACATGGGTGTGAAGGTGATTCGTGTCGATGCCGAAGCCCGTTTTTTGAGCGCGCTTGAAGGCGTTGATGAGCCGGAGAAAAAACGAAAAATCATTGGCAACCTCTTCATCGAAGTTTTTGAAGAAGAGGCAGATAAGCTTAAGAATGTGAAGTGGCTGGCACAAGGTACTATTTATCCTGACGTGATTGAGTCGGCCGGTGCCAAGAGTGGCAAGGCGCATGTGATCAAGTCACACCACAACGTCGGTGGCCTGCCAGAAAATATGAAGCTGAAACTGGTCGAGCCACTGCGTGAACTCTTTAAAGATGAAGTGCGCCGCTTAGGGGTAGAGCTAGGGCTTGCGCATGAAATGGTCTACCGTCATCCTTTTCCAGGGCCCGGCCTGGGTGTGCGTATTCTAGGTGAAGTGAAAAAAGAGTATGCTGATCTACTGCGTCGCGCCGATGCGATCTTCATGGAAGAGCTGCATAATCACGACTATTATCAAAAGGTAAGCCAAGCGTTCACCGTTTTTCTGCCGGTGAAATCAGTGGGCGTGGTGGGTGATCAACGTCGTTATGAATACGTCATCGCTGTGCGCGCGGTAGAGACCATCGATTTCATGACCGCGCGCTGGGCGCATCTTCCTTATGAATTATTAGAGATAGTTTCGAGTCGTATCATTAATGAAGTATCGGGTATCGCGCGTGTTACCTATGATATTTCAAGTAAGCCACCTGCCACGATTGAGTGGGAATAACGATTAGCTTCTTTATAAAGGCAGCAGAGATGCTCGCCTTTTTTATGATAACACCTAGCCTAATGGGCATAATCACTATGCGGATGAATGGCTCAAGGCTAACATGCCAAGTTTGGACACAGCAACCTGCATGGCCCCTGAGATTCTTAATAGTCGCTGGATAGCGCCTGCGGCATACCAGGGCAAGGCCATTCCTTGACGCCGCGGCTGAAATCTTGTTGGCCAATGTATAACTTAATTTTTGCGTGGTCATTTTTTGTGATGGGCGCCTGAGTAATTTACAAATACTATATTTCCTTGCCTTAACCCTTTACCAATCCGCGTGTATGGTGGAAAGTAATCGATAACAAATGTATGGTAACGGCACTATGCAATTTTGTAGGCTGGGTAAGTGAGTAAAATCGAGGTGTCTTGAGAGGAGGGGGCGCTTCATGCGGAGATCTGTGTGAGGTGCCGTGAGATCAGTATTCCTACCGCGACCACTAGAAATAATGAATCTGCCAATGATACGCAAATGAAAATTTTACTGATATCAACCGCCTTTAATGGTCTAACTCAGCGATTTTATACTGAATTAATAGATGCTAATTACAATGTATCTGTAGAATTGCATCATGGTGACAATGAAAAGTTACTAACAGGTGTGAATATTTTCAAGCCTGATCTAATTCTGTGTCCTTTTTTGACTCGCCATCTCTCGGCAGATATTTATAAATCTTATCCTTGTATTATTGTTCACCCGGGTATTAAAGGAGATAGAAGCGCCTCGTCTTTAGACTGGGCTATTCAGAATAATTTATCTGAATGGGGGGTTACCTTGTTACAAGCTGATGAAGAGATGGATGCTGGTGATATATGGTCTAGCAATACCTTTCCTATGCGATTGGCGACAAAAAGTAGTATTTATAATCGCGAGGTAACCGAAACCTCGGTTAAATGTTTATGGGAGGTTTTAGCCCATTTTGAATCGCTCGACTTTACGCCCGAACCGTTAGATTATAAAAAACCTGATGTTAAAGGGCGGTTTCAGCCATTTATGAAGCAGTATGATAGATGTATTAATTGGCAAGCTGAGACCAGCGACGAAATTATAAGGCATATTCACGCCGCAGACGGGTCACCAGGGGTTTTAGATGAGATCTATGGGCAAGCAGTATTTTTATATAATGCATATAAAGAACCTTATTTGACCGGGAAAGCTGGCGATATTATTGCAACCGCTAACCAAGCTATTTGTAGAGCGACAATCGACGGTGCAATATGGATTGGACATTTAAAACGTAAAGTAATGACGGGTGCGAAAACTATAAAACTGCCTTCAACTACAATACTCGCTAATTTACTCCCGACAGAGATCAATAACATTGAAATTGATTACAGAAAAGCAGGTAAACAACTGCCTTGCCAAGAACTGTGGTACTCGTTAGAAGATCGTGTTGCTTATTTGCATTTTGAATTTCACAACGGAGCTATGAATACTCAGCAATGTGAATTGCTTTTGGGAATGTATCAACATATTGCTACTTTACCGGTTAAAGCGATTGTATTGTTAGGTGGGGCTGACTTTTGGTCAAATGGAATTCATTTAAATACTATTGAGGCGGCAGAAAGATCAGGAGATGAATCATGGCTTAACATTAATGCTATTAATGACATTATTCAGCAGCTGATCACCACAACTGATAAGTTAACTATTTCTGCTATGGCTGGAAATTCAGGTGCTGGGGGCGTTATGTTAGCTTTAGGCGCTGATTATATTCTTGTTAGGAAAGGTGTCATTATGAATCCATACTATAAAAGTATGGGCGATTTATTTGGTTCTGAATACTGGACATATTGCTTACCTAAGCGTGTGGGTAGAAAAAAAGCAATAGAAGTCACCGAGCAATGTTTACCAATTAGTACTGTTTATGCGGAAAAAATTGGTTTGGTGGATAAGGTGCTTGATAATAATCATGCGATTTTTTATGCGCAAGTCAAAAGATTTGCTCAGTTACTTATTTCAGATGATGTATCCTTACAGGCAGTTTTACATAAAAAATCAGAAAAACTTCATAGGGATGAATCAAAGAAGTCGTTGGATTTATATAGAAAAGAAGAGCTGAAAAATATGTATGTCAACTTTTATGGTAACGACAAATATCATAAAGCTCGATATTGTTTTGTGTTTAAAATTCCATGTGGTGAAACGCCTAGTAATATTGCACTTCATCGAAAAAAACAATCCCCTATTGTGTAATGAGCCGCTGAAAATAATTGCCTTTGGTGGTTAATATTTAAAGGTGCGTAGCACAATGGCGCTCTTCGCGCCATTTGCGGCAGACGGTAAGGCCACGCATGTTCCTAGTGTCGGCATGTGCAGTGAGTTGATAACCCAATGGTCAGGCGCTAATGGCTTGTATATAGTCGTGCTATACACTCATGCCAAACTCTAGCCGAATAGTTGTTCCGTCTCCAACCTCGCTCTCAAGATAAATCTGTCAGTGCTGGCGTTAGCAGATACGTTTGACGATGGCGAGCCGGCTGCCGCTGTCGCCATTTTTGCGGCCGCGATAATAGCGTGTGAATAACTGTTCTAGCTGTTCGGGTGGGATTCCGGCAGCACTATCTTGAATTTTGAGCTGGCCACTATCGATGGTAATCACCACTGCGCTGCATCGTTATTGGGTGATAAGCCTCTGAATGCTCATCCCTACGCCTCCTGTTGTTGCGCTGAAACTCGAGCTTCACGGCCATACACCAATCGATACAATGCAGGCAGCACCACCAGGGTCAATAACGTCGATGAGATAATCCCGCCGATAACAACCGTGGCAAGTGGGCGCTGCACTTCCGAACCGATGCCGGTATTCAACGCCATCGGAATAAAGCCCAGCGCGGCTACTAAGGCGGTCATTAACACAGGGCGCAGGCGCGTTAATGCGCCTTCAACAATGGCCTCATGCAAGGCTTGCCCACGCGCACGCAGGTCTTGAATAAATGAGACCATCACCAAACCATTCAACACGGCAATACCTGAAAGTGCGATAAAACCCACCGCCGCTGAAATTGAGAACGGAATATCGCGCAATAACAAGGCAACAATGCCACCCGTTAGTGCCAATGGCACGCCGGAAAAAATAATGGCGGCATCTTTGATTGAACCCAAGGCCATAATGAGCAGGCCAATCACTAATAACAACGTGATCGGTACCACAATGGAAAGACGCTGCGTAGCGGATTGAAGCTTCTGATAGGTGCCGCCATATTCCACCCAGTAACCCGCCGGTACATCAATATTTTGTTTAATCGCCTGTTGTATATCCTGCACAAAAGAACCCAGATCGCGGCCACGAACGTTGGCGGCAACCACGACACGACGTTTGCTATTTTCTCGATAGACCTGGTTATAGCCAATGACTAATTTCAATTCAGCGACTTCTTTCAGTGGCACATACAAACCATTAGCAAGCATGACCGGAAGATCAGACAGCCCATCGATATTGCTGCGCAGACGCTCGGGCAGTCGAACCACAATATCGGAACGACGGTCGCCTTCATATAGTTGGTTGGCCACAGTGCCGCCCAATGCCGTTGATAGCAGATCTTGCAATTGAACGATGCTGAGTCCATAACGTGCCATTGCTTCACGTTTGGGTTCAATCGTCATTATCGGTAAACCGGTAGTTTGTTCTACCGCTACGTCGGCAGCACCCGGAATACTTTCGATCACCTTGCCCACCTCATTACCTAATGCGATCAGCTGTTCAAAATCATCACCGAATATCTTAACCGCTACTTCCGATCGTACCCCAGAAATCAATTCGTTAAATCGCATCTGAATAGGTTGCAAAAACTCATAACGATTACCGGGAATAGGAGTTACTAAGGCTTCAAGTTCTGCGACGACATCCATTTTTGATCTGTTTGGATCAGGCCATTCAGCACGCGGTTTTAGAATAATAAAGGTATCCGCAACACTGGGTGGCATCGGGTCTGTGGCGATTTCTGCGGTGCCTAGTTTGGAAAAAACTCTTTCTACTTCCGCTAACTTTTCAATTTCTGGCTCTAGTACTTTTTGTAAACGTATGGCTTCGGTGAGTGAGGTGCCTGGAATACGCAAGGCATGCATGGCAATATCACCTTCATCAAGGTTAGGTACAAACTCAGAACCAAGTTTGGGGATCAAAAAAGTGGAACCGATAACGAGCATGACAGCCCCTGTCACTACCGCCCATCTAAATCTCAGAGAGAGTGACAAAACGGGCTTGTAGATCGAAAGCGAGGCCTGTACGACCTTGCTTTTTTTCTCTTTGATCGGCTTCTTAAATAATATTGCAACACCGGCTGGAATAAAGGTGATAGAGAGAATCATCGCGCTAACCAAAGCGATGATGACCGTGATCGCCATCGGATGAAACATTTTTCCTTCCACACCACTGAGTGCAAAAATAGGAATATAGACGGCGGTAATAATAAAGACGCCAAACAGTGCAGGGCGTATCACCTCACGGGTGGCTTCAAAAACGATAACCAAGCGTTCGCTGAGCGATAGACCCTCTTTACGATAATTTTGGCTCAAACGACGCATACAGTTTTCAACAATAATCACCGCACCATCAATGATCAAACCAAAATCCAGCGCGCCCAAACTCATCAGATTAGCACTGGTTTTTGTCTGCACCATACCGGTGATGGTCATTAACATGGCAATCGGAATCACCATTGCGGTTAATATTGCAGCACGAACATTACCTAAAAATAGAAACAGCACGACGATCACCAGCAGCGCACCTTCCAACAGGTTTTTCTGTACCGTCTCTAATGTTTTATCCACGAGAGTGGTGCGATTATATACTGCGGTGACGGTAATCCCTTCAGGCAGGCTGCTTTTAATTTCTTCCAATTTAATCGCGATATCATTGGCAACGGTACGGCTGTTCTCTCCAATCAACATCATCACGGTGCTCATCACAATCTCTCGACCATTCTGAGTGGCGGCCCCGGTGCGCAGCTCTTTGCCTAACGTTACGCTGGCAACATCTTTAATCCGCACGGGAATGCCTTGATGTTGGCGAATCACAATATTTTCCAGGTCACTCAGTGTGCTGGCTTGACCGGGTACACGCATCAACCACTGTGCGCCATTGTGTTCGATGAAACCAACACCGCGGTTGTTATTATTATTTTGTATCGCCTTAACAATGTCGTCATAGCCCATTTGATAAGCCAGTAACTTGGCCGGTTCAGGGGCGACTAATATCTCTTTCTTGAAACCACCAATGGGGTTGATCTCTGCCACACCCGCAACACGCATTAACTGCGGGCGAATAATCCAGTCGTGAGTTGAACGCAGATCCATCGGTGTAATCAGACTACCATCGCTGTTGGTCGCACCCGGTTCAGCATCGACAGTAAACATAAAAATCTCACCCAGCCCGGTCGCAATCGGGCCAAGGGTTGGTTCTAAGGAAGACGGCAGATTACCTTTTGCTGTACTAAGGCGCTCACTCACTAACTGCCGCGCAAAATAGATATCCGTGCCTTCTTCAAACACCACCGTCACTTGTGACAAGCCATAACGTGAAACAGAACGGGTATAGTCCAGTTTTGGCAGCCCCGTCATCGCGGTCTCAACCGGAAAACTCACCCGTTGCTCAGCTTCCAATGGGGTGTAACCTGGTGCGGCCGTATTGATGACCACCTGTACATTGGTAATGTCTGGTACCGCATCAATTGGTAGCTGAGTGAATTTCCAAACACCCAGCCCCATGACGATAATGACAATCGCCATCACCAACCCTCGACGTTCGAGGGAGAATTTTATAATTGCTTCTAACATGTTGCGTCGCCTTTAATGGTCATGAGATGCGCCGGACTTTTCAATATCGGCTTTGATGACGTAGCTGTTTTCACTCACATAACGAGTGCCGGATTCCAAACCACCCAACACTTCAGCCCATTCACCGGCTTGCAGACCCAACTCAAGCATCCGTACCTCGTACTCTTCACCGATTTGAGCATAGACCACGGTAAAATCTCTAAAGGTTTGTAAGCCTGATCGTTTTACCGCTAACGTCGCGGTATGTTCTCCCACAGTGATATGGGCGCTAATGTGTCGGCCGGGGCGCAACTGACCCTTTTTGTTATCCAACACTACACGAACTTTGACGGATTGATCGGCCTCTGCCAGCGGATTAATTTGCGCAATTTTACCGTTGACCGTATAGCCGCTGGTGGTATCGGTGACGGTAACCGGCGCGCCCATTTTCACTTGCGCCAGATCGGTGGGGAAAACGGACAGCTCCGCCCATACCGAGCGGTTATCCATGATGGTGAAGAGTTGACGGCCATCCGTCTGCTCACCAACATTGGCATCACGCTGGGTGATCACACCGCGAATCGGAGACGTAATAGTAAAAAGCTGCAAACTTTCGTTGCTTTCAACCGTGGCTAACTTTTGGCCTTTACGGACTTGCTCTCCCTGTGAAGCTGCGACAGATTTAATCGCACCATCAAACCTAGCGGTGATTTTTCGCAGTCGCTCGCTGTTCGCTACAATCTGGCCATAAACGCGGATGGTCTCCTGCATATCCACAGAACCGGCAACCGCCGTTCCGATTTCCAACGCTTCGGCGACGGCGGTTTCAATCTTGGTGCGGCCTTCAAAGTTATCGTATTCCCAAGTGTGAGTTACACCGTTATGCACTGCATTAATCGTTACGACAAATGAATGCGGTTCGTAGATAACCGTATCGCCACGCAAGGCATCGCCTTGTGGTGCAAAATTAATATCATCAACCTTGCCACCTAAACGGCTTAACTTGATATTGAGCTCCAACTCATTCGGGCTAAGTGTCTTACCACTTTTTGTTGCCCAGGCGCGGAACTCCGGTGGCACACCTGTCTCGAAAATAGCCAGTTCAAGGGTAAAGTCGCCATCGTTTAATAGTCGTCCTCGATGAGGACCTTTTTCTGGCTCTGCCTCATGTTCCGACAAAGCCGTTTCACCATGACCGCCTTTGGAGGACATCGCTTGTTCTGAATTCGTACCACCACAAGCGGTCAAAAATGAGACTAATAGTAGCGGTAATCCAATTCGGCATGCGAGAGCATATTTCATTGTATTATTCATTTGGAACCTCATAATGTTGTCTTCACTTGCGCAATGCGTACGCCGGTCAGTCGTTCAATTTCAATGATGTTGCGATGAGCATCAATGCTGGCTTCAACCAATGCATTGTGTGCGTCTAACAATTCTGCCTGGACGCTACGCAGTTCCAAATAGCTGTAGCGCCCAAGGTTATAGGCTCGACGAGTTTCTGTGAGTGCCCGCTCAAGGGGCGGGATAATCTCACCACGTACGGCCTCGATGACATGCAGGCTGTGCTGCAGCTTTTCATGTATCACGAAGAGTGCGGTTTCAATACGAATGCGTGCGGCCTGTTCTTCACTGCTGGTTTTAGCCAAGTTGGCGCGGGCTGTGGCAATGCGACCGGGATTACGTGTGCGTTCACCAAAAGGGATGCTAATGCCAGCAACAAAGGCTTGATCATTGCCATTGTTGGTATGACGAATCCCGGCATTAACACGCCAACTGGCTTTGTTTTGAGCCAGTGCGAGCTTTAATGCCGCTTTTTTTAACAACTGATCTGACAATAGCCGGGCGAATTCAGGATTTTGCGGTAGCTGAGATTTAAGTGTTTCAAATGATGCCACTTTGGGAAAGTGGGTAATATCGCCCTTAACCCGCGCAAACGTGGGTATTGTCTCGCCCCACTGGGCAGCCAATTGCCGATTCGCGGAGCGCAACTCATGTTCAATGTCTTCGCGTTGTAGTTTTCTGCGGGCTAATTCTGCTTGTGCCCTGGAGAGTTCTGCTTCGGGTGTTTTACCAGCTTTTACGCGCTTGGAGACTGATTTAATCGTCTCTTTTGCAAGTTGAATCGTTTTGTCTGCATTCACCTCTCGCGCTTGGTAGGCCAAACTAACAAGATAAAGACGTGCGGTTTCAGCCGCTGCATCGAGCTGTTTTAACGCCGCTTCAACTTTGATTAAAGATGAACCGGCATGGGCGGCATCAACGTAGCGCTGGCGGGTTCCGCGCTCAAGCACCCAGCCAATACTGAGCGTCGCTTGTGCGCCATCCATACCTTTGTTATTGCCGGTACCTAACACATCTTCCAGTTGGAAACTCAATTCAGGGCTGGGGGCCACCCCCGCTTGCTGTACTCGCCCTTGCTGTGCTTTCAATTGATAATCAAAGGCTCGTAAGTTCGGGTTGTGTTCAATGGTTTTAATAACGGCTTCATGTAAACTGATCGTGCGCTTGTCAATCTCTAAAGCAGCGGCTACGGTACTTGTCGCTACGATTGAACTCAGTAATACCAAACCAAAGGTAGCCGACCGCGTAGCCGTTTGTCTTGGCATAAGAAAAGATACCCACATTACAAACTCCTTGTGCACGCTTGCCACCATGCAGACGTAATAACTTATTGCAAAAAATATAGTTGGCTTCTGGTTTCATGAAACGCTGCAGTGCAGCGTTCAGCAGTCGAATGAAAACAGAGCAAATACGAAAAAACTGCTAAAGGGCGTTCTTCTGAGATAAACAATTTGATGGATGCTAGCCACAAAAAAGCATGGCAAAAAAACAACGTAGAAAGCCTGGCGCTATGCTACGGCAAACGTTCTCAGAAGGGTGCTAGTACTGCGGGGGTGCCCGTAAAGGCGGGGAAAGGCGGTAGTCGCTATGAAAAATGAGTTTACTCTCTCGGCAGCGTTGAACCAACTGCCGTGAAGAGATAAATGTCATCAAGGTAAAAAAGAGCGCGAATAGCGCTATCGCAAAAACGCTGTGATGGGTGTTTTTCAAGACGCCATCGGGGCTGATATCGACCTCGGATACGACGCCATCATGGTGGTCGTCGTGAGAGGTGTCGTGAGTAAAATGGGCGGTACTCAAATGGCGATGGTTACCGGCGTCATCAGTGGAATGAAGATGACTTTGGTGATTATCATGCCCGTGATCGAGATTATGAACGTGCAGTTTAGCGCCCTGCGTGCACAGCAGAGCCAAAGAGAGCAATAAGCTGCACAATAGCAATGTTCGTCTGTTTATTCGGCGAAAAAAATCCATAATCAAATCAGTCTATACAATTGACAGGCTAAAAACAATGCTGAGGGGCGTACCCCTTGTGCTTGTGCCTATTTAGTGTTCTCCAGGCCCCTGTATACCAAGGGCTGCTGCCATGCAGATAATGGTGATGAAGAGCAGTGCGTCGAGTGTCAGCACCCGCTGAAAGCGCCCGCTGGTGGCTGGTTTGCCGCTCATCGCGGGGATAATGATGAAGCGGTTGCTGGCACCGATCGCCATCATCATGGCAACAAATCCGAGTTTAATGATGAGCGTGATGCCGTAGTCTGTCTGCCATAGCTCGGCAATGGTCTCGAGACGGTGCCATGCGTTGAGTAACCCCGTGCTGATCACCAGCGCAAGGGCGACGGTGGCGAGTGAGGAGAGGCGCTCCGCGCTGCTGTAGATGATGTGATGCAGTGCATCGCCTTGTTGGCGTAAGCGGGTGATGATGACAAGATAGGCGATAACTGCGCCGCCCCACAGGCAACCGCCGATGATATGGAGGCTGTTGGTTAAGTTGTCCAGCGTGAACTGCCCTTCATCCCCCGCATGGCTAGCCGCGCTAATATAGAAGGCGATAGCCGCGCTTGCTGCAATCAACAGTATGCAGCCGAGTGAAGGTGTCTTTTTGCGGATGAAGAGCCAGGTAGTGACCATGATGGCAAGTGCGATGGCGCGCCCTGTCCACAAGCTGCCGAAGTGACTTTTTTCGACCACTTTTTCCATAAAAGGAAAGGCTTCAAATAGCGGGACATCGGCCATGGTGGCGGTGCGCATCAGCAGTACGGCTGCGGTGGTGAATAGCAGCGTGATGAATGCGCCATCCAGCATGACGCGTAGTTTGGGTTGCACTAAGGTGCGGGCGTGGTGGTCGTTGAGTAGCCAGATAAAGGCGGCGCTTGCGCCGATAATGGACGCAAGCGCAAAGCGGTCAAGCGCGATCAGAATGGTATGCAGTAGCGAAAGCTCCATTGATAACGCTTATTGCGGGTTATTTAACACTGAAGTGGCTATTGCCCTTAATGCGATGGCCATCATGCGCGACGATATTCCATTTGATTTTATAGGTGCCCGCTGGCAGTGGTTTTAATGTTACCTTAAGTGTTTTAGGGTCATCATTGATATGGCTGATCTCACCATCGTCCATACGAGTGCCGTCTTCACGCTTGACCTCAATCTTGCTCCAGTCCGTTTCGACACCACCACTGAACCACAGTTGCAGGCTTTCAGGGGCAGGTGAAACTGCCTCCCCTTTTGCAGGGATGCTTTTGTCGAGATGCACATGTCCCCATGAAACAAGCGGAAAAATGAGCAGTAACAACAGGCTGCTATAGAGGGATGCTCTTTTGACTGTATTCATTACAATGTCCTTGCTGTTAGGTCTCTTCATCATATCGCGTCATGATTGAAAAAACATGTTTACTATCCACTGAACAGGCCCTAGTTACCCTTATGGTTTAGGTGGAATTGTCCATCTTCTCGGAATGTTCCTTGTATTAGCGTGTAATCAAAGTGTTCACCATCTTCATTAATAGAGCCAACACCGTCAGTTTCAAGAAAGCCATCTTGCAATGTGAAGTAGAGTTTGTCACCACTCACGGTGCCATGCATCTGCTTGGTCGCCATGCCAAAGCGATTAAAGCCGGTCGCGATGATTTTTTTACCTTTTTGTATCACCTCAAACTTGGTGCCGCTATCATCGTACCAGGTGCCACTCATCTTGAGCGTAGGAGGCAGAATAATGTCTGGCAAGGCGACAGACATTATCTTGGCTGGCGCGTTAGCATCGACTTCGGATGAGGGTTTAGGCGCCGGTTTTGGCGTGGGGGTAGCCGCTTCAGTCTCTGGCGCAGGCTCAGTTGCGGGGGTGACGGGTGCCTCATCAAGGAAAAGCGTTGCGGAGAGCATGAGCATCATGACAATGCCTGCCGCGATCATGCTGTTTTTTAAAGACTTGCTTTTCGCTGGTGCGGGTTCATTAGTGGGCGTGTTATTTGAAGAGGGGGTGTTGCTGTCAGCCATTTCAAAGTTCTCGGGTTGAATTGTTTGGTTTTATAGCCCTAGGCTAAATATATTGGTCTTGTTAATTTCAAGAGGGCTTTATGCTACGTTATTACTGATTAATGTTTAACAGTGCTGATGGTAAACGAATGGAAAAGCGGGGGGAAGGGGGGAGGTTAAAAGTAGCCGTAATATGGGGCTTACTGGGCGTCATGGTGCTTTTGAGTGGTTGTGCCACTCATTCAATCTTTAGCTCGTACCCTGCGCAGATGGAAAGTATCAAACTTCAGGTTTCCATTGGTGATTTTAGCGGTGCTCAAGAGGCGCTAGCGAGAAAAAGCAAGGGCGCTGATAAAATACTCTATTTGATGGAGCGTGGGCGTATCTCTCAGATCGCAGGCGATAGCGAAATGAGTATTCGGGATTTTCAGCTTGTCCTGGCGGAATTTGAGGCCAAGGAAGAGGCCGTAAAGATTTCGGCGCGCGGGATGGCAGTAGTGCTGGTGCTGTGATGCCCAATGAAAATGCAATTCCGTACCGGGGGGATACCTATGAACGGATTTTTGTTCATAGTTTTCAAGCGCTGAATTTCCTTGGTGAGCGAAACCCTGAGGCGGCTGGAGTAGAGGTGCGGCGCGCTAACCTAGCGCAAAGATTGCTGCGCCGCTATTTTTCTTGTCGGCTTGCACAAATAAGGTGGCTTACCAGGGGGCGACTGACGTAGAGACGACGACGATTGATTTTGGTTCTACCGATCTGCAGCAAATAGCCACGAAAATGGTTGATTCACTATTAACCTTTCCGCCTATTGTACAGGTGACTGATGAGCGTCGCGCGGTAATGTTTGTTGATAAAATAAAAAATAAAACCACAGAGCATATCGATACCGAATCGATTATTGATACAATTTCGAACCGTATTTTACGCTCAGGAAAATTTCGCTTTGTTGATATGAATAAGGTGAATAAGGTGAATAAGGTGAAAGAGGTGAGTGATCAACTGAAGTTTCAGAACAAAAGTGGCATGGTGAACCGCAACACGGCATCTCAGGTGGGGCGTCAAATCGGTGCGGAATATATGATGTACGGTAGCTTAAGTAGTCTTGTGAAACAGACCAAAGATGTGAAAGATGTTTATTATAAATTCATGCTTAAAGTGATGCACCTTGAGAGTGGTCTTATTGAATGGTCGGATGAAAAAGAGATCCGTAAGACGCGTGAAAAATCACTGTTTGGGCGCTAATGGATATGAAATAAATTATTCCTATTGCATCACTGGTGGTAACACTTCTGATATTGCCGCCGCCATCAACAGCCTCTGATATTGTGGTGACTCATAGTAAAATGAGTCATGCCAGTGCGCCCTATATGGGCGTCAGTGTTGGTAGTGCCGATTATGATTTAGCAAATGACAGTTCGCCTTCATTTTCTATTTTTGCTGGCATGGCGCTGAATGAGGTGCTTGCGATTGAGCTGGGTATGAGCGATTTTGGTGATGTTGATGATGTTACGGTAAAGAGAGGGGGTAGTGCTTTTCATGCTAGTATTTTGGTAAATAGCAGTTTTTCTAATGAGCTTAGCGGGTTTGGGCAATTAGGGCTAGCCAGCTGGGATTATGATTTCGCTAGTGGCAATGATAGCAGCGTGGATGTCTTTTGGGGCGTGGGCTGAATTATGATCTTGGGCGTGAGATGACTGCCCGTTTTTCGCTGCAGCAGTTTACACTCGATGCCAATATTGCAACGGTAGCGATAGACGAAACCATTTTGAATGTGAATGTGGGTTTTATTTATAGTTTCTGAATTATAGTTGATAGGCCTGCGGCGCAAAAAAGCACCGCTACAGCATTGCGGTGCAAAGTGAATCTTGCATCATGTTATTGACCACAGGCTCTTTTGTTGGCCTTTGTACCATTCGTTAAAGTCTGCTTCAGCGGACTCTACAATTGGGATAGGTCCAGACTGAGGTGCCGTTTTCCAGCATTAATGTGGCTGTATTGTTTGGCCATACTTGAATATAAAAATTCATTTCTTTCGCCTTTGTGTTTTATTAGTCTGCGAGACTACCTGGTGGAAATGACAGTTCTGTTAAAAAATAATCACTTTTTAGTGACATAGTGTTATCTCTTTATTTCTGCTGGGGTTTTATTTACCTAGTATTTGATTCTACGGGGCGCTATGGGTATTTACTTTTTTTCTCATGTGGTCAGAATGGAGTTTTAGGATGAAATTTTCTTAAGGGCAGCTCTATTAATTCTGAGCGTGGCAGATTGAATGCCCCATGCGTTACATCAAGGCGTCAATAGCAGGTAATACCCATACCTCTAGTGATGTGGGCGGCTGGGTCGATGTTGATATGCATACCCTGCAGCATAAAAAATACAGCAACATCTTTGGCCTGGGCGATTGCACTAATAGGCCTAACTCCAAGACGGCTGCTGCGATTAAAGGTCAGACACCCGTGGTTGCGTAACGTGGTGGCGGCGATCAATGGCCAGGTGGGTAAGGCCGCCTATGATGGCGACGCCTCATGCCCACTGGTTACCGGTTATGGCAAGCTGGTACTGGCGGAGTTTGATTACAACATGCTACCGAAAGAGACCTTCCCGTTTGACCAGGGGCGAGAGCGTCGTAGTATGTATTATCTAAAGAAATACGCGCTGACGAAATTCTACTGGGATGCGCTGCTGAAAGGGGGGATCTGAATGTGGGTGGTCGCTAGCGCGCACTCGTTTAAACTTGTGAAATAAAAGGCGCTCAACTTAGGGAGGCTCTAGATAAGTCCAGAGTCTGTCATTGCGAGCGGAGCGTGACGAACTGGAAGTTCAAATCCTTTAGGGCGGCAGTCCCTGCATTGCCAGTATCATTGCGTTAGGCGATTGCCACGTCGCAGCGCTTTTCGTCATGACACTTACTCAGCGAGTGCTTAGATTGGGTGCTCTTTTTTTTGCTCTAAAATATTGCACGCATCTTCTTTGGTGATGATATTACAATATTCCTCATCGTGATTATAGGCAATCACCACCTCGCCGCTTTTCAGCTGCCGCATCACCTGCTTGATCTTGGTCTCCAGTGAAACCTCAATGTCACCGTAATCGGTACCGTTGCGGGTGACGAAATCTTCAACAAGGCCGCGTAGGGCATCTGGGCTGAGTTGTTCGAAGGGAATGAGCATCGGCGACATTATAGAATAATTCGGTGCTGAAATGTCGCTGATTGTGCGCAACCGGGCTGTTTTTAGGGTGCGGCAATTTGTCACTTCCGGTGTCGTAGGGTAATCATTTTACGCAGGCGTTAATCAATTTTAAAGAGGATGGGCGTGCTGCCGTTCGTTGGAGCACTGAGGAGGCGATCCCCCTGGTCGATGGTGAACTGACAGAAGTTCTCATCAAATTGATAATTAATGGTGAGCAAAAAACCACCGATGGTGCCGCGCTCAATGGCGAGGCCCTTTTTGTAGATGAAGTGGTTAATCCGCTCAATAACCACTATGCAGTATTCAAACTAACCCCCGCTGACAATATGATGCACGCGCCGATGTAATCGCTGGATGAACTAATGAAACCTGTAGTACGGAAGGTGGCCCTTCTTGCGGGGGCTGACACTTTGTTTTCTCCCCTGGCCCAGGCGGCCTCCTGTTGTGGCGGTGGCGCTTCGAGTGCATTGGTGCTGCCGAAATTCTCCACCGCGATGGTTGACGTCTCGTTTGATATTGAGCAGTACGACGGCTTCTGGAATAACAGTGGTCGCCATAATCCTGATCCGCCGGGTTCTGATCTGAGTCAGTCTCGTTTGAATGTTGGTTACGCGCATCGCCTTTCCTGTGTGTGGAATGACAATCAGTACAGTGGCTTGTTGACCAACAGCGATGGCCTTGGCGATACGAAATTTAACCTATGGTATGAGGCGTTTGATGGTATCACCTGTGTGTGGAAGGTGAAAAAACCTGCCGACCTTAAGCCTGCGCCTATTTTGGTGCGACGTTGACAGTGATTTTGTGGTGCTGGGGATATCAAATGACCAGGCGAGCCATAAAAAATGCGTTGCAACCTTTATTAAGCGGTTGGACCTTAGTTTCCCGGTGCTGTTAGATTCAGATGGCAAGGTGAGTGAATACTTTTCGGTGTCGGGTATTCCGGTGAGCTTTTTAATTGGGCGTGATGGCGCAGTGCTTGCTCATGTGGTGGGTGAGCGAGAGTGGGGTAGTGAGGCATCATTTGAGTTGATAGATTATCTTTTGAAGTAGTTTATTGGCCCGGTTATTTGGACTATTGAATCAGCTCTGACGCTTTATCCAGTTGTTTTCGATCATCTTTAGAATGTCGCGCCAGCTGATGATCCCGATCGGCTGTTGATTGCTATTAATGATCGGAATACATGAAATATTGTGTTGATTGAAGATTGCGATAGCTTCGAAAATGCCTGCGCTAGCAGGCAGTGTAATAGGCTTATGAGACATGATTTGGTGAACCCTTTTATTCAGGGTGTGAGTATCATGGTCGGTTTCAGAATGGGTGCCAATGTTAGGGCTAATGGCTCGCAAGAGGTCTCGGTCAGAGATGACACCGACCAGCTTGTGATGCTCAATCACGAGTAGGTGATGAAAATGGACGTGATCAAAAATCTCTTTTACGACCGTTAGCGGATCGTCCATTTCGACTGTCACTATCTTGCGACTCATAATGGTATCGATAGTCATGTGCTTATTGGATTAACAATTTGTCCAGGTGGTTGGCAAATGCCATGCGATCACTTTTATTGAGTGCCGGTGGGCCACCGGTATCGACGCCGCTGGAGCGCATGGTATCGAGAAAATCTCGCATGTTAAGGCGGGCCTTGATATTGTCCGGGGTAAAAAGTTCACCGCGTGGGCTGAGTGCATGGCCGCCCTTTTCAATTACTTCGTCGGCGAGTGGAATGTCGCTGGTGATGACCAGATCCCCCGGTTCAATCCGTTTAACAATCTCATTATCGGCCACATCGAAGCCCTGGGAGACCTGCTGCATTTTTATAAAGGGTGAGGGTGGGATGCGAATGGGCTGGTTCGCCACCAGCGTTGTCTCTATCTGGGTGCGTGCCGCGGCACGGAATAGGATCTCCTTGATCACCACTGGACAGGCATCTGCATCGACCCATATCTTCATCTTGTTGAATTCTGCTAATCAGCTTATTTGGAGGATTTGATGTTAGCAATGAAACCGAGCTTTACCTAGTCTCATTGCTAACAGGCGGCGATTGTTAGAGGTTCATGTCAATTTAATGTTTAAAATTGGCCAGTTACGCTGCCTTTTGGGCCTTGCGTCAAAACTACGTCGCACGGGTTTGACGGCGAAGGCTCGGTGTAAGTGCATCGAGACGATTTAATAGGATGAGAATTTTGAGATTATGTTCAGCCTGCTGCTGTCCCTGTTTACGGCACTGTTGTTGACGTATGAGGGCTTTCCACTCCGAGATGCTATCTCGTTGCGCAGTCGGTAATAATTGGTCACTGGTGGCAATGTTGGGTTGAAAATAGAGTGCGGCATGTTGATTGAATGTGAGTACTTTGAGTGAGTAGAGTTCACTGCTCATTTTGGCCATATTAGCGGGTGTAATCGCCCTGAGGTTGTAACGAGACATCACCTCTTTAGCGGCGGCTGCGAAATAAAATGCTTTATTTGCACTGGGGCGGTAGTAATACGGCATGAATTTGCTGGCAACTCGGCCAGAAAATCTAAGATTAGCGGTATGGCGTGCATTGTTTGGTAAATAAGGGACGGGTTGTCTTGCGTTAATCATGTTGGTGTAACCTTTCTTGTCTATTTCTATTTCTATTTCTATTTCTATTTCTATTCACTAGAGCAAATTTGGTGCCAGTTATTGAAAGGGGAGTGGGATATTATATGATTACGCTTGTTCAATGGGCTACTGACACCATGCTGTCAGCAGGCTAGTGCGAGAATCTTATTTTTAGCAATTTGGATCTGAATATGAGCAAAAAAAAATCTGAACCAGCGGTATTGATGCGCGACGGCATTAGCGAAGTGAGTGTGCATGCGCTGGCACTACGCCTGAAATCAAACTGGAAGCCATTTAGCATCGGTAAATTTGAGCAGCTGATCTTTCCTGCATTACCTACTTTGGGGCTGGGAGAGCGTATTCAGCGGGTCCGGCGAGCACTGAAAGAGGCATTGCCGGATGATTTTCGCAAGGCGGTGCCGATTATGGTCGACTCTCTCGGGCCTGAGATTCCAGAACACGGCCTTGAAAATATCGATCTGGCCGGGCCGAATGGTTTTATTGTGATGTCGCAGACCGCCTATGTGGCGCGTTATGGGCAGGAGCACTTTGACCTCTCGATGGCTGCCTTTTACGAGATGACCCGGCGTTTTTCGGCAGAAGGCTCGATACGTTATTTTATCTTGCAACACGAACGTCAAACGTTAAAGCAACTTGATGAATGGGCTCAGGATGATAACTTCCATGTTCGGCGGCTAGTGTCAGAATGTACCCGTCCGCGCCTGCCGTGGATGATTCGCCTACCTCAATATGTTGATAATCCAGCGCCGGTTTTAAAGCTGCTTAATAAGCTCAAAGATGATCCTTCACTTTATGTGCGCCGCTCGGTGGCCAATAACCTCAACGATATTGCAAAAGATAACCCTAATCTTGTCACAGCGACACTGCAGCGCTGGAATAAGCTGCCTGTGAGCAAGGAGATGGCGTGGTTAACGCGCCATGCACTGCGTACGTTGGTCAAACAAGGTAACTCAGCGGCATTGACCCTACTGGGTTACCCCCAATCGGTTAAGTTGAGCGTGGAACAATTTAAGGTTGGGCCAAAGCGCTTGATGCTGGGTAATGAATTGAAGCTCAAGATTAAACTGGTTAGCCGTGAAAAAAAGCCGGTGCCGTTGATGATTGATTTTGTGTTGCATCATATGAAAGCCAATGGGAAGCTACGCCCCAAGGTCTTCAAGCTGGCGAAAAAGATCATTGCCCCAGGGGAAGTGTTAACGATCGAAAAGCATCACCCGATGCGCCCCATCACCACGCGAAAATATTATAGCGGTGGTCATCAAGTCGAATTGCAGGTCAATGGCAAGATTGTCGCGAGTGATAGTTTCAATTTGCAGGTCTAAATATAGTGCTACGGATGGTATCCTAGCACCATGAACAGTGATGATTATCTATTTGTTTACGGCACACTGCGTCGCGGTGCGGCACGTACTGATGCGGGTGAGCGGGCCTTTGTACAGCTTGAAGCGGATGCCTCTTTTAGGGGACTTGCGACAATGGATGGACGACTGTTTGAAGTGGATGGTTATCCTGGCGGCTGTTATCAGTTTGCGGTGGGTTCGCAAGTGAGGGGTGATCTTTATCAGATTGATGCTGCTACAGGTCTGTTTTCCGCGCTGGATGCCTATGAAGAGAGTGATTCACACTTTGAGCAGCCTCGTGAATATCAACGCCAACGTGTGCCCGTTGCTTTAGGTGATGGTTCAGTCGTATACGCCTGGGCCTATCTTTATCACTGTTCGATAGATGCATTGCTGGTGATTGAGTCAGGAGATTATCTTCTCTGGCAAAGGCAAAGGCAAAATGAAAAGTGATTAGGCGATATTAAACTCGACTAAAATGGTTGGTTTTTAAGTGGCCTGCCGGGTAAGTTATTGTTTTGGTTAATTGTACTGCTGGTTATTGCGATGGCAGGATGTTGCTTCTTTGGCCACACTGGATTTTTGTCGCATATTGAGGCGACGGACTGGCGCTCGATGTTTGCAATGTAGTTGAATCTTATGATTACTGATTAAATATTCGGGATAGGCGATGTTCAGGTTTGGTAAAGCAACGAAGTGCTAAATTTCAGCGTTATCAAGGTAATTATTTATATATAAAAGCTGTACTGTTTTGGTCTTTTTTGGTTAAATAGTCCCACTTGGTCGGGCATAGCTTGAGAATTGGTTGAGGGGGAACGATTTTCAAGCTGTGTTTGACTTAGTCTTGAACCAGGTCAGATGTCTCTTTCATCTGCATTAAGACCATCTTCAATGGTCGATACCTCTGTTATAAAAACGTTTTCTTTATAAAATGCAATTCAGTTGATGTGTCGTTACGGCTATCATTTACTGGTATTTTTTGCGGGCTAAATTTTGATACTGACATAATGCTGTCAGTAGTCACTTGCTATGCTGTCATCTCCAAAATGTGATTAATGAAAAAAAGGAGAGGCACAATGTTAGAGACACTGAAGAAGCCGGGGCGTTTTTGCTGGAATGGCTTGGTTACGCATGATGTTGATGGCGCGAAGCAATTTTATAGTGAGCTGTTTGGTTGGCAGATGGAAGATACTGTCTGTGGAGAGATGAGCCTTACTATACTGAGTGTCGATGGTGATGAAATTGGTGACATCATGAAGATGCCAGAGGATGTGGGTGAAACACCGTCAATGTGGGGTGGGTACGTGACCGTTGAAGATGTTGATCTCAGTGCTGCCCGGGCAGTGAAGATGGGGGGTGCGATCTGTGTACCTGCGCAAGACATCCCGGACTGCGGCCGTTTTTGTGTGATTAAAGACCCACAAGGCGCTATGCTGTCACTATTTTCGCATAGCAAATAAGGGCAGGGCATGGCGGACGCTTACTTCAACGAAGGCACCTTTGATTTTTTTGATCGACTCGCGGATAACAACCAGCGCGAGTGGTTTCATGAGCACAAGGCGTTTTATGAAGGGTGCGTGCGTGAGCCTGCCTTACGTTTGATCACAGATGTGGCAGAAGAACTGCCACATCTGTCACCACATTTTGTTGCGATCCCTAAAAAAATCGGTGGCTCGCTGATGCGGGCGCATCGCGATACCCGTTTTGGCAAAGACAAAACGCCCTACAAAACCAATATTGGTATTCAGTTTCGACATACCCTCGGCAAAGATGTGCATGCCCCCGGTTATTACCTGCATATCTCATCGCAAGAGTGTTTTTTCGGTGCCGGTATGTGGCGGCCGGATGCACCATCGCTGGCCAAAATTCGTGCGCGTATTACTGAGCGCGAGGCCGAGTGGGTTAAGGCGCGAGATCATAAGGCATTTAAGAAACAGTATCGTATCAGTGGCGTGTCATTAAAGACCTCGCCGCGCGGTTTTAGCAAAAATCATCCGATGATCGAAGATATCAGGCGTAAAGATTTTATCGCGATACATGCGTTTGAGCGGGAGTTAGTGTTTTCTAAAAAACTAAAAGCAACCATGATGAAGCGCTTTGCTGATGCCACGCCATATATGCGATTTTTATGTAAGGCGTTGGAGTTACCGTTTGATTGAGATCAGCGTCCGTTGTTTTATTGATGAGTTACCGATTAAATCACTGTATTGTCATTACGAGCAGAGCGAAGTAATCTCGTTTTTTGATGTATGCTAACCCTTGAGATTGCTTCGTCGCTTCGCTCCTCGCACCGCAGGCACTTCCTTCGGTCGCCTGACACATAGCTAGAGACCTTATTAACTAATGCGCCGCGCAGACTGCCTCTTTCAAATCATTCAGCTACTGCGTAAAGAGTGTGTTGTCCTTATTCCGTCATCCCGGCGAAGGCGACCGAAGGAAATGCCCTTGGGTACGAGATCCAGCGTGACCACTACTCCGTCAGCAACTCCTTTCGTGACGACAAGCGTGATTCAAACATCATCAAAAGCAATATATTTTTTATTCATCGGAGTACTGGATTCCGGCCGCTGCCGGAATGACGGCGTGATTTTGAACCAGAGCACCATAAATTAATGCGCCGCGCAGATCGCCTCTTTCAGATCATCCAGCTACTTCGTAAAGACCGTGTTGTCACCGCACGCGAAATTGCCGAAAAACTCGAAGTCTCAGAGCGCACCATTTACCGCGACATGCAGGATTTATCGCTCTCCGGTGTGCCGATCTCAAGCGAAGCGGGCAGTGGCTACCGGATGTTGCCGGGCTTTCATTTGCCGCCGTTGATGTTTACTGAAGACGAGCTTTCCGCACTGTTGATCGGCGCGCGCATGGTGCAGGTGTGGACCGATAAAGGGCTGGCCTCAGCTGCCACGCAGGCGATGATAAAAATCGAATCCGCCGTGCCGGAACATATGCGAGACGAACTCGAACGGCAGGATATTCTGGTGCCGGACTTTGGCAATGATCCGAGCGTCTCCAAACGGATGCAGCTGTTGCGTGTTGGTATCAAAGCGCTGCAAAAAGTTGAGTTTAGCTATAAACGTGAAGATGGTCAGCCATCGAGCCGCATGGTGCATCCGCTGGGGCTGTTTTATTGGGGCAAGGTGTGGACGCTCACCGCGTGGTGCGAACTGCGGGATGAGTTTCGCTGTTTCCGGCTCGACCGCATGACGCATGTCAGTCTGCTGGAAGACGGCTATGAGTCTGTGGCAGGACGGACATTGCAGGATTATTTGCAGAGGGTTTGTGATGAGTGATAGTGAGCGGTCAAAACATAAACCGGGCTATAAAAATAGGCGATTGATGGAATTAAAAAATATTGGGACAAAGATAGCTGGGCGGCTGAATAAGGTGGGGCTCTTATCTGAGGATGACTTACGGATGGTGGGCGCGGTGGCGGCGCATCAGATGATTAGGTTGAAATACCCGGGTGAGATATTACCAGTGTGCTACTACCTCTATTCGTTTGAAGGGGCGCTGTGCGATAAACACTGGAATGATATTGGTGAACAGAGAAAACAGTCGCTTTTGGCTGAAATTAAGCAGGATGATACTGAATAGCTGCATGTATATTGCTGGGTTATATTGTGTTTAGTAAAGGTCTGGTATATTGGTTGCAACAATTAAGGATTACGATTGATGAAACGGTGTGACTGGGCAAACTCAAACCCGCTAGAGATCAAATATCACGATGAAGAGTGGGGTGTGCCGGTTCATGACGACCGCCTGCTGTTTGAGTTACTGATTCTTGAAGGGGCGCAGGCGGGTTTAAGTTGGGCAACTATCTTGCAAAAGCGAGCAGGTTACCTCAAGGCATTTGATCATTTTGATGCGCGCAAGATAGCGCGTTATTCTGATGCGAAAAAAGAGATGCTATTGCAAGATCCTGGCATCGTGAGAAACAAACTGAAAGTGAATGCTGCGGTGGTGAATGCAAAGTGCTTCCTGGCGGTACAAAAAGAATATGGCAGTTTTGATGCTCATATCTGGTCTTTTGTCGATGGCAGTCCGATCGATAATAAGCGGAAAAACATATCAGACGTGCCGGTGAGTACGCCAGTTGCTGAAGCGATGAGTAAAGATCTCAAGAAAAAAGGGTTTAAATTTGTAGGCCCGACGACTTGTTATGCATACATGCAGGCCGTCGGGATGGTGAATGATCATTTAGTGGCGTGTTTTCGCTATCAAAAAGTGAAACAGTAGAAGGTCGTTGGCGATGACTAGCATGTCATTTAAATGATGAAAGTAGAAAAATCTGTAAGAGGCGTTAATATGAAAAATATTTTGGTTATTATGGTCGTTCTGTTTTCAATGGCGGTCAGTGCAAACCCTGGTTCACATGGCACGACGAGTGAGCTGAAGTCACTCTCGCAACATGAGATAGAGGGTTATCTCAATGGGAGCGGAATGGGCTTTTCTAAAGTAGCAGAATTGAGCCATTTTCCTGGCCCTCGGCATGTGCTTGATCTTAAGGCGGAGCTTGGTCTAACAAAAAATCAAATAGATGAATCTCAGCGTATTTATGAAGCGATGAATGGAACAGCAAAGCGCTATGGGAGTCGTCTGGTTGCTAAAGAGAGAGCTATTGAGTTGCTGTTTTCCAGTCAACAGGTTGATGCCGCTGAATTAGATATGTTGGTAAAAGAGGCGGCCATGCTTGAGGCGCAAATAAGGCTTTCACATCTGGATGCCCATATCTCGCAAAAGCACTTATTAAGTGAAACCCAAATCAAAAAATATGATGAAATTCGAGGTTACTCAACTGGCCATCAGCACCATCATTAAGCGTGTGGCCTAGATGAAGTGAAACATAGTCCGGGGTTCGTTAAGGGTATTATCCTCTTGGATTCCCCTAAAAGGACTGGGATTGCTAATTCATGGCGCTTTGTTACATCCAGGCGAGATATAATACAAACATGAACCAATACCTTGCATCATCGACATACATCAACTGGGATACACCTGAGATCAAAGCGCTGGCTGAATCTCTGTCATCAAGTAAGACCTCAGACGAGGTGATCGCAAAGCGCTGTTTCGAATGGGTGCGCGACAATATCAAGCATAGCTCGGATTATAAGATGAATCCGGTGACCTGCAAGGCTTCTGATGTGTTGCAGCATAAAACCGGTTACTGCTACGCTAAAAGCCATCTGTTGGCGGCGTTGCTGCGAGCTAATGGTATTCCTGCCGGTTTGTGTTATCAGCGTTTGAGTGTTGGTGATCAAGGGGCTCCTTATTGTCTACATGGCCTCAACGCTGCCTACCTTAAAAAACAGGGTTGGTATCGGGTTGACGCGCGCGGTAATAAAGAAGATGTGGATGCGCAGTTTACCCCGCCGCAAGAGCAACTTGCCTTTGCGTTAAACAATCGCGGTGAGGCTGATCTTCCTGAAGTATGGGCTGAGCCCTTAGCGGTGGTAGTTGGGGTGTTAGAGAGGTATCAAACCTATGATGAGGTTTTACAGAATCTGCCTGATGTAGCATTAATCAAGTAGGGTGGGCACATGTGCCCGCCCTACGAGTTGATTGTGGAAGATGAGAGTGATTGAACTCAAAAAATATAATGATCGCTGGCCGGGTGAGTTTCAGCTGGAGGTTGGGCTGATTAAGGCGGTGCTTTCTGAACACTTGATTTGTGCCCATCACATTGGCAGCACTGCGATTAAAGGTTGCTGTGCAAAGCCAATGATCGACATTATTGTGGAAGTGATGTCGCTTGATAAGGTTGATCAAAACAATCACCCGCTCGAAAAACTGGGGTATGAGGTTAAAGGTGAGTTTGGGGTGGTGGGACGTCGATTTTTCATGAAAGGTGATGATAAGCGAACGCATCATCTACACGTCTTTGAGTCTGGAAATTTGGATATTGAGCGTCACCGCTTGTTTGTTGAGTACATGAATGCACACGCTGACCAGATGGCTAAATATTCGAAGTTAAAAATGGAACTGTCGCAGCGATATCGACAACACCCAGATGAATACTCGGCGGGTAAAGCGGCATTTATTAAGTCTATCGATCTGGCTGCCGTCGAGTGGGCATCTGGCTGATGAATAATATTACGTTTAAGGTGAAAGCCTACCGGATGTGATTATCGCACCGTATTCAGATGAGTGAGTGGTTTCGTTCGAGTGTTGGTGGGCATGTGTAAGCAGTATTCTGATTGGGATGTATAGAAGGGGAATCGATGAAAGTTCATTATTTACAACATGTCCCGTTTGAAGGCTTGGGCAGTATCAAACCAGCGCTGATAGAAAAAGGTTATCAGCTGTCATCGACCCATTTGTATGCTGATCTAACGTTTCCATTGGTGAGTGAATTCGATTGGTTGATTGTAATGGGTGGCCCTATGGGTATCTATGACGATGAAACCTATCCATGGCTGGTTGATGAAAAGAATTTTATTAAAGCGGCGATAGATGCGGGCAAGGTGGTGCTGGGCATCTGCCTGGGTGCGCAGTTGATCGCGGATGTGTTGGGTGCAAAGGTTTATCGAAACGAACATAGAGAGATAGGTTGGTTTAATATTGACCGCCTTCCTGATGTGGATGGCACTGTTTTGGCCAACGCACTCCCTCATCAGGTTGAGGTATTCCACTGGCATGGTGATACCTTTGATATCCCTGAGGGTGCTGTTTCGTTGGCGCAGAGTGATGCGTGTGCACGACAGGGTTTTATCTTTGATAATCGGGTGGTTGGTTTTCAGTTTCATCTGGAGACGACTGCCGAGTCCGCTGCCGCTCTGATTGAGCATTGTGGTGATGAGCTGAATGCTAGCCGCTATGTGCAGTCTGAAACTGAAATTATTTTTGAACCTGAAAGGTTTTCGGCCATTAACGCGGTGATGTTGTCGGTATTAAATGCACTTGAGGTCGGGCGTTGTAATGCTGGTAGCAATCGGTAAAATACCCTCAATGTTTCTATCTTATATTAAGGCCCCCCCTCAGTTACATGAATGACAAACAAGCTAATAACCCGCTGCACGGTGTGACGCTGGAGAAGATCGTCACCAGTCTGGTTGAGCATTACGGCTGGGAGGCGTTGGGCCAGCGCATCGATATTCGCTGTTTCAATAGCGATCCTTCAGTGAAATCTAGCCTTAAATTTTTGCGAAAAACCCCATGGGCAAGAGAAAAAGTAGAGGCGCTCTATATTTCAATGCAAAATAGCGTCTGGATGAAAAAGTAAGCATCATGTGCGCACATCGTGTGTGGCGCCTGTTTATTTCGCTTGATGATATCAACCAGGAGGAGAAAGGAATGAGTTCTATCACGTTAACGGATGAGCAAAGAGCGCAGATTGCGAGCGATATGGATCAGCAGATTGAGATGCTCAGCGCAGATCTCAGAGCTGAATTATTTGTAACTATTCAGCTCACTCCTGAAACCTGCCATTTCTGCGTTGAAAAATGATCATTTACACTTGTAAACTCCTATTTTTCACCTTGAACTGACAAATTTCAGAAGCCATCTGAACAGTTACATACCCATCTCCCACTATGCTGAATAGTTGCAATTATTTCAGCAGTGATGTGCCGCAGCCCGTTGCCACCTATTGGCACAACGGCTATCCTGCTATTGGCACCGAAGCGGAAAACAGAGTGCGGGCAGAGCATTCTGGGTTTGAGGTGCTGGCAGTGCATCGCCTGCCATCACAGGCGTGGTGGGATAATTACTACAGTCCGTTAAAAGAAAACATGGTGCGTTATAGAGACTCAGACGATGAAACCGTTCAAACTGTGATTAAAGAGATCGATGAAGAGATGGCACTGTTTGAAATGTATAGCGAGTTTTATGGGTATTCGTTTTATGTTTTGAGAGCGGGGTAGTGGTGTGGGATCGCCTATCGGGGGCTAGCGGCCACCGCTTCGCTATCCATGGCCGCCACGCAAGCCTTAGTCGGCATTTTGATAGGGCTCTGCTGAACCCGTCATACCGGCATGCTTTAGGCCGGTATCCAGTTTAAATAAAACTCCGTCTCAATTTTATGCTTTTATAGCAATATAAAAACATGGCTATTAATTGATGTTTATTTGTGGCATGTTTGTAGGGCTATGTTATTAAGATCGATTTATGGTGGTGGGGTGTTAGTGGCTGGTTTCGACCCGAAGCGGAAGTTGACTGGGGATCAATTACTTTGACCCGATTGATCCATGGCTGTATAAAAATACGGCTATTAATGGATATGTGTTTGTGGCATGTTTAGCGTTAGTGTCAATAAGGGTAGCGCCCCCTTTTTCACGCCGGTACAATTTTCTAAAGGAAGCGATTATGCCGTTAGCAGCTAATATTAAGTCCGAGGTAATGAAAAGAATTGAGCAATATGAAGGGCGCTTTAACCACTTATATCTAGATACCAAGGGGAAAGTCACGGTAGGCATTGGCCATCTTGTACCTAACCGGAATGCTATGGCGACGGTTATGCTATATAAATTAAAAAACAAAGTGCCTTTTCAAGCCGCAAGCCTTGCTGAAAAGCAGGCTGAATATGATAAAACATCCAAATTACCTTATGGTCAGCGGTATGGTGCTGGTAGCTTCAAGTCCCATACGACGCTTATTATGAAAGATAGTGATATTAATGCGCAAAGGGATAAGCATGTTAATAGCTTCTACACTGAACTAACTAATATTTATAATAAGTCTAATGGCTACCCTGATGATTTTGATAAGCTGCACAAAAATGTACAGTTAGCGCTGTTCGATATGATATTCAACCTTGGTGCGACGAAGATCGTTGCTAGCTTTCCCAGCTTCAATAAAGCTTTAAAGGCGAGTGACTGGAAAAAGTCGGCCACTGAATCCAATCGCCCAGATGTTAATGCGGCGCGAAATTCATATGTTAAACAGCTATTCAATACCGTGCCAGTTGTAGCTAAGCCCGCAGCCTCAATGCCGTGAATATTATGAAAACACTCGTTATAATTTTTCTAATTCACGTGTTTTTGCTGGGATGTTCAATTAATAGTGAGATAAAGGGTGCGAAACTCTACCAGGAGAATTTTTCTGGTTTCTCCTTTTCTGCGACATCAGATATTAGCCAGCCTTTACTATCCGATTATGAATACCAGGCAGTAGGGGGTGAGTTGCTTATAGTCACTAGCTGTGAACAGGCTGATGGCATTGATATTTCAACAATAGCCGACTACGACTATTTTCGCTTTAAGATGCTTTTAGTTTCGTGTGCTGCTATCGATAAGTATTCGACAGCGACAGCCGCACACAATAATAATTTTCCCTCTAAACTGGATGAAGCGTTCATTTACCAGCTGCCAGCAGCTATCGTTCCGCTACTGAGCAAAGCAGAAGGTATCCAAAGGGAGGGGGAGTCGGTTAAGTCTTATGATGCCAATACTCAAATCACAACTGAGAAAGAAAACATCTTTAAGCTACTGACAACTGAGGATGAGGTTTATTTAACACTACTGGCCCGTGGTGACTTTACCAACGATGGTTTTGAGGAGTTACTTATTCAATCTGAATGGTACGCCCGAACAGCTCATGGGAAGCATGTTGATCTACTTATCCTGAGTAGGCCAGATGGTAGTGGGCCTGTAGAGATCAGTTGGAGGCTCAATAAACTGGATTAGTCGTGTTGTTTAGTGGTTGCGCTAATATCGGGGGTATTTACTTATTCATCTAGTGGCAGGGCATGAGAATGACTCGTAAGGCCCTCTGGCCCTTAAGCGTCTTTATCCGTCCCTCATTTTGAGATGCTGGACTCTATGGCCGATTCCTGTTTCGCCAATAACGCGGTTTCCTGTGTAAGTTTGCGATGGCAATAATGAGAATTTCATTCTCTCTTATCTGGTAAATAATGCCGTATGGAAAACGTTTTAGCTGGCAGCGCCTTGTCTGCTCTGAATACGGGTGCCATGCTTCTGGGTACTCGGCTATTCGATTAATAGCTGATAGAAGTTCAGTTAAAAATTCGTCACCTAAACCAGTTCGCTCTTTGCTGTAATAGTCAATTGCGTCATCGAGTTCATCGCGCGCAGGTTCTAGAAATTTTATCTTCATGCTTAACGATACTTGGAAAGCACTTCTTCAATTTTCAGCGTATTGATTTCGCCACGATCATAGGCGTTGATTCTGGATTCAGCTTCTTTTGACCACTGTTGGTCAACTGCTTTGTCAGGTTTGTCGAGGCTGGCAAGCAGGCAGTCAACCAGCTCAGCGCGATTATCAGCGGTGAGTGACATTACCACTTCAAGTATCTTTTTAGGGACGCTCATAAAATTTGGCCTTTTGATTAGATATGCTGTGATTATGTTCTATCGAACCTATTTGATTATCTCATCTAACTCACGACCGTTAAAGTGGAATAGTAGGTGTTTGTTGTCTCTGGTTTTCTTCGATTCGTCATTCCGACTGGTTTTTGGTGTGGACTCATGGTGGCGTGGGGTGAATATAATCTTTATCCTACGTACATTAACTAATAATTCTATAGCTGGCGTGATTTTATGACTGATTCCTACGATTTATCCAAACTTGGTTCCGATGCGTTCGAAAACATGTGGATTTGCTTATCCTTAGCAGGCCGGATGAGAATGGGTCGGTAGGCATTATCTGGAGACTCAATAAGCTGGATTAGTCGTGTCGTTCAATGTTTGCGCTAACACCGGAGAAATTATCCAAAGAAACCATAAAAGCCCCTTGCCAAGGAAAAAGGCTGATGGCGTGTGAGAATAATTCACATGTACCGTCGACCCCTTAAGCGCAGTACTGTGTTCTGGCCTCGGTCCGGCAGTCTTTAAGTCGGAGCTCAATTTAAACAGCAGCCCACTCAGCCCGTCATTCCGGCGGGCTTTAGGCCGGAATCCAGTCTAAAGAGAGCCCCGTCTTAAGTCTTAAGTCTTCGGCTTCGATTTCATGCTTTCATGGCAATATAAAAATACGGCTATTAATAGATGTTTGTTTGTGGCATGTTTAGATTGTGGTGGAAGGGTGGGTTTGTTTGGTAAGGCTGTTTCGTCGAGGTTGATAGTCGGGATGTCAGTGACTGGTTTCGACCCAAAGCGGACGTTAATGTGGGATCAATTTACTCTACCCACATTGATTTTTTATGGCGCTGACGCACTGCGTTAATCCACGTCTTGGACGGGGTTGGCTTCTTCGGCGGGAAGTCATT
>NVTY02000011.1 GCA_002401765.2 Thiotrichaceae bacterium
CATTACGGGGGGCGATACCACAGATTATCTGTATGACCCTGCATATCGTCTCACTCAGGTGAACGCATCTGATGTCACAAACAATCAAACGTTTAGTTATGACGGTGTCGGTAATCGATTGAGTAAAACTCATAATGGCGTGATAAATAACTATACCTATTCAGCTGGTAACCGACTGGGTGAGCTGAGGCATGGCACTGCACTGATTTTTAGTTATGACTATGATGACAACGGCAGCCGTATCAATAAACGCAACAGTGTGGGTGCGGTAGTTGAAAGCTATGCATATAATCAGAAACGCCTGATTACCCAGATGAACAGCGCTGGTTCGGTAACANACTTTGCATANGANCCAAACCTNTACCGNATNCANAAGTCATCCTCGGNNGGNACNAANNACTANNTGCTNGAAGCNGAGCANCTTGANTCTGTNTNTGATGNNAACAANCAGCTTAANNCNAGNTANCTGCGTGGNGTNGTGGTCGATGANATCATTAATGGCTTNGAGCGNGATGCCAATGGCAATATGCTCAACCGCACCTTTCATCATGACCAGGTTAACTCCGTGGTAGCACTGAGTGATCATAATGGAGCGACAGCGCAGGCAAGAACTTATACACCGTTTGGATTGGATTTAGGTTCTAGCGGTGAAAGTACAAATTCGCTTGCCTATACTGGGCGTGAGCAGGATAGCGAGGGTGGTCTTTATTACTATCGGGCTCGTTATTATGATCCTGAGGTGGGGCGGTTTATTTCTGAGGATCCGTTAGGGTTTGAGGCTGGGATTAATTTTTATGCTTATGTGGGGAATAATCCGGTTAATTTTAATGATCCGACGGGAAATATTGAGAATTTTCCCGAGCTAATAAGGCAAGGAGTAGGTGTTGTAGGGAGTGGCTTGGGTGTGGTTGGAGGAGTTGTAACATCTGGAGTAGGCGTGCTACTTGTGGCTGCGCCAGAGCCAACTATGCTTTCGGTTGCCGGTGGTATAGCCTTGATGGGTATAGGTGCTACAGGATTTTCAACGTCATTGGATGCTTTGGATGGAAATATAAATTCATTTATGAACAATTTACTAGAAACTAACATTCCCAGCTCTATGGATTTACGAACAGATGTATTGAATACGTTTGGTTTTGAAGCGAATGATCCTGTAGCGGGAGGAGTATATGATGCAGTATCGCTAGTTTCTGGTATACCTATCGGTCGCGTAGCTGGTAATTTATTAGATATTCCATTAGGGGCGAGCTTAGTTGGTAATGCGAACACGATTCTAGTTGCTGGTGAATCGATTTTTGATTCATCATCGAGTATTGTGAATTCGTTAGATCTGAATTCCAGTGCATCTGGCGGCTTTGTTATATATCCAAATAAATCCAATACCAATATGATGCAACAGGTATATAATAAATAGCTATGAATGTAAGAGGGTTGTGTTGTATGTTGCATACGCTTTCTATTTTTTTGATGGGTACAATTTTTTGGCTACTAGTATTAGATAAATATCCTTTTAATCAAAAAGGATTTGATGTTCTTTATCCTTTAAAGAAAAAATATGAGGTGTATTTAAAAGTAGGCGGCACAGTTTTAATAATTTACTCAATATTACTAGTAATACCCCTGTAAAGCAGTGAGCTGATGAATTGAAAGATATTATTATATTAATTATAGCTGTTATTATTATTGTTAATTTTTATAATACGTTAAGACAACGATATCTGAATAAACATAATAAGTGTGCTAGATGTGGTGTGGGTTTCAATGGCATTGAAAAATACCCATTGGCAGCTTCGTATCAAAAATTTTTATTTTGTGAAAAGTGTTCTGTGCGTATAAAAAAGACCGACATGTATGCTTTTTTTGTATTCTTTGGTTGTACAGTTTTCATTATTTCCGTTTATTTATTGTTTAAAAATTTATAGATCAGCGTAAAGGGGCGCCCTAAACCTACCCTATGATGCAGTAGGTTTATTCTAAATAGCCGATGGGTATGGTTTTTATTATCATATTAGTTTTTCTCTTTATTGTATTTTTTGTATAAAGAATTTAAAAAAATAAATTCACTAATCAAAAAAACCTAATTAACCAATAGAGAATATTGTCTTAAAGAGCAATAAAAAGGAATATCGGATCAGGTAACAATAGTGCTGGGATATTTTTGGTCTAAAGTAGTCACTTTTGATCTTGGAATTAGGCAGAAAATAAATAAACCCAACAAATGGGTTTTTTGTGGTGATAGCTGGCGAATTGGCGTGAATGAGTATTAAGTGAGAACAATAAAATGAATAAATGGAAAATTAACAATAATTGTTCACGCATGGCCTTGGTATTGGTGATGGGTCTGTTCTGCTCATATGCAACAGCAGGTGAAGCCGAAAATAAAGTGGCTCTTGAGAGCGCGAGTACATGGCTTGAGCAACAGCAAAACCAAAACCAGGATGGTAGCTGGGGGCAAGATACTGCGTTGCTTTATTCGGCTACCACCACCGTCATTGATACACTTAAATCATCAAACAATAGCAGTGCTGCTTACTATTCCGGGGTAGCCTGGGTTGAAAACCATAGTGCGAATAATGTCGATGACCTGTCACGAAAAATAGAGGCGCTACTACCGCATGGTAATAATATAACGCCGGATTTATTTCAATTTGCGGAAGGCCGCTGCGCGTGACCGATGAGCTTGGAAATGTGTTAACCGCGACTGATCGTAATGGTGCGGTTGTACGTACCCGCTATGATTCACTAAATCGCGTGATCCAGGCAGAGTATCTTTCAGACGCCACGACACAGGCGGCGCAATATAATCAATACGGCGAGTTGGACTTGATCAGTAATGAAGCCGTTACCTATAGTTATGCCTATGATAATCAGCAACGGATGACCCGAAAGACAGATAGCCGTAATGGCCTGAGGCTTGACTGGGGTTATAACGAAATAGGGCGAGTGGTCAGTAAGTTTGACTATCAAAACGTAGCAACAAAATTTACCTATGACAACACCGGCCGNCTNATTGCCATGGCGAATAAAGATTACGTTCAGGCCTCATACCATTATGATGCGGCGGGGCGTCTGTTGAGCCGTATATTATCGAATGGCGCAGCCACGCTTTACAACTACGATAAAGATGGCTTTCTGACCAAAATAACACAGCGCAGTAGTTCGGGCGATATCATCGATGAGCGTAGTTATACACAGGACAGTGTGGGGAATATCACCCAGGTCGCCATTACGGGGGGCGATACCACAGATTATCTGTATGACCCTGCATATCGTCTCACTCAGGTGAACGCATCTGATGTCACAAACAATCAAACGTTTAGTTATGACGCGGTCGGTAATCGATTGAGTAAAACTCATAATGGCGTGATAAATAACTATACCTATTCAGCTGGTAACCGACTTGATGAGCTAAGGCATGGCACCGCACTGGTTTTTAGCTATGACTATGATGACAACGGCAGCCGTATCAATAAACGTAATAGTGCTGGCGCTGTTGTTGAAAGCTATCAATATAATCAGAAATGCCTGATTACTCAGATGAACAGCGCTGGTTCAGTAACAGACTTTGCATATGACCCAAACCTATACCGCATCCAGAAGTCATCCTCGGCTGGAACAAATCACTATCTGCTGGAAGCGGAGCATCTTGAGT
>NVTY02000012.1 GCA_002401765.2 Thiotrichaceae bacterium
AACAATCGAAGGGCTTGGCATGAATGGCATATTTAAATGAAAGCAAAAAGCCTAACAAAACACGATAGCAGACGGGCTTTGTCACCATTTGTTTCCTGCCAGTTCAGTGTGCCGCAGCTAAGTTAAAACGTTAGGTGCTAAAGGAAAACGCATGAAGAAACAAATTTCAAATGTATCAGGGCATCAAACCAGTAAAGTATTTGCCTTGCTCTATATGTTGTTTACTATCCCTTTCGCTATTGTTGGGATACTAGGGTTTATGTTTTCTAGTTCAATGGAAATGCCTAATGGACAAGTAGGGCCTCAATTCCCATGGCTATTTTTTGTATTTGCCCCAATCATTTACGGTGCTATGGGCTATGTATTCACTCGTCTCGGTTGTGTAGCATACAACTTTATTGCAAAACGTTTTGGTGGCATTGAATTCACAGTTACTGAAAATGAAAGAACCTAACGAACAAGGATAGATCGCGTGAGGAACGAACCGCGATCTATCCAGTTGTTGAACAAGCCCGGATTTCCCTTATATAAGCAGATATATAGATTATTGTTGTTTGTGATTGCGCCATCATTGGGGATGGCGCTTTTTAATGGGCGAGCAGAACACTCGCCCATCACGGACGATAAAAATTTAGCGATCTGTCATAGCCTTAGCTCACCTCCTTTTCAAATAGATGTACCGATGCCTTTTCTCGTTATTGCTCGTCAGCCAGAACGAAACGTATTGCTGATCACCACCATCGGGGCACCGCACGATCGGCAACGATAACTCGGTCGTTTTCTCTCTTCCGGTTGGGTAATGATCACTTTTAGGATGAGTTGAACCAGGCGGCGTATCTTTTTAGCATTGCCATGCAAGAAGCCAAAATCCCGCGTCCGACGAAACCGTTTCGGCAGTACATGCTGAAAAACCAGCCACAAAAATGCTTCGCCTTTGACGGTTCTTGTCTGGTATGTTTTGGTCTGGCTGTCCAGATACCGAAAAGTAACATTGATACCATCATCAGAGAGAATGTTCTTTTCACTGATCACGCCTCGATAGAGGTAACGTGATAGATACTTTAACGCATGCAAGCCACGGCCAACCTGCTGGCAATCCACCACCCATTTGGTCGCTGTTTTGGGAATCCTGAACCTGGCAGCGTGTGCTGCGGCAAGGAAGCGGCCTCTGAATACTTTGGCTAGAGCAAATGCATTGAATAGATACTCGCCCTTCAATTTTGTCCACTGATTACGTTTTTTATTAAGGCAACCACCCGGGACAATGACATGCAGGTGTGGGTGATAATCGAGCCGCCTGTTGTGCGTGTGCAATACCGCCGTTAACCCGAGATCGCCACCAAGTTTTTTCTCGTTAACCCCGAAATTCTTCAACGTGCTGATCGCACACTGAATCAGCAGCGCATAGAGTTTTCTCTGGTTTCGCCATACCAGATCACGCAACTCATAGGGGAGTGTAAACGTCACCATAAAGTAATCGACAGGCAGCAGCTTTTGTTGCTGGCGCTCAAGCCACAGCGTGGTATCGTGATTCTGGCATCGAGGGCAGCTACGATGACCGCAGGAGTGAAAGCGCACGGTCTCTTCGTCACACGGCGTGCAGCCCAATCGCATCTCCCCATATCGCTCGGTTCGACAATATTGCGTAGCGGCCATCGCCTGGTGGTGCTTATGCTCAAGACGACCGCCATACTTTGCCATAAAAAGTGTTTGATAGTTCTGAATGATACTTTTCAACTCCATGGTTAGCCCTCCTGATCTAAGTTAATGGAAAGGCGATTGACCATCGTATTGACGATATCTAAGGTATTCTGCTGAACCTGTTTGGTTAGTTGAGTATAAATAGCGGTTGTCTTAGGGCTGCCATGGCCCATCTCATGCTGTATGGCGCGAAGGTTTAGCCCCGCTTCTAAGAGGTGAGTGCCGTAGCAGTGTCGCAGGCTGTGGATGGTCACTTTTTTATGGATATTACAACTCAGCACAATGGCTTTGAACGATTTTTGCAAGCCACCACGATCCATGACGATGTTGGCGCGGTGGCGGTCGGTCGCCGTTTTACCGGCTGGAAAGATAAACTGAGTATGTCGGTGTGTTGCCCAATATTGCCGTAGCGCGTCAAGCGCCCGATCAGGGAGTGTCACAAAGCGGTCTTTATGGCCTTTTCCCATGCGGATATGAACGCGATGTTGACGTGCATCTATGTCACCAATGCATAAGTTAAGCGCCTCACCAAGGCGTAACCCCATGCTGTAGAGTATAAGAATATAGGTTCGGTAACGTGCCTCACGCGTCGCATTAATGATCCGCTCGATCTCTTCATGAGTGAGGATATCGGGTAGCGTTTTCCGGCTGGGTGGTTTGATGATATCAACCCAGGCCCACTGCTTCTTCAGTATCTGTTTATAGAAAAACTGTAAGCCATTGCGGTCAATTTTGATGGTACTCCATGAGTGTGTTTTGAGTAAATCATCAAAATAGCGTTGTAAATCATCCACGCTGAGCTTGTCGGGGCAGCGATCAAAATAGTTTGCAATACGCCGCACGGCACGTGCATAGGCATCAACCGTTTTCTCAGATTTACCTTGGCGTATAAGTGCGTTAACATGTTTTTGGTACAGTGAATCGAACTTGTTTTGCTGTGCTTTTTTCATCGATAGCGCCTCGCGAGTTAATGTACCCGGGACTGGGTACGCGAGGGGTTATCGACCTAATTTAAGTCTGGGGGGAGTTCTGCCGCGGAGCGGCTTCGTTCACAAATCGTTAAACCAGACGGGCATTGTCACCGTTTGTTTCCTGATAGTTCAGTGTGCCGCAGCTAAGCTCAAACGTTAGAGCCACAGATTTAAAAGCATNCAACGAAACGGGGCTAGCTGAAAATAAAGAGAAATTAGAGCACCAGTCAAAACTATTAATTTGGCACAAGCCATGTAAATTCATCGTAGGAGTGGAAGTTCAGTGGTGAGTGACATCATGGCTATTGGTTTTAAACAAGTGAAAGTTCAGTGGTCATGAAAAACACTGTCAGTTGTAGTGAATAGTGCAATAATCAGAATATTAAAGTGAAGCAGAAATGGGTAGTGAATGGGTGGTAACTAAAATCAAAATCGAATCACCAGTGGCTGCAAGTTCATTCAAATATTTGAGTGCATGTTGTGAACCGGCTCTAACAAAGCACTATAGCAGACGGGCATTGTCACCGTTTGTTTCCTGCAAGTTCAGTGTGCCGCAGCTAAGTTAAAACGTTAGGCCAGTAAAAAAAGAAGCAAATTCCACGTAGTGGGGCTTGCTTCATAAAAACAAAATAAGAAAAATTTAAGTGCGTTGAGTAATTATTAATTGTCGCTCTTTAACTTGAACACGAATAGGTAATCCAATGGAAAAACCAGCTTTCTCAAGCCAAGTACCTTTGAGTAAAACGAATGGAACAATAGGGTTCCCACCATTCGGTTTTGCTTTTAGGGAATAGTCGCGGTGCCCTTCTCGAACTATAAGGTGTCGCTCTTGCATGTTGTTTCTCCTTTTGCAATTTTCACGTTGCTTTACGAACCCCACAATAGGGTGGCCAGGAGGGTGAAAACAGCAAAAGGCACTGCCCAGGGTATTTCCCTTTCGGGTATTGTATTTCCCCAGCCTCCCGGCCATAACGAACAGCCGAAATTTAGGCACAAAAAAACCGCTAATGCACAGGTAGCGGTTTTGCCCACCTTTTGGAGTTTTCACGCTCCGTGGAAAAGAGCATAATCATGTTGGGTAGTGCTTGTCAAGGAATGGTGGTGGCGTCATGGCCTAACAAATGGGTCGAGTTGACGCGGGGGATTTTGGCTCTTTTAAAGTTTGCGGTGAGTTGTAGTGAAGTAGTTTCAGCAGAGTTCTGCGTTATCCCCCGCGCTACTCACCCAAAACGTTAGCATAATAAATAGAGGAAAAATTGTATGCCCGTATATATTGCAGCAAGAGATTTGGATGGTTTTCCAATTGGTACCCATCAGTTTATTATAATCGAAGAACAATCCAATCCTCACCCGGTGGCCACATTGGGTGGCAAATTTATATCTTTAAGAACATTAGGGAATGGTAAAGTTGGCTATGTTATAGGCACACATAACCGGGGTAATTTAGCGGTAGAGTTTTTTGAAGAAAGCGATTACGAAGCTACGTTAGAGTATTTTGATACAGAGGTAATACAAGTAAAATTTCCCAAGGTGCATGATCAAATTGCTATTAGAAAAATCCTTAAACTGGTAGACAATTATTATATAAACCAGTCGCTCGATAAAATATCCTCTTGCGGGTATGGGATTTAATAGTAATAGTTGGGTTCAAACTGTCATAGAGTTAGCCGGAGGTAAAGTGCAGGATAATTTAAAAGGATTGGATATCAGCCATGAAAAAAGAATACCTCAAACATATTTTATGCCTCATTGCTCTAAATCCAGACCCGCAATCAATTAGGCTAGCTCAATGAATTATAAATCAAGCACCATATATGCATGGGGGATATTCGTTGGGATTTTGCTCGCAGAATTAGCGATTGATTATTCTTTACGGATAACAAGCAATGATTTTTATGGTCATTCCAATGGAATACCTAGGGAAATCTGGTTTTTCCCACAAATAGTCGCAGCAATATTTGGGATGTATTTTATTATTTGTGGTGCCAAGTATTTGAAAAATATAAAATATAAAATAATCCATGTAGTCGTTAATCTTATTATAGGGGCAATAGTCTATACGCTAATTGTTTTCCCATATGTTGTCGGTTCGGGTATTGGCTCATTGTAAAATGCTAACAAATAGCTCCAGCGGACAATTTAAAGTTTCACTTGTTTTGCTGTCGCAAAAACGTGTCACTTTAAATTGCCGCTGAGCAAAGCGTTAGGATTGCAACAAAAACGAAAGCAGTTCATTTCAATTGTATGGAGATTTAATCATGGGCACAGAAATTACAAGCATCGTTTCGCACATTTCTATCGGTACGAATAACTTTGATCGTGCTGTAGAGTTTTATGACAAAGTATTATCAACATTAGGGTGTGAGCAGGTGATGTCATATCCTGGTGCAGTAGCATATGGTAAAGGGCTGCCTGAATTTTGGGTACAAACACCCATAAATGGTGAACCGGCAACGATAGGTAATGGTTCACATGTCGGGTTTATAGCCACAACAAAACAAGAAGTTCATGCATTTCACGAAGTAGCATTAAGTCTAGGTGGTACGGATGATGGCGCCCCTGGACCAAGACCTGACTATGGCGATGCATACTATGGTTGTTTTATTATAGACATTGATGGTAATAAAATTGAAGCTACATATTGGGATGAAGATAAAACGTAATAAAATTCAAAAGATCCTAACAAATAAAATGCACTCGGAAAAAACAAAGCTACAGTCGTGCCTCCTTCCGCTTTGTTTTCCCGGTGATTTTGGCCGTTAGCAGTAATTCATTCCACAGTGAATTTTGGTTATTTAAATGAAAAGCTGGAAACTATTACCGAAAATTGGGAGTGTATCCAAGTATGTTGAGTGCTATTGGTTTTTGGAAAAAGAGTCACATGACCACAGCAATATCTATCCTAAGCTTAATCCAGATCCATCTTCCCATTTGATTATCTCCAACCTTAATCGTGCGTACGAGTATACTTATGGTCCTATATCCCAAAAAGTTAACGGGAATCACTGGATCTTTCCGCACCTAAAAACGTTTACGATGGATCATTCAGATCCATTCCAGATTGTTGGGATTAAATTTAGAATAGGGGCGCCTTATTCCTTAAATATGCCTAATCTTAGCTCTAGTCTAGATAAGGTTGAGTCTGTTGATATTAATCAACTAATTGGTTTGGAGGCATTTAGCTCAGACCAACTATTGACTGACGCTGTAGAACAGAAAAAACAAGTATGCAATATACTTGATGAAATTCTCTCTCCTTGGTTCTTGACTAGTCACGAAGACAAACATAGCAATTTAGTTCGTAAAATCTTACTATTACTCAGCGACACGGCTATAACTGAAATTGGAGAAAAGTTGTATCGTTCACAACGTACTATTGAGCGTAGTTTTATGAGAGTGACCGGCCTAACTATGAAACAAGTCCACTCCATGACTCGTTTAGAGGAAATGCTGAACTATTTGTATCAGCTTAATGAAGGAGATATTAATTGGGTTGATGTTGCCAGCAAGTATGACTTTAGCGATCAACCCCATTTAATTCGTCACCTCAAGAATTCTATCGGTAGAACGCCTGCTGAGTATGCACAACAACGAGATCTAACTATAGATATTTACGGGGATTTTGAATTCAATTAAAAACTGTCGCTTTTCTTCAATCAATATTGATAGAGGCTCACTAGAATAGCCGCCATCAGTTAACAAAAGTAGGAAAAACGATGGAAGTAAACATTCGCCAGTATATGGTTTCAGATTTAGACGCAGTTCTCGACTCATGGGAAGTTGCAACACGATTGGCTCATAAATTTATGACCGATGAATTCATCGCGCAAGAGCGCAAGAATGTTGCTGACATTTATATGCCAAACACCGATACGTGGGTCGCAGAAATAGACGGTGAAGTACAAGGCTTTATAGCACTCATGGGTAATGAGGTTGGCGCAATATTTCTTCAGCCTCATTGTCACGGTAGGGGGGTGGGCAAAACGCTAATGGATAAAGCACAGGAATTGCACGGAGACCTTGAAGTTGAGGTGTTCAAAGAAAACGTAATTGGACGTAAATTTTACTCTCGATATGGATTCGAACTTCGGGAAGAGAAATTACATGAGCCAACTGGTCAGCAGGTATTGCGCTTAATATTTACTGCTAACAATTAGCTCCAGCGGACAGTTTAAAGCAGCACTTGTTTTGCATTCGCAAAAACGTGCCACTTTAAACTGCCGCTGAGCATGGCGTTATGTTCTATAGAGGATAAAAGGTATGAAAATTGAAATATGGGTGCCTATTATTGTTGGAGGAATTATCCTTGTACCGCTTGGGTTTTTGGGTATTAATGTATTTGATATGAAAGGTACGTTATCTTCCGTAGAAACAAAAGTAAATTCTACGGATAATCGCGTTAGCCGTATTGCTGATGCCCTGCCTGGAGTGAAGGCACGAGTCGCTTGGGAAGAATTTAATCATGCTATAGAAGGTTTCATTGTTGTATCTAAACCAAAACGATTAAAAAGTAAAAGGTGGCTAACGACTGCGGCTGTTTATAATAGAGATAGTAATGACTTAAAGGTGTATTCTGTTTCTCTTGATTCTGCGCACAGGAATTATGCGTCTTATGTTATAGCAGGGAAGCTAAAATCAGAAAATCCATACGAATCTTCGTTTACAGAACTTTCAAATTATTCTGATGCAATACAACAACCAGTTATTCTCCCCGGAAGTATAAACCAAGATACCAGTTTTGTATTACGTTCAGCTGATGCATTAGAAATGAGAAAATTTATTCGCACACTTTCAGATTCAGAGCCAAAAACCAAAAAAATAAAAAAAATTCGCAACTGGAAAGAGTTAGTGGCGAATATAGATGAATTAATGGAAGTAAAGAAAGAAAAAAAATAGTTGTCTGAGTCTGAGTGTGAATGTGTTGATATAGCGTCAAATTGGTAGAGTAACATAACAAAAAAATCAACCGGACATATTTTTCAATGGCTATGCAATCAAGGAGAAAATTATGTTAAGACCATCATTCTATAAACTGAAGTCAAACTATAAAAAAAAACAAGGAGGAACTCATACTTGTTCTATGCATTTTCCAAATACATGTGCAATTCGGATGAGTGAAGCACTTGTGAGATCTAATGAAAAATTTTTAGATGTATTCAAGAGGTCACATAAAAATAAATGTCCGCATGGCCATATTCGTGGAGCTCAAGATCTTGGTGCTATCCTTGCCAAGCCGTCAGTATTCGGGGTTCGGGATTTTGGATGGAACGCACAAGAAAGCCGTAGTACTCCACCTGATGATGCTATTGGTAAAAAAGGGATAGTTTGCTACATGAAGATCCCTGGTTTTAGTGGGCAAGGGCATATTGATTTATGGGACGGAGCTGATCCTGTAGGGGATGAGTATTGGCATGCAGAAACAATATGGATGTGGACATTAAAATGAAAATATTATTTCTTATACCGCTAATGTTTTTTTCTGTTTATTTGCATGCAGAGCCACTAATTGTTTCTAGTACTCAATTGGAAATAGACAATCAATGCAGATTAAAAGCTACAAATAAAGCGGGTGAATCGAAGTTGATCGAACTAAGCTTGCCTGAATCATCTGATTGTAAATTTGTTATACATTATAAATCAAATGTAATCCACCTGCGACTAATAGGAAATTCAAATATGTTTTTTGTTGAATTACCAACAGGGAGCGGAGATGAATGCAAAACTAAATATGTGGCGGTAGCTATACAAAACAATGGAACGATTGTAACTAGCGCTACATATGCACGCAGCGGTGTTTGCCCTCCCAATCTAGAAACCAAAGCATTCCACTCTTTCGCATATGAAATGAAAATAATAAACTAAGTCATGCATAACAAAATGCTCCAGCGGACAGTCAAAAGCGCCACGATTTTTGCGGAGCAAAAATACGCGCCACTTCTGCCTGCCGCTGAGCATGACGTTAGTTGCGACACGATGTCGCATAATTGTATGTGGAGCTACTGTAGAACATCACAGTATCTGCACTCGGAGTGTTCCCTCCGGTCTCCTATGTGAGCGTGCTACCGTTGCGCTGATGACGGGGTGCGAAGCCTCACGGACAATGTACCGAATTGGGTTTGAATGGTAACAGGAAAACCCCTCCGGCAATACTCTCCGGTTAAGGGCTAGGATCAGACAATAAGGTGAAATTAATTAAAGAGTCTCACGCGTCGTCAATAGCAACAAACCTACGAGTGTTAATAGGTTAAAGGCATGCTTCCTTGTGTTTGCATGCGTAGCCAAGCTGCAAGTCTCTAACGTACTTGCACGGAATTGCAGTGCTACCGGCGTCCAGGCTTCACCTAAGTTGTCTATAAGAGCAATTATGCGGAACGTGGAAAAGTGATGATTTCGCCATGGTCGCAATGCATGGCAGGCTAACCGTAAGGCAAGCTTATGGAAGCATCACAATGAGAAGTTGGAAGAAGCGAATGCCACTCTGTAACGGAGTGGATAGAGTCTGCAACAAGACTCAACGTTAAAGCGATCACTTTCGGTGGTGGTGAAACAGCGTGCCCACGTCCAACAGGTGTTCCGTTGCGAGAGAATTTGGAGAACCTTGTTAAGATGAGAAAGCAAATGATAGCTTCGGCTGGTGCGCTCATCGACGACACGGAGAAGTGGAACCAGATCGACTGGAACCATGCTCGCCGTGTTGTTAGAAGGCTGCAGATGCGTATCGCAAAGGCTGTAAAGGAGGGTCAATGGAACAAGGTTCGCGCCTTGCAATATTGTCTCTCACACTCGTTCTACGCCAAGCTACTGGCTGTGAAGCGAGTGACCTCAAACAAGGGGAAGAATACCCCTGGCGTAGACGGCATCTGTTGGAAAGGTGCCCGAGCCAAATGGCGAGCTGCTTGCAGCTTGCGCAAACGTGGCTATCGTCCTCAGCCACTTAGACGGATCTATATCCCGAAGAAGAACAGCTTGAAAAAGCGCCCACTCAGTATCCCGGTGATGTTTGATCGTGCGATGCAAGCATTGTATAAACTCGGCTTAGCACCGGTTGCAGAAACAACGGCTGACGGAAACTCGTATGGGTTTCGTGAGCTGCGTAGCTGTGCCGATGCGATTGCGGCCGGTTTTAATGCGCTAGCAAAGCCAAATTCAGCGAGCTGGGTTCTGGAGGGTGACATTGCGGGATGTTACGACAACATCAGCCATTCGTGGATGCTCGAGAACATCCCGATGGATCGCGACGTGCTTCGCAAGTGGATTGAATGTGGGTATGTCGATGAAAATCGACTTTATCCAACGCGAAAAGGAACGCCGCAAGGCGGGATTATCAGTCCCACCCTGGCGAATATAACCCTGGACGGCTTAGAGCAGGTTGTGAAAGACGCTGTTCCTCGTCGCTCCCGTGTCAACTTCGTTCGGTATGCAGATGACTTCATCATCACAGGCAAATCAAAACGCCTGCTTGAAGAGCAAGTTAAACCGGCGGTAGAAGTGTTCCTCAAAGCGCGCGGTCTCAGTCTATCAGAAGAGAAGACCGCGATCACGCACATAAAAGACGGCTTTACATTCCTTGGGCAAACCTTTCGCAAACATGGCAATGTGCTGCACATCACACCATCGCAACAGGGCGTTCTTGCTCTGAAACAAAAGGTTGGAGTTCTATGCCGCAAACACGTAAGCGCACCGATGACAGTGCTGATAAAAGTGCTGAACCAAACACTGCGGGGCTGGGGTAATTACCACCGCCACGTGGTGTCATCGGCGGCCTTTTCTCGAGTGGATACCTATGTCTATCAATAGCTTTGGCGTATGATATGTCGAAGGCATCAGAACAAGTCCAGGAAGTGGCTAGCACGTCACTATTGGTCGGGTTCAGGTGGCCGAAATATCTTTTCGGTTAAAGGCAAAACCAAGCAGGGTGATCGTGAATATTCGGTTATCCGCTTAAGTGCAATAGGCATACGGCGGCACATTAAAATCAGAGCCACTGCAAATCCTTATACGCAAGAAGATGCCTATTATTTTTGGCAACGACGGCATAAAAAGGAATCGCGCCTCTTACCTATTTTGGGATCGAAGGCGTGTCAATTGCAATGGGCCTGATGAGGTACAACAGCTGGGGCACCCCACAGTGGTGTCCTTTAGGAATGCTTGAGCCGTCAAGATGGGAAACTATCACGCTCGGTTCTGAGGGGGGAATGGGGTCGTGAGGCCCCTGACCTACCCGGTGTGTCAAGATAAACATCAATAGAGGAAAGTCATGAGTAAGTTTAAAGCGTTATGGAATAACTACCCAGATAAAAGGCTGTTGTCGTCAAAATGCTTCAATAAGCAAAAGGATAGCAGTAAGCCTTTCAGTGATTATTGTGCAATTATGCTTAGTGAATGCCTGATCAAATCTGGTATTAGCATTGCTGGTTACAAAGGCAATAAATGTTGGTCTCATTCAGCAGGGCCAAAACATATTTTACTAGCCGAGGATCTTGCAAAGGGGTTAAGGGCCTCTCCGCCGGGAGGTTTCGAAAAAATGATCGAAGTAAACCCTAAAACCTTTCAAAAGGAGCTTGCCGATAAGACTGGTGTAATATTCTTTAAAGACTACTGGCCACGTGGAAGCGAATCTGAACAGACTAGAAGCGGAGACCACATCGATCTATGGGATAAAGACAAAATTACAAGCAGTAGTATGTTCTTTAGGTCAGTATATGAATTTTTTGGCACGTTATCAGACCTCAATCGCAGCAGGAAAATCTGGTTCTGGGAAATGAAATGAAATGAAATGAAATGAAATCATTATCCTTATATGTGTCTTTAGTTGCTTTTATGTTTGTAATAAATTTTGGTATTTATCTATTCTCATATAATAAAATAATATTTCCATATCTAACCGAATCTCAACGAATGGATATTGCTCCAATTATATTTTCCTATGTGTTGTTGGGCTATTTTGTGGCATCAATTTTTATTGTAGTGCTAATGGCAGTTGCAAAAACACACATAACAAAAAGCTTAAGCGGACGCTAAAAAGTGCGCCGCTTAGCTTGGCGTTAGCTTTAATAAAAAAGGAAAGTCTTATGATTGATTGTAGTTTTAAACTGAATAATAAACCCATGAGCACTTTTAAAATGGGTGCTCCGTCATTTCCAGAATTTTCCGGTTTAGACAAACACGTAAACAATTCCAAGTCGCAATGTTCACTAAATAAAGGCCCTATCCCGAAGGGGAGTTACTATATTTTTGATCGTCAATCTAGCTTAAAGGAGCGATTTAAAAGCATATTCAATAAAAATGAGAAGGACGCATGGTTTGCGCTCTATGCTATTGACACTAAAATAGACGACGAAACCTATTGCGAACAAGTGAAGCGCGGGCAATTTCGCCTTCACCCAAGTGGTATTTTAGGTATTAGTCAAGGTTGTATCACCATTAACGACTGGACGGATTTCCAGGTAGTACGTTCTCTGTTAAAGGGAACGAAAACAATAGAAATTTCGGATGTGGGGTTAGAGTGCTATGGTAAGGTTAGGGTATGGTGAAGCCAATGCTAAGATATAAATATTTAATTATTTGGTTAATAACGGGGACAGTTATATTGGCCTACATTATCGGAAATTATTATTATTACTTTGGTTTTACTTATCCCAAACCTTTTGCTCTTTGGGTGTCTGATCTGTATGGAACAGCTAATGCTGAAGATATAGCTGATTTAGAAATTATTCTTAATTTCATAGTCTCTTTCTTAGCCGTGTCTATCTTTACCTTTATATTTTTAGTCATCAAGAAAAAGCTAAATCGGGTAAGGGCTGACAACTAATCAGCCCTCCCCACACCACCCTGCATACGGCTCCGCACAGGACGGTTCATTTAACTATCCGCTAGGATAATGTATCTTTATCCAACCGTCCCTTAAAGAAAACAGACCTTCCGCTTTCAAATAGTCATTGCTCAGCGCTTGTTGTATACCGGGTGTTTTTGAACTACGCCA
>NVTY02000013.1 GCA_002401765.2 Thiotrichaceae bacterium
GGCCAATGACATATTTGTAAGAATTAGCAAAGGAGAGAGTGCAAAAGCAGCATTAGCATCTATATTGGCGAGTGATGAAAATGTAAGAAAACGGCAAATAATACTGGCAACCACTGATAATGAATTGTTGGCACATACTGGAACTGAGTGCGAATTGGAATATAGCCATGAGGTAGGGGTAAACTGTGTTGCAGCAGGAAATTCACTTGATAGAAATGAAGTAATTTCTCGAATGGTAGAAATATTCGAAGAAAATTCATCTGAATCACTTTCTTTGAGGCTTCTTAGGGCTATTCAAGAAGGTGAGCGAGTGAACGCAGATAAGAGAGGAAAGCAATCAGCAGCCCTAAAGATCATGGCTCCTAAAAATAAGGACCAGTGGTACATGTGCCCTAACTTAAGAGTTGATGATCACAAAAATCCTGTTAAGGAACTCGTTAGGTTATGGGGGCTATTTGAGGATCGTAGAAAGTCATGGAGCTAACAAGGCGCTTCAACGCGGACATGCCTCCACAACGTTTGAATTATGCATTCCCTTCGGTCATAGTTGCACAATTCAAAGCGTCGCTCCGGCATGCCGGTTAAGCGCAACGTTCAAGCTGTAGGAAAACCCCCAGTCACCACTAAAATCAGCTAAAATAGCATCACACTATTAAGGATTGATGCGATGCCAAAGTTCATTCCCAATAATTACAAGCAAGACATGTTGATCGCGCTTAATTTTGAAGATCAACTACAGCCGGGCACCTTTGAGCACGCGCTGCATTACTTAATCGATCAAAAACTCGACCTGTCGGTTTTTTACCCCCGCTATAAAAATGATGATGTTGGGCGTCCCGCCTATGATCCCGCCATGTTGCTCAAAATCATCCTGTTTGCATACTCAAAAGGCATTACCTCCAGCCGTGAAATTCAGTGGTGCTGCCAATACAACATCATCTTCAAAGCACTTGCCTGTAACAGTAACCCGCACTTTACTACCATTGCCGACTTTATTAGCAGTAAGCCCAGTGACATCGAAGCGATCTTTGAACAGATCCTGCTCATCTGTTTTGATGAAGGACTATTGGGCAATGAACTGTTTGCGATTGACGGTTGTAAGATGCGTTCAGACGCCGCGAAAACCTGGTCAGGCACCTTTAAAGAGCTGGGTGAAAAGCGTGACAAACTCAAGCGTATGATCCAATACCAAATGAACCTTCATCAGGACAATGACCCGGTTGAGGATCATGATGACGCCAGAGAGAAGCGTACCGCACAGACCATCGACACACTCAACAAAGCCCACGATAAAATCGAAAGATTTCTCGATCACAACGAGCCGAGACAAGGAAAGGGCAAGAAAAAAACTGAAGTGAAAAGCAATATTACCGACAACGAGTCGGCCAAGATGACCACCAGTAAAGGCACCATACAGGGATTCAACGGCGTCGCCTCGGTTGATAAAAAACATCAAATCATCATCGATGCCCAGGCCTTTGGTGAAGGGCAGGAACACCATGTATTAAAGCCTGTTCTTAACATCATCAAAGAACGCTTTAACCGACTGGGAATCAGTGATGATATCTACCAGGATGGCATCATCGTCACCGCAGACACCGGCTATGCCAATGAAGACAACATGGCTTACCTGCACCAAAACAACATCGATGCCTACATTCCCGATAAACATTTTCGTAGCCGCGATCCTAAATTTATCGATCAAAAGAAAAAGTACGGCAAACGAAATCAATTGACTAAAAAGAAAGGTAACAGCCGCTATCCCGCGACCGAATTTGAGTTAAACAGCGATGATAAAAGTTGCGTATGCCCAGCAGGAAAAAGCCTGTGGCTTAAAAATGAAAAGAAAGACCAATACGGCAACGACAAGCTGTATTTTGAAGGAAGGCTAACTGACTGCCGAGACTGTGAACAGAAACAACAATGCATGAAGAAGCCCGACTCAGCCGACACTCGGAACGGCCATGGAAGACAAGTCTCATTCATCGTCAAACAACGCACACCCGAACCTAACTACACCGACTGGATGAAGGCGCGGGTTGATAGTGACAAAGGAAAACAAATCTATAGCCACCGAATGTCAGTGGTCGAACCCGTCTTTGCCAATATGGGTAGCAACAAAGGCTTGAATCGATTTAGCTTGCGAGGCAAAGCGAAGGTTCAAGGCCAATGGCAACTTTACTGCATGGTGCACAACATAGAGAAGCTGATGAATTACGGTGAACTAAGGCATTAGAGAGACGAATATGGGCCATGAACGACCAGGCATCAATATATAAGGCGCAAGCGACAATTAAATATTGAAATATAAATATATTGAGTAATAATGAGTGTATAAAATATTTAACGCTGAGGGAAATCGTTGCGCTCAAAACGGGTTTTCCTACAGCCTCGTTAGCACTAAAAAGGAAACTCATATGATTGATTGTAAATTTGAACTAAATGGCAAGCCAATGAGTATTTTTAAGTGCGGAGCCACATTATTCCCCGCTTTCTCGGGTCTTGGTGAGCACGTTAATAAACGTATTTCTGCATGTGTTCCAAACCAAGGGCCAATCCCACCTGGCACATACTATATCATTGATCGCCAGTCTGGTGGACTACTTGGCCCATTACGAGATTTATTCACTGACCGAGATACATGGTTTGCATTATATGCAATTGACGAGAAAATTGATGATGAAACTTTCTGTAATAATGTGAAACGCGGCCTATTTCGACTTCATCCCAAAGGGCCTTTTGGTAAAAGTGAAGGCTGTGTTGTTATTAACAAGGAATCCGATTTTTTGTTCTTTCGAGCAATACTAAAAAATACATCAAAGAGTCTTATCCCCGACACAGAGCTTGAGTCATATGGTCGCCTGGTGGTCAAATGAACAGAATTTCATCTAAGCTACTATTCTGGTGTTGGGTCATAATAGCTTCAGTCTTAATCACATATTGGTGGTTTAATAGTATCCATGCCATTCCATTTTCCGAATTTTTATGGTCTCAGTACAATCAACTGTTTGAAGGGCAAAAACCTGGGATAGCTTCTGATTTAGAGTTCTTAACAGTTATAATAGGGGCTGCTATTATGATAGGTTTTCTTACGTGGCTAACATCGTGGGCAATCAAGCAAGGGAACATTAGCGCATAACAAATGCATACACTCGGACAGAAAAAAGGTTAATCGTGACAAATGGCTGTAGGATATCGCATTGGTAGACCAATGGGTCTTGTGACTAGACAAGTTCTGGAAAAAAGTAAGGGTAGAGAAATGGCTAACACTGATACGCAACCAATTTATATTAGGGAAATTGAAGTTCGCTATAAGAAGCGGCGAGTTAAGTCTGGTGCACCAGTGAATGAGAAACTCACAGATGCTCAGAAGGTATATGAGTTATTTTCTGACCTCCAGAACGAAGCAAAAGAAAAGCTAATAACAATAAGCTTAGATACCAAATTAAAGATGCTATGTTTCGAGGTTGTTGCAATTGGGGCAGTTGACTCAGTTTATGCACGACCAATTGAAACCATACGTGGGGCAATACCCTTGAACCCCTATGGCATTATTATTGTTCATAATCACCCATCTGGAGATCCTACGCCTAGCGCTAGCGATGAACAATTTACTTCAAACCTTCTAATCAATACAGTGTCTCTTGGTCTGGAGTTTTATGACCATATAATAATTGGCCATGATAGTTATTTCAGTTTTGCAAGAGAAGGTGTTATGGATCGTCTTAAAGACGAAGTAAACTCAAAGTTAATGCGCTAACAAAGATCAAAAGCGAAAATCAGTCAGCCGTAAGTACAATGGTTTTTTTTAGTGGTAGCAGCACACCGATCGCTAACCAGTCGTTGCAGCAGACGGGCATTGTCGCAGTTTGTTTCCTGCAAGTTCAGTGTGCCGCAGCTAAGTTAAAACGTTAGCGCCAAAGATCTAAAAGCATCAAACGAAACAGGGTAAGTTGTAACAAAGAGAAATTAGAGCATCAGTCAACACTATTACTTGGGTACAAGCGATGAAAACTCATCGTAGGAGTGGAAGTTCAATGGTGAGAAATATCATGGTCATTGGTTACAAATAAAGTGATAATCAGCATATTAAAGTGAAGCAGAAATGGGTAGAAAATTGGCTGTAACTAAAATAAAAAGCGAATCACCAGCGGCTGAAGGTTCATTCAATAATTTGAACATTGGTGGTTCACCAGCGCTAACCAAACGCTGCAGCCGACCCATTTCCGCGGCATTCGTTTGTGGCGAATGCCACAAGCCTCAAGCCGCTCCAATGGTCGGCTGAGCTCAAACGTTATGTGTAAAAGGAATTACAAATAGATGTACGCAGTAATATTTAAAGCAAAAATTAACACCCTTGATGAAAGCTATTCTAAAGCTGCACAAAGAATGCGAGAGTTAGCTATAAACAAATATGGTTGCACAGAGTTTGTCGCTGTAACAGAAGATGATAATGAAATAGCAATATCATACTGGAAGAACCAAGAACAAATAAAAGAGTGGAAACAAGATGCCGAGCACCTTGCAGTACAAGAACTTGGTCGCTCTGTTTGGTATAAATCATATAAAGTTGAAGTTGTTGAGGTTATACGTGAATATTCTGAAAACACATAACAAGGCAGTCAAGAACGTTCGCTACCGCTCTCTGGGACTTTAATCGTTAACTATCAAAAACAAGATGAGATCATTTGAATTAGTAGATACGAAAGTTGCAGAGGCAGATTTCTTCTTAAAGAAGCTGTCTCAATGTGGGTTCAATTTATTCGAATTATCATGTTATTTAAGTGCATTCGTATCTTCATCAAGAAGCACTACATTTTCACTTCAGTCAGTGATGAAGGGGCATGATGATTTCGATGGCTGGTATAAACAACATCAAGAAATAATGAAAACCGATAAATTATCAAAGTTCTTCAATAATTTTCGTCGAGTGTCACAACATATTGGTGTAAGTCCATATGGTGGTGGTGAATTCTCTGATAATAAAATACTACATTATTTTGGTTCATCTAAAGACCTACCAGATGTCCCTAAAGAAGACATAATTACATCATGTAATAATTACTTTACTTCAGTTGTCGAATTAATATATGACGCATATTTAATATTTGGTGCATCAATTGATGCTCAGCAATATTTTACTAGCAGTAATTTTGTTACATTAGGAAAAACAATTGAAGATGCGGAAGAGGAATTAGGGTTACCACGGGGGTGGACTGACATAGGCGACCCTGATGCTGAAGAGTACAGATGGGAGGCATTACGTAACACTACAACAGGCTGTGAAATTAATCATATATTTGAGCAATATTTAAATAAAATAATAGCATGTTCAGATAAGCTACCACCGTATGTACCTAAAAATAGCTAAATCGGGTAAGGGCTGACAACTAATCAGCCCTCCCCACACCACCCTGCATGCGGCTCCGCACAGGGCGGTTCATTTAACTATCCGCTAGGATAATGTATCTTTATCCAACCGTCCCTTAAAGAAAACAGACCTTCCGCTTTCAAATAGTCATTGCTCAGCGCTTGTTGTATACCGGGTGTTTTTGAACTACGCCA
>NVTY02000060.1 GCA_002401765.2 Thiotrichaceae bacterium
ATATATAAGGCGCAAGCGACAATTAAATATTGAAATATAAATATATTGAGTAATAATGAGTGTATAAAATATTTAACGCTGAGGGAAATCGTTGCGCTCAAAACGGGTTTTCCTACAGCCTCGTTAGCTTTAATAAAAAAGGAAAGACTTATGATTGATTGTAGTTTTGAACTGAACAATAAACCCATGAGTACTTTTAAGATGGGTGCTCCGTCATTTCCAGCATTTTCCGGTTTAGGCGAACACGTAAACCGTGCCATGTCGCAATGTTTACCAAATAAAGGCCCTATCCCCAAGGGAAATTACTATATTTTTGATCGTCAATCTAGCTTAAAGGAGCGATTTAAAAGCCTATTCGGGGTAGATTATAATGATGACTGGTTTGCGCTGTATGCTATTGACAATAAAATAGACGATGAAACCTATTGCAAACAAGTAAAGCGCGGGCAATTTCGTCTTCATCCAAGTGGTGAATTCGGTATTAGTCAAGGTTGTATCACCATTAACGACTGGACGGATTTCCAGGTAGTACGCGCTCTATTAAAGGGAACCAAAACAATAGAAATTCCGGATGTGGGGTTAGAGTGCTACGGTAAGGTTTGGGTACGGTGAAGCCAATGATAAGGTATAAATATTTAATTATTTGGTTAATAACGGGGACATTTATATTGCTCCACATTTACGGCTATTTCCGTAATAACTTTGGTATTTTTATCACTTATCCCAAACCTTTTGCTATTTGGGCATCTGATCTGTATGGAACAGCTAATGCTGAAGATATTGCTGATTTAGTGGCTATTGTTAATTTGATAGTCTCTTTCTTAGCAGTATCTATCTTTACATTTATATTTTTAGCTATTAAGAAAAAGCTAACAAAAAGCTCAAGCGGACGCTGAAAAGCGCGCCGCTTAGCTTAGCGTTAGAGGGAAAAAATATTGGCAGTACTGAAATTCGAAAACGATGGTGTAGAACTCCGAGAGTCAGTGCTTTCAGCTGAAACTATAGAACTAGTAAAGTCTGATATAAACCTTGATAGTATGAAATTTAAAACTTATGGGGTGAGAAACCTAGAAAAAAGGTTTTCATCAATATCGGAACTTGTGTTGGATAATAAGATAGTTTCAATTGCAAGTGAATACTTGAAAGGTGAGGCTAAGTTGGTTAGGGCACTATTCTTTGATAAGACACCAGAGAAAAATTGGTATGTTACTTGGCATCAAGATAAAACAGTAACTCTAAATAGGAAGATAGACAAAGAAGGGTGGAGTCAGTGGTCAATGAAAGATGGTGTTCATCATGCACAGCCACCCGTGGAGGTGCTTAATAAAATGGTAACCTTGCGGTTACATATTGATTCTACAAATGAAGACAATGGTTGCTTAAAAGTAATTCCTGGAACCCATCTCCAAGGAATACTCAAACAAGAAGAAATAGACAAAAGGATTAAGAAAGAACCATATACTTCATGTATTGTAGGTGCAGGTGGGGCGGTAATAATGAGGCCACATATTTTACATTCATCAAGTAAAGCAAAATACCCATCTCATCGTAGAGTAGTACATCTAGAGTACAGTAGCTATGAATTGCCGTCCGGAGTTAGTTGGGCGTAATATCCCTCTAACAAGCGACTGTGGTGTCAATCCCTGAATAAAAACTAATACGCCCACGCGCATTTATCCCTTACCATTGCATTAAGCATCGTGATGAATTTTCTCATGCATGCCGTAAGTGCTACTTTTTGAAACTTTCCTTTGGCGAGTAATTTTTTATAGAACGCCTTAATAACTGGGTTGCATTGAGTGGCGCTGAGCGTTGCCATGTAAAGTACTGTTCGTATGGAAGCACGACCTCCCTGGATGTGCCGCTTTCCTCTCATTTTACCGCTATCGCGGTTGACGGGCGCAACACCGACTAATGCTGCAATCTCTTTATTGTTCAAATCACCTAGCTCGGGTAAATCAGCCAATAATGGTAAACGATCGATAAACCCCATCTAGCAAAAGTTCATTTAATGGCAGCTGATTCCAGACTCACGTTCCAGGGCAGTAGCGCCTCGACCTCCTCAACATTGTCAGCCAGGGGAAGCGCCTTAAAAACATGCCGAAGATAAGCATAAGGTTCTAAGCCATTGGCCTTGGCTGTTTCGATCAGGCCATACAAGTTAGCGCTGGATTTCGCTCCTCTGACGCTGGCACTGAATAACCAGTTTTTACGGCCAATGACGAAGGGGCGTATCGCATTTTCTGCTGGGTTATTATCGATCGATAGCCGACCGTCTTCTGTATAAATCGTGAGTTTTTTCCAGTTCTTGGTTAGGTATGATAAAGCTTTTCCCAGCAGTCCTTTGGGTAGCGTGTGGTGCAGGGTTTTATCCAGCCACTGGCGAATATCGGCCAGGATGGGCAATGATTCTGTTTGCCTCGCGGCGTGCTTTTTTGTGGGGGAAAGTGGTTTGATTCGCTTTTCAATGGCATACAATTTCGCGATCAGTCGGACGGCAACGTCAGCCTTCCCTGCTCGCCCGGTTTTCCCTGTGGCGGCTTTCTGCGCATCGATAAACTTGCGCCGGGCATGTGCCCAGCAACCTAATTGGGTAATGGTGTTTTCAGCGCATACGGCGTTGTATCCGGCATAGTCATCGGTTTGCAGATAACCGTTGTAACCTGCGAGCAAGGCGCTAACGACTTCGCCACGACGACTGTCGGCATAGTGAAAAAGGCGCACGGGTTGTGTCGGCGGCCCACCGACCCGCACCCACATATAGGATTTTTGGCTGGCCTGTTTATCGGGTTCTTTGAGTACCTGCAGCGTCGTTTCATCACAGTGCATGATGGGATAAGCGATCAGCTTATCGTCAAGCAGGTTGATGAGCGGCTGAGTTAATTCGCCTGACTTGATCATCCAGTTGGCCAGGGTGTTGCGTGGGATCTCAACACCACTGCGACTGAGCACCGTTTCCTGACGGTGTAGTGGCAGACCATCCTGATACTTGGCGATGGCGACATGAGCTAGCATACCGGGGCTGGCATTGCTTTTAGGGATGGGTTGCGCGGGTAAGGGGGCGGTGATGACCCCTGATTCACAATGTTGGCAGGCGTATTTTTTACGTACGTTAACGATGACCTGCACCTTGGCGGGAATAATATCTAACTGCTCGCTGGTGACTTCACCGATCTCAACACGTTGGCAGCCGCAACCACACACTTGTTCGGCTGCCGGTATGCGATGTTCGATGCGAATGCGCGGTAAGCTACCGGGTAAGGGTTTGCGGCCGGCCTTATTTTTTGGTTTATCTGCGATGGTATTTGATTGCGCTTCACGCGCTGCGGTCTGCTCAACCAGTACCGATTCAGCCACCACCGACAACTCGGCTTCGTTAAACATCTCACGTTGATCGACTGATTTTTCTGAACTGGCCCCATATTTATTGGCGCGTCCCAACAGCACATATTCTTCAAGCGCAGCAACGCGTGAAGACAATTTCATGATGATTAATTTTAGTTTTTCTGGATCAGAGGGAAGGGATTCTAATGACTGTTTTTTTGTCGCGCGCATGCGCGTATTTTACCATTGAACGGTCAAGCTACCGAGCTAAAATTCAATGCTGAATGCGGTGGGTGATTAACAATATCAAAGCCATCCAGCAACCAGTTTAACTCCTGCCCCGTGACACTCAGGGTCTCACCAGCGCTGGGCCAACGAAAGCGCTGCTTTTCTAAACGCTTATACCAAACGATAAACCCATTACGTTCCCAGCAGAGTAGCTTAACCTTATCTCGCCCACGATTACAAAAGACAAACAGCGCATCGATGGTCGGCGACAGGTCCATCTCCTGCTCGACTAAGATCGACAAACCATTCATCGACTTACGCATATCAACCGGTTCACTATACAGATACACTTGGATCTCATTATCAGGCCGCAGCATCAACTGATCTCCTGTTGGCTGCGAACAACCACCGATAAAACCTCCGCCAGTGCATTCGTTGGCACCTCAATACGAATACCCATTGATAGCGTCATTATCACCATCGTAGGCCGCGTTAATGTCACTGGCACCAGCTTCGGCACTGGATTTTCCAGGCGCTTTAAACGTGTCCGCCAATAACCAAAATTGGCATAGGAAATATTGTGCTGTTGACAATAAGCCTTCTGTGGAAGCTTACTTTGTTCCCACGCCTGAATGTGCCGTTGCCAGAAGTCTTTCTTCTGTGCTGATTTCATACGATTCGCCTTGATGGTGCTGAAATCAAGACGATAGCAAGGGGCGGGGGTAGATGTTAGATGGGGTTTGTTGAGCGCTTACGTTGATTTAGGCATCACGCCATCACATAGTCGACCACGGGTCAGCAATGATAATGCGTTTTCAGAGTCGTTGTTCAGAACAATCAAATACTGCCCGCAATGGCCTTCTCAAGGCTTTGCAACGCTCGAA
>NVTY02000061.1 GCA_002401765.2 Thiotrichaceae bacterium
ATTGTGGTTGCACGAAACGCGCAACACATAGGGGCATGGCAAACGGAGTATGCCTCACAATTGGCTGTGAACTATATGTGCGGCGCTGGGTGCGGGACGGAATTAATGCGCGGAAGGTAGGCGTATAACAAAGTAATATCACGACTCCGCGAGGAATTGCACCATGTTTGACCCTGCAATATTAAAATACATGACTACGGCACAGAGGCGCCACATCTCCATGCTTGGCGTACAAGCTAAAGAAATCGAGCGCATAGCACGAGGCCCGCAGATTTACTCGGTCATCCCCAGGGGATTACAGATCGCGCACCTCATCATTGATCTACGATACGACATGACGCGCTATCACCACACCCTGCTATTTCAGGCGGGCAGATACCACAATCGATTCCGCCGCGTCGTCAACAATCAAAAACAAAACGGCCTCATCTGCTGGAGTGACGCCGCCAGAGAGGACGAAAAATTCATTATCCCCATTCGAAAAGACATGCTCCAGGAGCACTAATGCAAAAGTTAATCACGCTCAAAGAGTGGGATGAGCGGCATTTTAACCCAGCCCACAGCACCCGCACGCTGAGAACATGGGCAAAAGATGGCAAAATTCAGCCAAAACCGCAGCTTATCGGGCGAGAATACAGAGTGATGGAGGACGCCGTTTACGTCCCCACCCTGCGCCCACTTCGCATTCCGCCTATCACCGTGATAGAGTCACAGGATTCCGTAGTCAATGAAATCATCCTCAGTGGGCAGACCAAGAACCAGCGGCAGGCGTGACCTGCCCGACAACCTAACCCCGCGCACGCGTAAAAGCGGCGGGCAAACTACTGTCTACTGGTATTACAGAGACCCGCGAGACGGCAAAGAAAAGTCACTAAAATGCCCCAATGATCGTACCACGGCGATCCGACGCGCTAAGGAAGCCAACTCAATTATCGCGCGCGAAATGGCCGGCCAGGTCGTCATCCAAATCACCACTCCCGCAGCATCAACGCAAAAATCCAACAGCACACCCTTTAACATCTTCGCCGTCCACTGCCTCACACTAGCCCAAAAACGAGGCCTCGCTGATAACACCATGCGGTCGCGCAAAAGCCACACCAACGCTGCCGCTAACTGGTTCGCGGATCGCCCGATCCACGAAATTGACATCGCAGATATCAACCAACTGTTAAAGCACTACACCGATCAAGGCAAAAACCGCACCGCCAAAGCCATTCGCTCACTACTATGCGATATCTGGGACGAGGCCCCACGTGACGGCGTACTACCCACTAATCATGGCAATCCCGCACGAATGACCCGCAACATCAGCGCCAAAGTCAACCGCGCCCGACTCACCCTCGAAACATTCAGCGAAATCCTGCACCAGGCCGAATCGCTCGCCAGCAAACGCGGCGAATGGATAGCAAACAGCCTACTGCTCGCACTCATCACAGGACAACGCCGCGAAGATATCACCATCGCACAATTCCGCAAAGGCCAAGACTGGCAGCCCGCATGGGAAGCCCACCAGCTAAGCAATAAACACAATATCCACCCGTACCCATTCATCAAAGATGATCATTTTTGGATAGTACAGCAAAAAACCGGCGCGCTGGTTAGCATCCCTCTCAACCTAAAAATGGACGCCATTAACCTCAGCGTTGGCGACGTAATCGAGCGCTGCAGATCCGACATCGCCACCCGCCACATCATCCACCACACAAAACCCTTCGGCCAAGCGCCCAAAGGCAGCCCAGCACATAAAGACAGCATCAGCCGCGCATTCAAGGAGGCCAGAAACTTAACAAACTTAAAATGGCCAGGCAAAACCCCGCCCACCTACCATGAAATTCGCTCACTTTCCGAGCGGCTATACAGCGCACAAGGGATCGACACTCAAGCACTATTAGGGCATAAAAACGCCAGCATGACCGCCGTCTACAACGACTCTAGGCAAGCGGAATGGGGCATCGTGACGGTATAATACGATTCAAAACATGTTAATTTATCGTAAAATATAAACTTGACATATACGACGCATAGTCGTATATTAATTGCATGGACCACAGGATTAACCCGAGGCCAAACAAACCTTCACAGGTTCGAGGATTTTCAAAATGAGCAAAACAACAATCACAACAGCACGCACAGGTAACGATGTCAATATAGACTTTGCCACCAAAAAAGTGACCATACCAGTTGCAAACCATGATGACACGCTAAGCTGCCAACGGGCATACCCAGCAAGCAAAGGCCATACAGACCACGAGCAATGGCCGCAAAATGGGACGCACTATATAACATTAAAAAAGACAATTATCGCTCTAACAGAGGATCAGGCAAATAAGTTCAATGACGCGATCAGCGAATATATCAAGCTAAAGCTTATATCAGATCAACGAGCCCTTGATGCAATAATTCCCGGCCTGTCTCTATTGCAAAAAGCAAGCAATGATCTGGATAATTATCACTACAAATTTAATAAAGCGACGGAAGATGAGCATAACGACGGCGTCAATATGCCAGCTCACCCCGGCAACTCACTAAGCGAGTTGTGCAAAGAGTACCCGACGGCAGCACTGTATCTAAAGGCCGAGTCTTACAGCTTTGCATCTCACTCAAGCAAGGCATCAGCAGGCGACAAAGCCAAAAAGCTACTCGCATCAGGCGGCGGCATTACTGAGGCGGAGTCGATACTTGATAACTGGCTGCCCGAGAGTGCAATCTGGAATTAACAAAAAAGGGGCGCAAGCCCCCTTCTCAGCTAACATTTGACAGTTTCAATCCACGCCCGCATTGCGAGCGCCAACACACTATCCAAGCTGCAAATATTTAAATCCAACGCGCCTAAGCGCGACAAACAAAGGATACATAAAATGCACCATCAAATCAAAATTAATAAAGCCCAACGCTTAGCTCCAAAGCTCCCTAAGGCAAGCGCTGAGATATGGAGATCAATCCCAGCAAAGCTGCACTCCCAACTTACCAGCAAGCAACTTGCCCTCGTTGTAGAGGTGCTAGACAGCCACTGGCACAAGGCGGCAAACCACACCACTAATGAGATCATAGCCGAGGGATATGTGTGGTCCAACAAACATCAAGCACTACTTGACATCACCTACCCACAACACTGAGTTTAACATGGCCCAACACATATCAATCACACAACTACTCCGCAAAAACTACAGCTGTGCAGAAAAAAAAGAGCTGGCGCTGAACTGGGTCGATGCTTGGCAGCTTGATCAAAGCAAGTGCATTACCCGACTGGGAATTGCCGTTAAAAACAACGACTTTGACGAGCAATGCATCGCAGTCGGACAATTAAAAGAGCTGTCACTAAAACGATTCAGCGCACTCCCAAACGTAATCGACGCCGCCTTTGAGGCGGAAAATATAGCCCGAAAATTTAAAGCTAAGCGCGATGAGTATTTAAAAAGCAATGACAAATAAAGCAACTCAAACACGCGAGGCACTAAACCTTACGTCACGCCAGGCTGGCGAACTATTTACTGGCCATCTTGGACAAAACGCATACGATACCTGGTCCCGCTGGGAGCGCACAGGCAACTGGCCCGAACCAGTCAACCAGATGCTTAAGATAACACTTACGCTAATCATGGCCAGAGATTTAAAAACAAAAGGCGCAAGTGGCGCGCTAGATTTAGTCATAAAAATGCTGCAGGGTGATAAAAATACCTGCAAATAACACTCAACCAACAAACGTTTCGGAAAAGTTTCGGAACTTTTACGGAAATACAATGTAAGCCATTGATCTATATAGCTGTCGGTTTGCTGCCCATGCACACAAACAGAACTTTAACCATCTAATTGGCCTCGCATTAATCGCATAAAATTGCACGTTAAAACCATCATTACTTATGGAGTTTTACAATATTACACTATAGAATCAAAATATATCGTGGGTATCAGTAACAGACTGGCAGATAGTTTACCTGCCATTCCACTTATGAGGTTCAAGGCATGACGTCACTAATATCAGAGATAGAAAGCTTACGTAATGCCATTGGTCAGCGTGTACGTTTTCATAATGTGATGTTTGAGATTATAGAGATTCTTGAAGATGGGCCCTCATTTGTGTTGCAAAACTGTGAGGAGCACACCTCAATTCAGCCGGATCAACATGGCGAGGCACATCGCCGGGTCCCTCAAACGATGACACTGCCAATTTTAATGACCAGCGATGGAACGCTGGATTCTGATGGCATGGGTATCGAACTGCTGGCTTAAGCGGCTCAGTTATTGAGAGTCTTGCCGTTTGGCCATTATCACTTCTAGCTTGGCTAACTCTTCCTGGGTATCAATACTCAACCCCGGGTACAAATCGGTAATCCCCACATGGATTTTATGTCCATGCCATAGCACCCGCAATTGCTCTAGTGATTCAACTGTCTCATGCGGGCAAGGTGCCCACGTGACATACTCTTTAATAAAACCGGTGCGATAGCCATAAAGTCCAACATGACTAAAGTAATCCGCCTCGGGCGCTAGTGACTCACTTGCTGGTGTGTATTCAGCGCCGGGCCATGGGATTGCAGAACGACTAAAGTAAAGTGCATAGCCATTTTTATCCATCGCCACTTTTACGCAGTGCCAGTCAAACAGTTCCGCACAATCCGTAATTGGCTCACACAACGTGGATACACTGGCGTCATTATGATTAGCAAGATTTCCAGCTGTTTGATTAATTAAAGATGCTGGCATTAAAGGCTCGTCGCCCTGTAGGTTAACGATGATTTGATCGTCACTACAAGCCAGTAACTCGACCACTTCAGCAAGGCGATCCGTCCCTGATGGGTGGCTCCCGAGCGTCATGCAGACTTCGGCACCAAATCCCTGCGCTACTTTTTGAATCCTTTCGTCATCGGTTGCAATGATGATTTTTTCAGCGTCACTCTCAAGCGCACGCTCATAGACATGCTGAATCATCGTTTTACCGGCAATTTCACACAATGGTTTGCCCGGTAAGCGCGTTGATGCATAGCGTGCCGGAATAACAACATAAAACCCCATTAAACTTCCTCGTCGCCGGGTAGCTCTCTTGCCCCATCAACCAGCATCACTGGGATGTCGTCACGAATAGGAAAGGCAAGTCTATCTACTTTGCAGATCAGTTCGTTGTTATCATCTTTGTAGACCAAAGGCCCTTTGCATAGTGGGCATGCAAGAATGTCGAGTAGTTTCTTATCCATCGCAATCTCATCCTCTTAACGGTTAATACGATTAATGTTTTTGATTAGTCGCGCGACTAAGCGTTCTTCTGCTTTTTTTTCTGGAACCATTTCAATCGTCAATACCCAGTGCTCAGGCTTTGCAAAAGGTGCGCATTTCACCGCATCTTTCTCTGTCATGAGCAGTATCTTATCATCACCAAAGTTCAGTTCATCAATATGGTATACATGGTGGTCCGGAAAAGGGTGTGCAATCACCTCGACACCGGCATCCTTGAGCAGATTGAAAAAATTATCTGGGTAGCCAATGCCAGCGATGGCATGAACTGTCTTGCCTTTCAACACTGACAACTCATCCCTTTTTTCTGGGTTTTGTAAATTATAAAGGGAATGCCGCCCAAGCGTCATTCGGTATTCGTTAGCCGTGAGCGGATCGCCATTGACCAGGCACAGGTCGACATTATTTAGGCGGGTAACGGGCTCACGCAACGGCCCCGCTGGCAATAATTGTCCATTACCAAATCGCCGCTGCCCATCAATAATCACAATTTCAATATCACGTCCCATGGCGTAGTGCTGTAGGCCATCATCAGCAATCACAATGTCACAATCAAAATCATTTAATAGCATGTTAACTGCATCAGGACGATTCGGAGAAACCACCATCGGACAGTGACAACGTTGAGCCAATAACACCGCTTCATCACCCACCCGCGCAGGATTACTATCAGCCATGACCACTTGAGGCCATTCAGTCGCATCGCCCCCATATCCTCGAGAAACAATACCGGGTTTATATCCTTGGCTACGCAAGAAATTTGCCAGCCAGATAACAAAAGGTGTTTTACCGGTGCCGCCCACCGTTATGTTGCCCACAACAATCAGTGGTGCAGAAAAATGATTAACCCTTAACCAGCCATGTTGATACAGCCAACGTCGTAGAATGACCAACAAATAAAACAACCATGATAGTGGCAACAACGGAATCATCGCTAGGCCACCGTGATACCAAATACGCTCAATTTTACTCATTTGAAATTATCATGACATTCATTCGTCAAGATTAACGGTCGGGTTTTTTTGAATAGCGGCCACTGCGGGCGCATATTGCAGATGATAGAGATTGGCATAATAGCCATTCATTGCAAGCAGTTGAGCATGTTTACCCTGCTCAACAATCTTCCCTTCATTCATCACAATAATGATATCCGCCTTCTCAATTGTTGAGAGTCGATGAGCGATCACAAAGGTCGTTCTATTTTTCATCAGCTCTTCGAGCGCGGCCTGAATATAACGCTCAGACTCAGTATCGAGTGCCGAGGTTGCCTCATCTAGAATAAGAATAGGCGCGTTCTTTAGTAGCGCACGCGCAATCGCCAGGCGTTGACGTTGTCCGCCAGAAAGGAGCGCGCCGTTATCACCGACCATCGTATTGAGCCCCTCTGGCAGGGTCTCAATAAACTCCATCGCATGCGCGGCGGTGGCAGCCTTAATAATCTCGCTCTCCGCACAATTTTCCAAACTACCATAAGCAATATTACGCCCGATGGTGTCGTTGAACAGCATCACATCCTGGCCAACCAATGCGATCTGCTGACGTAGGTTTTCAAGCGTGAGTTCCCCAATCACATGGCCATCGACGGTGATACTACCGCTGGTGCAGTCATAGAAACGAGGCAATAGACTGGCCAATGTCGTTTTGCCACTGCCAGACTTACCCACAAAGGCGATACTCTGCCCCGCTTCAACACGAAATGAAATATTATCAAGCACCACGCCTTTGCTCTGTTCATAGCTAAAACAGACGTTTTTGAATTCCACTGCACCGCTTATTTTCTCAAGGCGAATGGAGCCAGTATCCACTTCGGCTGCCGCATCGAGCAGGTCAAAGATACTTTTAGCCGCCGCGATACCGCGCTGAATGATGACATTAACAGTTGTAAGGCGCTTCACTGGCGTCAACATCATCATCATCGCGGCAAGAAATGTCATGAATGTACCGGGCGTAATGGTCTCCAGCATCGGTCCTGAGGTGGCCAGATAGATGATGGCTGCCAATGCGCAGGCAGAAATGAATTGTATGATTTGGACGCTTGAAACGCTGGTCGCAATCAGTTTCATAAACTGACGGCGATTCCCTTCATTCACTGCCTCAAAGTGAGTCGCTTCATAAGCTTGGCCGCCAAAGGTTTTAATCACGCGATGCCCTTCTATTGCCTCTTCAGAGACCTGTGTGACATTGCCCATAGAAGCCTGAATTCGAGTACTGATACGCCGAAAGCGCTTATTAACCAAACTGACTAGCAGAATAATCACTGGGCCGAGCACAAACATCACCAGGGAGAGCTGCCAGCTGGTATAAAACATTAATGCCAATAAAAATATAATGGTTAGAACGTCGCGAATAACAATCGTAATGGCATCCGTTGCCGCGGAGGCGACCTGCTCAACATCAAAGGTGAATTTTGAAATCAATGCGCCCGATGAACTGCCATCATAAAAACGGGTGGGCAGTGACAGTATGTGATTAAACATCTCACGGCGTAACGTCTTGACGATGTTTCGCCCAATCCAGGCCATTAAAAATGATGATACAAAAGTACCCACGCCACGGACCAGGGCAACACCGATAAAGAGTAGCGGTAACAACGCGATCCACTCCGGATCTTTTTCGACAAAACCACCATCCAGTATCGGTTTAAGCATAGCGGCTAAGCCTGCATCGGTGGCGGCAGCGCAGATCATACCGATCACGGCTAAACTAAAGGCTAGTTTATAAGGCAATACATAGCGCAGTAGGCGACGATAGATCACGCCACCATCGCTAATCTCTTCGGGGTTTTCGTTTTTAAGGCGACTCAAGGCTATTCTTTGGGCTGTGTTGTGGCCAGAGAAAGTTTCACAATGCCCAGCTGCCTGGCGGCGTCCATCGCGGTGACAACGGCCTGGTGAGGCGTATTGGCATCGGCACTAATCACAAGTGAGACATTTTTACGGCCATCGGCGGCAAGCTGAATCGCTTTTTTTAAGGTAGTCGTCTGGCGATTAACAACCTTTTGCTGGTTGATATAAAAGCGCCCTTTGACATCAATCGTTAAATCAATCGGTGCAATCGCTGCCTCCACCGGTTCAACATTGGCCTCCGGTAGGTCAATTGTAATTTCGGATTCTCTGGTAAAGGTGGTTGAGACCATAAAAAAGATCAGCAGCAGAAAAACCACATCTATCAGTGACGTCAGGTTTACATCCGGGTCTTGCTTGGTAAATTGACGCAGGTTCACGGTTTATAAGACTCGATCATGGGATCCGCTGTTCATTTTCACGCGCACCATGCAGTACTTCGACCATTTTGATTGATTCAGCCTCCATGATACAAACAAGCGTCTCAACCTTGCCGCGAAAATGACGATAAAAAATCAGGCTAGGAATTGCGACCGAGATCCCGGTGGCGGTGGTAATCAATGCCTCAGAAATGCCACCCGCCAGCACGGCAGGGTCACCTACGCCGGCGGTGGTGATGGCTGCAAAGACTTTAATCATGCCAATGACGGTGCCTAATAGGCCTAATAGCGGTGTGATGGAGGCGATGGTACCCAATGTATTGAGGTAACGTTCAAGCTCGTTGACCACCTGACGCCCCGTATCTTCGATACTCTCTTTCATCACCTGACGTTCGTGACGTAAATTAACCAGCCCCGCGGCCAATATTTTGCCAAGCGGGGACTCTTCACGCAGGCGGGCAATCTCTCCCGCATTCAATTTGTTCTGCTTTTCCAGTTTCCAGATTGTGGTGACCAGATCGTTAGGGCAGATTTTTTGTTTTTGCAGCGACCATGAGCGCTCGACAATAATCGCGAAGGCGATCATTGAACAGAGCAGGATCGGTATCATTAACCAGCCGCCGGATTGTACAAGTTCGAGCACGTGCGTTTAATCCCTTTTTTAGTGAATAATAACAGTGGACATCATACCGGAATAAACACTGTTTTTCACACTCTTGAGAGGAATTCAGCGCAATAGGTCCGAGTGCCAGTAACGCTTATTTTGATAGCGATAACGCGCGAAAGAACGCACCTCCCCCGCGTGGTTAAAATGAAAGGTCATGGCGCCCGTTGCGGCACTGATAAACATTTTACTGCCTTGTTGCTGATAGCGTTGTGTCACCTCAGAATGCGGGAAGTGGTAGCGATTTAAGTACCCCGCAGGAAACAGCACATACTGGGGTGCGACGGCCGCAACAAAGAGATCGCTTGATGAACTTTTGCTACCGTGATGTGGTGCAACCACCACACGTGCCATTAATTTCCCTGGCTGGTCATTCAGTAATGCGCGCTCAGCAGCGGCTTCAATATCACCGGTTAATAGTAGCGAGCTACCACGCAAGCCAATGTCATCGACACTACTGACACGCAGCACACATGAGGCGTCATTGCCTTTAAAGCCCTGTGGTGGCGGATGCAGTATTTCAAACCGTACATTGTCCCACTGCCATTCATCACCCGCCACGCAGTGCTGTGCTGCGGGCTGCCACGTGACTCGCTCTGGCACACTGGTGATTACTTGCGAAACCACTATCTGCGACATCACTGATTGAGCTCCGCCCATATGATCATTATCACCGTGACCAATTACCAACATATCGACGCGCTTAACACCGGCATGATTCAGAAAGGGAATCACAACCGCACTACCGGTATCGAAGCGCTCACTAAAGCGCGGCCCGGTATCATAGACCAGCGTATGGTTTTTTGTCTGCACAACGGCGGCTAGCCCCTGACCAACATCTAGCAATGTAAACCACCAATCACCGTCAGCAGGGCGTAGCGGCGTTACCAAAAAAAGAGGCAGGAGCCAAATGACGCCGAGCCAGCGCCCTGGCAGACCACGCGGTGCCAACAGCAGTAAGGTGCCGATCAGGGCGGGTATATAGGTCCATTTAGGCGGTGGATGCTGTTGCCACAGCCCCTGCTCCTGATTTTCAAGGAATTCAAGAAAGGGCCATAAGAATGAAAGTGCTGTCGATGCTGCGTCCAGTAATAGCGAAGCCATCTCAGGAAAATATAGCACACATGAGGTCCCCAGCAACACCAGCGGCACAACAACAAAGCTAACCCACGGTACCGCTATAAAGTTAGCCACCGGTGATAAAAGTGGCAATTGCTGAAATGTCATCAATAATGGCAGTAACAACGCGATCGTCACCACCACATGCACCCTGCCCCAACGCCACCAGAGGTCACGCCTGGCAAGACGGCAACTCATGGCAAAGATAATCGCTGCAACCGCGCCGAATGAGAGCCAGAAACCAGCAGACATCACCACAAATGGGTCTATCACAAGCACTATCATAAGGGCCAGTGCCAAGGCATCGCTGAAGCGCCGTTGGCGCTGTAAAAATAGCATTAACATCACCACCAGCACCATCACTAAGGCGCGCTGAGTGGGTATCGTGAAGCCAGCCAGGGCCGCGTAACATGTAGCGGCTAGCAGGCCCGCTACCGCCGCCACTCTGGGTGCCGGCCAATGCATGGTGGCGCTTGCGAAGCGCGACCAGAGAAATTGCACCAGTATAAAAGCCATTCCAGCCACTAGTCCGATATGCAATCCCGAGATCGCAACCAGGTGGATGGTGCCGGTCTTTCTTAATACCCCCCATTGAGGCTCGCTAATGGCCTGCCGCTCACCTATTGCGAGCGCGGTGATAATGCCTTTAAACTCGGCTTCTTTGAGCTGTGTACTAATGGCACTCGCCAGTGATTGCCGCAAGCGTTGCAATGGGTAGTGCATCATATCGCTTGCCAATAGCCGGTTATCTTCCGAACCCCGAATGTAACCCGTGGCCTGAATTCGCTGCTGAAATAGCCATCCTTCATAATCAAAACCACCAGGATTCATAAACCCATGCGGCCTTTTCAAGCGCACCATTAATTGCCAGCGATCTCCGACAGAGAGTTCTGGCGCATTGTTGTACCAGTTAAGTCGCACATGGCGCGGTGAAATCTCAATAATATTGCCCTGATGCTGCATCTGCTCAATATCAAATAAAAATCGCCATTTATGACCTGTTTTTTGTGGCAACGAGGCAATCGTTCCCACAATCACCAAATCTTGCTTTTCTAGCGCGGGGGGTAACGGTGTCAATAGCACTAATGTGGCCTGTAGCCACGCCCAGTGAAACCCTATCAGCAGAAATAGCAGTGATCTCAATCGTTTGAAAAGCCACAAGGCGGGTACGAGTAGCAGTAACACTAGCCAACCGACTGTGTACGCTAATGACGTGAGTGGCAATTCAGCTAACTGTTGAAACAGTAATATGCCCGCCAAAAATGCGACTGCTGCTATACGCATATCCATCCTTGGTTATGCTAGAGATACTCTGTCGAGTAGGATGCCAAATATAGACAGCTACCGCCAGTTTAGCTATTGTTAACGGATGCCAAAAAAAATAATAAAAAGGTTCCTTCCCGATTACAACAAGATTAAAGAGCATAAACACCTACAGATATTTGGAAAGCTGATTCACGACCCCAATCTATGGCACCTTAATCGTCGCTCAGTTTCTGGCGCATTTTCTGTGGGGCTATTTATGGCATTTGTTCCCGTGCCATTTCAGATGGTGTTAGCCGCCGCCGCCGCCATACCATTGCGTGTAAACCTGCCGATATCAGCCGCGCTTGTCTGGATATCAAACCCGCTTACGATGCCGCCGCTCTTCTATGGCTGCTATAAATTTGGCGCATGGGTGCTCAACACACCGGTGCAAGATATTGAATTTGTCCTCTCGATTGAATGGTTAATGACCCAACTGGGTGATATCTGGGCGCCTTTTTTACTCGGCTGCTTTCTAATGGGCACTTTTTGCGCACTGATCAGCAATTTGATTATTCGCATGCTGTGGCGATCACTGGTATTAAAAGGGTGGCAAGAACGCCGCAGACGTCGCAAGGAAAAACGCCAAAATAGTTAGCCAGGCTTGGGCGGTCAAGCTGCCCGTTGATCTTTTAGCACACCATCTTCAAGCACTAAAATGCGATCCATGCGCTTAGCAAGTGACGCTTCGTGGGTCACCACCACAAAACTGGTATTCAGTGCCTGATTTAATTCCAGCATCAGACCATAAATATGATCTGCATTTTTTCGATCCAGATTGCCGGTTGGTTCGTCCGCCAATATACATTTAGGCTCAGTCACTAATGCACGCGCGACTGCTGCCCGTTGGCGCTCACCACCCGACATTTCGCCGGGCTTATGATGAGAGCGGTTTTTTAGGCCCACTTTATCAAGCAGTGCTGCCGCACGTTCGCTCGCAATCGCTGGTGACAGACCTCGAATTAACAGCGGCATCGCAACATTCTCTAAGGCAGAAAACTCAGCCAGCAGATGATGAAATTGGTAAACAAAACCGAGCGTACTATTACGCAACTGGCTGCGTTGCCGCTCACTCAACTGCATCATATCTTTGCCTAGCACCTGCACCTCGCCACCCGATGCGGTATCAAGTCCGCCTAAAAGATGTAATAAGGTACTTTTGCCCTGTCCGGAGCTACCGATAATCGCAATACGCTCACCGACCGCGACTTCAAAATTGATGCCGCGTAGCACGTCAACATTCATTCCACCTTCAGTAAAGCGCTTTTGCAGGTTAATACACTGCAGCACTGGCGGTGATTGATCTAAGTGATCACTCATAACGCAATGCCTCAGCGGGTTGGGTGCGCGATGCTCGCCATGCCGGATAGAGCGTCGCAATGAAGGAGATAGTGAGCGCAACCGAGCTAATCTGAATCACGTCAGCGATGCGCATATCGGATGGAAGATCACTAATATAATAGACCTCAGCGGCCAGAAATTGAATGCTGAATAACTTCTCGATGGCGGGAACCAGGGTCTCGACATTCAGCGCCAGCACCACCCCACCGATTGTCCCGAGCAGTGTACCGATCACCCCGATCAATGCCCCCTGGACAATAAATATCCCCATGATTGAGCCCGGACTTGCACCTAACGTCCGCAAGATGGCGATATCACTCTCTTTATCGGTCACCATCATCACCAACGTAGAAACAATGTTAAATGCAGCGACCGCGACGATGAGAAATAGGATGACAAACATCACCGTTTTTTCCATCTGTACCGCGCGAAAAAAATTGGCGTGCTGGCGCGTCCAGTCACTTGCGCTATAACCTATCGGCAGTTCATTGAGTAGTTGGCGTGTCAGCTTAGGGGCGGCGAACATATCATCCATCTTAATGCGTACCCCGGTCACACCGCCATCCAATCGAAACAGGCGCGAGGCATCTTCTATATGCAGCAATGCCAACGCACTATCGTATTCATACATGCCAATCTCGAATACACCGACCACGGTAAAACGTTTAAGGCGCGGTAAAACCCCAACAGCCGTGACGCTTGCTTGCGGCGTAATCAAGGTGACTCTATCGCCCATCCCCGCACGCATCGAAAGCGCCAGGTCTTTTCCCAGGATGATGCCGAATTCACCCGCCTGTAGGTTATCCAGTGTCCCTGCGAGCATCTTATCGCCAAGCTGCGACACTTCGCCTTCCTGCGATGGTAGGATGCCGCGAATCAATGTGCCACTGACGATTGCGCCCTGACTCAACATCCCTTCTGCATGAATGAAGGGCGCAATCCCGGTTACCCCTTCATACTGACGAACTAAGTCCCCCACTTGTTGCCACTCTTGCAGCGGTTTACCAACCGCCTGCACGGTGGCATGAGAAACAACCCCCAGAATACGTTCACGCAGTTCTTTTTCAAAACCGTTCATCACAGAAATAACCGTAATCAACACAGTTACCCCAAGGGCTATTCCAAGCATCGAGATTAACGAGATAAAAGAGATAAAGTGATTGCGGCGTTTTGCGCGCGTATAACGCAGGCCAATGAATATTTCTAACGGTCTGAACATTGCGGCATTAAAGCATAATTAGGCTTGGAAATAAGTAAATTATTCATTGGTTTCAAACTGATGATTAACTTGAAAAATGGTCGGGGCGAGAGGATTCGAACCTCCGACCACCGGCACCCCATGCCGGTGCGCTACCAGGCTGCGCTACGCCCCGAGTGTGTTGCTAATTGACTGTCTTTCTGGTGGTTTTAAAATGCAGACAGGGTATGCGGACACTTAACGATAAATTGATTTAAATCTGTAACTACTCAGCTTACTCCTGAAATCTGCCATTTCTACGTTGAAAAATGATCATTTACACCTGTAAACTCCTATTTTCCGCCTTGAACTAGCAGATTTCAGAAGCAACCTGAATAGTTACAATCTTTATTTGATAAGTGCTAAAACTTCTTCAAGATCTTTACGTATTTCACGAACGAGTTGACGGCTGCGACTATTGTCACTCTTCATCTCGCTACCCGATAATTTTTGACGCGCGCCACCAATGGTAAAGCCTTCTTCGTATAATAAACCACGAATCTGGCGTACTAACATCACATCCTGACGTTGGTAATAACGTCGATTGCCGCGTCGCTTAACAGGGTTAAGGTGTGGAAATTCCTGCTCCCAATAGCGAAGCACATGTGGTTTCACACCGCAAAGCTCGCTCACTTCACCAATGGTGAAATAACGCTTACCGGGTATCGATGGTAACTCACTGTTGCTGCTGGGTTCCAGCATGGGCCTCTACTCTCGCTTTTAACTTTTGTCCGGGGTGAAAGGTCACCACACGCCGTGCTGTAATCGGAATTTCTTCACCCGTCTTTGGGTTTCGTCCTGGTCGCTGGCTTTTATCTCGAAGATTGAAATTACCAAAACCAGAAAGCTTGACCTGTTTTCCGGTGGTCAGTGCTTTACGCACCTCTTCGAAAAACATTTCAACCAGATCTTTTGCCTCTCGTTTGTTGAGCCCAAACTCTTCAAACAATCTCTCTGCCATATCCGCTTTTGTTAGCGCCATAATTTTTATTCTCTCAGTGTCGCCCCGAGGTTTTCATTGAGTGACGACAGCACCCGCACCACCACGCCGTCAATTTCACTGTCCATTAGAGTGCGTGAAAACTCCTGTAAGGTCAACCCTAATGCGACACTTTTTCTTCCTGAATCAACACCTTTGCCTTGATACACATCAAACAACTGCAGCTCCTGTAAGAGGGCACCTGCGGCTGATCTCACACAATCGCTTATGCTCTGTGAGGATACATTTTCATCGACAATGACGGCAATATCACGGCGTACTGCAGGAAATTTAGATAATTCGTGAAAGGCTGGCAAGGCCCTTTTAGCGATCACATCGTAGCTAATTTCGAACAGAAAGGTGTTGCCTTCTAGTCCTGATTTTTTTGCAATTTCAGGGTGAAGTAATCCTAGATACCCACAAAGCACACCGCTTTTATCTCTAATCGCAGCAGATTGTCCGGGATGCAGTGCAGGATGTGCTTCAGCATTGAAGACAAATTCCTGATCTGAGGCTAGCGCCAACAACGCCTCGACATCGGCCTTGAGATCAAAGAAATCAATTTCACGCGCTTTTTGCCCCCACTGCTCAGCGGATTGATTGCCACATACCACACCAGCAACCACCTTCTCTTCTTTTCGCTGGTGCAACTCACCACAAAATCTCACCCCAACCTCAAAGAAGCGAATACGTTTCTGTTGACGGTTTTGGTTGTAGCTAAGCGCTTGTAGTAACCCTGTCCAGAGCGTTGAGCGCATCACTGACATCTCTGCCGAAATTGGATTGGCTAGCTTAATCGCGGTTGCATCGGGGTTCAGCCGCAACTGCTGCTGCTCGTCAACAAAGCTATAGGTAATCGCTTCCTGGTAGTTTCGATCAACAAATAGCTGTCGAATGCGCGATGGGGTTACCAATGTCTCAGATGCTGCGTTGATTTGAATGCGAGCCACCGGCGGAATGCTCGGGATATTATCGTAACCAAAAATACGCGCCAACTCTTCAATCAAATCCGCTTCAATCGAAATATCAAAACGGAATGATGGCGCGACTGCGCACCACTCACCATTAGCCGAGCACTCAGTCTTCATCCCCAGGCGACTTAAAATTTCAGTCACATCATCTTTCGCCAGCTCAACGCCTAACAGTCGTTTAAGACGTGTCGCACGCAGCGTAACGGGCACTCGTTTGGGTAGCTGAGCAGCATTCACCACTTCTGTGATCGGCCCCACATCACCGCCAACAATCTCTTTCAGTAAGCGCGTCGCGCGCTCCAGCGCACGGCGCGGCAATTCATAGTCAACCCCGCGTTCAAAGCGGTGTGAGGCGTTCGTGTGTAAACCATAACGGCGTGCTTTACCGGCAATTACATCCGGGTCAAAAAAGGCGCTTTCCAAAAACAGATCAACGGTCTCATCTTCAACCGCACTATCACTCCCCCCCATTACTCCTGCCAGCGCTAATGGGCCATTTTGATCCGCTATCACCAGGGTATCCTTGGTTAGCTTGATGGTTTCATCGTTTAATAGCTTGACCTGTTCATCACTGTTGGCAAGGCGCACATTGATGCCACCGGAAAGTTTATTGAGGTCGAAGGCATGCATCGGCTGCCCGAGCTCAAGCATCACGTAATTGGTGACATCGACCACGGCACTAATGCTGCGCACACCACTGCGACGCAGGCGTTCCTGCATCCACATCGGTGTTACCGCTTTAGGGTTAATGCCTTTCATTATACGTCCCAGATAACGTGGGCACGCATGAGTCGCACCAATACTCACTGGGAATTGATCCGTAATGGTTGACTCAACGACAACCTCGGCCACTGCCGTTAATTCGCAACGATTGAGCACGCCCACTTCACGTGCAATACCCGAGATACTGAGGCAATCGCTTCGATTAGGGGTTAATCCCAATTCAAGTGTGACATCATCCAACTGAAGATAATCACGGATGTTAGCGCCAACAGGTGCATCACTTGGTAGCGGCATCAATCCATCGGCATTGTCAGCCAGGCCAATCTCCTGCTCAGAACAGAGCATTCCCATTGATGGCACACCACGTAGCTTGGCCTTTTTAATCTTAAAGTTACCCGGTAGCACCGCACCCACACAGGCGGTCGGCACCAACATCCCCACATGTACATTCTTCGCCCCGCAAACGATTTGAAGTGGCTCCGCTTCACCGACATTAACAGTACAAATCTGTAATTTGTCGGCTTCAGGGTGAGATTCAACCGTTAATACTTCACCCACCACAACACCGCTAAATGCCGCTGCAACAGGTGATTCAGCATCGACCTCAAGACCGGCCATGGTTAACTGTTTTGAAAGCGTTTCGATAGAGATGTCAGGATTCACCCACTCTCTTAGCCACTGCACACTAAATTTCATATAAATTTAGGGAAAAGATACCAGGGTAAAGAGTAAAGATAACAAGCGAGTAGTCAAAATATTCTAGCCACAATGCTTTTATCTCTATCCCTTCCCTCTTTTTCCTTTCCCCTTTCCCCTTATTTATTAATTAAATTGGCCAAGAAAACGCAGATCGTTTTCAAAAAAGAGGCGCAGGTCATTCACGCCATAACGAAGCATCGTCATTCGTTCAACACCCATGCCAAAGGCGAAACCAGTATATTTTTCGTTATCAAAACCGATGTTATCAAATACCTTGGGGTGGATCATGCCGCAGCCCATCACCTCAAGCCAACCCGTGTGACTACAGACACGACAGCCCTTGCCACCACAGATGACGCATTGAATATCGACCTCGGCAGAAGGCTCGGTAAAGGGGAAGTATGAAGGCCTGAAACGCACCGCTAGCTCTTTTTCGAAAAAGGTCTGCAGGAAGTCACTCAGTACGCCGCGAAGGTCTGCAAAGCTCACATCCTCATCGACCATAAAACCTTCCACCTGGTGAAACATCGGGGTGTGGGTTACATCCGAATCACAACGATAAACGCGCCCCGGTGCAATCACGCGCAGCGGTGGCGCGTTGTTTTTCATCGCACGCACCTGCACTGGCGAGGTATGGGTTCGGAGCAGTGTGTGCGGATCAAAGTAGAAGGTGTCGTGCATCGCACGTGCCGGATGGTTCGCAGGAATATTCAGCGCTTCAAAGTTGTGATAATCATCTTCAATCTCAGGCCCTTCAGCAACTGAGAAACCGAGTGTAGCGAAAAATGATTCGATGCGTTCCATGGTGCGAGTCACTGGGTGAATACCCCCTGTCGCCTGCCCGCGGCCGGGTAGCGTAACATCAACTGTCTCTTTCAATAGGCGCTCATTCAGTGCCGTCGTCTCTAGCAATACAGTGCGAGCTTCAAATACTTTCTGTACTTGCTGCTTAGCAATATTAACCTTTTGCCCCGCCTTTGGTCGCTCTTCATGCGGCAGGTTTTTGAGCCCTTTTAAGACGCCCGTGAGTACGCCCTTCTTACCGAGATAATGGACGCGCAATTGGTCTAGCCCGGCTAGATCCTTTGCAGCGGCGATTGACACTTCAGCCTCTGTTACCAGTGTTTCCAGTTCTTGCACAACGTACATCCTGCTTAATTCAAAATAGGGAATCTATCTAAACCCAACAAAAAAGGGGAAAGGCATAGGCCTTTCCCCTCTCTGTTTGTTTTTAAACCCAAGGCATCCAATAATACTCGGGGATAAAAACGGTGTTGCTGTCAGTATTAGAGGCTGGCCTTTGCTTTTTCTGCAATAGCAGCAAAAGCAACCTTGTCAAATACGGCTAAATCAGCAAGCACTTTACGATCAATCTCGATAGCCGCTTTCTTCAGACCGTTAATAAAACGGCTGTATGAAAGACCACACTCTCTGGCTTGTGCATTGATACGGACAATCCAAAGTGCACGAAACTGGCGCTTTTTCTGGCGACGATCGCGATAGGCATACTGACCCGCTTTGGTGACTGCCTGTACAGCAACACGATAGACGTTTTTACGACGTCCACGGTAGCCTTTCGCTTGCTTTAATATTTTTTTGTGTCTGGCGTGAGCGGTGACACCACGTTTTACTCTAGGCATGTCTAATCACTCCTCGCTTAACTGTAAGGCAACATACGGCTGACCATTTTGGTATCAGCCGGACAAATAATGGCAGCAACACGTAGATGACGCTTACGCTTGGTGGTCTTTTTCGTCAAAATATGGCTACGGTGTGATTGTCCGCGCTTAAAGGAACCAGATGCTGTGCGCTTAAAGCGCTTAGCAGCTCCACTGTGACTCTTGATCTTTGGCATTACTTATAACTCCGCATTTGATCTTAATAATTTTGACCCTGCTGAAAATACAGTTGGGCAAGCTATTTCTTTTTAACGGGGGCTAGCACCATCACCATCTGGCGCCCTTCCATCCGTGGAAATTGCTCAACCGTCCCGAGTTCTTTCAGGTCGACTTCAATCCTTTGCAACAATTTTCGGCCTATCTCCTGATGAGCCATTTCGCGGCCACGGAATCTTAACGTGACCTTTGCCTTATCCCCGGCATCTAGAAAGCGAGTCAGGTTGCGTAGTTTTACCTGATAGTCGCCCTCTTCCGTCCCTGGTCGAAATTTTACTTCTTTTACCTGAATCTGTTTCTGCTTTTTCTTCGCAGCATGTTTCTTTTTGCTAAGCTCAAATAGATGCTTGCCAAAGTCCATAATTCGACAGACTGGCGGCTCTCCATTGGGTACGATCTCAACGAGATCCAGTTCAGCCTCTTCGGCCATCTTCATTGCATCATTGATTGCAACAACACCTGCTTGTTCGCCAGCGGCGTCAATCAAACGTACTTGCGGTACGTTGATTTCGTCATTTAGGCGCAGATCTTTTTCTCCAGCGATTTCCTATTCCTCCAAAACAGCATGGCCGTGGCTCGCGATATCGGCATTAATATGATCTATAAAGGCATCAAGGGTCATGCTTCCAAGATCGTCGCCACTTCGCGTGCGCACAGCCACGAGATTACCATCGACTTCCCGATCCCCAATCACCAGCAAGTATGGTACACGTTGTAGTGTATGTTCCCGGATTTTAAAGCTTATCTTCTCATTTCTCAAGTCCGATTTCGCTCTAAGACCACGATCAATCAAGCTTTTGGTCACTTTCCCCACATATTCGGACTGTTTATCGGTAATATTGAGCACCACCACATGCTGTGGTGAGAGCCAGGTGGGGAAAAAACCGGCGTGCTCTTCGATCAAAATCCCAATAAAACGCTCCAGTGAACCCAAAATCGCACGGTGCAACATGACCGGCACCTGCTTGGAGCCATCTTCAGCAATAAACTGTGCATCAAGGCGCCCAGGCATCGAAAAATCGACCTGAATGGTGCCGCACTGCCACACACGCCCCAGGCAATCCTTTAGTGAAAATTCAATCTTAGGGCCATAAAATGCACCTTCACCCGGTTGTAGATCCCAGTCCAGGCCCTTCGCATTCAACGCCTCTTCAAGCGCATGCTCCGATTTATCCCACTCAGCATCATCGCCCACGCGGTTTTCTGGGCGGGTCGAGAGTTTAATAATGATGTCATTAAAACCAAAATCAGCGTAAACCTGATACAGCAGATCAATAAAGGCAGAGACCTCACTCTGAATTTGCGCTTCAGTACAAAAAATATGGGCATCATCCTGCACAAAGTTGCGTAGGCGCATCAGGCCATGCAACGTTCCTGATGGCTCATTCCGCAAGCAAGAACCAAATTCAGCCATCCGTAATGGCAGATCACGATAGCTCTTCAGCCCTTGGTTGTAGATCTGAACGTGACATGGGCAGTTCATCGGTTTGATCGCGTATTCGCGATTTTCCGAATGAGTGGTAAACATATCGTCACTGAATTTTTCCCAGTGGCCAGATTTAACCCATAGCGATTTATCCACTACCTGTGGCGTGCGCACCTCAGAATAGTCATTTCTCTTCAACACGTTACGGATATATTGTTCGACCTCGCGGTAGATCGTCCAACCGTTGTCATGCCAGAAAATCATCCCTGGTGCCTCTTCCTGGATGTGGTAGAGATCGAGTTTTTTGGCTATTTTGCGGTGATCACGTTTGCCGGCCTCTTCAAGGCGATGTAGGTAGCCCTTGAGCGCCTTTTTATCCTTCCAGGCAGTACCGTAGATACGTTGCAGCATTTCATTGTTTGAATCACCCCGCCAGTAGGCGCCCGCCAACTTCATCAGTTTAAAGTGTTTTAGCTTACCGGTACTCGGCGCATGCGGGCCGCGACAAAGATCGATGAAATCCCCTTGCTGATAAAGTGATAGCGCTTCATTGAGCGGAATTGCTTCAATCAACTCAGCTTTGTACTCCTCTCCCTTGTCACGGAAAAAACCGATCGCCTCTTCACGCACCATCACGCTACGTGTGATGGGAAGATTTTGAGAGACCAGCTCGCTCATCTTCTTTTCAATCGCAGTCAGATCTTCCGGGGTAAAACTCTTTTCATAAGCGAAATCGTAATAAAAGCCATCTTCAATCACCGGACCGATGGTCACTTGTGCCGCAGGAAATAGCAGTTTCACCGCCTGTGCCATCAGATGAGCAGTCGAGTGACGAATGATCTCCAGCCCTTCTTCATCACGATCAGTAATGATCACCACACTGACATCTTTTTCGATCAGGGTTGAGGCATCAACCAGCACCCCATCAATCTTGCCTGCGAGGGTTGCTTTGGCAAGCCCAGCACCGATTGATGCGGCGACATCCATCAACGTGAGCGCCTGCTCGAATGGGCGTTGATTACCATCTGGAAGTGTTACTGTAGGCATTTGCGGCTCTGGAATATCCGGCTAACTATAAAAAAGCACCGTATATCGCGTTGATAAACAGTGCCATAAAGTCTGGTAGACGCGATTGGATTCGAACCAACGACCCCCACCATGTCAAGGTGGTGCTCTAACCAGCTGAGCTACGCGTCTTCGTAGACGGCGTAAGATACAGGACTTAGCCCACTAATTTCAAGCAATAAAAGGAGTTAGCGCTATTTATTTTGGTAAAAATGGCAAAAAGATAACCGGCACTACTGGTCACTCGCAATACGGCGCGTCAAACGATAGCCGTGGTGATAGATTGATTCTAGCTGCCAGCCGTTTTCAGGGGCCAACCCTAGCTTTTTCCGTAAACGACTGACATGGGTATCGATTGTTCGTGTGGTGATATCCGCATTGATTCCCCACACCGTTTCAAGTAGTGACTCTCGGCTCAAAATATGGCCAATTTCATTAAAAAAACAGACTGCAAGATCAAATTCTTTTGAGGTTAAGTTGACCAATTTTCCAGCAGATGTGATCGTCCGCTCACGCACATCAATCACGAATGCTCCCAATGCAAGTTGCTGAACATCAATCGCCGCAGATGAATAACGGCGTGCCATCGCAGTAATACGCGCCAGCATCTCTTTAGGATCGACAGGTTTGACCATGTAATCATCCGCACCCATCTCTAATGCGGTAACAATATCTTCTTTATCATCTCTGGTAGTCGTGAAAAGTACCGGGGTTTGCCAGCAATATTGCTGGCGAATACGCTGTAGCACCCCAATCCCACTAATCCCCGGTAGCTCCCAGTCAAGAATAAACAGGCCGTAACTATCCCCATCAACACTATCAAGAAATTCTTCGCCAGTACTAAAGTGATCACAGTGATGGCCACTCATTTCCAGCAATGTCTTGATTAAGCGAGCTTGATACGGCTCATCTTCGAGTAACGCAATCTTCAAGCGTTGGTTCTCCCCCGCAGGATTATCTGTGTATAATTTAACAGAAATAAGTACAGATTAGTAACGAATAAGATTAGATAATTGGAATGTTAGATAAACGACATGACATTTAATAAAACCGTTACGCGATGGAGGTCGATCAAGAGCGGGTTTATCACCATAAACAGCCACTAGACTGGACAAATCAGCGACTATCATTCATATTTCCGCTTCAATTATCGATATTTCTTGTATCAAAATTTCAAAGAGAAACTCAATGTCTGAATCATGGGATAAAAATAAAAGTAACGATAGCTGGGCGCTACCAGAAGGCATGGATCCAATGAAGGTGATGCAGGTTGCATCTGGCTACTGGCATTCTTGCGCACTGCATGCGGCCAACCGATTAGATATTTTTAATCTGTTGGATGGCGCCTCCAAAACGCTTGATGAGCTGACCGCCGCAACGGGTGCAGATCGTCGCTGCCTGGGTGGGCTATTAAGTGCGCTTGTTGCGATCGATTTTCTTGCACGCGATGGTGATACCTTCAGCAACAACCAGTTTGGAAAAACCTTCCTCACCAGTTCTAGCCAGTTTTACCAGGGCGGTATCGTCTATATGTTTGAAAACTGGTATGAGGCATGGGGTGGTCTATACAACACCGTGATGACAGGAAAACCATCCGCACTGATGCATCAGGAATACTCAGATCAGGAGACCCGAGACTACATGATGGGGATGCATAACCGCGCACTTTCTCAGTCAGACGTACTGACTGGCATGGTTGACCTAAAGGGTAAAAAACGACTGATGGATGTTGGCTGTGGCCCGTCCACTTTCTCAGTTAAGTTTTGTGAACGCTACGAAGGTCTTAATGCTGTGGCAATGGATCGCGCGCAAAACCTGGAAATTGCGCAGGAAATCGTTAACCAATTCAACATGCAAGACCGCGTGGAGCTACGTGCTGGTGATTACAATGCTGACAGCCTTGGCGATAATAATGATGCGATGTTGCTTTCATCGATGACTAACCAGGAATCGCCCGAAAACATTAAGAAGCTGCTGCTGAAATGTTATGACTCGATGAACAAAGATGGTGTCATCATGATTCAAGAACAGCTATTAAATCCAGAGAAAAATGGGCCAGAGCTTGCCGCAATGATCGGTGTTAATCAGATCATCAACACCATTGGTGGTTCGTCTTATTCAACCACTGAAATGAAAGCGATTATGAATGACGTTGGTTTTGTTGAGATTAAAGCGGAACAGATGCCTGCCCCTAGCCCTTTTATGTTACTGACTGGCTATAAACGTTAAGCAACCTAATCTGCAACAAAACAAAAAGCCCGGATCACATGATCCGGGCTTTTTTTACACCTTTTAATCAATAAACTTAAGCAGACGCTTTAATCTCTTCTGTGACCTCGACCTTATCCCTGCTAACAATTGGTTTTTTAGGCGCAGGCCACTTGCCGAATGGAAATGGTTTTTCATCCGTCTGATACGTTTGAAATTTAGCAATTAATGCCACATATTGCGAAATGCTATCACCAAATGCCATTAATTTAGGCTGATGCTCGCCTTGTGAAATACGATAAACAAACTGCATCAACATGGTCAATCCAATAACAAACTCACTTATTCGAAGTGCTATCCAGAACAGCACCATAAAAACAAGCCTTAACCACTGCTCGCCCAAATCACTCTTTTTATCGGCTGCTACATCCCCAGGTGAAACTGTTTCTGCGGTACTATCGATTGCTTGCCCTTCTTCGTGCTGACTCATGACTCCCCCTTTATCGTTGATTAACAGATTGAATCTAAGACGCTATGCGTTGAAACAACCCGACACAAGCGTTGAACATATGAAAAACGCCATCCATGTGAAGCGACTTTACACAAAAATCGACCACGGCGTCATCTTAAATTGTCTGTTGCTAGCAGTAGCAAGCGCCCTCTTCTCAACGGGGGCACACGATGAATGAAGAACATAATAAAACACAACAAGATAGATGTACTTTCGTTAATAGTACTTGATGCAGAGATTGTTTTTTGACACAAGCTGTCAGTGTCGCAAACACTTTAGGGCGTAGCCCGCAAACGTACGAGATCAAGAACCGTACCATATTTTCGATTTTACTCGCCTAAAATACCATCGCATAATACATAGCTTTGGAGGCTTAAAAGAAGCACCATGATTGGCATCGATGATTCTCTGCTGCGAATTATTTGGCATCAATCTTGGCTATGTTGCTCACAAACGCTTCAAACTCAATGTTGTATTTACCTTGGCACTGACTTGCTCTCGCTTGTAACTGTGTCATATTCAGGACACTGGGTGACTTAAACGCAAACAGCAAAATATTTTTTTGATTTTTAAAGGCCATACATAGGCTGATATTTGAGAAAGAGCACCGCAATGCGGTCAGAGTATCCGTGAACTCTTTTTCATTTTTGACGAGCAGGTTGATGACCAGCACCCCGCTCGATGACAAGTGATGAAAACAGCGCGCCATAAAAGCCGGGGTATGCATAAAATTAGGTAGCGCATCCCCGTCATGAAGATCAACAAGCATCACGTTGACATTTTTCTTCTTGATTCTTTTTAAATAGGCAAAGGCATCCGCAATTTCTATATTGACCTGAGCCTTTGGCGGAAAGGGAGATAAAGCAAAATATTTTTCCCCAATTTTTACTACTTTATCATTAATTTCGACGGCCGTTATTTCAAGCCCTGGAAACCAATGAGTGAGAAAATGAATGATACTGCCACCGCCCAGGCCCAATAGCAGCATGGATTGTGGTTGCGGCTGGAAAATCAAAAAACTCATCATTGCTCGAGTGTGTGGTAGCAGTAATTTCTCTTTTTGAACCATATCTAACTGGCTTTGTATCGCAAGCTTATCTTGAATATATAGAGAACGTACACTGCCATCCTGCCATACTTCAAGATTCCCCCAGGGTGTCTCCTCAGCAACTAGCATCTGTTTTTTAACTTTCAATAGCGACCTCTTTTTGGAGAGTATCAACGATACTATCGACTAAATTTAAACGAGAAAATGGGGCGGCATGGCTGCTATGTCCACTCATCCCTTCTACTGGCCCGAATAATAAACCCCGCCTTTATACTTTTTCCCATCTATTGTTTTAAACAGAACCATCATCTGATGCCTGCCTTCATGACCTAAGTCATAACCGGCCATTAACCAATCACCCATCCTCATCGTGTTTTTTGTTTCTGACTCACCGTTGGGATGTATCACTTTGGTGTTCATGGTGATGTTGGTCAGCGCCTTCCCTCCGCTCTCTACTTTGATCATAAAATCATGGCTCCCTCCCATCTCCTTACCCGGCTTGGCTTTCATAATATGAAAACTAACGTCGAAACCATCAATCTCTTTTTTCTTCAAAAACATTTTATTCATGGCTGAATCGTGGTGATCATCACCCATACCAGCACCATGATCATGATCATGATCATGATCACTAGAGGCGTATAAAGGCCCGGTTATTATCAACAAAGCAGCAAAGGTAATAGCCGATAAAAGTACTCGCTGTTTTTGGATAGGATTATTCATTGATCACTCCATTGTCAAAAATCACATCTAAAATAGATGGTTAATATTTACCATGCTTGCTGCTTATACTTTTCCTGCATTTGCAATACCACACCGTAGATAACGGGCAGTACCAATAGACATAAGAGCGTGACCGTGATCATGCCACCCACCATCGGTGCGGCGATGCGTTGCATCACCTCGGAGCCAGTCCCGCTGCCCCACATAATGGGTAATAGTCCGGCGATGGTAGCGGTGGCCGTCATCGCGATAGGACGTACACGCTCGGAGGTGCCGCGATGTACTGCCGCCATGATTTCGGCTCCATTCAAACGACTCCCTTTTTCTTTGTACCGCTTAGCGATTTCTTGATCAATAAAGGTAAGCACCAATACGCCGACCTCCGCGGCAATACCGGCGAGGGCAATAAAGCCGACAATCACCGCAACCGATATATTGAAACCCAATAGATAGATCAGCCAGAAACCGCCAATCAATCCAAACGGGATGGAGAACATCACCACTAAGGGTGCCGTAATGTTGCGGAAATTAAAGTAGAGCAGCAGAAAAATAATCAACAAGGTCGCGGGCACAACAATGCGCAACCTTTCGGCGGCTCGTTCCATATATTCAAACTGCCCAGACCAAACGAGGTGATAACCCGCTGGAATCTTAACTTGGCTGGCAACAATTTCTTTTGCTTTGGCTACATAACCACCGATATCTGAAGTTTTAATATCCACATAGACCCAGGCGTTGGGACGAGAGTTCTCACTTTTAATGCTGGGTGGCCCGCGTCGCAACACCAAGTCGGCCACCAACGATAGGGGGATTTGTGCGCCAGTCGGCGTGGGAATCAAAACACGTTTCAGGCTATCCAGGTTGTCGCGTAGTTCACGCGGATAACGCAAATTAATCGGGTAGCGTTCGAGACCTTCAACCGTATAGGTGATATTCATGCCGCCGATGGCCGTCTGAATCACGTCTTGCACATCGCCGGTAGTCAGTCCATAACGCGAAGCTTCTTTGCGATCGATATCGAAATCAAGGTAGTAACCGCCAGCGGTCTTGTCGGCAAAAGCAGAGAGCGTTTCAGGCAGTTGTTTCAGCGCCTGCTCGATCTCACTGCCGACCTTTTCCAATACATTCAAGTCCGGCCCGCTGATTTTGATGCCGATGGGGGTTTTGATACCCGTGGAGAGCATGTCGATACGGGTTTTGATCGGCATCGTCCACGCATTGGATAGGCCGGGGAATTTAATCGCCGCATCCATCTCATCCATCAGCATCTTCACCGTTTTATTGGGCTCAGGCCATTCGTCTTTGGGCTTGAGTCGAATGGTCGTTTCAAGCATCGACAGTGGTGCCGGATCAGTGGCTGTTTCTGCCCGCCCCACTTTGCCGAAGACATGCAGCACTTCGGGAAATGTTTTGAGGATCTTGTCTGTCTGCTGCAATAATTCTTTGGCCTTGGTGATCGAAATCCCCGGGTAAGTGGTTGGCATGTAAAGAATGTCACCTTCGTTGAGCGGTGGCATAAATTCACTGCCCAACTTGTTGATCGGGTAAAGCGTCAGCAGCAATAATATCAGCGCTAGCCCCAAGGTGGGCCAGCGCCAGTGAATGGCAAAATTCAAGGTCGGTTTATGCACAAAATGGAGAAAGCGGTTCAGCGGATTTTTCGACTCTGCGGGGATTTTTCCGCGAATAAAATAGCCCATCAGCACTGGCACCAGCGTGATCGCCAAAATCGCTGCCGCCGCCATCGCATAGGTTTTAGTAAACGCAAGGGGTGCAAACAATCGCCCCTCTTGTGCTTGTAGCGTAAAGACCGGCAGGAAGGAAACGGTAATGATCAATAGTGAGAAAAAGAGCGCCGGGCCAACCTCTTTGGATGCCGTAGATACCGCCTGCCAACGTTCAGAAGCACGCAACTCACGGCCTTTCTCTGCTACCATTTTTTCAAGGTGTTTGTGACAATTTTCAATCATCACGATGGCCCCATCCACCATCACGCCAATCGCAATAGCGATGCCGCCAAGCGACATGATATTAGCGTTGATGCCTTGCCATTTCATGATGATAAAGGCGAGCAAGATGCCGATCGGCAGCGAGACGATCACCACCAATGCCGAACGAGCATGTAATAGAAATAGAATCGCAATGATCGCGACGACGATCAGTTCTTCGATCAACTTTTCTTGCAGGTTGGTGACCGCGCGCTCAATCAGGTCACCCCGATCATAGACGGGTACAATTTCAACCCCTGCCGGCAGACCGGGTTTGAGTGATTCCAGCTTGGCGCGCACACGTTCGATCACCGCCATCGCATTTTCACCGTAGCGCATAATCACCACACCACCCACCACTTCACCTTCACCATTCAACTCAGCCGCACCTCGCCGCAATTCTGGCCCCAGATGCACATGCGCGACATCTTGCAAACGAATCGGGGTGCCGTTTTCGTCAACCCCAACTGGAATCACATTGAGATCTTCAATCGACTGGATATAACCCAAACCGCGCACCATATATTCGGTCTCGGCCATCTCGATCAACTTACCGCCGACATCGTTGTTGGAACGTTGGATCGCGTATTTAATTTTTGACAGTGGGATGTTGTAGGCCAGCAGCGCGTTAGGATCGACTTCAACTTGATACTGTTTGACGTAACCGCCCACGGAAGCAACCTCGGAAACCCCTTCTACGGTCTGCAAGGGGTAACGCAGGTACCAGTCTTGAATAGAGCGCAGCTCAGCCAAGTCAGTGTTGCCGGTTTTATCCACCAGCGCATATTGATAAATCCAACCGACACCGGTCGCATCTGGCCCTAGTGACGGCGTTAAACCCGGCGGTAAGCGAGCACTGACATAGTTGAGGTATTCCAGCACCCGCGAGCGCGCCCAGTACATATCCGTACCATCGTCAAAAATGATGTAGACAAAGGAAAGACCAAAAAAGGAGTAGCCGCGCACGACTTTGGCGTTAGGCACCGCTAACATCGCAGTGGTAAGCGGATAGGTCACTTGATCCTCAACCACCTGCGGTGCTTGACCAGGATACTCAGTAAAAATGATAACCTGAACATCTGACAAATCGGGGATCGCATCCAGCGGCGTGTTTTTCATCGACCACAGCCCCGTTGCGACAATCATCACCGTCGCGATGAGGATCAAAAAGCGGTTGTGCAGGGAAGCATCAATGATGCGGGTGATCATAGTTGCGGCTCCATGGATATATCGCCCATATCCATATCCATATCCATATCCATATCCATGTTACTCATATCAGAGTCCACCGGGGGACTTTCAGCCGCCATCACGGCCATCATCTTGGCCGTGGCTTCACGCAGTTTGGATTCGGAATCGATGAGAAACTGGCTTGACGTTACCACTTGCTCGCCTGCTTTGAGCCCAGATAAAATTTGGGTTAGCCCTTGCGCACTCACACCCAAGGTTACCTCACGCGGTTCAAATTTTCCCGCTGCACGCACCACAAACAGCTGCTCACGATTACCCGAGCGTACAATCGCCTCAGTCGGCACCACCACCGCGCTGGCTTGAGTATCAACATAGAGCGCGACGTTGGCAAACATGCCTGGCTTGAGTGACAGGTCTGCGTTATCGAATTCCAGCCGCACCTGCACTGTGCGGCTCTTACGATTCAATACCGGATGAATAAAGGTGATATTGCCTTTATAAGTTCGACCCGGTTCAGCTCGCACTCGCATTTCAGCCCGATCGCCTAATTGCAGCCAGCTCATTTCATCTTCAAAGACATCGACATTGACCCAGATGCGGCTCAAGTCAGCAATCATATAGAGTTCATTTTTAGGGGTTACATATTGCCCTTTTCGTACCCCAATATGCATGACACGGCCCTCGAAAGGCGAATGGATATGGAGCTGTTTTTTAATCTTGCGACTCTTCTCCAACTCGTGGATTTGATGCGCGGGCACATCAAATAACTGCAAACGTTCACGCGCACTTTCCAGAATGCTCCTGGAACTTTTTTTCATGTGAGTCACCGTGCCATGACGCACCATCTCCCAGTTATTAAGCGCCACGAGATACTCTTGCTGTGCCGCAACTAATTCAGGCGAATAGATGCCGAGCAAGATGGTGCCTTTGCTAACCTGCTTACCGGTTTCATCAATCTTCAATGACTCAATCCAACCGGAAGTTTTGGGATGCAGACGCGACAATCGCTCCTCGTTAAAGTCGACACGTCCCAAACCATTTAACACCCGTGACAGATCACGCGTTTCAGCCAATGCCGTGCGTACGCCAATATTTTGCACGGTAACGGGATCAATCGTCACCGTGCCTACGGGTTCATCACCACCACCAACGCCTTGCGCGTAAACGGCAATATAATCCATCCCCATGTTATCCTGCATAAAGACAGATGAGGTGACAGCCGGGTTCATCGGATTGCGATAAAACAACACCTTGCGCTCAGATGATAAGGCTGGTGTTCCCCCCACTTGTTTTATTCCATGTGAATCGCCACGGGATCCAGACAACCAAGAGCCAGCACCAAAGCTGATACCCATTGCGCTAACCACGACCATACTAATAAGCACTTTATTCATAAATATTCTCCTCGTCACCGACCGCAGCGACTAACCGAGCCATGGCCTGATTCGCGATACTTAGCACCTTCCAATATTGGGTTTCATAGTCATAAAGCGTGGTTTGAGCGCGAATCAGACTCAGAAAATCAACCTTGCTGACCTGATATCCAGCCAACATGGCATCGACGGTCTGACGAGCCAGGGGGATAATTTCCTGCTGAAAAAGCGCGGCTCGTTCGCGAGATCGGCGATAGTCAGTAACGGCCAACTGAACTTGAGAGGCGACCTGGTTACGTTGATTTTGAAGCTGATATTTTTTCTGCGCCCATTCAGCATGACGTTGATCAACGGCACGATCCTGTTGACTGCCGAGTGGAAGGTTCATGCTCAATAGGATGGAAGCGAAGTCGGCTCGACTGCTGCCATCGGGATTATGGCCATTGCGTAAGCCGTATACTGCACCCACTTTAAAATCAGGCGTGTAGCCCTTTTTCGCCAAATCGACTCGGCTGTGTGCCGCACTCATCCGTTCAGTCTGCGCCGCTAATATTGGCCGACTGTTTACCGCTTGCTGCTGTAGGGCTTCTGAGCTATTGAGCGTTAACAAAACCTCATTGATAGCAACTGGCAGTTGAATACTCTCTGTGACCGGCTGGTCCATCAACACATTAAGACGCACCGATTCATTTTCACGCATGTTCTGCACATGGATCGCGCTATCGCTCAGTTTGGACAGCTCCAATTGTGCCAGCAGAATATCTTGCTGTTGACCGCGGCCAACGGTGTAACGTGTCTCGGCCACATTGACAAACTGCTGCAGCAAGACCTGGTTACGCGCAATCACCTCCAGCGCCCGCTCCAGGTAGACCAGATTCCACCATACTGTCTTGACATCGCGTACCAGTTGTAACCGTTTTTCCGCCACATCGGCCATTCCCGCCGCCGCTTCATGCCGAGCCACCTGGGAACGTAAGGCCAACTTGCCCGCATAAGGCAGCGCTTGTGTAATACCGATCTGAAACTGGGTCATACCCTCCTGAGTAAAGGATATGCTATCCAGTGGCAGATTGACGAGATTGACCGACAATATGAGATCAGGCAATGCCTCAACTTGGTTCGGCAGTTCGGCCAGTGCCCTTGCCCTTGCATCAATCGCGGCCAAACCTGGATTGGTAGACAAGGCGGCGTCAACCGCGCTATTCAAAAAGAGCGTCCCCGTCGCTTGTGCGGCGTTCACGCCGAGCAATAGGGCACATACGCATACCAACGGTAAACGAACAAAAAAGTTGGAACGGTATCGAGATTGAAAATACAAATTAATGACTCCTACTGGCGCGCTATCGTAGTCAAGAATAAGCGAGTAACGCTGTCGTTAAGGTGACGTTTTCATTACATTTTTGTAATGTTACTGTCATACTCAATGAATGCCTCTTTAGGATCAACCTAAATTTAACTATGAAATTTCTAATTGTCGAAGATGAAATTAAAACCGGTGAATACCTTAAGCAGGGCTTGAGTGAGGCGGGCTTTGTCGTTGACCTGTCCCATAACGGGCTGGATGGCCATCACCTGGCCATGACAGGTCATTACGACCTACTGATTCTCGATGTGATGTTGCCCGATGTAGATGGCTGGCAGATCTTGAAATCATTACGTGAAGCGGGTAATGAAGCACCCGTGTTATTTCTAACCGCTCGTGACAGCATTGAAGACCGCGTTAAAGGCTTGGAACTGGGCGCGGATGACTACCTGGTTAAACCCTTTGTCTTCGCTGAACTACTGGCCCGCGTACGCACCTTGTTACGCCGCAGGACAACCCCCACTACTGAATTAAGCCTCAGTATTGCCGACCTTGAGCTGGACCTAGCCCGTCATCGCGCCCGTCGCGGTGGCAAACGTATCCACCTAACCGCCAAAGAGTTTTCGCTGCTGGAACTGCTGGTACGCCGCCAAGGTGAGGTGTTGCCTCGCTCCCTGATTGCCTCCCAAGTTTGGGATATGAATTTCGATAGCGATACCAATGTCATTGATGTCGCCATTCGCCGTCTGCGCGGCAAGATCGATGATGGTTACGATCCTAAGTTAATTCAGACGGTACGCGGTATGGGTTATATGATCGACTTGCCAGACGAAGCCTCATAAATGGTACGACCCACCTCACTGACACTACGGCTAACATTACTGTTTAGTGCGGTGGCCGCGGTGGTTTTTCTGGCCTTTGGCTGGATCATCGAGCGCTCTATTGAGGAACACTTTGCCACTCAAGACAGCCAGGAACTCAAGGTGGTCGCCAAAGCGGTAGAACAGTCGCTGCTCATGCTGCAATCTGATCATGAGTTTGCCCCAGCCAGCAATGAATTTGCACGCGCTAAACAGCGTTTTGATGATATTTTGGTGGGCCATCACGGTGCATTACTGCTGATCACCAACACCCGCGGACAAGCGCTGTATTCCAGCCCCGGCCCCGACCTTTCCAAGATACTAAAATCAACCGCGATACATCGCTCAAATGATAAATTCCAACAAGGCACGGTACAACAATGGAACGATGGCAAGCACAGCTATCGTATTTTCGTCCAGCAGGTCAGTGGCAAAAATAAAGCACTTTATACCGTTGTCATCGCTGTAGATCTCGATTTTCATCACCACTTTCTAAGTCACTTTCGCCATACACTCTGGTTGATGGTGGCCTGTGGCATTATCATAATGGGCGTAATGGGCTGGGTTGTGGTGCGACATGGCCACCGGCCTCTACGCAATATTGTTGACCAAATCAGGCGCATCAGTGCCAACGAATTAAATACTCGTCTCGTTCCTGAAGCCGTTCCCACGGAACTTACTGAGCTTGCCCTGTCGTTCAATGAACTGCTTCAGCGCATGGAAGAGGCATTTAACCGCCTCGCCAATTTCTCAGCCGACATCGCCCATGAACTGCGTACCCCCGTCACCAATCTAATGACCCAAACTCAGGTTGCTCTTTCCCAGGCGCGTGATGTTGATGAATATCAAGAAATTCTTTATTCCAATATGGAAGAATACGAACGCATGGCGCAGATGATCGGTGACATGCTCTTTTTAGCTAAAAATGATCATGCCCAATATAATCTCAATGCTGAGGCCATCGACCTAAAAAGCGAAGTACACAATCTATTCGATTATTACGGTGCCTGGGCGGAAGAGTGTCAGGTTTCATTGAGACAAGAAGGTGACGCCCATGTGCAAGGTGACGGCCTGATGTTACGCCGAGCCCTCAGTAATTTGCTTTCTAATGCCATCCGCCATACACCTGCACATAATAGCGTCACGATAAAGCTCAGTTATATCGAGAGCCGCGTATTGGTTACGGTAGAGAACCCCGGCACACTCATCCCCACTGAGCACCTCGCCAAAGTATTCGACCGTTTTTATCGTACTGACCCATCGCGCCAGCGTAGCGGTGAGGGTGCGGGACTAGGCTTGGCCATTGTTAAATCAATTGTCGAAGCACATAGCGGCACGATTGTCGCCAGTTCTGATGAGGCAAGCACTCAGTTCAAGATTAGCCTGCCAGGTTTTGTCATTGCACAATCTTACGACTAAAATTCGAGTGGTTTTATCAACACCTTCAGCCCATTTTCTAGCATCTCAATGGCACTCGAAAATGGCCCGCAACGGGAACCAATTAATTCGATTTCATCGATCATTAGACGGGTTAAATCAACCGTAATCGGTGCCGGGTAACTGCTCTTCATGACACAAACCCCCTGCGGACGTAAAGCATGCAGCGCCAAGGCCAGGCCAGACGGCTGTCCCGTGGCATCGATTGCAACGTCTACCATGTTGACCTCAACCGCGGACTCATCGATACAATCAAGTGGCAAGCGCTGTAGTAATTGGCGTTGTTGAGCGTGACGCACCACCACTGTCAGTGGTTTTTCTTGTAAGATCATCACCCGCGCAATCAACTGCCCTAGTCGTCCAGCACCAATCAACATAATATCACGGTAATCATGTGACTGAAGTTGCTCGACAATGCGCAATGCTGCGGCTAGCGGTTCAATAAAAACGGCCTGTCGATCATCAATACTATCGGAAATAATATGAAGGGTATTGGCTTTAACCATTAGGTATTCAGCAAAACACCCTTGATGATCTCGAATGCCAATCACACGACGATTTAGACAGTGGCTATAATGTTTTCGTGCGCATTGGTCGCATTCACCACACCACTGATTAATCTCGGCAACAACACGCCTGCCCTTCAAGTTGGCATCAACTTCTGAGCCGGTTTCAACCACCTCCGCAACGAACTCGTGTCCGGGTACACCGTTAAAATTGGCATAACCGTTGAACAGTGCTAAGTCTGTTCCGCAAATGCCTGCGAGCCTGATTTTAAGTAAGACTTCATCATGTCCTACGCATGAAAGCGCCGGATCAAAGCGCAATGTCAATTTGTGATGTTGTAAATAGAGGGTTTTCATGCCCACAAAGTGTAACAGCATTATGGAACGGAGGCGGAATCATCATCACTAAGCATGTAATTGAGATTCGAAGCACCCTCACCAGTCGCATGTTATATACCCGTAATAAAAAATATGTGCTCATTGATCACTGCCACTAAAATCACCATTAATATATAGTTATAACAATGTTAACATTTATATTACAGGACTCACCGCTATCGAATTTTTTCACTACATGGAGTGCCCAGAGAAATGTTGAAAGCCACTGCCGCAATGATAATCACCTTTTTAGTTTATTTTGTGGGTGCCGCTACTGCCAACCCATCAACGCCGAATCAGCCGCCGTTGCCACTAGCACATACCTATACACAAGGCCTCAATATAAAGGATTACTGGCTAAGTGAAAAATTGGATGGTGTTCGCGCCTACTGGGATGGCAAACAGCTCTTGTCAAAACAAGGCAATATTTATCACGCACCCGCATGGTTTATTGCCAATTTCCCCTCGCAGCCACTTGATGGCGAGTTATGGATGAAACGGAATAGTTTTGAGCGTATTGTTAGTATTGTACGAGATAAAATACCGGGGGATGGTTGGCAAGATATCCGCTATATGGTGTTTGACCTGCCTCTCAAGAAAGTTGCGTTTAGCGCTCGTATCAGCAAGCTCAAAAACCTTATTGCAACCTTAAACTCACCCTACCTTCACCTCGTAGAACAATCACGGGTGTCAAATCATGATGCGTTGATTAAAAAACTGGATGAAATCGTCGCGGCGGGTGGTGAAGGACTAATGCTGCACAACGGCAATGCGCTGTATTTAGCAGGGCGCAGTCATGACCTACTCAAGGTAAAATCTTACCAAGATGCAGAGGCGCGCGTGATCGCACATTTACCTGGTAAGGGCAAGTTCAAAGGCATGTTGGGTGCATTGCAGGTAGAGACAGATGAGGGCAAGCGCTTTCGTCTCGGCGGTGGTTTTAGCCATCATGAACGCCGATTTCCGCCAGCAATAGGCACCTTTGTTACCTATAAATATTACGGGAAAACAATCAATGGACTACCAAGATTTGCTAGTTTCTTACGGATAAAAGCCCTGAAGTAAAGAAAACTGAAGATGTTAAACCGCAAGCACATGTTAATCGTATGATAAATACTGGATTTTTATGCCCACTCTGGCTAGTCTTAAGGGTTCTGTTGGGTAGTAATTAACTAAGGAATCTCTAATCTATTCATGAACCCGTATCTTGCACCTAAAACATTCATCTTCAGTGTTGCGAACCTTCATAATAACCCGCTATTACGTGCGACTCGTGCCTTGAATCTGAATATTCTAGATCACAATCGATTTCATCCAGAATAGATCACAGACTCCCTAATCTTAAAAAGAAATTTAAAGAGGCGGATTAATGGAAACCAAGTGTATGAGATTTTTAAAGGGCGTGGCAATTGGGGGCATTGCCATGTTAACAGCTGCATGTTCAAATTCTGATGACAATCATGAAGCAAAAGCAACTGACCACGTTAAAGTTACCCATGCTGAAAAAGTAAGCCACACGGCGGCGAGCCATTGGGCTTATGATGGTGATGGCGCACCTCATGCATGGGGTGTTATTAAAGAAGAATATGCAACCTGCGGTGATGGCAAACAACAATCGCCGATCGATATTTCGGCGGTGACCATCGGCCCACTCTCTGAGATCGAGTTCAAATACAAATCAACGCCACTGGAGCTGAGCCACAATGGGCATACTATTCAGGCTAGCTACCACACCGGCAGTTATATCACTGTCGGCGGCAAACGTTATGATTTATTGCAACTCCATTTTCATGCCCCTGCTGAGCACACCATTGGTGGCAAGAGCTATGAGATGGTGGCACATCTTGTTCATAAAGCAGCGGATGGTCAGTTAGCTGTGATCGGCGTGATGTTTAAAACGGGCGATAAAAATAAAGTGATTGAAAAACTGTGGACTCACATGCCAACAGAAAGCGGCCAGACCAATACTGTTAAAAATACGCGTTTCAATGCGCTTGATCTGTTACCGGTTGACTTAACTTACTTCAACTACGCGGGCTCGCTAACGACTCCTCCCTGCTCAGAAGGGGTGAACTGGATGGTGATGGCAACCCCTGCATCAATCTCTGCTAAGCAGGTGAAACAGTTCACCGATCTTTTCCCATCGAGTGTGCGTCCAGTGCAACCACTCAATGGTCGCGTGGTACGTGCTAGTCATTAATCGATCGCTATGTAATAAGCACAAAAAGGCGAGGATGTGAAAGCATCCTCGCCTTTTTTATAGCTAAGCATTAGAGGTTTTTAACCACCAAGCCCAAGCTGACTAAACGCTAGATATTGTCTAAAATTGCTTTCTTAACCGCATCAAGCGTTGCATCAATGCTTTTAAGTGGCGCTTTGCACTGCTTGATTGCAGTATCAGGGTCTTTGATGCCATTGCCCGTTAAAGTGCAAACGACTTTGCTACCCGCCGCTATTTTACCGTTCTTCACATCTTTGATTAAACCCGCTAGTGAAGCGGCTGATGCCGGCTCACAAAAGATACCTTCACGTTCAGTCAGCATTTTCTGTGCAGAGAGGATCTCTTGGTCAGTGCATTCATCGAACCAGCCTTTCGATTCTTTTTGAGTGGTCCACGCCTTATCCCAGCTTTGTGGGTGGCCGATGCGAATGGCTGTCGCAACGGTTTCAGGATCGTCCACCATCGCACCACGCATAAACGGCGCAGAACCACTGGCCTGGTAACCCACCATCACCGGTAGGCTATTGACGATACCGTGTTCATTATATTCTCTGTAGCCCATCCAGTGCGCAGTGATGTTGCCGGCGTTGCCAACGGGAATGCAGTGATAGTCTGGTGCGCTGCCAAGCTCTTCCATAATTTCAAACGCAGCGGTTTTCTGCCCCTGTAGGCGGTACGGATTGATTGAATTCACAATCGTAACCGGTGCGTGGCCCGCAATATCTTTAACCAACTGCATGCCAGCATCAAAATTACCTTTGATCTGAATCACCGTTGCGCCATGCATCATCGCCTGCGCTAGTTTACCAAGGGCAATCTTGCCATCTGGGATTAATACAAATGCCTTAATCCCTGCGCGCGCGGCATAAGCCGCAGCAGATGCAGAAGTGTTGCCGGTTGAGGCGCAGATGATGGCTTCACTGCCCTCTTCAACGGCCTTGGTAACGGCCATGGTCATGCCCCGGTCTTTAAAAGAACCGGTTGGATTTAGCCCTTCAAATTTCACATAAATATCAACTTCAGACTCCAACAGACCCGGAATATTATTCAGGCGAATCAGTGGGGTATTACCTTCACCGAGGCTAATAATGCGGGTGTCATCATGTACCGGCAAGCGGTCACGGTAGGTATCAATCAATCCTGTATAGCGAGATCGAAATTGCATAAAAATGTTTCCTTAAAAATCCAATGAGACGCGTCTATGCATCAAGTAAGGCAGACGAGAATTATTTATCTAACTGCTCGAGGCGAATACGGGTGACATCACCATCAATCACATCCAGTGATTCAATACGGCGAATTGCTTCATTCATCTGGTGCTCAACAACGCGCTGAGTCAGCATAATAATAGAGGCGATGCTTTTACCTTCTGCAGGCTCTTTTTGAATCATCGCTTCGATGCTGATGCCCTGCTCGCCTAGAATTTGCGTCACTTCCGCCAAAACACCAGGACGATCTAGCGCTTGCATACGCAGATAATAAGCGGTCTCGATCTGGTCCATCGGCAATATTGGCGTATCAGAAAGCTCATTAGGCTGAAATGCCAAATGCGGTACGCGGTTATCAGGGTCAACCGTCATGGTACGTGCCACATCAATAATATCAGCAATGACGGCAGATGCCGTTGGCTCAGCCCCGGCTCCAGCACCGTAATAAAGTGTTGGCCCGACTGCATCGCCCTGCACCAATACGGCATTCATCACGCCATCAACATTGGCAATCAAACGACGTTCCGGAATCAAGGTTGGATGCACACGCAGCTCAATCCCTTTATCCGTTTTACGCGCCACACCCAAATGCTTAATACGATAGCCAAGCTGTTCCGCATAGTTCATATCTTCACGGCTGATCTTCGATATCCCTTCGGTATAGGTCTTGTCAAACTGCAGCGGCACACCAAATGCAATCGATGCCAGTATGGTTAGCTTGTGCGCGGCATCAATGCCTTCAACGTCAAAGGTTGGATCTGCTTCAGCATAACCAAGCGCTTGTGCCTCGGCCAACACGTCTTCAAAGTCGCGCCCTTTATCACGCATCTCGGTCAAAATAAAGTTACCAGTGCCGTTGATAATACCGGCTAGCCATTCAATCTGATTCGCAGCCAAGCCTTCACGTAGTGCTTTAATAATCGGAATACCACCGGCAACACCCGCTTCAAATGCAACCATCACCCCTTTCTTCTGCGCTGCTTCGAAGATTTCATTGCCATGCATTGCAATCAAGGCTTTATTGGCAGTGACGACATGTTTGCCATTCTCAATCGCCTGCAATACCAATTGACGCGCAGGGTCATAGCCACCAATCAATTCAACAATGATATCAATATCAGGATTATTAACCACCGCAAAGGCATCATCACAAACATCAATGCCATCGGTATTAACATCAGGATTAAGGTCTCTCGTTGCCGCATGTGTGACACGAATTTCACGTCCCGCACGTCGCGCAATCTCAGCTGCATTTCTAGCTAATACGTTCGCGGTTCCACCACCTACGGTGCCCAACCCTAACAGCCCTACTTTAATCGGCTTCAACTTTCATCTCCTGTCACATCAACTACGGCACCACTGAGGACGCCATCTTTTTTAAACATCTGTCGAATTCCGCGCACTGCCTGTCGAGTGCGGTGTTCATTCTCAATCAATCCAAAACGCACATGATCGTCGCCATATTCACCAAAACCCACGCCGGGTGAAACCGCCACTTTTGCTTCCTCTAATAATTTCTTAGAGAAATCGAGTGAACCTATTTCACGATACTGCGCAGGGATTCTAGCCCACACAAACATTGTTGCCTTTGGTTTTTCGACAGCCCAACCAATGGCGTTTAACCCGTCGCATAAAACGTCGCGGCGGTTACGGTACATATTGCTAATCTCTTTAACACATTCTTGCGGACCTTCAAGCGCAGCGATTGCAGCGACCTGAATGGGGGTGAACATGCCGTAATCTAGGTAAGACTTGATCCGAGCTAATGCACCGACTAAAGCCTGATTACCGCACATAAAACCAACCCGCCAACCCGGCATATTATAGCTCTTTGAGAGGCTATAGAACTCAACCGCAACCTCTTTTGCACCCGGTACTTGCAAGATAGATGGTGCCTTGTAACCATCAAATACGATTTCGCCATATGCCAGGTCATGAACGACCCAAATTTGATGCTCACGTGCAATGGCCACAACCTTTTCAAAAAACTCCAATTCGACACACTGCGTCGTTGGATTCCCCGGGAAATTCAGTACCAGCATTTTAGGGCGCGGAAAGCTATTTTTGATCGCCGATTCTAGTTCAGCGAAAAAATCGACGTCAGGCGTCATGGGGACATGGCGAATATCCGCCCCAGCGATGATAAAACCATAAGGATGAATTGGATATGCCGGGTTTGGCACCAATACGGCATCGCCTGGACCAACCGTTGCCAGCGCTAAATGAGCCAGACCCTCTTTTGAGCCGATGGTAACGATTGCTTCGCTCTCTTGGTCCAGCTCAACATCATATTTATCTTTGTACCAGTTACAGATAGCGCGGCGTAGACGAGGGATACCGCGCGACATTGAATATCGATGGGTATCGCCTCTCCGTGTCGCCTCAATCATCTTGTCTACAATATGTGGCGGGGTTGGCTGATCTGGATTGCCCATGCCAAAATCAATAATATCTTCACCGCGTGCGCGTGCTTGCGCCTTCAAATCGTTAACGATATTGAATACATAGGGCGGTAGCCGCTTTATTCTGGGAAATTCCTCGATCACCTGCTTATGTCACTCCAAAACTGAACGCTTAAAAAATAAACGCCTATAATATCAAACTTTTAAAGATTAGCTATCCGAAATAAAAGGCGCTATTGTAGCTCACTATGAATAACACAGCAGCACCGGAATCACGTAAAAGCGTAAAAATCACCCTTGATGAAGATTATAGTCGATTTGGGGTTTATGCTTATACACCTGGTGAAATTACGATTATCCGGCCAAATGACAGCTACACCCCTGATGATGAAGGCTTTGGTCACAAGACACTTAAAAAAGAAACGCATACCAATAGCCTAATTATCATGCCCCACTGCCTGATTGCTGACTGGGCACCCCGAACCATTGATGACCTAACAGAGCATCACTTCGAAATTCTCCAAAAACCACCTCAAATCCTTTTACTCGGCACCGGTTCAGCCCACCATTGGCCATCTGCCACTATTTTAGGCTCACTCACGAATCAAGGAATTGCAGTTGAAGTGATGGATACTGCGGCAGCCTGTCGGACCTATGCCATCCTCGCCTCAGATGGCCGTAACGTTGGTGCCGCGCTACTCGTTGCCTAAACACCTACATATTTAGGTTAGTCACCCTGTGACTTGGCCCTACATCACACTAAAAGTTATACCCAATTCACACATATCTACAACAGCCACAGCACTGATGCTACATAACTTCCAATGTTGTGAAATAGCTCAAGTCTTTTTCCTCTAAAATACTGAATACTCATGCCTAACCTGTGTATAGCGGTGAATTTTCATTCCATTTTGAAGTTCCCGTTCACAATAAACCCTATTCAAGAGAACCTTAAAATATGAGAAATACAATAAAACAAGCTGTATTTCTGGTACTCGCAGCCGCTGTGCTATCAGCATGCAAACCAAGCGCACCGGGGCAAAACGACACCGCAGATGCATCGACAACCATGTTTGGTGCCCAAGTGGTTCATGGTGAGGCTGCTGCGCTCTCTTCTAACGAGTACAAACAATTATCTGCGGAAGCACAATATGCAGTCGCCAATCGCTTGATGAGCACGCTCTATAAAGGTGTTCCAGTCGATGAGTTTTTCGACCTGGAGCAAGGCCTTGCCTCACCAAAAGTAGGCGATGGCGATGACTTCATTAACCAAACGGCTAAGCAGATGATACAAGAGCTGCCTAATCCAGGTGAATACCTCCAGCAGGTGGAAGAAAATTATAGCTTCACCTCTCGTTATCCCCAGGAGATGCCAATCGCGCTGATGTATGACCTCCCCATCAGTCGAGATCACTTTACGCATTGGATGGCCTATAACCTTTCAAACACCATCTTGTTTTCACCTGCCCTGGAAATGGACTCTGCCGACTACTTTGATGTTCACAGGGTCTATAGCAAATTGGTTAGCCGCATGAATTCAAACATGGATATCCGAGAAATCATCTATCAGCACATGATTTCGCAAGAGAATTGGCGTCGTTTTCGTTCACCAGAAGATAATACGCGTGAAATGATTGAAATTTATCTAGGGCTATTTGACCAAGATGATCAGGTACCCAAGGCTTCGCAGGCCTGCCAAAACTGGCACCTGACAGGTGACAATCAGGATTACCAGCTAGTCATCACCCTGGATGAAAACATCGTGCCACAGAAGGTACTGGGTCAATGGATTAACAACTGTTTTGATTTTTACCGTGTAATCTCAAATCACCCAAAAGTTATTGCTAGAATAGTCAATGTGTTGGTTGATCATTTCTTTGTTGATATGGGGCAGGATACGCGTGCTGCACTGGTACAAAGTATCGTAGATAGTAATCCTACTCGCTTTGAACATATTTTTACCGCTATTATTTTTTCACGTGAATACCTACTGAATAGTGACCGCCCAAGGCGCGTGGAAGAAACCTTTTTCAATATTGCTCATCGAGTCGACTGGAAACCCGCTGGTGACTTTTTTAGGCGGCTAAATGACCCTTCAGGCGGCAGCTCATTTCCAACATTGGCTCAAATGAAGCAGCCTAGTATGACGCTGAAATTGGGTCGTTGGCCCTTCCAACCGCTCGATTCGCTCAGTTTCTCTTATTACCATAAACTGCTACGTGAACAGTTACTGACTCGCTACAGCAGCAGTAACGCTAACAGTAATGCCTGGGGATTAGACTTTATCGAAAAAGCATCCAATTTAAGTGACGTGGACTTTATTCACTATCTCTTTTTAAGCAGTGTTGGTCGCAAAGCCAACGACCAGGAACTTATCACATTGACTGAGGTTATCACTAACCGGAATTATCTAAATAATCGTCCTAACCAGGCCCGCATCATTTTTGATTACGTTTCTCGTCTACCAGAAACATACTTTAATAATCGCATTAACTAAGCAGGTATCATTATTATGGAAAGAAGACAATTTCTTAAACATCTTGGTGTCCTTGGTGGTGCTTGCACAGCTGCATCTATGTTGGGAGGGCGGAACCTTATTTCTCCCAGTATGGCAGCACTCAATACGGGCGACGCAAACAATATTGTTTTAAATGAAGTAAATTATGTGCGCCCTACCGTGTTACCGCAAATTATCCATGTATTTCTCTATGGCGGCCCCTCTGAACTGGCAGGGAATCTGACTAATATTGAAGATATTAATGCCAATTCTCAAAATCCCTACCCCACCAATATGGACCCTAATAATACAGGGACGATTATCACTCCAAATAATTTCTGGGGTGGCGCTAACAATGGCGCCGGTGGGGAGATCATGGAAAGCTTGATCGCCGCTGGTGACATGAGTATTTACCGAACCATTAACCGCCTTAAAGAAGACTCCAAGGCACACCGCACCAGTATATTCCAAAACTTAACCGGCCATTTAGATGCTGAAAATACACCGGGAATAGGCACCACGGTGGCTGCCATTTTAAGCGCTCATAATGCCTTTGGTAAGGCACCGGAAGATATGATTCTGCCCTTTGTCTCATTTGAAGGTGATTCTTTGGTATTTGAACCCGCTGGGCTTGATATTCCCCTGGCCACTAAATACATTGCACTGGATCAGAATTTTAGGAATCCTTATGATAGAAATCGTAATTCATCAGTGGGTGATAACGGAGGCATTGATGACAATGCAATTGAAGCACTTGCGCGAAATAACGCGCAAGGTGAAAAATTCCTAAAAGTTCGCGAAGCCTTTACTAAGCGTAAAGAACTCTCTGATTTTATTGACAGCAGCTTTAATGTAGATAGGGTTAATGCAGATCTTCTCGCACTAGGAATTACCTACCCCAATACTAATTTTGGGCGCCGCCTGAAAGCGGCTGTGAGTCTTGCGGTCAATAACCCTGATAGCTTGTTCATTTCAATGGGCAGCGGCGGGCTGGGTGGTTGGGATGACCATGACTCTAGCCTGGAAGAATACCCAGATAGAATGCGAGATTTAATGACATCACTCGAGGTTGCCGTTAACCATATGAACATGACTGGGCGTGACAATATAATCATTAATGTTTACGGTGAGTTTGGACGGAATGTAAACCTGAATAATTCGATTGGCTGGGACCACGGTAACAATCAAAACCTTATGACATTCGGCGGCAAAGGAATTTCTGGACGAGGGTTAGGTAAAATTGTCGGCAAAACGCAGCGTATCGGAGCCTCCGGGGTGAATCGGCAATTTACCTCACCCACTGATGACAGTTACCAGGCAGAGCCATTTTCAATCGCCTCAACAGTTTACAAGTATTTTGGCGTGCAAAATACTGAGGTACTGAATGATGAGCAACCGTTAGATGAAAACGCAGCAAATGAAGTAATCTAAGCAGGCCGTTTACAGTTAAAAACCCCTGAAGAATACCTCTTCATGGGTTTTTAACATTGCCGCTTATGATTCAAAACAGAGGAACTCGACTGCCTGTTGTTGTAGAAAGTCCTTTGCGCCAGCCCCTCTAAGAATCGCAAATGTCGAAAGCATGCCCGCCTCCATGCATGTTGAAGCAACTGTTGTCACTGAGCGCGGTGCATCAGGAATAGGCCAGCCTGTCGTCGGATCCAAAATATGACCATAGCGCAGCCCATCTTTAATTAAAAATCGTCGCGCATCGCCACTAGTGGCAACAGCGCCACTACTCAGGCTCACAAGAGCGACTTGTTCATTATCACCCTTCTCTGGGTCTTCGATGGCTATCTCCCACGGGGCGCCATCTAAACGTGGCCCTAACGCACACAAATCCCCCCCGAAATTAATCAATACACCGCTTTGGAGAAGGGGCTTAATTAACAGCGCAACGCGATCGACCGCATACTCTTTCCCAATCCCGCCCAAGTCAAGCTCCATCCCATTATCCATGGTTAAAATAGAAGATTGCCATTTAACCTTAGACCAGCCAATTCGAGATAATACCAACTTTATCGCCGCGTCTGATGGAATAGAATCACTGCCGTCAAAATGCCACACCTCTCGTAAAACGCCAGAGGTGATGTCAAAATGCCCACCACTCAATTGATAACACTGCTCTGCGTAGTTCAATAACAAGGCTGTTTCTGCATCAACCTCAATGGGTTGGCCCTGAGCCTTATTAATTTTGAAGATGATATTATCGTCGCGATAACGACTGAATTTTTGCTCTATTCGCTTTGCTTCACGCTCTGCAATAGCCACAAGCTGATACGCCAGCCTCTCATCTGGCGTATCCAGCAATATTTCACACGGACTAGCCATTGCACTAAACCGTCCGACCCATAAGTCATTCTGACGCGCCAGAGAAAATGGTAGCGCTTCATTCATAAGGATCGCTCAACTATTTAAATTTGAAGGTAAATGCCCCTTGATATACTAGCGCCTTCATATCGGGTAGGTCTACCTCGGAATAACTCTGCCGAATATATTCGGCACGCACCGCAAACGATCCATTAACGCCCAGTTCATGACCATATTTTAAACCAATACTATACGTTGATAATTTACCTAAGCGATAATCTGCACTTGCGTACTGAGGCAAGCTGGTAATTGATGAATCAATTGCGCGCTGAAAAAAGTCTGCGCCTGATTGTACATTTAAGCGAAAATGTGGCTGAAAATAGCTTTTCGGCTCATAATCATATCGATATTTATAATCAAAAGTATGAGACGTAATACCCCAGTCATCCCAAAAATAGCGGTATGAGAAATCGACTATTTTTTTTTCACTCAACTGACTAACTGTCTTCCAGTAAAGACTATGCCTTGTACGTCTATCAGGGCGTTTTTCATAAAGTATCATCACCTCTTCACCATCAATCGAGTTATCGACCACACTAATCAGTTTATATGGGTCAGTCAGGTAACCAAGCGAGACTCCAAGGCTATAATTGAGTTGCGTAATGGTGCGCTGATTCACTACCTGGGTGACGCCAATCATGCCATCAAACATGCGCTTCCTACCAAAACCAAAGCGAGTGCTCGTGACATTACAATTTTCCCATTCTGGCAATACAGGCACTGTATCATTACAATTAGAGACACCCAATCCTAAGGGGGTACCACTGGCAGGAGTAACGCTCTCCCTTAATATGGCCAGCCCACTAGTCAGTGTTGTGTTGCGTTGATTTCGATCCCACGAAATGGTCCCGGCAACACCATAAGAAGTAAAATCATTCTCAGATGAGTAATTCCCTTCAATCACACCTTTTAAGGTGCGGGTGATGGGCTTTTCCAGGCTGAGATCTAGTGCTGCTCTTTTATCAGTAAACTCCGTTAACCACCGTTTTCCTGCACTACCGTTGTCGTTAATGCTAATACTAAAGCCTGATGCGGAGGTAAAGGGAATACTACCGCCATTAGTTTCAGCGGGAATAATCCGTCCATTAGGTGATGCGCCGGTAATCGTGTCATAGATGATATTGGCGCGTAAAAAGGCATCGTCACCAAGATCATTTTCAATCGCCACATGAGTGGTATTCACTGAAACACGCCCCTCTTCAGCATAATAGAAAGTCGATAGACCAATCTTTGAAAGATCACTCACCTCTTCTTCAGCAAAGGAAACGACAGATATGGAACTGGACAATACCGTACAGGTAGCAACCGTTAATGCATGACGAACCGAGTGCTTTGGTAGAACGAGCATCTGTTTTTTATTTTTTAGTTGCACCCGCAGCCACCTCCGCCAATTCCCTGCCCACCGTTCGCACTTTCACGACTATAAAACATTTTTTGATCCGCACTATTTTCTAAGGGGTATGGGTTTAACTGCATTCGTTCTTCCGCCAGCATAGCCTTGTGCCATGGTTTAACTTCTTCATGAGCAAACATCCCTCCAGGTTTAAAAGTTGAGCAACCAGAAAGAAAAAGAATGGTGAGTAACAAACTATAATTCAGTAATGCTTTCATATTATTTCATTGTTTTACTACGCTTAAGTAATGCTTCGATTTCACGTTCTAATAAAGGAATATCCTTATCGCGAAACCCCATATGAGCACTGTGCAGTTCACCATTTCTGTCGATCAAATACGCACTAGGCATGCCTTGTAATTCATATAGCCCAGCGACTTTACCCGGCGGGTCAAATGCAATATCGAAGTTAGGCTTCAACTCGCTAAGAAATTTATCCGCATCTGCCCGTTGAGTATCAAGATTAACAGCAATAACCCTAAAGCCTTTTTTCTTTAAACGAGCCTGCATGTCATTCAGCCAGGGAAATGATTTTCGGCAAGGACCACACCATGAAGCCCAGAAGTCCAGATAAACTACTTTTCCCTTATATTCAGATAGCTTTACCTTCCCACTTAGCCCTTCAAGCTCAAAGTCTGGCGCTTTACCGGCAGAAAGAACAACACTTGAAAAGCACATCGCTAGAATGATTACTAGCACTTTAGGAAGGTCTTGCATCAACGAATCTCCATCAAAAATAACAACATGGATCATGCCGCTATTAAACCGCAATCTAATCATCTATTTTGTGAACAGCTATACAATTCCCATCATCAGCAATTAATCATTGAGATATTGGTGATATAAAACAGAGTCAGCAGCACTTGAAACAACTGCTTAACCTATTATATCGCTTGGCATTAATAATTCATTAATCGAAGTTTGTGGGCACGGTGGTGATACAGAAGGGATAAAGGGCCCGCCCTTACCTGACTGTATTAGTCGGCTTCTACTAGCGTAACAAATGCAACGGCATACTTGTCTTCATCGGAGATTGAAAGATAGCTTTTGCCGATGTTTAAAGTCTGACAAAGTTCCACTGCTTTGCCACTATATTCCAGTAATGGCTTACCAAGATCATCATGCCCGACGCCAATATGAGATAAAAGCAGGCCATTACGGAACCCACAGCCCATTGCTTTAGCGGTTGCCTCCTTAGCCGCAAAACGTTTAGCTAGAAAACCAGCCGGTCGATTGTGCTGTAGAAATTCTAGCCACTCATTGGGTGTCAAGATGCGCTTGGCAAACTTGTCACCATACTGCGCTAAGTTTTTTTCCATTCGAGAAACACAGACAATATCGGTCCCTATGCCAATAATCACTGGCGCGCATCTCGCATCAGCCATTTCATTTCACGAACCGCCCCCTGTAATCCGGTAAATAGTGCACGTGCAATAATGGCGTGGCCAATGTTCAATTCAACGATATCTTTAATGGCGGCAATGGGCGCAACGTTATGATAATGCAGCCCATGCCCCGCATTAACCTGTAGACCACATTCATGCGCATAGGCCACGGCCTCCTCAATTCTTTTCAGCTCAGCCTGCTGTTCATGCTTATCGACTAAATCAGCATAGTGGCCAGTATGGATTTCAATTATTGGTGCTGAACAGCGCACTGCGGCATCAATCTGTTCATTATCAGCATCAATAAAAAGAGAGACCATTGAACCAACATCAGCGAGTGCCTTACAGGCATCAGCAATGTTGGACTCATTACCGACAACATCCAATCCACCTTCAGTGGTTAATTCCTCGCGGCGCTCAGGTACTAAACAGATATTTTCAGGTTTAACCTTTGATGCAATTGCGATCATCTCTTCGGTCACCGCCATTTCCAGGTTCATCGGTGTTTGTAGAATATCTTTTAACATATGTACGTCACGATCCTGAATATGGCGTCGATCTTCGCGGAGATGAAGCGTAATTCCATCGGCCCCAGCTTGCTCTGCTTCTATCGCCGCCTGCACTGGATCGGGGTAGCGCGTTCCTCTTGCCTGACGAAGTGTCGCGATATGATCAATATTAACGCCTAAAAAAATGGGCTGGTGTTTCATAATATTAATTTACCTTTATCATATTTTGATTGTTTATGATTTAAATTTAGAGTCACGCAAGCCGTTTAGCAGCGAACGGCTATGCAGCGGCTTGCTACCGAGGTAAACAGCCAATGCAGCCCTCATCAAGCGTTTACTTTCACGCAGTGAACTAGCATCCCGAAAAGTCCCCTGCGCCAAATCCAATAGGCTCTTGCCGTGAATTTTAACAAAATCATTACCTTTTAAGGACTCATGGTAATCCATCACATGCTTAACTTGATACTCATCAATGAATAGAGGCCCCTGCTCTAAAAAATAATGGTACAACGTGTCCGGCACCAAAGGCATGCCACTTTTTACTTCATGATCTAAAATTAATGCATATCCAAGTTCATTCAGCAGCTGTATTTCAAACCCCCTTAATGCAATCTGTTCATCAACTAAAAGTTGCGATGTGGATAGAGTACTCAATTTTTTCAACACATTGAAGTAGTCCTGGAATAGGTCTGTATGAGGGTCATCATGATGCAATAGCCGTACTAACAGCTCATTGATGTAAAACCCGCTAATAAGTACTCGAGGATTTAATATAAATGGGACACCGTTATTTTCAGCCGCGGTTAATGTACCGAGCTCACCTCGAGAAACCCATGAGATAAGCAGCGGCTGGAAAGGTTGAAGCAAAGGTGAAAGACGTGATTTTGCCTTTCGAACACCACGCGCAACGACACTGATTCGACCGTAGTTTTCTGTGAACAGGTCAACAATCAGGCTGGTGTCTCGATACGGGCGTTGATGCAGAACAAAGGCGGGTTCTAGTTGATGCCGTGCAGGTGACCCCACGCTAAATATTACTCGGTATAACCTAGGTTATGTAACGCACGCGTGTCATCAGCCCAGTTTTCTTTGACCTTCACCCATAGCTTGAGAAACACTTTCGTTTCAAATAGTCCCTCCATTTCAAGCCGCGCCTGCTTACCTACTGCTTTTAGCATTTCACCATTTTTACCGATTACAATCATCTTTTGATTGTCTCGCTCCACCCATATCAATGCATGGATATGCAGTACCTTCTTTTCAAGTTTGAATTGCTCAATTTCAACAGTAATAGAGTATGGCACTTCCTGCCCCAGGCGCATCATCAGTTTTTCACGCACCAACTCCGCGGCAACAAAACGTTCGCTCTTATCAGTGACTTGATCTTCAGGAAAAAAAGCAGGCGAAGCGGGTAATAAGCCCGTCACCACGGACTCAAGGGATCCAACATTTTCACCCTTAACAGCAGAAATCGGGATTATTTCTTTAAACCCCATCTTCTTCGACATCTCCTGGATATAGGGTAATAATTGCCCTCTGTCAGTCAATTTATCGAGTTTATTTAAAGCCAGAATAACCGGCGCCTCAACATTCTGAAGTTTTTCGAGTATTGCCTGGTCATCCTCCAACCAACGCATGCCATCAACGACAAAAACAACCACATCAACATCATTAATAACGCTTGCGGCGGCCTTGTTCATATAGCGATTCATCGCTTTTTTACTGCCGCGATGCATACCAGGGGTATCAACGTAAACCACCTGCGTCGCACCTGCTGTCTTAATGCCAAGAATTTGGTGGCGCGTGGTTTGAGGCTTGCGCGTGGTAATACTAATTTTTTGCCCCAAAATTTGGTTCAATAATGTTGATTTGCCAACATTTGGGCGACCAACAATTGCCACATAACCGCAATGATCTAATAACTCACTCTTCATTTTTATTTAATAACTCTAGTGCATTCAATGCAGCATTTTGTTCAGCTTTACGGCGGCTGTTACCCAAGCCAATGATTTTTTCATCGAGCCCATCCACCTCACAATTAACGGTAAAGTGTTGATTGTGCCCCTCACCATCGATAGAAATGATGGCATAAGCAGGCAAGAGCTGTTTGTTTGCCTGCAAATATTCTTGAAGGCGTGTCTTTGGGTCTTTTAATTCTTTGTCGGCACAAACTTCCTCTAGTGCTGCCTGATACAGATCTAAGATAAATGTTTTTGCTGCCTCAAAGCCACCATCCTGTAGCACCGACCCCATAATGGCCTCAAGGGTACCCGCCAAGATAGACTCACGTCGAAAGCCACCGCTTTTCAACTCACCAGGCCCAAGGAGAATAAAGTCACCTAAGTTTAACTCACGTGCCAAAATTGCTAACGTGCTGCCACGCACCAGTGATGCGCGTAAGCGGCTTAATTTACCTTCATCCACCTGAGGAAACTGGAGGTAAAGCGCCTCAGCAATCACAAAATTAAGAATGGAATCACCTAGAAATTCAAGGCGTTCATTATTCTTGCTGCCGACACTGCGATGTGTCAGTGCCGTCTCCAGGTAATGACTTTGCCTGAACTGATAGGCAATGACCTGCTCGACCTTTTCGATTGAATAATTCAATTTAACAAATGCCCCATACAAAATCAGAGCGTTATCTGGTCATTGAAGTGAATAATCATATCAATATTACCGACTAATGGTTTACGCACCTCATAAATAATACTAATGGTCATTTCAGTTTTTGTCTTTTTAATTTCGATATGCTCTTGGTTTACATTTTCTACATTATTGATAGAAAAACGCCGTTGCAAAAGCGTTTTTATCGCTCTTTTATTGAGTTCTTTAATATCTTCTTCATTGCTTAGTGACTCCAATGAAGTGCTGACATTAAAATGTTCCATGTAAACAGGAAAGAGCTTCAGTAGTATCATTACTGATAAGCCGATCACTGCAATGATAGCGATGAAACCACTGCCGCTTACGCCACGCTGTTTAGCCACTATTCTATTCATCACTCGCTCCCTTAGTCATCATTAATCGATACTGCTACCAATTCGCCCCCAGGTAATTCCACCGGCTAATGAGTCCCAGTTCATCCAGATCATAAAGGCTTTGCCAACGAGATGGTCTTCCGGAACAGTACCCCAAAAACGACTATCATTACTTCTGTCACGATTATCGCCCATTACAAAGTATTCAGCCTGAGGCACCACAAACTCACCTTCACGAGCACGTTGATCTTCAATTAAAATCTCATGCCTAGCAGCACCAAGCTGCTCAGTGCGAAGGCTTGCACCGGTTGAGGCTAATCCACTACCAATACCGACATAGCGGCCTACCTCTTCCTGAGCTACAGGCTTCCCGTTGATATATATCGTTTTATTAAAGTAGCCAACGCGGTCACCTGGTAGCCCCACCACTCTTTTAATGTAATCAAGCGAGGGGTCATTGGGGTAACGGAAAACAACAACATCACCGCGCGCTGGCTGACCCAGGTCTAAAATTTTACTGCCGGTAACGGGCAAACGGATACCATAGGTAAATTTATTCACCAAAATGAAATCGCCCACTAGCAGCGTTGGCATCATTGACCCCGACGGGATTCGAAAGGGTTCTACCAAAAAAGAACGCATCACAAATACAATTAAAATAATCGGAAAAAAAGATTTCGCGTATTCAACGTATGTTGGCTCTTTAAAAATTTCGGCCAGTTTTGCTTCATCAATTGGCGGTTTCATTGCTGCACGCGCAGTCGTTTCAGCTTCGCGCCTTTTCGGAGCCCATTTCCAGTAATCTAGCGCCCATAAAATACCACTGACCACCAGTAACAACAGCATAAATCCCTGAAAATCAAAATTCATTTTTACTTACCTGTTTTCAATACCGCAAGGAAAGCATCCTGTGGAATCTCCACTGAGCCAACTTGCTTCATCCGTTTTTTACCCGCTTTCTGCTTTTCTAACAGCTTACGTTTACGGCTGATATCACCACCGTAACATTTGGCCGTAACATTTTTGCGCAGCGCTTTAACGGTTTGCCTCGCAATGACATGCGCACCAATGGCAGACTGAATAGCAACATCAAACATCTGCCTGGGGATCAGCTCCCGCATCCGTTCAGTCAGTTCGCGCCCACGAAACTGCGAGCGATCACGATGGACAATCAATGACAGCGCATCAACACGCTCACCGTTGATCAGAATATCGAGTTTGACAAGGTCGGCAGCCTGAAAGCGCAAAAAGGAGTAATCAAGAGAAGCGTAGCCACGGCTCACCGATTTGAGGCGGTCATAGAAATCCATCACCACCTCGCTCATCGGCAGTTCATAGCTCACCGCAACCTGGTTACCATGGTATAGCATCTTCTTTTGCACCCCTCTCTTTTCGATACAGAGGGTAATCACGGCACCCAAATGCGCCTGCGGGACAAGAATGTCGGCCTGAATAATCGGCTCACGAAATTCATCAATCATGCCGGGATCTGGAATTCGAGATGGATTATCGATCTTCAGCACCTCACCTTTCGTGTTCAAAATCTCGTAAACCACGGTGGGTGCCGTGGTTATCAATGATAAATCATACTCACGTTCCAACCGCTCCTGAATAATCTCCATATGCAGCATGCCAAGAAAGCCGCAGCGGAAACCAAAACCGAGCGCCTGCGATGATTCTGGTTCATAAAACAGAGATGCATCATTCAGACAAAGTTTAGCAAGTGCATCTCGAAAGTCTTCATAATCTTCGGCATTAATAGGGAAAAGACCCGCAAACACCTGGGGTTTTGCCTTCTGAAAATCAGGCAGTGCCGTTTCAGCCGGATTGCCAGTTAACGTTAGGGTGTCACCGACAGGTGCACCATTAATCTCTTTAATACCCGCGATAACATAGCCAACTTCACCGGCCGCTAGTGACGTTTGATCGCTTGCTTTAGGGGTGTAAATGCCAATACGGTCGATCTGATGACTTTTCCCCGTCGACATCACCGTCACCTTATCTTTGACTGAAATCGTGCCCTGAACAACCCGTACTAATGACACCACACCGAGAAAATTATCGAACCAGGAATCGATGATTAATGCTTGTAATGGCGCCTTCGGATCACCCTCGGGCGGCGGCACTCGTGCAATAATATCTTCCAGTAATAAATCGATGCCAAGCCCTGTTTTTGCGCTGACCCGAGTGGCCTCTTCCGCCTCAACACCAATGATCTCTTCAATCTCCTGGATCACGCGTTCCGGGTCAGCGGTCGGCAGATCAATCTTATTAAGCACCGGCACCACTTCTAGCCCCTGCTCAATCGCGGTATAGCAAGTCGCGACCGTCTGCGCCTCAACGCCCTGAGAGGCATCAACTACTAATAGCGCACCCTCGCAGGCCGCCAGGGAACGCGACACCTCATAGGCAAAATCGACATGCCCCGGTGTATCAATAAAGTTAAGCTGATAGCGCTCGCCATCATTAGCGACGTATTCTAGGGTAACACTCTGAGCCTTGATGGTAATGCCACGCTCGCGCTCAATATCCATCGAATCGAGCACCTGAGCGGACATTTCACGCTCGCTTAAGCCTCCGCAGGTCTGGATCAGGCGGTCAGAAAGTGTCGATTTTCCGTGGTCAATATGGGCAATGATCGAGAAATTACGTATGTGCTTCATTATGTAGATAAACTCAGAGCGGGAGTGATCCCGGAAATTCCAAAAAAGAAGGGGAATTCTAAACGATCCCCCCCTTTTCTTATATCATTTCCGCTCGAAAAAGCGGAAAAAGACGATTTATTGTCGTTATCGCCTATTCATCTTTCATAATCTTCAGCGCCAGAAAGACCGGACCACTGCGACGCTGTACCAACACGGGTACCGAACGTCCCTCTTCTAAGCCCTCCACAATCGCTTTAAAGTCCTCAATACCCTCAATATTCTGATTATTCATCATCACAATGATATCCCCTTTGCGCAGACCGGCATGTGCTGCGGGGCCGCGGCCGACGGAGTCAATGTAGACCCCCGATTTGCCCTCTTCAAGGGCCTCTTTTTGCATTTCTTCAAGCTCGGAGACGATCAACACCAGGCGTTCAATTTCAACCTCATTGTTAGGGTCTTTTTTGGCCATTGATCTGTTCAAATCGTCATCCAACGGCAATTCACCGATTGCCACATCAATCATAATCGCCTTCCCTTCACGGATGATCTTCGTTTCAATCGTTTCACCGACACGCGTACTGCCGACCATTGGCGGCAATGCCGATGAGCTGACGACCTCTTGTCCGTTGAATGCAACAATCACATCACCGACCTTAATTCCAGCTGCCTCTGCCGGGCTTTCAGCAATCACTTTTGCAACCAACGCACCAATCGGCTTCTCCATTTCAAATGACTCAGCCAACTCACGCGTAACATCCTGAATCAAAATCCCGAACCAGCCGCGTGTCACTCGACCTGAATCCTTCAACTGATCCACCACATTCATTGCCATATCCATTGGGATGGCAAATGAAAGCCCCATAAAACCACCAGTGCGACTATAAATTTGGGAATTAATGCCAATCACTTCACCGTCTAAGTTAAACAGCGGACCGCCTGAATTGCCTGGATTGATCGCAACATCCGTCTGAATAAAAGGGACATAGTTTTCGTTAGGCAAACTGCGCCCTTTTGCACTCACAATACCCGCAGTGACGGTGTGATCAAAGCCAAAAGGCGAACCGATGGCCAATACCCATTCACCAACCTTCAACGCCTGAGAGTCGCCGATTTTAACAATGGGTAAATCATCATCAGTATCGATTTTCAGCAGCGCCACATCACTGCGTTTATCCATCCCGATCACCTCAGCAATAAACTCACGTCGATCGCTAAGTCGAACGATAATTTCATCCGCCTCTTTAATCACATGATTATTGGTCAACACATAGCCATCAGTGGAAATGATAAAACCAGAACCTAGCGATTTAGCATCAAAAAGGTCAGGGCGACCATCATGCCCTCCGCCCTCTTTATCACCAAAAAAACGCTTTAAGAAATCATCAAAAGGGGCTCCCGGTGGAATACCGCGCGGTCGCTCAGGCTGTCCACTACGGGTTACTTTCTGAGAGGTACTGATATTCACCACGGCAGCACTGTGCGTTTCAACCAAACCGGTAAAGTCAGGCAACCCCAGCCTGTTTTGTGCCGCCCAGCTACTATTGATAGTGACGGCCAACAACATGAGTGTAAATGCAATAAAGGAAGCCGCCTTTATCGTCACCAAATTTCTCATAACATCTCCCTTGCCTTTGATCAACGGTTACTCCTGCCGATTGAGCGCAGGGTTACTTTTAAATTCAATGCGCGTTTCACTCGGTACGTTACGCAATATCTCTGGCTGACAAACATTTTGCTGGCGGAGATTCCTTGTATAACGACGCAGCCAGATAAAACCAGCCGCAAGACCTAGCATCGCGCCAAGGATGGTAACACCTTCAGATTCCCCTCCCCAGAAGCGAGCATCGATCATTTCACCGATTCCAGCACAAAACAACATCAACAACAACGGCACTACATAGGCAACAAACGAGCCTTTTAATAACCACGCCTCATCGATGCCAATCACCACTTGCTCGTTAACCCTGGCATTGCTGTGGTTCAGCGCTTTGAGTTGAACCGCTTGCCGCCCAAAAACCTTACTTACCGATGCCGTTCCACACCCTTTATTAACGGCGCATGACTCACAGGTAGACTTCCGCTGCGTTTCCACTAGCGCATAATCACCTTCAATGGCGACAACACGTGCCTGTTCTTCAATCATAATGGTTCACTCAATGGCTATTCACAGCCGTATGATGGACTGATTCCCCAATCAATTCTAGCGTAGCAAGCGGTACCTCGCCCATCACGACCACCTGGTAATCATCATTTCCAGCAAAATAGGCGTTCATCGCACCGCGCTGAGAGACACCATTAAATGCACCATTTTCTGCTTGTTTTTCGATAAAGATAGAAACAGCGGCTAAACCGTCAGAAAACACGATATGCTCAGCAGGTGACTGCGGCGGATTTGTGCTACGTCGATAACTAGCCAACTCAAATCCTGCGGGTATAAATTTCACCGCCCAGTTTTGAGTGCCGTGGCTATTTGATGGTGGTGGTTTTAGCCGCGCTTTATCTGGCATCGTGCGTTCGCTGAGCTGGTCCAACATCAACCGAACATCAACGGGAATCGTCTCTCCAAAAACCTCGATGTTTGAGTAGATCATCTGTTCAAGTACCTCACCGTTAACGGCTAAATGTTCTGATTTGAGCAAGATACCACTCTGCTGATCAATCCACATGCGATAGCCATAGCGGTATTGGTCAAGCGGCGTAATCACAAGTTTCTGGCTTGCCCTGCCCGCAATGCGTGACACCTCCGCCAGGGTTAATTGATAATAATGCCCAATTTCATCAATGCGATCATGCAAAGATTTCTCAGCTTTATGAGTGGCCTGAGCGTTATCAGATCGTAGCGGCGTATCACTATCCGGAATCAAACATTGCACATAGTGAGGGTTTCTAATCACCTCACCAGGTGCACCATTCTGAGAGCTTAAATACTCCATCATACCGTGGTCACCCTTCGCTCTAACGATATTCATCGCCACCATTTCATTTTGATGGCGATAAACAAAGGATCCTCGATAACTGGCAGAATGCTCGGCTTTGATCATCTTTTGTAGCCAGCCTTTTACAATCCCCGATTCATCTGCCGCGTAGCTGATGCCGATGGGCGCCAGAAACACCATAATTAACAAGGTTAGACGTCGAGAAGCAGGCGACATGGCAATCAAAAATGAAGGCGATTAGGATTCATAACGACACAGTATAGAACTTATATGCAGGAAATAGGTATTGAATGAAAAATATTTACTGCCTCGCCTCATAACCCACCAGGCGCACGTACGGAAGCATTGCCCCTTGCGATGGCATCGCTATCGAGTGCTCATTATGGCTGATGATATAGCGGTTAAGCTTCTCCGCAGGGATTGGTGAATACGGGTAACGACTTTGCACGATAGCAGGCTCTGGCGTCTCCTGATGGCGCCATGAAATCTCATCTAAAATGGGTGCCGGTGTCATTTGAGGCTGATGCGCAACCGTTATCGGGGTCATCATAGGCGGCAGTGACGCCTCCTGATTGACCTGAAACAAGCCCACCATTGCGATCACGCTAATGGATGCCGCGATGGCATAGCCAAAAACAGGACTTTTAATCTGCGTAACAGCGGCTACCACATTAGTGATGTCAGGATTATCCGTTGTTGCTTGAGTGGCTGCGCCGCCCTGGTGTGCAGACTCACTGGCAATCGCCGCACTGATCTTGGTTGAGAGATCGGGATAAAGCATATCGGGCAGATTATGGCGCATCGCCTCGCCAATCAAATGGTATTGATCCCAGCTCACACTACCACTGCCCGCACTCACCTCGGAGATTACTGCTACGTACTCTTCTCGACTAAGTTCACCATCGACCATCGATGAAATTTTTTCCTGCAGGCTGCCCGCCGCAGTCTCTGATGCCGTCTCTACTTTTGACATATTCAATACCTAAGTATGCGTCTAACTCGTCTGCTTTAATTCAAAAGCGTTTTCAATTTACCTTGTATCGTCTCTCGAGCCCTGAAAATTCGTGAACGTACCGTTCCTACCGGGCATCCCATCACCACGGCAATCTCTTCATAACTCAAACCTTCAAGCTCTCGTAGCGTGATCGCAATACGCAAATCCTCAGAGAGTCCTTCAATCGCCTCAGCCACCACACGCTGAATTTCATCTTTCAACAACAAGCGCTCTGGCGTGGCCTGATCCTTAAGTTCCACGCAGCTTTCAAATTGCTCTGCATCACTCACATCCAGATCAACACTGGGCGGCCGTCGCCCTTGTGACACCAGGTGGTTTTTTGCCGTATTGACCGCAATCCGATACAACCAGGTGTAAAATGCACTCTCCCCACGAAAATTGGGGAGCGCCCGATAGGCCTTGATAAAAGCCTCCTGGGTAACATCCTGCACATCTGCCGAGTTATTGAGGAAGCGAGAAACCAGCGCAACAATACGATGCTGGTATTTTTTTACAAGGATATCAAATGCTTGTTTATCACCGCCTTGTACGCGCTCAACCAGATATTGATCGGCTTTATTATCACCCATGCGGACAGGCCTCAAAAGCAACATCGGCCCGACTACGCTCACTCATCTCCATAGACAACTTAAATATTATTTGGTTCAGAATTTATTGAAAGATTTGTTTGAATCAATTGATCTTTACCGCAAGGGCTTAAAATAATAGTAATATATTTGCAGTCACTACTCCAGCGACTAACGACTGGGGGCGAATATACCCGACATTTCAGGTCAGGCATAGCGCCAGTTTAAATTGCGCATCTGTTTAAACCATCACTCAGGCGGTCAACGTCAACATACGGTATAATCACTATTATCAAGCCCCGGCTATCAACACCATCTTAGTAAAGTACACATTAATATGAAAGACGCAGATACCCTGCAACGCTTCCTGTTTGAAAACAGCGATGTTCGCGGCACCTTTATCCACCTTCAAGCAAGCTATCAGAGTGCCAGAGATCGGTACGATTATCCTGAATCTGTCGCCCAACCACTTGGGCAAGCGCTCGCCGCCAGCACCCTACTCAGCTCAACGATTAAGTTCAAAGGCTCCCTGATCTTACAGCTACAGTCGAATGGCCCCATTAACATGCTAGTCGCACAGTGCGATGACCAGCGGCACATCCGAGGCCTGGCGCGCTGGCAGCAGGAGATCAACGGCGAATCACTCACCGATATCTTTGGCCAAGGCCGTATCACCATTACCATCAATAGTGAGCGCAATGAAGACCGCTACCAAGGCGTTGTCGGACTCGAAGGGGCCTCACTCAGCGAAGCTATCGAAAGTTATTTCCGCCAATCAGAACAGCTCGATACCCGCCTGTGGCTCTTTGCCGACCACCAACAAGCGGTGGGCTTACTGCTCCAACAGCTACCCGGCGAAGCCCCTGACGATAGCTTTTGGCAGCACATCGAAACACTGGGTGAAACACTCACCAGCAGTGAACTACTACAACTCAGCCCGGCCGAAATCCTACACCGCCTCTTTCACGAAGAAGATATCCGCCTTTTTGAGCCAGAGCCCGTCAGCTTTCGCTGTGGTTGTAGCCGTCAAAAAATCGCCAGCATGATACGCGCCCTCGGTTCTGACGAAGCCCATTCAATCATTGAAGAGCAAGGCAAGATTGACGTTGGCTGTGAGTTCTGCAACCAGCAGTACACCTTTGATCGCGTGGATACAGCGGCATTGTTTGCCAACCATGTCTCACCGCTAACACCCGATACAAAGCAATAGTGAATGGAAAATAGATTATTACCTGATATGCCTAGTTGTGAATCCATGTAAATCCAAGCGCATGGAGTTTTTGACTCACACCACTAACTCAATGGGTTCAACTCGGCTACCTGTCATTACTACTTAAGGGCACTTCTATTAATTCATAAACGCTCCGCTTAAACCCCCAATCCGCTACATCAGCGTTGCCCATTTTGGCAATAGTCCCGCTACGGTGTGCCCCTTAGGTATTACCTGCTATTGACGCCTTGAGGCAACGAATTTGGCATTCAATCTGCCTCGCTCAGAATTAATAGAGCGGCCCTTAGATCGAATCAACAATGCTGGTATCTGACCCTGAGGCTTGCACACCTTAATCAAATTCATTAGCCTGGATCTCATCAACGGCCTCCTGCGCAGCACCTAGCGCTACTTCAGCATCGACACCCTCGTCTGCTTCTGGCACTGCAAACTCAATTTCAAAATTCACATCATTAAAACTGGCATCCGCTTCCCCCGTCGCACGAATATGCCTGATACTCTTCCCCCCGGTCTCATCCACATGATCGCCCAGCATAAACGCCGCACCACTACAGTTAGGCGTCCCAAGTACCGCATTAAACTCATCACTCCCCGGTAGCCAGGTGTGTGCTGTTTGATAGGTCACGCCATCAGGAAGTGCCATATACCCTGCCTGTAAAGAAACACTGTTCTGAACACCGTGGCGTTTCAAGGTATTAAGTTCGGTCATCGCAGCTTTCGCCCGACTCTTCTTAAAAAACCAGAACCGTTGCTTAGAGGCCTCAAAATACTGACGCCATAAAATTTCAGAGTTGGGAAGTCCACGTGTCACATAGCCTTCCTCATCACGATGGTCTGCATCCGAAATACGCGCCGGGTCACGATTAGCGTAATTCCAATCAGCGCTGATACTCCCCTCAGCCGTATCGATTGCATTGTCATACTGCCCGACCACTTCATTAGGAGCGACACCGATCTCTGCTCGCCCAAAGGTTCTCATCTGTTGCCCGCCGCCACTTCGGGTTAAATACCAGGCCTGATAACGCCGATCATAATCAGCTCGTATGTCAGCGAGCTGTTGCATGAGCTCTGCATCATTTTGTTGAAATGCAGCAACTCGAGCATCAAGCTGGTTCCAGTATCTAGCGCCTTTGCCAAGTGTCGTGGCATAAACTGCATTCAGGTGTGCCCAGATAACATCACTTTTTTCTATCTCTGACCCCTGGCCACCGACAAAACCACCCGCTGCCATGCGTAATTTTGGTCGCTTTAACTCCCCATAACCTGGATTTTCAGTTTTTTTCATCTGCAACACACCTGGCACAGCGGGTGCCCCTTTCGGTATAGGATGCCCGCTCTTCTGTTGGTCTTCGTAAAAATTTGCCATCGCCTGCGCATCCTCACAAGCCTTCGCCTGAGGGCTACCATTGATGCCTGAAACCAACGCATGCTGTGCAACGGTAGTGGCACGGTTATCGTTATGTTGTGTCATTGAAGAGTGCTGATGATGTGACCTGCGCTGCACAGCAGAACTGCGCTCACTAGCACTACAAGCGTTTTTTTCAGAATACCGCCGCATCATCGCCTCATCATTATGTCAGTCAATCACCACGATCAACATTCAACCTACCAGAATCTCAGCTGAGGATAATGTTCTTAATAACAAGACCCTTGTCTCTCTACACCTATCATGACAACTATGGCGTACATTAGACGCCCGATCAATGGTGAATCTCCCACAGCTTAACGGATACTTTAAATCAGCTCCCTATTTTCAAACAATTCCAGAGACACAATCTTAATTCACCAGGATATAAGTATTGTGTCCCTGGATACCTGGATACCTGGATACCTAGATACGAAGCCGGTATCCAGAGACCGCTGAACTAGCAAGTTTTGACAACAGCGGTTCAAGTCTCCGCCCCTTTGGTCATGCATTAATTAATTTTTGAATGGATACTTTTGGTGAGATGGTAATAAAGCGACAATATGATACTTGACCCCTTATCTATTTTTTATTGGCGCGTTTTTAGTGAATGTGGATCACAGTGGAAAATCAACGACACTGACTCCGTTGATTCATTCTTCAGGATATAAGTATTGTGCCCCCAGATAGCCGGATAGGAGCGGATAGCGTTGTTTGCCATCCGTGGGAATCATTTTCAACCGGTTACAATTTGTAATCAGTTTACTTTCTTCCTTATTTAATCGACTTTCCAACACCTTCCAGTAATTTCTGGCAGATCTGATGATCTGATGATTTGGCTGCGGGGCAGAACTTGCTCATCGAAACAGCTTCACCCGCCTGACAAGTTTTCCATAATTATTTCTTACTGCTTATACCTTGGTCAAGCAACGTCTCTTGCTGCTCCAGTAGCCTATCAAAATCTGATTTGAAAAGCCTATCTTGTACAATGCGATATTTTTCGAATTCGCTTTCAGCAAAGTCCTTTGCTATTTTGGCCGTGATCTTTCCAGCATCTTGCAATATTTCACGCTCATCAAACTCAAGAAAGAGATCAAGCCGCTTGCTCCAATCTTCCATCGTCATTGGGATGTTGCGCTTAGCCCGCTCTTCTGCCAGATCAAGGTAAGCATTAACAATTCGGCCCAACGATTCCAACTCATCTTTGCTCAAGTAGTTCTTGGCAATACTCACGTCGGTTTTGACGATCTTACCATCAGGCGCATTACCCCAGGACGTTAGGCCCATATGCGTTTCCTCACTATCGGCACGTTGCATAATCAACTCTGCAGCCGTATGACCATGTATGCCAAAGTGAAGTTTGTTCTGAACCTTGGAATAGAAGTGATTAGTCGCCTCATTATCCCGTGTGTAATCGAGACTAGTCGCATAAATATCGGTAATTTTTTGATAGAAACGACGCTCACTCAGGCGGATTTCACGGATTTCAGCCAGCACTCTTTCGAAGTAGTCTTCGCCCAAAAACGAGCCATTTTCCATCCGCTCGTTATCGAGTACATACCCCTTAATTGCAAACTCACGCAACACCTGGGTTGCCCACTGGCGAAATTGAGTGGCGCGCCTGGAATTGACGCGGTAACCGACGGAGATAATCATGTCTAGATTGTAGAAATTGGTGGGTTTAGTAGAAAATTCGGGATTTCCGAATTTCCTCAGCGTCGCGCTTTCATCTAGCTCTTTATCAGCATAAATGTTCTTAATATGCTCATTAACGGTAGATACCGACTTGCCAAACAGCTCAGCAATCAGCTTTTGCGTCAACCAGACTGTTTCACCTTCAACTCGTACCTCAATGCTATCCTCACCCGCCTGTGAGGTGAAAATCAAGAATTCAGCGGCGGAATTTCGGATAAGTTTCTTCATGATTGCTTATTTTCTGCTTGATAATTGGGGATCTGATTAACACTTCAGGGTCTATGATTCCTTAAACAAATCCAGTAAAAGCTGATTTACCGCTCTATTTTAAGCTTTTTTTTAGCTTATACAATTAGTTGGTGAGGTCCGACCGACCCAGATTAGCCAGGTTAAGCTGCTTAATCTTTACCAGGTTGTTTAAATTCGCCAAGGTCATCCATCTCCCCCATCAGCATAATTTTGGGCTGCTGTAACACCCGCTGCAAAAAGGCACTTCCATCGCCTAACTTGCGCCTTAGCTCTCTGGGGCTGTATACCGTCGGGTTGACCGGCCTACCCAGCTGGGCCTCCGCCTCGGCAAGCTGCTCCATCAAGGCAACGTAGGAGACCTTTGAGCTAATGAGCATTAGATCGATATCGCTCTTCACAGTCTCACCACCCCTGGCAACAGAACCATAGATAAAGGCTATCTTTATCTTGCTCGCAAATGGCAAGAGCGCCTCTTTAAGCACATCTGCAATACCAACGGTTTTAACCACAATCCCACGCAACTCTTCAAAAATAGGACTATCAGGGTTCGCCTGATAGTGTTTTTGATTGCCCTGAGCAGAGATTAAAATTAAGCCAACCTCAGACAAACGAGCTAGTTCGCGCTGTACTGTGCCTATTCCCACCCCTGCCAGCCGAACGATCTCCTGAGTATAAAAGCTCCGCTCCGGTTGCCCAAATAAAAACCTAAGCACCTGCTGCTGAGTTTTGGTAAAAAGCGCATTGCCAATCGTAACCTGTTTTTCAGTCATAGTTGCCCTGCTAAAATTGCCTCATCTATATCGTTCCTATTTTGGGTATTATAGTACCCATTTTGGGTATTTCAACTTAAAAAGTTAACCGATAAGCTTCTCACAACATCAACAACCGTTTTATGCCCTTCGTACCAGCAGTAGACCACAACCGAAGGCTTTGGCGGGGCCTATGCCATTGATTAATGCATTAGTAAAATTATCTGCATCTGTAACTGATAGTATTCCCTGAAAATCTAAAGAACTATACTGAATGTCGCTACGTTTACGAGAAAAGCGGTGCTGTTGATACGAGTCCGCCCTCTACGACTAAAATACATCGTTACTCTCCTTTCGCTTTAGCCAAACGAATATATTCATCACGACTGGTAAACTGCCAGCGCTTACGACTCAGGGGCTGGTCATAGCGAACCACTTTCAGATCGTATTCATTGTCACCCATTCCACTATGTTTACACGCTCCCCAATAAAGCCCAGCTTGCTCGCTTCTTAATTTGTCAGTTGCTTTGATATTTTCAGATAAAGAATTCCAGGAATTCCAGGGACACAATACTTAATTCACCAGGATATAAGTATTGTGTCCCCGGATAGTGTCCCCGGATAGCCCTATTCTCGAAGCGCCTTGTTATGGCTTTTGTGATTCACAACTTAGCCAGCGCAAGAAGCTCTGATGGTTTTATTTTTAGCGCAGTTGCAACTCGGATGATATTCATCAGCGAAATATTTCTTTCCCCACGCTCTACTGCCCCCATGTAAGTTCGATGTACTCCGCAATAAGAAGCGAATGCCTCTTGAGAGTATCCTAATTCTTTGCGGTTATTTCGGATAACCGTGCCAAGTCGTTTTTGTGCCTTTTCGTGATCAATTGCCATAAGTGACAATTATTCTCAATGATGACTTTAAATCTACACTTTATAAGTAGCATTTTATCTCTGGCTTGCTATAATGAACCCTATAAGTAGCATTTAGTGGGGAAATCTAATGACAATAGAGCCTGAAATTCGCATTACTAAATATAAAAATACCCGCTTCTATGCTGTCTGGGTTAATGAGGAACTTCTGGCTGTGGTCTGCTATAAGAAAGGGGCTTTGGCTATCAAACAAGCGTTGTTAAATTCTTTAAATATCAATACGCTAAAAACTTCATTTGTGGAGCCATAACGTTTTAGCTCAGCCGACCATTGGAGCGGCGTGAGGCTTGTGGCATTCGCCACAAATGAATGCCGCGGAAATGGGTCGGCTGTAGCGCCTGGTTAGCTGCTGAATCACGCTATGATACTCCATCTTAACTTTTCACTTGCCGAAACTACTTTCTTTAAACTGAATTTCGATAAGACAAAAAACCTTACCGTTTGCACAGCAGCTTTACGCACTTCCCTGCCGACTGGCTCTGAATGTATATGCACTTTTTTGACACTCAAAACTTTCAGATGACACTGCTGGTTATAAAAAAGTGTGTATACATTCAGAGCATTCAACTGGTTCTTCCCACCACTCTCTTAGAATGGGTGCGTTAAGTTGCCTTGAATAGAACTTAATGAAACTGAATAAAGCTACCAAGCTGCACATGGCCTGCTGTTCAAGGCTATGTGCATTCGATGGCTACCATTTTTCAATACGACCTCATAACTAAAAATGCATTACTAAAACACCACCTGTTAACCCATGAATATTGGAATTTTCATTTCGACTTTAATTTCTTGGCAGCTAACAGTGCCAATAGGCAGAAACGGTTCATCCCCACGCATGTGGGGAACACGCACTCTAGCGCCGCACCATCACTCACTCCAGCGGTTCATCCCCACGCATGTGGGGAACACCTTTAGATGTTGGACGGCGCATGGTTGATTATCGGTTCATCCCCACGCATGTGGGGAACACTAGATCAATCGATCCTTAACCATATTTGAGGGCGGTTCATCCCCACGCATGTGGGGAACACTTCCGGCCCCCATGCAACCAACGGCGTTGACCCGGTTCATCCCCACGCATGTGGGGAACACTCGTTCCCACCGATACTGTCAAAAAATGAATACGGTTCATCCCCACGCATGTGGGGAACACTCGATGGGTACTGCAGCGTAAAAGAAGAAGACCGGTTCATCCCCACGCATGTGGGGAACACCATCGCCTGCGCTGTCTAATCTGCAACTCAAGCGGTTCATCCCCACGCATGTGGGGAACACGCCCGCCCCTTAAATTTATGCAATTATAACCACGGTTCATCCCCACGCATGTGGGGAACACCGTACTTTCGTTGCATGTACCGCCTAAAAATACGGTTCATCCCCACGCATGTGGGGAACACTCAAGCTCTCGCCTGTACCATTTCCTAAGAGTCGGTTCATCCCCACGCATGTGGGGAACACCTCAGCTACAAAATCCAGAGTTTCAGGCATCTCGGTTCATCCCCACGCATGTGGGGAACACATCTCTTTTCAGGCCCATGTATTTTTCCAACTCGGTTCATCCCCACGCATGTGGGGAACACTCACTTCAAACGTTATGCTACAAGTTGTTCTGCGGTTCATCCCCACGCATGTGGGGAACACTAAATGGGAAGACAAAGCGCGTACGAATATTTCGGTTCATCCCCACGCATGTGGGGAACACCTAGTCAGCGTGCGCTGTATCGCGTGAGCGTCCGGTTCATCCCCACGCATGTGGGGAACACACCACCATCAGCGCGTATGTCGAGACCTGAGGCGGTTCATCCCCACGCATGTGGGGAACACTGACTACAGCTTTTCGCGTGTGTATCCAATGACGGTTCATCCCCACGCATGTGGGGAACACCATGCGAGATTTGAGGTGATGACGTAACCACGCGGTTCATCCCCACGCATGTGGGGAACACTGATTGATCACGTGTATGAGCCCTCGGACAGACGGTTCATCCCCACGCATGTGGGGAACACCCATCACGACGGTCTATACCATAAGCTAGAGGCGGTTCATCCCCACGCATGTGGGGAACACGAGGGCGAAAAAGATCAGGCATTAAAATGGAGCGGTTCATCCCCACGCATGTGGGGAACACAACATGTTCGACGGCGCTGTGAGATCGGGAGCCGGTTCATCCCCACGCATGTGGGGAACACACTAAGTGTACCTGACTGATCCTGAAAGAGAAATTAAGCTCATAAAAAACTACCGATTTTTTAGACCTCAAAAACCTTCCACAAAGCTGGCAGGAAACAACTTTGATTTACTCCAAATTGTAAAAGAACTGAATAGATCAAATCAAAAACGGAACATTCCCACAATCTCAGAATGAGGATGCTATTAAATAGTTTTTTGACTTGTTAACGGACACCATGGACCATCAGGTTGTTGACCTGGGTCGGTGGCCTTCTCTCCCTCTTCAGGGAGAAACGAAACCAGACGTAAACCATCGTATTCCACTGGCACACGCCGATTTTCACCATAAGTCTGGAAATCGAACCCTGACTCTGTATTGGTCGCCCAGGCCATCACTACGTTCCCCTCCTCGGTTAGATCGATAACCTGCTGCCAGATCATTTCACGAATTCTGCGCGAAACCTCCCCAACATAAACACCGGCCCTTACCTCAAGCAACCATATCGCAAGTCGGCCTCGTAGTCTTGGTGGAACGTTTTCTGTTACCACAGTTATCATACTCATCGCTAACCGCTCCTGTGCCCAACATCACCAATGGAACCCGGTTCGGGGATAGCGGGTGGTACTGAATCCTCCGGCGGTTCTGGTGGTTCAATCTCACCCGCAGACAACACTTCTTCTATAAGAGGGATTAGCTTTTTCAATATTTTCTCACCACGAAAAAGATCACGGCAAGCCAGTCGAACTTCGCGGTCAGGTTTTTTAGGCCTTGTCGCAGCCACTTTAAATGCAATGGGAACAACTGTTTCAAACTTATAGATATCCGCTATATCATAAACAAACGAGAGCGGTTTTCCAGCATGCAAAAAACCAATTGCAGGCGCATAACCCGCAGCGAGAATTGCCGCTTCGGTAATGCCGTATAAACAGGAGGTGGCGGCGCTGATACATTGATTAACCACATCCCCCTTCTCCCAGTCTTTGGGATCATAGCGACGCCCGTTCCACTGAATGCCGTGACGCTTGGCAAGCAGCTCATACATCTTGCGCACGCGCGCACCTTCAATGCCTCGCAGTTGATTTACACTTCGCTTTTGCGGCGCTTCTTCCCCAAAACGTAACGCGAACATCTTGCGTACCACCTTGAGTCGCAGCTCATCATCCAGTGCCAATTTGGCCTGATACAACAGGCGATCCGAACGCGCCCCGCCGGGCTGCCCTGAGGCATAGAGCCGAACACCGGCCTCTCCCACCCACACCAACAACGTACCCACCGTGGCGGCTAATTTGATGGCCGCATGAGAGACTCGCGTACCCGGCTCCAGCATAATACAGGCGATAGAACCGACTGGGATATGGGTGCGCACGCCAGTCTTGTCAACCAGCACAAAGGCACCGTCGATCACATCCAGCTGGCCGTATTCAAGGAAGATCATGGAGACACGATCTTTGATGGGGATGGGTTTGAGGGGTGGCAGCATGGTTGGTGGCCTTTAGTCTTTGTTGTAGCACATCAAAATCGTACCCACTTTGAGTATTACAATACCCATTTTGGGTACTAAAACATAAGAGTTCAATTAAATAAGTGCGATGTTTTGGCTTTCGAATGAACAACCTTGTATTCATCGCGCGAGCAGTAGGCCAAAGCCTTTTGCGTAGCTGTGGTCTGCGTCACAAGTACAATCCAAAAATATTTCACCCCGCAGGGGCCAATGACAGCATCCCACACCCCAACGATTTTGCTGGCCCTACGCCATTTTCAAGCAGCGCACTAAACGCTACAGGGTCAGCAACAGTTACCAGCCCCTCAAATTTAAGCGGCACAACTTTCCCCGCCCGTCCTTGTTTTAGAAAATAAAGTGGCAAACATGGACTAATTTGTATCTCCTTCAGAATAGCTATGCCATCAAGTTTCTGTTTTAACCACTGTAATTGCTCTTCTTCTTTAATCAGGGGCACACGGCATTTTCTAACTTCACCCTTGGAATTTTTGCGCCCTTTTTCATCCTTAATCGTTTTGACAGGGTTGGCCTTGAGTAAAAAACGTAAACACTGCCCCTCGTGCAAATCCAAGGAATAATCCCGTTTGGCCTTAAGCTCAACAGATTCAATATCAAGCGCCGGTTCTTGCTGAGATTGCATCAAGACAGAAACACCCACACCGGTTTTCTCTTGCTCAACACGAAAAAGAAAGTCTCTCTTTTCATTAGGCCTATTTGGAAAAAGTTCCCACAACGATTGATGCAGGGTGTAAGCATTTTTAGACTTCGGCCACTGCACATAGACCCGACTAAGATACATAATCACCTCCCTTGCCCACATGAATTGAAACCTGCCGGGTTGCGAACTGGCGTTTTCGAGCGCTAATAGGCACGTCACGAATTAGTAATTTTGGCTTGGATTCATCAATCGAATCACTGTAGACCGTACCGCCTTCTGGACCAATCAAAGCAAGTGCTTCGTGTTCATTCGTCGCGCTGAACTTGTCTGCAAATAGCGGCCGAGTCATCGGGCATGAACGCCGCCCAAGTGAGGGGGTGTAAACGGGCTTATTGATCGCATCAACAAGCGCAGCCAATGAAAGCGTTGCTGCGTCTGTTAGCCAAACGGCAATGGTGTATTTGGCATCTTGCAGATACTCGCGCCAGGTCTGAATCGTCTCGTTTGATTTAAGCCCTTGGTGCTCTTTGCGGGCGTTTTTCACCGTATGGTAATCGATCATTTTGATCGGTGGATTATCAACGCGGACCGCAAACAACACACTGGAGGCCAGCGCTTGTTGTCTCTCACCATCGGTTCGATCAATCCCTAAACAAGCCGCAAGCAGACCAAGCAAGCCACTGCGGGTAGGAAATATTTCACTGGGTCGTCTATCTTCAAAAGTATGTCCGCCCCAGGCCTGCAACGGACCTTCGAGTTTGAGAATAAGATACTCTTGCATCGCCCTTACTCCTTACCGTCGTTTCTCACCCAACCTTCCAGTGCGGGCAGACTCTCAGCCAGCATTAGCCCTTCGCCGCCTGAAGAATCAGCTAGCGTAAAAACCGACACGCTTTCATCAAGCCCATAACCCTTGTGAACTTTTTGCCAGTAGTTCAGTAGACCATCAATAGACGGCTTCAAAAAACCACTGCTATGTTTGGCTTCGATCGGTTTTTCAAATGCATTGGCCAAAGAGATAGGCATATCACTAAAACTCACCATCGTTAAATCGGCCAGGTTGTAAGCGGCGGTACTTTGTTGTTTGGCGGTGGGTACGATAGTAGAAAGCATATGCACAAGATGGGCGGCGATTTCCAGAACACGCTCACGGCTAGCACCGCCTAAATTAGTTTGCAATTGCTTCACATTAAGACTGGCATAGCGATAGAAGACACCAGAACTGAATTCTTGCGTATCCAGGTGACCTGACCCTAACTCTTGAAAATCATCCACAGCAGTAAACCAATCAATATCGGCATCCACAGCATGGGTGGTGATGGTATGGGCTAAGGCCATTGCACCATCGACTTTCCCCACTTCACTCATCAAGCCGGAGGTTGCCATTCGGCCAGATAGAGCCACGTCCAGGGCTTGACCGATGGCTTGACGTAAGCCGATTGTATCTTTTTTGATTTTACTGGCTAGTTTCTTCTGATCGATCTCTTCAGCTTCGCCATCCATAATTTCCTGACAAATATAAGCGACTTCGTCCACAATCCAGGGAGCCACGGCACGCTTCTTTTCAGCATCGTCCTTGCCACTATCTAACGCAATCCACTTAACTGCTTTTACGATTGTTTCTTCTGAGTATCGTGATCCAAGCTCAGAAATCATCTGTTCAAATACTTTATCCAACAATTTCGTACGCGTACTCGGCTGACCCAAATGCTCAGCGTAATATTCACTTGTTCGCATCGCCCGCTTTAAACTTTGGCTTGAAATACGCACCCTACGTTTACCACCAAAGATGGCCGACTTTTGCATGTTCATATCATCGCGATTCAGGCACGATGGATTGTGTGAAATCAGGACGTGTATGTTGATAAAGTTCTTTTCACTCATCATATATTCCTTGTAGTGTATTATTTCTTGTCAGAGGCTAGGAAATAGTCTTCGAGAATTCGTCGTTTATTTTGTTTTTGATCTATACCTTTCTCAGGGTTACTGTAATCCCAATAAAATATTGTCGCCCCAAATGACCGCCAATCAAGCGCAGGCTCAATCTGCTGAACCAAACGTCGCAACTGAATAATGTCATTTGGTGAATCTGAGCGAATAACCTGAAACAGACGCATTTCACTGACGCCTCCTTTTGCTAATTGTTTGCCAATCGAGTCCGCACCTTCTTTATGCTTCACATAGGGCAGAAAAAAAGCGATCCGTTGCCAACCCGCATGCGTGCCTGTACCGACCATCAAACGATAGAACGAGGGGATCTCGGCTAAGGCATCAGGGGTGATGGCTTTTTTAATCTCTGCTTCCAAACCGCTGACCCTTTTTTTAAGCGTATCAAAATGGCCATAAAGTGCTACAAAATCTGGTTTTGTTTTTACTGCTGCCTCCATCATGCTATCTCCTTGAGTTTTTTTAATTCCTTATCCAGACCACGGCGAGCAATAGCCAGCGCTTTGATCATCTTGGGTTCGTTTTGATAGGGTTCCGTGATTTTCTTAAAAATAGTGCGCGTTGTCTCATGCAGTTGTTGATGGTAATGAGTGAATGCCGCCTTACTCTCTTTGAAATCCATGTCGCGCAACATGCTATGAACGAGAAGCTCGGTCTGTTTGTAAAACCGATGTTCGGCCTGGCTCGCCATTCCACTAATAAACCTTTCGATAGGTTTAGGTATTTTCGCAGAACTGGATATATCCTTTTTTATAAAATAAAAGCTATTATCCAGCTCTTTTTTATAAGCTAATCCGATGTTAACGATATCCTCCACACCTATATCTTTTTTTGATAGATGTTCAGAAATATTAAATACTTCATGCCGCCTTTCATTGATCGAGGCTTTACCTGGCTTTGTCCAATACCCACCCACAAGCAAATGCAGTTCTTTGCCGAGAATAAAATATTTCTTAAACTGACTAATTACAGGTGCTGGGCTATGACCTCCTTTTTCAGCATCTTCATTAATAAGCAAACCAATTAGGTGAGTCCAGATTGGAATTTGAGAATTAAATGAACGATATCCCAGCTTCTTTTCGCCCTTTGTAACAGTCCATTTCAAAGGGCTATGAGGATGAATCCAAAATCCCTTGTAGGTATATGAAAACTTTTCGAACAAAAAACCCGTGTACAGACATATACTTTCTCTGCCACAAGAGTCACATACTCCAGACTGCCTACCTAAAAGTAGTTCTATATGCTGAGGCTGCCAAAACAATCCTCGCAATAAACCTAACTTATTTAGCTGTACATCTTCACCCTGTTTTATTTTATTTTTGCTGACTCCCACTGTTGATATCAGATCAACCCAGTTTGGTTTGTCATTTACCCCTTTTTCGATCAACAAATATTTTTCAATGTGTTCCTGTGTCAGAATATTTAGCCAAATTTTCTCTCTTAACGAATCTGCGCTAACAAGCGTGGTAATAGGTACACCGCTTTTAAGCTCGTCACCTTTTAAATTCCCACGAATAGACCCTTTTGCCCCACCGCAAAAACTAGCGCAACTATTTGCTTGATTGAAAAGACCAATAGCAGCACAACTAGGACATACCGAATCCGCCAATCCAGGTTCATTTACAAAAGTACTACTAGTTGACTCGGTAAACCCTGCAAATAGCTTCACCATCGGATTAGGCTCTTTCGCCTTAACCTCACGTACCTGCATAAACGGTGCTTTAGGATGATCCAGTTCAAACCAATCTACCTTGTCTTCTATGGCATCGGCGTAATCACTTTCAGTCAAGGGCTGAGCGATCTTTTTTTTCAACTGGGCTTTGTCTTCGGGAATAAAAAGCACTTGAGTCAGGCTGACCAACAGTTGCAGGCATGCCATCTCCATATCATCTCTGGGTAGGGTGATCTGCCAACTTTTATCCTGCGTTAACATCGCCTTCAGACTAATATGCTGAAACACACCCTCTTTTTGGACGGGTATCCAATCATCCATCAGCAGATTCATTCGTCATCACCTCCTTTCAAAAGACGCTGCCGCGCCTGCTCTATCGATTGCTGAAGTTTGGCTTGCAACACTTCACGCGGCGGCAAGACAGTCAGATACTCGGCTACATGGATGCCGCTTTTATCCAGCTCCAACAACTCGACCTGCTCCTGTTTTTTATCTGCACAGAGAATAATACCCAACGGTGCTGCTTCGCCCTCTTCCTGCTCGTGCTTAGCCAGCCAACGCAAATACAGCTCCATTTGGCCTTTGTGCTCTGGGCGAAACCCATCCAGTTTCAGCTCGATGACGACTAGGCGTTTGAGCTTACGATTGTATAACAACAGGTCAATGTAATAATCATCGCTGTCGATTTGCAGCCGTTTTTGGCGAGCGACAAAGGTAAAGCCAGCCCCCATCTCCAGCAGAAAAGACTCTAATTCACGAAGAATGGCATCTTCTAGATTCCTCTCCAGATAACGATCATTCAGGCCTAGGAAGTCGAGCACGTAGGGATCTTTCAGCAAGAGCGCAGGGGTGACCTTCTGCTCCTGCCGCAGTTGCTGTAAATCGTGATGAATCGTCTCTTCTGGCTTACGGGAGATCGCTGTGCGCTCAAATAGTTGAGAGGAGATGCGTTCCTGGAGCTGACGTACAGACCAGTTCTCTAATCGACACATTTCGAGATAGAAATCTCGTTTTACACCTTCATCCATACCAATAAGCTGGCGTATATGTGACCAACTCAATTGTGCACACACTGTGTGCACAATTTTCTTGTCAGGGAAGCTCTCTGCAAAACGGAGGCAATAGCGTAACTGCCCCACACCCCAACCCCTGCCATATTTGGCGGTTAACTGCTGCGCTAATGAGGCAACCACCTGCTTACCATACTCGGCGCGCTCACCTTGTAAAACCTCCAGATTAACCCGGTGTCCAACCTGCCAGTACAACAGACTAAGCTCTGCGTTAACTGAAGCAGCAACACGCCCCCTGGCAGTCTCAATCAACTCACGAATATCACCAAACAATTCTTTATTAGGCTGTATTTCAGCCATTGGAAACCTCCTTTTCCAAGCCATAAATAGTGCTGTATTTAACCCTCACTCCCTTCAACACTGCCGTCACTCCTTCGCTATCTTTTTCCATAGGCAGGGTAATCATGCCATTCTGCCCATCATCCAAAAATTTACGCCAGCTACGAGGCACAGAAACCATATTTAAATTCAACGCTTCGTCCCGCCACCACTCATCCAGATTTTTGATTAGCTCACCATCAAGCAGTGTTTGGCCGCTAGCTGTTTCAATAACGGGCAATACATTGAGGCTCATCTCGCCATCACGGGTTAGTGCCGATACGTTTTCGTCGGTATCACCAACCACAGACATTTCACTGTTAATCATCATTTTTGCTAAATCACGACTTGCGAATCTCTTCCCTAAAAAATCGTCATAACTCTTAAGCACATCCTCCGGCTCACCACCCCAATCTTCTTCCAGATAGACCCTCTCAATCCAATCCCGGTAGGCGGTGGGAAAATGAATCTCACCCTCCGCAGCCAACAGCATTTGGGCCGTGCGCCAAAGTACACGGGTATTGCCGTAGATCAGTCCGTGGTAACCATAATCGTCGTCATTGGGAATCAACACGGTGCATTTTGGGCTTTTAAAACCGGCAGGCCTTGGGCGCTCATGGCGATGCAATCGACCTAATCGCTGGAATAACAGATCAACCGGACAAAGTTGGGTAATCATCCAGTCAAAATCAAGATCAAGGCTTTGTTCTACCACTTGGGTGGCTATCAGTATTGAACCCTGCGCTCGTTTTCCCTCTTTGCCGTATTTATCCAGCACCTGCTTTTCAATGGTTTGTCGATCACAAAAACGATAGCGAGCATGGAACAGGTCAACTGTCACATCACTTTTATTTTTTAACTGTTTCGCCAAGTTTTGAGCGACATCCACGAGGTTACAGATAAACACCACCTGCGCGCCCTTTTTGGCTGCCTGAATCATCTGCTGGATAAGATCGTCATCCGGTAGCAGCTGTGATTTAGCAACCACCTCAATCGCCACAACACGCTCTTCTGGTTGTTGCGATTGAGGTAGTTCAAAAAAGGTAGTCTTACCGTCCATATCAACATGGGTCACTAGCGGATAAGGGGGCTTTTCTTCATGAGACAAACGACCACCCCATGTTTTACTCAGCGCATTGCGTTGTTGAAAAGGCAAGGTTGCAGAAAGCAGTAGCGCGCTTCCCCCTGCGATCTGTTGCTGCGTCAATACTTCGCCCAGCAGGCCATACATGTAGCTGTCATAAGCATGCACCTCATCGACAATCAAAATACTTTTACCGATGCCAAAACCGCGCACAAATTTATGACGCACTGGAAGTACCGAGATCAACACCTGATCAACCGTACAAACACCAATTTGGCCCAGAAAAGTTCGCTTGCGACTGGTGGATAGCCACTCAGCACACTGCACTCTTGCCTCTTCTCTACCTTGCTCAGTACGCTGCTGATAGCTATTTTTCAACTGCCAGAAATCTTCGTTAAATTCTGATTTACCATGCGCCAAAACCAGATTAGGCTGATCGTTAAAGATAAGCGATGCACATACCTCCAACCGTTTCAACATGGCATTGGCCGTGGCTTGCGTGGGCAAGGCAAAGATAATACTGTCCGCCAAACCGTTGTCCAACAAACGCCACGCGTAAGCCAGCGCCGTTTCCGTTTTACCTGAACCTGTCGGGGCTTCGACAAGGGTCAAACCACGCGTTAACGGTAATTGATCCACTAGGGTTTGCAGTTGTCTAGGTGCTGTATTTCTTTCTTTTGGTAGTAGATATTCAATACCTTGGTAAGGCTGCTTTGTGGACAATAGACCACTCTCGTCCAATTGACGCTGAGCAATGACGAGGCTTCGTTGATAATAATCCGACAAGGAGCCTTGATTGAACTCATATTCAAAAGCGCCCGCCGCGCAGTTCGATCCAAGCCAGTCGGCTACAGAGCAAAAACCAGCCAATAGCAAGCAGCAAGGCGGCGGTAATGTATTGATAGAAAGGCCTGTTGGTTTCAAGAATAGCGCCTCCAGAACACTTATCCATTCTGAGCGCGCCATTCGGTCATGCTCAATAATAGCAGCGTCGGCTTGGCGCTTACTTATCTCGGCCTGTGAATCGGGCTGATCAGGAATTACACCATGATGCCCAGTCACTGCTGCCAACCAAGGCTGCCATGCATCCCAGATCGTTTGATCGTCGTCATTCCAGCCAAGAACAGGCTTTAGATCATGATAAATGAGAGAGAATCCCACAGGCCCATGGAAATAGTCTCTAATGTCCAAACCACGCAGATTAGTCAGCTCTCGGTCAAACTCGGGGTAGAGTTTCTTAACCGCTTTCGGTGCCTTCAGTTGGAAACGCATATCCAACTTGCCGTAATCATGAAGGGCGATAAAAAACAATAGCCAAGCTTTGGCTTGTCGTAAAGACAAATCAGTTGTTTCAATAAATGAGCGCTGAATAGCGGGCGCTTGCTCCCACCAAATATCAGCCACCGATGCCACATCTAAACAGTGATACGGCAACAGATGGCACGGCACTCCCTCTTCGCCTTCCTTGCGGGCTTTACCCCAATATTTATAATAAGTCTGCTGATCTGTCATTTACATTCTACCTACACCACCCAGTACATAGCCCAACTTCCCTCACCACGCCCCTGCATTAACAGGCAACGTGTGCACACCGAAAAACAGCCCCAGAAAACCTTTTAATAAATGATCTACGTTCCATCTACCCGCCCCTTTTTCACTAACGATTAGGTACTGCGCCCGTTATAACCGGGGCACTCCCTCATGCGGTGATGGAATCGGAATTTATTTTTCTGCCCATATTCTGAATAAATCAGACCAAAACGCCCTATTAGCCTGTTTATATTGTTTTTATGAAATACACTTTATGACATACATAGCCTGAAAAGTATGTAGGATAATACTGATGTTCAAAATTAAAATAGCAATCGAGCTTTATTCCTGCCAAAGCAGAAGTCGTTGGCTAACGCGCCCCGTCATTCCCGCCTGCGTGGGAATGACACGTACAGACGGGAAATAGTTTAATGAACCGACTAAGGCCTATCTACAAATCACAGGATACACAGCAATAAATTCTGCCAGCTTGTCTTGATTAAATACAATGCGTTACTATCAACAATAAGTGCTGGTTCTTAATGATAAAACTGAACATGGATGAACACTTTAAAACCTCATAGTTATGATTAAGGGGTCGCTATCCTAATGGTATTTCTTACTTAATCAGCAACACCTCATAAACGGATGCTGGAGGGGTTATGGGAAAGCTTTTCGAAGGATTGGAGCAGATTGAGGCCGTGCGCGAACACCTCTCAGGTGACAGCTTTATGTCTGGGGTGTTTCTCGGGCATCCCGAGTTTGAGCTACTGCTTCCCCCGGATGAACCCCCGGAAGAGAAGGCCGAGGGCCTTGCCTACTGCGAGAAGATCGCGGCCTTCCTCAAAGAACATGTCGATCCTGATGAGATTGAACGCAACGCCAAAATCCCTGAACATGTCTTAAAAGGGCTGCTCGATATCGGCGCCTTTGGCATGAAAATACCCAAGAAATATGGCGGCCTCGGTTTCTCGTACACCAACTACGGCCGTGTACTCACTGTTATCGCTAGTTGGAATAACATCCTCTCACTCACTGTTGCCGTGCCGCAGTCCATCGGCATCGGCATGCCAATTCTGATGTACGGTAACGAGGCGCAAAAAGAGAAATACCTGCCGTTGGTCGCTCGTAAAGAGATCACCGCCTTTGCGCTGACCGAACCTGATACCGGCTCCGATGCCGCCAATGTTCAGACCGAAGCAGTAATCGATAGTGACGGCGAAAATTTCACCGTTAACGGCGAAAAGCTGTGGTGCACCAATAGCCCCATCGCCCGCTACCTGACGCTGATTGCACGCGTACCGGCTCGCAAACAGCGCGACGAAATGGGCAACATCACCTGGCTGCCGACTAAAAAAGGTGCGCTGTTTGATGCCCGCGTCCTTACCGCCCTTATCCTCGATATGAAAACCGCTGGCGTCACCGTCAAACAGCGCTGCCAGTTCGAAGGGTGTCGCGGCATCGAAAACGGCCACCTCACCTTTGAAGATGTCAAAATCCCAGCAGAAAACGTCATTGGAGAGCTTGGCAAAGGGCTCAAATACGCCCTTTCGATCCTGAACCTTGGGCGGGCCATTAGCGTACCGGCAATCTGCCTCGGCATGGCAAAACAGGCGTGGCAACCCACGCTTGACCGCGCCAACTCCCGCATCACCTTTGGCCAACCACTCGGCGCACGCCAGACACAACAAATCCGCATCGGCGAGATGGCCACCAGCCTGTTTGCAATGGAAGCGATGTGCGAACGGGTATGGCAGATGGCGGATCACAAAAACTATGACATCCGCATCGAAGCGGCCATCACCAAAATATTCACCTCAGAACAATCACTGCAATTCCTTAATGATGCGCAGGTGATCTTTGGTGGTGCGGGCTATGAGACTGCAGACTCCAAACGCTTCCGCGGCCAACCCGCCTTTGGCATGGAACAACTGGTACGCGACGCAACGATGTACCGCATCGGCGAAGGGGCCACCGACATCCTGCGCCCCTATGTGGCACGTGAAGGACTCAACCATCACCTGGAACAGATCAAGCCGCTGTTCGATGAAAAAAGCAGTTTCAGTGTGCGCAGCAAACGCATTTTCAAACTGATGACTCAGTACCCTGGTTGGTATCTGTCACAGTGGAAGCCTCGCATACTACCCAACAACCCCGCCTTTAGTGCGCCGCGTGTCGATGAAAAGCTCAGTTATATAGAACGCACCAGTCGTAAGCTCGCGCGCCACATTTTTTATGCGATGCTCATCTGTCGTGAATCGATGCGTGATGATCAGGGCCGACAAAATCGCATCGAACAAGTCGGCGAAGAACTCTTTACCATCGCCGTGGTCACCTTGCATGCCGAGACCATTAACCGCCCTTACGCGCGCGAACTCTCCAATGAATTTTATCGCGCCAGCCGTAAGCGCATTAAGCGGCTACTCAAAGGCCTCATCTGCAATGATGATGAGGTGCGTGCCCGTATCGGACAAAATGGGGTCAAAGGCGAATATTACGATCTCAGTAGTGGCATCATCCAGCGCGGGCTGGACGACTACCCTAAGACGCCATACGACGCAGCGAATCAGCCACATGACGCAGCGAATCAACCGCGCTAACGCCTGCTTTAAGCGCCCAATGTACGCAATGGTGGCCACACATTGGCCAAAGGAGCCCGCATGACGAATGAAGAGAAAAAATGCATCGCGCAGTTTGAAATCCACCATACTCAACTGCTTAATCAAGCAGGCGAATTAGTGGGCCCACTGCCTGATTTTGCAGCGTCATATGAGACGCTACTCGCACTCTATCGCACCATGGTGCAGACACGCACCTTTGATAGCAAAGCGATCGCACTACAACGTACCGGTAAGATGGGCACCTACTCTTCATCAATGGGGCAAGAAGCGGTCGCCACTGGCATCGGCCATGCGATGCGTTTTGAAGACGTACTACTCCCCACCTACCGCGAATATGCGGCGCAGTTTCAACGCGGCGTGGCGATGAGCGAGATCCTGCGTTACTGGGGGGGGGATGAACGCGGCATGGCCTATGCGAATCAACCGCACGACATGCCGATCACGGTGCCGATTGCGACTCACGTACCGCAATGTGCCGGCATCGCCTATGCGATGAAGCTACGCAAAGAGGCGCGTGTGGCAGTCTGCGTGCTGGGTGATGGTGCCACCTCAAAGGGCGATTTCTATGAAGGGATCAACCTTGCTGGTGCATGGCAGCTACCGATGGTGGTGGTGGTGACCAATAATCACTGGGCAATCTCAGTCCCGCGTGAAGTGCAAACACGCGCACAAACTCTCGCACAAAAAGCAATTGCCGCTGGCATCCCCGGTGAACAGGTCGATGGTAATGATGTGATTGCGATGCGCCACGTGATATCGAATGCCATCGAGAAGGCGCGCAGTGGCGGCGGGCCGACGTTAGTTGAGGCAATGACCTACCGCATGCATGACCACACCACTGCCGATGATGCCAGTCGTTACCGTGACCAATCGATTGTTGATGAGCATAAACGACTCGACCCGATTGATCGCCTGCGCAAATACCTCACTGCCAATCACAACTGGGATGACGACAAAGAAAAGTCGCTACATGCAGCATGCGCGGCTGAAGTGGAGGTTGCCGTTAACGACTATCTTGAAACACCGCCGGTGCCACCTGAAACCATGTTCGACCACCTCTATGAAACCCTGCCCGATGCACTGCAAGCACAACGCGATGAAGTTGAACAGTTAGGCAAACAGAAAAAAGGGGGTGATCATCATGGCTGAGATCACCATCCTTGAAGCGGTTAACCTGGCGCTTGCACGCGCACTTGAAGAGAACCCCGATGTGGTTGTCTTTGGTGAGGATGTCGGCGTTAACGGCGGTGTCTTTCGTGCCACCGAAGGGCTGCAAAAACGTTACGGTGCAGAACGCGTACTCGACACCCCGCTCGCTGAAACCATGATCGCTGGCATGGCAATCGGCATGGCGGCACAGGGGCTACGACCCGTGGCCGAGGTTCAATTCATGGGCTTTATCTATCCAACGATTGAACAGATGATCTGCCACGCCACCCGCCTGCGTAATCGTACCCGTGGGCGCATCACCTGCCCGATGGTTTTACGCGCACCTTATGGCGGCGGCATCCACGCACCAGAACACCATTCAGAAAGCACCGAGGCGATTTTTGCCCATATGCCAGGGTTACGGGTTGTGATTCCCTCTTCCCCACTACGCGCATACGGTCTGCTGCTTGCCGCGATTCAAGACCCTGATCCAGTGGTATTCCTCGAACCCAAACGTATCTACCGCATGATGAAACAGGAAGTCCCCGACGACGGTGAAGCACTGCCACTCGATGTCTGCTTTCAACTACGTGATGGCGCTGATGTTACGTTGGTGACATGGGGGGCGATGACACACGAAACGCTGCAAGCAGCCGAGCAACTAGCAGCCGAAGGCATCAGCTGTGATGTGCTCGATGTTGCCACCATCAAGCCGCTGGATATGGAAACCATTCTAAACTCAGTTGCCAAAACGGGTCGCTGTGTGATCATTCACGAAGCGGCGCGTACCGGCGGTGTGGGTGCCGAGATTGCCGCGCAACTCGCTGAACATGGCCTACTAAGTCTCTTTGCACCCGTGCAGCGCGTTACCGGGTACGACACCATTATGCCAATGTTTAAACTGGAAAATGATTATATGCCATCAACCGAGCGCATTATCACCGCGGTGAAAAAGACACTGGAGGAAGCATGAATATCTTCAAGCTACCCGACCTGGGTGAAGGGCTACAGGAAGCAGAGATTGTTGAATGGCACATCAAAGAGGGTGATGAAATCAAGATTGACCAACCCCTGCTGTCGGTTGAAACAGCCAAGGCAATCGTCGATATCCCCTCGCCACATAGCGGTATCATTCATAAACTCTACGTTGCTGCGGGTGACATCCCGCAGGTCGGTGACCCGCTGGTTGAATTTGAACTCGCCAATAGTGATGAAAAGCCTGCGCCTGCAGCGCAAGACCAGGGCACCGTTGTGGGTGAGATGGAAAGTGGCAAAGGGGTGATCAAAGAAGCCCCCACGGCTGTCGGAGGAACCGGTGGTAAAAGTGGCGGTGGTAGTATCAAGGTGACGCCAGCGGTACGCGCACTGGCATCACGGATGAAAGTTGATCTATCGGTTGTCACACCCTCAGGCAAGGCAGGCGTGATTACCGCTACGGATGTACAACGCGTCGCTAAAATTCTCGAAGATGCAGGGCCAATGGAACCCCTGCGCGGGGTACGCCGAGCCATGGCTCACATCATGACTCAAGCACATGCAGAGGTAGCTGACGTAACGATTTGCGATGATGCCGACATCGACAGCTGGCAAGCCGGTGCCGACACCACGCTGCGCCTGATCCGCGCCATTGCCGTGGGTTGCCAGGCCGAACCGTCATTAAACGCCTGGTACGATGGCCACGCGGTTGGCCGTCGACTGCGTGATAAGGTCGATCTCGGCATCGCCGTTGATACCAATGAAGGGCTGTTTGTACCGGTACTGCGAGACATTGCCGCGCGTGCCCCCGAAGAGCTGCGCGGCGCACTCAATCAGGTTAAAAAAGATGTAAAGGCACGCACTATACCTGCTGAAGAGATGCGTGGCTACACCTTCACCCTCTCCAACTTCGGTGCCTTTGGTGGCCGCTATGCAGACCCGATAGTGGTGCCGCCTACGGTTGCCATCCTCGGTGCAGGTCGGGTACGCGATGAAGTGATTGCCGTCGACAAACAAGCAGTGGTCCATACCATGTTGCCACTTTCACTAACGGTCGATCACCGCTGTGTCACCGGTGGTGAGGCGGCACGTTTTCTCGCAGCAGTCATTAAAGACCTTAATAAAGCAGAATAACAGACGAGTAAATAAGATGACTGCCAAAAACGCGGCTGGTAAGCGCTTACATCATGCACTCGCTGCAGAGCAACCACTGCAGATGGTGGGTACCATCAATGCCTATTGCGCCATGCTTGCCGAGCAGACAGGTTTTAAGGCGATTTATCTCTCCGGCGCTGGCGTTGCCAACGCATCCTATGGATTACCAGACCTGGGCATCACCACCCTTGATAATGTGCTTGAAGATGTACGGCGCATTACCTCAGCCACCGAACTACCGCTATTGGTGGATGTCGATACCGGTTTTGATCATATCAGCGAAACCGTCGAGCGACTCATCGCCGCCGGTGCCGCTGGTCTTCATATTGAAGACCAGGTCAGCAACAAACGCTGTGGCCATCGCCCCAATAAACAGCTGGTCTCAATGGTGGAGATGATGTCTCGCATCGATGAAGCCGTCACGGCACGCAATAGCATAGATCCACACTTTGTCATCATGGCCCGCACCGATGCCTTTGCCGCAGAAGGCGCGAGTGAATCATTGCAACGCATGCAACGTTATATCGATGCGGGTGCCGATATGCTCTTTCCTGAGGCACTCACTGAACTGTCGCAATACCAGGAGATCGCTGATGCGACTAATGTGCCGGTACTGGCCAACATCACCGAGTTTGGCAAGACGCCGCTCTTTACGGTTGAGGCGCTAAAGTCCGTTGATGTTTCAATTGCACTCTATCCGCTAAGTGCTTTTCGCATGATGAGCGCGGCAGCGGTGCAAGGTTACAACACCATCCGCAAGGATGGTAGCCAACAGGCAGTGCTTGCTCAAATGCAAACACGCGAACAACTTTACCAGCATCTCGACTATTACCGCTATGAAGCTGAATTCGACAAGGAGCGCGATGATGACAGCGGAAAATCATAAAGGACTTGCGGGTATATCAGCAGGCAAGACCGCTATCTCCAGCGTTGAAGCAAGTGGCAATGGGCTCTTTTATCGCGGCTATGACATTCGAGACCTCGCCACCCACACCACCTTTGAGGCAGTCGCTTACCTGTTAATCTATGGTGAGTTGCCAACAGCCACGCAGCTCAACCACTATTGTGAAAAACTGCAGTCACTGCGCGCGCTGCCAGATGAGTTAAAGACGATTCTCGAACAACTGCCAGCCAACGCCAACCCGATGGATGTGTTACGTACCGCTTGCTCCGCATTGGCTTGTATCGAAGCGGAAACCGACACTCAACAACAGGCCGATATCGCCAACCGCTTGATGACCTCATTCTCATCAATGTTACTCTACTGGCACCATTTTCATGTTCATGGAAAGAGAATTGAAACGCAGACCGATGACCATAGTATCGCCGCGCACTTCCTTCATCTGCTACATGGAGAGAAACCCAATGACCTGCATTGCCGCGCCCTTGATGCCTCGCTGATCCTCTATGCAGAACATGAGTTTAACGCCTCCACTTTTGCGGCACGCGTTACAACGGCAACACGCTCCGATTTTTATTCTGCCATCACTACCGCCATCGGCACGCTACGTGGGCCACTGCACGGCGGTGCTAATGAGGCTGCGATGGAGCTTATCGCTCAATTCAAGACCGCCGATGAGGCCGAGTCTGGCCTGCTACAGATGCTCTCTAAAAAAGCGTTAATCATGGGCTTTGGCCACCGCGTCTATCAACACGGTGACCCACGTTCTCCTGTTATTAAGCAGTGGTCAAGGAAATTGTCTGAAGATGCAAATGATAGGGCGTTGTTTGAAATTTCAGAACGCATTGAACAGGTGATGAAGCGAGAGAAGGGGATGTTCCCCAATCTCGATTTTTACAGTGCATCAGTCTATCACCTGTGTGGTATTCCAAAACCTTTCTTTACCCCGCTGTTTGTGATTGCACGTACCAGCGGTTGGGCCGCACATATCATCGAACAACGTAACGACAACCGCTTGATCCGCCCCACTGCTGAATACATTGGGCCGGCACCACGCGAGTATCCTGCTCATGAGTGACACAGCTAAACCCAGCGATGACAATCGACGCGCGGCGCCCGATGCCTTACTCGTCAACATTGCCCATTATGTATGCGAATATCGCACAGAAAATATTGAGGTTATTGAGACCGCTCGCTACGCACTATTCGATGCCATTGGCTGTGGAATTCTTGCGTTACAATCAGCCGAGTGCCGTAAACGACTCGGCCCTGTTGTGCCAGGCGTTACCTTTCATAATGGCACAACACCCCCCGGGACAATCTATCAGCTCGACCCGGTACAGGCCGCATTTAACATCGGCACCCTGGTTCGATGGTTAGATTATAACGACACCTGGCTTGCCGCCGAGTGGGGGCATCCGTCGGATAACCTGGGTGCCATCCTCGCCTGCGCCGATTACCGAAACCGCCACATGACAGACACACTACCACCACTCACAATGCAGCATGTGATTGACGCCATGATCCAGGCCTATGAAATCCAGGGAATCCTAGCGCTTGAAAATAGCTTCAACCGCCTCGGTATTGATCACGTCATGCTAGTGAAGATCGCCTCAACGGCCGTCGCCACAAAACTGCTGGGCGGTGATCGACAGATGATTGTCAATGCGCTTTCAAACGCCTGGATCGATGGTGGTACGCTACGCAGTTATCGTCACGCACCCAACACCGGCTGGCGTAAATCCTGGGCGGCGGGTGATGCCACCTCGCGTGCCGTGCGCCATGCCCTGATGGCAATCAATGGTGAAATGGGCTACCCCAATACACTGACTACCCGGCAATGGGGGTTTCAGGATGTGTGCTTCAAAGGTAAACCTTTTCTTCTGAATAGAAATTTTGGCAGCTATGTGATGGATAACCTTCTATTTAAGGTAACGTACCCGGTTGAATTTCATGCGCAGACAGCGCTCGAATGCGCCGTTCAGCTACACCACACCGTCAAGGATCATCTCAATCAAATCAGCCACATCGAACTGCACACGCAAGATGCCGCAATGCGTATCATCAATAAATCGGGGCCACTGCACAATCATGCAGACCGAGACCATTCTCTGCAATATGCCGTCGCCATTGGGCTACTCTTTGGCACACTAGAGAGCAATCACTATAGCGATGAGGTGGCACTTGACCCTCGTATCGATCAACTACGTCATAAAATGAAAGCGATTGAAGATAAGCAGTTTAGTGCGGATTATCTCAACCCCGAGAAACGCGCTATCGGCAACCGTATCATTATTCACTTTGAAGATGGCTCGATTCAACAGGCCTGTATAGCGTACCCAATAGGACACCGCACACGCAGAAATGATGCGCGACCACTACTGGCGCTAAAGTTTAAAGACAATCTTTCAAAACACTATAAACGTGTGCAAAGAGAACAGATCAGCGCATTAATGATGGCCCATGATGAACTACTTGCAATGCCCGTCGATAAATTCATGGAGCGCTGGAAAGTCGCTTAGATAAAGGAGGCACTGATGTCAAAACCTGAATATTTTCAGCATGCCATGCGCGGTGATGTCTGTTTTGGTTGTGGTAGCGACAATCCCGCCGGATTAAAAATCCATAGCTACTGGGATGGCGATGAAGGGATATGCCGCTGGCAGCCACAAAAAATACACGAAGGCTGGGACGGCATCACCTGTGGCGGCATCATCGCCACACTGATTGACTGCCACTGCATGGCCACCGCGATGGCGACTGCGATTCGTAATGAAGGCAGGCCACTGATGTCCGAACCCTATTATCGCTTTGCCACCGGCATGCTCAACATCAAATACCTCGCGCCAACTCCCAATGATAAAGAACTGGCACTGCGAGCTCACGTTACCGAAATCAAAAATGAAAAAAAATACACCCTTGAATGTAACCTTTATTCCGATGGGGTGAAAACTGCCGAGGCTAGCGTGGTTGCTTTTCTGGTACATCGCAGTGATCAGACAGATGGTGATTCTGCTTTTGGTTAAGTGACTTCAAACATGTCATTGCGAGGAGCGAAACGACGAAGCAATCTCCAACTCAAAGGACAGAGATTACCGCGCTTCGCTCGTAATAACACACAAAGAATTACCACTTGCACAGAATGAAATAAAGACCATAATCAAACCATGCCACTGACCTACACAAAATACCTGCAGGTTGATGAGTTGCTGAAACTCCAGCAACCGCTATCGGATGACCCCGAGCATGATGAGATGCTTTTTATCATCACCCATCAGGTCTATGAACTGTGGTTTAAGCAGATCATCCATGAGCTAAATGATTTTCAATCTTCGCTGAACCAACAGAACCTGCCAACTGCAATGCGCAACCTGAAGCGCGTACTGCATATCCTAAAGGTACTCGTTGCCCAGATGGATATCATCGAAACCCTTAGCCCCGTCTCCTTTCGTGCCTTTCGTGACCGCCTTGAAAACTCCAGTGGTTTTCAATCTGCACAGTTTCGTGAGATCGAATTTATCCTTGGCAGGCGAAATGCCAATGTACTTATTCATTACCCGGCAGGTGAAGAGACACGCATCCGCCTTGAAGCACTGCTACATCAACCATCATTATGGGATAGCTTTCTGCACAGCATCAATGCCAGTGGTTATGCCGTGCCTGAATCAGAATTAACGCGCGACCTAACGAAGCCGCCTGAACTTAATGATGCAGTACAACAACAGTTGGTCAAGATTTACCAGGATCAATCACTACTGACTCAACTCTGCGAACAGATGATAGACCTGGATGAAGGGTTACAGGAGTGGCGTTACCGACACATCAAGATGGTCGAACGCACCATTGGCAATAAGATTGGCAGCGGTGGCTCAAGCGGCGTTGATTATCTCTACAAGACACTACTCGCGCCACTATTCCCCGACCTCTGGGCAATCCGCAACAAACTGTAAACATGCAGAAACAACTGTCTGTTGCCGATTTCCAACAAGCGATCAACCCGATTGCACACCACTACACCCAGTTTCAGGTAGACCAACGTATCCTGCTAACCGGCCACTCACACCAGGCGTGGCCCGATGTTGCGTTAAAAGGCATCAAAGAGGCGTGGCAAGATGCAGCCATGCATCTAGATGACAAGTGGCAATTCGCCTTCGATAAATCTCGCCAGGTAGAACAGGGCTTTGCGCGCCTATTAAATGACAGTGATGGTGATTACACCCTTGCAGAGAACACCCATACCTTAGTCGTTCGTTTTCTTTCGGCGCTTGATCTCAGGAAGCGACCCAGACTGGTCACTAGTGACAGTGAGTTCCACTCCATTCGCCGACAGTTAGACCGGCTGGCAGAAGAAGGCATCGAGATTGTGCGTGTCGCTAGTCTGCCACATGAGACCTTTACGGAACGGTTAACATCTCAGATCAATGACAATACCGCGGCGGTGCTGGTCTCATCTGTCTTTTATAATAGTGGGCGGATATGTAGCGATCTTAGCGAAGTGATGGAAGCCTGCGAACGTCAAGGGGCTGAACTACTCATTGATGCCTACCATCACCTCAATGTGCTGCCGTTTGATGTTACACAGCAAGGATTACAACAGGCCTATATCGTTGGCGGTGGTTACAAATATTGTCAACTCGGTGAAGGTAACTGTTTTCTAAGGATTCCACCTGAATGCCAACGACGCCCGGTGATTACCGGCTGGTATGCTGATTTTGAATCATTAGATAAAGCCAACCACCATCAGGTCAACTATGGCAGCGGCGGGCAACGTTTTGCCGCGGCAACCTACGATCCAGGCAGTCACTACCGTGCAGCAAAAGTCTTCGAGTTTTTTGCCCATCATGGCCTTCACCCCCAACTCTTGCGCGACATCAATCAACACCAAACAACGCAGATACTGGATCGATTTGATGTACTAGACCTGCCTGAGACTTTAATCAGTCGAGACCACAAAATGCTGCCTGCAGAACGCGGTGGCTTTGTCGCATTTAAATCGGCTCATGCACCGATGATCTGCAGTGAGTTACATCGTGAAAAGGTTTTTTGTGACCACCGTGGCGATATGCTGAGGATTGGCCCTGCGCCCTATCTCAGTGATCGTCAACTACACCACGCAATGGATATCTTTGCGACGGTCACTAAAAAAATAGCCCTTCACTTAACCGTTAATTAAGTCACAACGAATAGTACTGATATGACCACAACAAACATCATCGATTATATTCGAGGCATTCCCAAGGTAGAACTTCACCTTCATATTGAAGGTAGTTTTGAACCTGAACGGGTATTTAAAATTGCGCAGCGAAATCAGTTAACCGTAAAAATTGAAAAGCCTGCACCACAAAACAGTGAAGAGACAACAGCGATTCAAAAGCTTTCTCAGAAGGCGCGGGATATTGGCGCTGAACTGATTCAAGGTGACGATGGCAGCATCCAAGTCGTGTTCGAGTCCGCCGAGCAACTGTCACAGGCTTATCACTTTGATAACCTGCAAGAGTTCCTTGATATCTACTATGCTGGCATGAATGTGCTGCAATCAGAACAGGACTTTTATGACCTCACCATGGCCTACCTTGAACGGTGTCATGCACAAAATGTGTTACATACTGAGATTTTTTTCGATCCACAAGGTCATACCTGTCGAGGCATCGCCTTGGAGACGGTAATTAATGGTATTAGTCGCGCACTCGACGATGGCAAGCAGAAATTCGGCATTAGTAGTGGCTTAATCATGAGCTACCTGCGTCACCTTAGCGAGGAGGACGCCATCAACACCTGGCATGAGGCGCAGCCATACCTGGATAAACTGATCGGTGTCGGCCTGGATAGCGCTGAACTTGGCCACCCGCCCTCAAAATTTAAAAATGTCTTTGCGATGGCTAGAAGCGCTAATATAAAAGTGGTCGCCCATGCTGGTGAAGAAGGCCCGCCGGAATATATCTGGCAGGCACTTGATGTACTAAAAGTCGACAGGGTCGATCACGGCAATCGTTCACTTGAAGATGATGCACTGGTGAACCGCTTAGTTAGCGATGAAATGACCTTAACCATCTGCCCGCTGAGTAATAACAAGCTTCAAGTCGTTACCGAGATGAATGCACACCCACTTAAAATAATGTTAAACCTTGGCTTGAAGGCCACTGTCCATTCAGATGACCCTGCTTACTTCGGTGGTTATATCAATGAGAATTTTGAAGCCGTGCAGCAGGCGTTGGGGTTATCCAGGAATGATATCTACCGTCTGGTACTCAATGCCATCGATGGAAGTTTTATGACTGAGAAGCAAAAAATGGCACTACATACTAAGGTCGCTGCCTATCACAAAGCCGTGTTATAAAATGAAAAAATGTTGTAGTACATCAGTTATTTAGGATTATTACGAAGCAAGAGCTGCATTTTGAGTAAAATCGTAGGAATAGTGGTTCTATCCTGAGGTTTTGAGATTGAAGAACGGGCTAAGATGGGCTGAAGCTGTGATGCAAGAGTCCGAAGTTATTGCGTGCACGTCCCTTATGCACACCTCAGCCCATCAACCTCATCCTATGAGCGGGATTACTCTCCTCAGTCGACTAAAAAACGGGCGATATGACCGTTGGCTATTTTAGTTTTGATTTAAGCCCAGCAAATGGGCTGAATGTTGCCGCGTCGCCTTTAGTGCCTCCGGTACCCGTATTGCCCTGGTGCGCCTCAAGCTGGCGCTGATGTTCATTGTCATGACAGTAGAGACACAGCAACTCCCAGTTAGAGCCGTTAGCTGGATTATTATCATGGTTATGGTCACGATGGTGAACGGTTAGTTCCTGCAAATTGCTACGGTCAAACTCACGGCAACAGCGGCCACAGATATGCGGATACATCTTGAGCGCCCTTTCACGATAGCCCTTATCCCCCTGCTCCCGTGCCCGACGTGAATCAGCAACCACCTGATTCAGCTTATCATTATCTAGTTTAGCCACTATCAACCCCGCTTTGATGAGTGATGAATATACCGTTAGTCAAATCGCTATGCCCGCGACATGAATTTACCGCTAGCCGTATTAATCTTAATCATCTCGCCACTGGTTAAGTACTCCGGCACCTGGATCTCAATCCCAGTAGAGAGCGTTGCCGGTTTGGTACGGCTGGTCGCACTCGCCGCTTTAATCCCCGGTGCTGTCTCGGTGATCGCTAGTTCGACCGTTTGCGGCAGTTCAATCCCGACCAGTTCATCATCAATCAACATCGCCACCATCCCTTCTAGCTGATCAGTGATGTACCCCGCCACATCACTCAGCCCATCACTATTCAGGGTGAATTGCTGAAAATCTTCGGTATCCATGAACACATAATCATCACCGTCCATATATGAGAACTGCACACTGCGCCGCATCATATCGACCGCTTTAAGAAAATCATCCCCCTTAAAGGTCTGCTCCATTTTCTGCTTAGTGCGCGCATGATTAAAGCGCACTTTATATAGCGTCGATGCACCGCGTGCCGAAGGGTTGTGCACATCGATGTTAACCGTAACATAGGGTTGATCGTTAACCTCAACCACCGACCCTTTTTTTAAATCACTCGCTTTTGGCATACCACACTCTATTTGAAATTATTAATGATTCATCATTACCCGAATGAGGAATCGAACAACATAATATATATTCCACCACTGCGGTTTCGTATCAACCAAAGTCACGGACTTGAACCCTAACTAAGCAGTAGGTGCTTCGAACTGAAAATTGGGGGTCGAGTTAGAGATATCAAGCTCGGCCTTATTCATATCGCTCTCAACATCAGCAAACAACGGTGTGCTTAGGTAGCGCTCACCCGTATCGGGCAACATACAGAGAATATTACTGCCTTGAGCTGCCTTTTTCGCCACCTCAAGCGCTGCTGCCAGGGTACCGCCAGCACTGATACCCACAAAAATCCCTTCTTGCGTCGCCAGCGCCTTAGAACAGCGAATCGCATCAGCACCCTCCACCAAGAGCATCTCATCAATCAGATCAGCGCCAACACAATCAGCGGTTAACTTGGAGATAAAGTCCGGTGTCCAACCCTGCATCGGATGCGGGGAAAAGCCCGGGTGACTGATAGGGTTCCCCTTTTTGTCAACCTCCTGAGCGGTACCACTACTCACAATAGCCGCATTTTTAGGCTCGCACACCACGATACGGGTATCTGGACTTTCGGCCTTAAGCACGCGTGAAACACCTTTCAGGGTGCCGCCAGTGCCGTAACCCGTCACCCAGTAATCAAGTTTTTCGCCCACAAAGTCGTTTAGAATCTCACGCGCAGTTGTCTTTGAGTGGTAATCGGCATTGGCTTCATTTTCGAACTGCCGACATAGGAACCAGCCATGCTCTTCCGCCAGCTCAACCGCTTTCGCGAGCATCCCACTGCCCTTTTGAGGGGCGGGTGTCAGCACGACCTGCGCGCCAAGAAAACGCATCAATTTACGGCGTTCAACACTGAAACTCTCCGCCATGGTGACGACCAACGGATATCCCTTCTGTGCACAGACCATGGCCAGCCCAATCCCGGTGTTGCCACTGGTCGCTTCAATCACCGTCTGCCCGGGCTTTAGTGCACCGCTCTTTTCAGCCGCCTCGATCACACCAATCGCAAGGCGATCTTTCACCGAGCCCATGGGGTTAAACGCCTCAATTTTGGCGTATAGATTGACCCCTTTTGGGCCTAATTTGTTAATTTTCACCACCGGTGTGTTGCCGATGGTTTCTAGGATAGAGTTGTATTTATGGCTCATATGGGCTTCCCTGTGGCTTGGTTAACATTGGAGATAGAATAGACCGCATTAGTTAATATCAATATGATATCAGCTTACCTCTGTAGACGTGATTTACCAACTATTCTGCCGATAAAAAGCGTACCTTTAGCCAGCTGTTGAGTGACTAGAGTGATTCCTGGCAGGCATAATCCCTTTTATCGCATACAAAAATGCAATACCTGCAAGTGCCGCAATCATATGCTTGAGGCTGTGACCACTTATACCGATGAGTTCATATAGCTGATAATCGAAATATTCACTCACCTTTGCGGTAAAATAGACAGCGATCACCGCCCATACATTTGCGGCGTTATAATCTGCGGTAGGAAACATCACCACAATGGCTGGGATCAACAACATCGGTAAAAACTGAATCATCGCGTAAAAACGCAGATCCCCCGCTCCGATAGACTCCGTATAATCCCAATAAAATACCGACGCGATACCCACCATCATCAGCGGCCATAGCAATAGACACGCTGTTTTCTTGCCAAGGTGCATCGCCAGCACAAAGGTAAAAAAAGCCATGAAAGCGATTGTCATGGGCAGCCTATCCCATACCAAAGTACTGTTTGATGGCGAAAGATGGTAATAACCAGAGCCAATGCCAGTGAAAAACAGGCCCACAAAAAACAGTAGCGATGCTGTTTTAACCACACCGGTGATCAGCCCACTATTTAACCGCGTCATTGCAGCCAAACCATATAGACCAGCCATCATGAACGGTAAGTTAGAGAGGACATTCCAGAAATTTGGCATCCCCCATAACGGCTTCGTATCTGAGAACTGATGATAAGCCAGATCCTGTGGAATGGGCTCAACCACAAAAACAACTGCAATAGCCAGGATAATCAACCCGATCAGTATTACGATTTTATTGCGGTAACTCAAATTTTAACATCCTCAAAATGCATATCATGCTAAATCCGACAGCCTCCTAGAATAAACGATACCTCGTGTCTTCACGATATCCCGTGTAAGGCGAATATAACAGATGGTTTTAGCGACTATAAAACACTCATTAAGTAATTGTATTTATTATCTATATTCGTAAATCATATGGCTGGCACAGATATTGATAAGCCGCTACTGTCATTAACGTTTTCAATTATCTGGAGAGTAGTATGTCCAATCAACGAATAGCCAATACAGACGATACAATATCAATCATTTACATAGTAGGTATGCTTCTCATTTGCGGCATAGCTAGCGTATTAATGGCTTTATAAAAAAGGCACCAACCTCCCCAGCGACCACCTATAGTCGCTGGGGAAGCAACAGATGCATTGTCCTGGAGCCCACTTACGGAACATGCCAACCTCAATTAGACCATTGATTTTTAGATAACAAGGCCTTTTCACCAGTAAAGAGTCTCATAACACACCTACCTTTTCTTCTGCCTCTCACATCGCCAGCGAATATTGGCGGGTTTACGTAGCGCTAAATAAGATCGCCATCATAAAGACATAATAACATCAGAATTTTGTTATGAGTTATCGTGCAGGATTTTGGTATTCTTGTCGCTAACGTACGCTAAGTAGCCCCAACAACACATTCATGTGTTTGTTGAATATGACCTTCTTCATCAGGTGCTTCAATACGAACGGTGAAGCCCCAGAGGCGCGACAGGTGTTTGATCACTTCATCGGTATCGTCATTCAGTGGACGCCTGTTATGCGGAGCATAACGAAGCGTTAGCGAACGATCACCTCGCAGGTCTACACTGTATACCTGTAGATCAGGTTCACGAGACCCAAGATTGTATTGCTCAGCTAGAGCAGTACGAATAGAACGATATCCCGCTTCATCATGAATGGCGGATACCTTGAGCATGCTCTCTTTGTCATCATCCAGTATTGAAAATAACTTCAATTCTCGAATTAAATGCGGTGATAGATACTGCATGATAAAGCTCTCATCTTTAAAATTCCGCATTGCAAAGTCGAGTGTTTTTATCCAGTCACTACCCGCAATGTCCGGAAACCATTCGCGATCCTCATCGCTTGGATTTTCGCAGATACGACGGATATCCTCCATCATACTAAAACCTAGCGTATAAGGATTGATACCAGAGTAATATTGGCTATCAAAAGCAGGCTGATAGACAACATTAGTGTGAGCTTGTAGGAACTCAATCATAAAACCATCGTTGACCAGTTTTTCATCATAGAGCTGATTAAGAATGGTGTAGTGCCAAAAGGTTGCCCAGCCTTCATTCATCACCTGAGTTTGCCGTTGCGGATAAAAATATTGGGCAATTTTACGTACGATGCGGATAATCTCACGCTGCCAGTTCTCGAGTAGCGGTGCATTTTTCTCAACAAAATAGAGGATGTTTTCTTGTGGTTCTGGTGGCCAGTTTAAGGTTTCATTCTGTCGCTCATCTTTATTTGGATTGCTTGGTAATGTTCGCCATAGGTCATTGACCTGAGACTGCAAGTAATCCTCTCGTTTTTCTTGCCGACGCTCTTCATCAACCAGGGTTAATCGCTGAGGTCGCTTATAACGATCAACACCGTGATTCATTAATGCATGACATGAATCAAGCAGAAGTTCGACCGTTTCCTCACCGTAACGTTGTTCACATTTCTGAATGTAATTACGGGCAAAGAGCAGATAATCAACGATAGCATCTGCATTAGTCCATGTCTGAAAGAGGTAATTATTTTTAAAAAAAGAGTTATGTCCATAAGAGGCATGCGCGATCACCAGCGCCTGCATGGTCATGGTGTTTTCTTCCATTAGATATGCGATACATGGATTTGAGTTGATGACAATTTCATAGGCTAGTCCCATCTGCCCTCGCCGATAACGTTGTTCAACACCAAGAAATTGCTTGCCAAATGACCAGTGGTGATAACCAACCGGCATGCCAACTGTTGAGTAGGCATCCATCATCTGTTCCGCGGTGATCACTTCAATTTGATTGGGATATGTCTCTAGGCCAAAGTTGGCAGCGACGCGCGCAATCTCTCGGTCGTAACGTTCTAGTAGTTCAAAGCTCCACTCTGATCCTTCTGAGATATAGCTGCTCATGTCCACTGTTTCTCAAATAATTTACGGAATACGGGGTAGATGTCTGCATTATCCCCAATGGTCTGTGTGACAAAATTCTTATAGTGCTCTGTGACTTTCTGGTATTGATCCCATAGATCACCGGTTGAACCGTCGGCAGTGACTTCAATATAAGCATAGTATTGCAGGTATGGCATAATCGACTTAAGCAATAGGTCATGGCATACATTTGAATCATCGGACCAGTTATCGCCATCGGAAGCCTGTGCGGCATAGATGTTCCAGTCACTACTGGGGTATCGATCATGAATAATATCGCGCATCATTTTTATTGCGCTAGAAACTACCGTGCCGCCTGTTTCACGCGAATAGAAAAATTCTTCTTCATCAACCTCTTTAGCGATGGTGTGGTGGCGAATAAAGACCACTTCGATGCGCTCATAGGCACGGCCAAGAAAAAGGTAGAGTAATGTGAAAAAACGTTTTGCGATCTCTTTTTCAAACTGCCCCATTGAACCGGAAACATCCATCAGACAAAACATCACCGCCTGACTGGTGGGTACCGGCTCATCAATGCGGTTGTTATAACGAAGATCAAAGGTGTCAATAAATGGTACGCAACTAATTTTTCTCTTAAGCTCTTTGATCTCTTCTCGTAGCGAGAGCACCGCCGGGAAATCATCAGCATTTTTTTGCAGTAGTTCCGCTAATTCCTCTTCTGCTTCATGGAGGCGGCGTGAGGGTGATGCTCTGAGTGCAATGCGGCGGGCTAATGCTCCTTTCATTGAACGGATAACGCTCATATTAGAGGGATTTCCATGCGAGGTGTAACCGGCACGAACCTTTTTAAACTGAACTTCACGCGTCAATTGTGTCTTGATCATACGCGGCAGCTCAAGATCATCAAAAAAGAGATCCATGAACTCATCGCGAGACAGCGAAAATGAGAAATCATCCTCCCCTTCCCCACTATTACTGACATTTTTACCCCCAGCGCCACCACCATTTTGAGGACGTTGAATCTGATCGCCAGAGACAAACTCTTCGTTACCGGGGTATACCTGTTCCTGGCGACCGCCACTGCCGGTACCAAAGGAGGGTTCGGCAATATCTTTTGCGGGGATGTTAATTTTCTCACCGTGTTCCATATCGGTGATGCTGCGCTTCGAAACCGCTTCTTCCACGGCCTCTTTCAGATGTTTTTTATAACGGTGAATGAACTTCTGGCGATTGACTGCACTTTTGTTCTTACCGTTCACTCGCCTGTCGATAACCTGAGTCACATAGCCACCTTGGCATTGTTATGCAGTATGAATTAAGAGGATTTACGTGTACGTAAATGCCATTCACAAAGTAATCGAACCTGCTTGGTTGTGTAACCTTTTGCCACCATGCGATCGATAAATTCCTGATGTTTTTTCTGATCCTCAGTCGATGACTGTGCATTAAAGGAGATCACCGGCAAAATATCTTCCGTGTTAGAGAACATCTTTTTCTCAATCACTGAACGCATCTTTTCAAAACTAGTCCACGAAGGGTTTAACCCTTCGTTATTAGCACGTGCACGCAATGTGAAATTGACAATCTCATTTCGAAAGTCTTTGGGATTACTAATTCCGGCGGGTTTCTCAATTTTCTCAAGCTCTTCATTTAATGCGGCTCGATCAAACATTTCACCAGTATCAGGGTCTCTGAATTCACTATCCTGAATCCAAAAATCTGCATAAGTCACGTAGCGATCAAAGATATTTTGGCCAAATTCCGCATATGATTCAAGGTAGGCTGTCTGGATTTCTTTGGCAATAAACTCACTATAATTGGTGGCCAGGTAGCCTTTAATAAAAGAGAGGTAACGTTCTGCTGTTTCTGGTGGGAACTGCATCTGTTCAATCTGCTGTTCCAGTATATAGAGAAGATGAACCGGGTTAGCCGCTATTTCAGAGTGGTCGTAATTAAACACTTTAGACATGATCTTAAATGCGAATCGAGTGGAAAGCCCGGTCATCCCTTCATCGGGGCCGGCACTATCTTTGTACTCTTGGTATGACTTCGCTTTAGGGTCGGTATCCTTTAAATTCTCACCATCATAGATGCGCATTTTCGAGTAAATACTCGAGTTTTCAGGCTCGATCAAACGAGTCAACACCGCAAACTCTGCCATCATTTTTAAGGTATCAGGAGCACAAGGCGCCGCTGAAAGAGAGCTATTAATCAATAGTTTTTCGTAAATTTTTGCCTCTTCAGAAACACGCAGGCAATAAGGCACTTTGACAATATAAATGCGATCTAAAAATGCCTCGTTATTTTTGTTATTCTTAAATGTTAACCATTCAGATTCATTTGAATGGGCAAGAATTGTTCCGGTAAAGGGGATCGCGGGAAACCCCTCTGTCCCTTTATAGTTACCTTCTTGGGTGGCGGTTAATAATGGGTGCAGTACTTTGATCGGTGCTTTAAACATCTCAACAAATTCAAGTAATCCCTGGTTCGCGAGACATAACCCGCCGGAGTAGCTATAGGCATCCGGGTCATCTTGTGAATATTGTTCAAGCTTACGAATATCGACCTTACCCACAAGTGAAGAGATATCCTGGTTGTTTTCATCTCCGGGTTCAGTTTTAGCAATACCAATTTGTTCTAATACGGATGGATTCAGGCGCACAACTCTGAACTGAGAAATATCGCCATTGAATTCATGTAAGCGTTTAACGGCCCATGGTGACATAACACCGGGTAAGTAGCGTTTTGAGATTCCAAAATCATCAGCCAGTATGCTGGCATCTTCCTGTGGAGAAAACAGACTGAGTGGTGATTCGTTAACGGGAGAACCTTTAATCGCATAAAAGGGAACTTTTTCCATCAATGACTTAAGCTTTTCTGCTAGTGATGATTTACCACCTCCGACAGGGCCAAGCAGATAGAGAATTTGCTTTTTCTCTTCTAAACCCTGCGCTGCATGGCGATAAAAAGAGACAATCTGCTCAATGGTCTCTTCCATCCCATAAAACGCTTTGAAAGCGGGATAAATTTTAATGACCTTGTTTGAGAAGATGCGGCTATAACGAGCGTCATCTCGTGTATCGAGCATCTCAGGCTCACCAATCGCGAGTAACATTCGTTCTGAGGAAGTGGCGTATGCGCACGGGTCATTTTTACAAATATCCAGATACTCTTGCAGACTCATCTCTTCTTCCTGAGCCTTTTCATAACGGGACTGGTACGAATCGAATATAGTCATCACTCACCTCTCTGCATCAAACGGGGCCAGGGTTTGTCTCTGGTTCAAAGATAACAAAGCCATAGCACACGAGCTTGTAGACCTTATAATTTATATCGGCCACAGGTGAGGTTTCTTAGTCCTATTTAGCGACTAATTCCGCCAATATTTTGTCAGATTTTCATTGTTTAAACGTGAATAACTGAAATTAAACAATAATAATAAACTGCCAGTGTGCTCACATGTAATCGCGATACCATCGTTAATATTATTTGCATAAAACAGGCCATATTAAATTTGCTGTGAGGATATTTCTGTTACTCAGTGATTAACGGCTAATGCTTATCATTCAGCTGCCAATCGTAGTCGATAAATTCAATCTCAATATCAGATGAAATGAGGCGTTGAAGCTCATCGCTAGATAGCCCCAGTGAGGTTTGGTATGCGCTCAAAAATTGCTGTAGCGTATGATAACCACGCCAGCCACGCTCAAAGTCATCACGGTACCATTTGAAAATTTTAGAGACGTTCAATGTGTCATTTTTCAGGAAATTTCGACTGCGATCACTCAGAAAGTGATGAGTCACGACTGCTAATTGTCCCTCCAGTTTATCGCCAGTAAATGCATCTGCTGAAAGTGCCGGACAACCAATACTGGCACAGTTCACAGCGAAGTGGATGCGGGGTTCCTGGTAGATGCCCTCCGCACGTATCATGCCGTGCTCGATATCATCTAACGAATGAGTGCTGCCGAACAAATGAATAAAGCGCCGCTCCCACGGTGATTCAAGCCATGAGCCAAGATCTTTGATGGACTTGATGCTGGGGTACTGAGTTAAGATCAGTTCAATGGTCCAGGCATTATAGGCATTGATTAAAAAAGCGAGCTGTTCTGCCTTTGTCCAACCAGCAAAGGTTGGCGTTGAAACAGCTTCAAGTGACCTTAAGTAAGCCTTGAGATTGAAACGGTCTCGCGAAAAACCTCGGTAATCGACCTGTGTTGAGCCACCACCGTTAATGATGATCACATGTTTTTTTAATAACTGATCCCAGTTGGAATGATCAAAACTTGCCGCTTGCGACGATAATGTCGTAATTGATAATAATATCAACAGTACTAGTTTTTTCATGCACCGCGCCTCCAGCTGTGAAAACGTTCAACCCAGCGCAATAATCGTTGCGGTGCATGCGCGCGCTTCCAGTTACCAGCAACATATTTATTCGCCTCAGCCATGGTTGGATAGATATGAATAGTGCCGAGGATTTTATTAAGCCCCAGTCCATGCTTCATCGCCGTTACATATTCGGCAATCAAATCCCCGGAGTGCTCACCAACAATCGTTACCCCAAGAATACGATCCTTACCTGGCACCGTCAGAACCTTAATAAAACCATGCGCTTCTTCATCTGTAATGGCGCGGTCAAGGTCATCGATGCCATATGTGGTGACCTCATATTCAACCCCCTTTTCTTTGGCCTCCGTTTCATTGAGCCCGACACGCGCAACTTCTGGGTCCGTAAAGGTTGCCCAGGGGATCACGCGGTAGTCAACTTTAAAGCTCTTAAAGCCACTAAAGAGTGAGTTAACCGCGGCATACCACGCCTGGTGAGCGGCGGCATGGGTGAACTGATATGGCCCCGCGACATCACCTGCGGCAAAAATATTAGGGAAATTAGTCTGCAATAACTCATTGACGACCACCGTTCGATTCACCACAACACCGAGTTCTTCAAGGCCAAAGCCAGTGGTATTCGCGACGCGTCCCAGGGCAATCAATATTTGGTCAAACGGAATATGCACCTCTTTGCCCTGATGATCACAAATTAGGACCTTCTCACCATTTTCGATACAGAATGCCTTCGCTTGATGGCCAGTGCGCACATCAATGCCTTCTGCTTTAAAACGAGCCATCACCAGTGCTGAAACATCCGGATCTTCTCGCCCCATCAAACGATCAGCCAGCTCTACCTGTATGACATGCGTGCCTAGTCGCACAAAACTCTGCGCCAGTTCACACCCAATAGGGCCACCACCCAGCACCACCAGTCGTTTAGGCTGTTCACGCAGATTCCAGATATTATCTGAGGTTAGATAACCCACTTCATCCAGACCCAGCAATGGCGGCACAAAAGGCCGTGCACCGCTTGCAATCACAATATTACGGGTCGTCAATGTCTGCCCATTCACCTCAACCGTATAAGGTGAGGTGATTTTCGCCTCACCCTCGACCACATCGACCCCCAGGTCCCGATAACGCTCAACAGAATCATGCGGCTCAATTGTTTTAATCACGCGCTGGACCCGCGCCATGATATCCGCAAAATCAAAATCGACACTGGCAGACGTCATCCCCAGTTCGCTGGCGCGTTTTTGTTGAGCAATGAATTTGGCTGAGCGAATCAGTGCTTTGGATGGGACACAGCCAGTATTCAGGCAATCACCGCCCATTTTATGTTTTTCGATTAAGGTCACCTTGGCCTTCACTGCTGCGGCAATGTAAGAGGTCACCAGCCCTGCAGAACCACCACCGATCACAATCAGGTTACGATCAAACGTAGCTGGTCTTGGATAGCCTTTCAAAACCTGCTTAGCCCGAACCATATTGATGACCTTTTTAGCCATCAGAGGAAAGAGACCCAGCAGTACAAATGATAAAAGCAGTCCTGGCGATAGAATGCCACTTAATGATTCAATCTGCGCGATCTGCGTACCCGCATTAACGAAGACAACGGTGCCTGCCAGCATCCCCAATTGGCTCACCCAAAAGTAGGTGATGGTACGTATGGGTGTTAAACCCATCAATAGATTGATCACGAAAAATGGAAATGCGGGCACAAGTCGTAATGTGAATAGATAAAAAGCACCATCTTTCTCAATGCCATCATTGATCGTTTTCAGTTTATCGCCAAACTGACGCTGAATCGAGTCACGCAGTAGATAGCGTGACGCAAGAAAGGCAATCGTTGCGCCCAGTGTTGATGCAAACGAAACAATAATAGTACCGGCAAATAGACCAAAGATAGCCCCAGCCATGAGTGTCATGATGGCAGCACCGGGAAGTGAAAGGCCAGTGACTGCAATGTAGAGGATAAAGAATAGCGTAATAGTCACCAGTGGATTGGCATGATAATAGGCCTCAATCTCCGCCTGCTGTGATTTGAAGTAATCAATATTAAAATACAGCCCTAAGTCAAAGATAAAGTAAGCGGCAATCAAAATGAAGATAACGACGATTAATGCAATTTTACTTTTTTTCATCAAACTCAATCCTTGTGTTGCTGGTGCTTGTTAATGCTTGCCAGGTAGTAGTCGTCGTGTATGAGGTAAATATTACAGTTAATTGTAAAAACTATTCGAGACCTTTGTACGAGAACTAGTTTTCGTTCCAGCAAGGCATAAATGACCGAAAAAACGGAGTTTACACGAAGTAAATGAGTATTTTGAGATCATTTATAACGCGGCTGGAGCGGAAAATAGACTCGTGCAAAGGTCTCTATTCATATTATGCTGCAATAAAAAACCAGCGCAGTGGCTGGTTTAAATTCAGAAAGACGACTATCAGTTGTTAACGACTACCCCATTTCTTTTTCAGGTAAGCATCCCGCCCTGAGTTGTAACGGTAGAATTTATAGCGCACAGGGTTCTTTTGATAAAAGTCCTGGTGATATTCTTCAGCCTTATAAAAGTCCTTAAGTGCGGTAACCTCAGTCACGATTGGCTTATCGAAAACACCTGATTCCGCTAGTGCATCCCGTGAAGCCAGGGCTAGCGCTCTCTGGATATCATTATGATAAAAAATTTCACTGCGATACTGTTTTCCCACATCAACAAACTGACGATCAACCGCCGTCGGGTCTATATTACGCCAGAAGACATCAAGTAGTTTTTGATAGTCTATTTTAGCAGGGTCGTACTCAATCTGAATCACTTCGGTATGGCCAGTCCTCCCGCCAGCAACCTCTTTATAGGTCGGGCTTACCTCATCACCACCGGCGTAACCTGAGGTGGTTGAGATCACCCCTTTAAGTTGATCAAACGGCGGTTCCATGCACCAGAAGCAACCACCGGCAAAAGTTGCCTTTTCAATCTCAGGACCGTTACTGTCAGCCATCACATTCACTCCACCAGCCAATGAAAAAATAAGTGCCAAACCTACCGCGATCACTTTATTCATCTCGTGCCTCATTCAATATAGCCAAAAATCACGCGGGGATAAATTTTAGTGCCACCCCATTATTACACCAACGCTTGCCACTCGGCTGAGGGCCATCTTTGAAAATATGGCCATGATGTCCGCCGCAACGGGCACAGTGATATTCGGTGCGTGGGTAAATCAATTTAAAGTCTATTTTAGTCTCAAAGGCGCCATCGATCGACTCAAAAAAGCTAGGCCAGCCAGTGCCACTGTCAAACTTCATATTGCTGGTAAAAGCAGGCTGGTTACATCCGGCACAATGGAAGATGCCATCACGATCTTCATCATTTAACTCGCTTGAGAATGGTTGCTCGGTACCCTCTTTGCGTAACACCTCAAACTGCTCTGCCGTCAGTTTCTCCCGCCACTCTTGCTCACTCATTACCACTCTCTCCATTTGATCACGACCTCTTTTATTCCTGTCTGCCATGGCTAGTCGAGCTATCAACGGTATGCTGGCTGCCGCCAGCAGCATTGCCGCACCTACTTTTAAAAATTGACGACGATTCATATTTTCACCCTAAAGTCTGTTCACTTATCTCTTCAAATTAGTCGCAATAAGATAGCAAACGTTACATCTCATTGGCAATAAATTACGATTTAACTTGCTCCGCCTCAAATGCCCTTAGGCAACTTAAACAGAGGCAGCGCACATCTCGCTCTTTCTCCGCTAGGCGTGCCAATAGCACAGCAGGAAATGTTTCGGCACGACACCAACATGGCCCATCCTGGCATGCCTGAGCCATTTCAGATTGGCATCGGTTCTGCCCCCCACAGAGTGGACAATGATCTTTCTCTGTCTTCATCAATGTTTGAGTCTTAAACTCTATTGCCATGTCAATATTACGTTACTCGCAGAATGAGGGAGTCATTATAAATATACGATATTCAATAGTATAGCGGCCATCATGATGGCTGGGTTTCAGAAAGACAGCTATTTTGTCGATATATACACAAGCAGTAAGAGGTCTATAATTATGAGCACAATTTCCGCCCTTAATTCGGGTATTGCAGGTATACAACGCGGTGTGGCAATGGCTGAAAAGAGCGCGGCTACCATCGCAAGTACGACTACTAGCGGCTCGGGTAACCCAACCGATGTCGCTGAGCCTTTAGTAGAGCTCATGATGGCCCGACTACAGGTTGAAGCATCAGCCAAAGTAGTCGAAACGATTAGCGATACGATTGGTACGCTCATCAATACAACCGCTTGAGCTCACTACAACCGATATTTTATTTAATGCGCCGCATCATCAACAGTGATGCGATAAAAAAGACCAGCGTTGGTAATACCGCGCTGAGCGCAGGATTAATATGAAATACTAATCCCACATAGCTCGACATCTGGTGAATCACATAAAATGAGATGCCGACCAATGTGCCGACCAATACGCGCACCCCCACCCCCACCGAGCGCAGTGGTCCAAAGACAAATGGTATCGATAAAAAGACCATCACTGCGGTTGCGAATGGCAAAATCACTTTTGACCAGAAGACCATCTCATAATGAGCCGCATTCAGATCATTATCTTTAAGATATTCGATATATTTATATAGCCCAAATGCAGAAAGGCTGCGCGGTTTGATCGCGATAACATCGATTATGTCAGGATCAACCAAGCTTGCTTGCGGCATATGAATAATGTTTGATGATTCGACCCCATCATCACGAATACGGCTATTGCTCGCATCATTCAGGACCCACTGATTATCTTCATAGATGGCGCTTTTCGCGTAAATCACCAGTGTCAGTCGGCGTTGCTCATCTATCTCATAGATATAAATATCGCGTAATTCACCGCTAGAGAGCACTCGGCGTACATTGATAATACGAGTGTCATCTCGCGTCCAGAACCCTTTCTCAATCTTCTTATTTACATGGCCGGCTAACGCCTCACTGCGAATTTCTTGCGCCAGCCGTTCACTCTCGCTAGAAACAAATTCACTGATGATGACCGCCACTGCAACCAGTATTAAGCCGGCTTTCATCACTGACCAGGTAATTCGGCCGATCGAAATTCCGGCTGAGCGCATCACCACCAGCTCACTATTACTCGCCATAACGCCTAGCCCCATAACAGAGCCGAGTAATGCCGCAACTGGGAATAGGTCATAAGCGAGTCTTGGCAGGGTGAGTGCTACATAAGAAAGTGCAAGCAGCGCGCTATAGTCACCTTTGCCGATGTATGACAGTTCATTTACAAACGCAGCAAATGCAAACAGTGCCAACAGAATCAGCATTACCAGCAACACACTGCCGATAACGGTTCGCATAATATAACGATCTAAGATCCCCATCACTACGGCTCCTTCTCAGCGATCAGGCGATCTACAGGCGGTCGACTTTTCGAATTCAACCAGCCTACGCCATACTGTTTATAAAGCAGTATGGCGGTCAATAACAGTACACAACCATGCGTCCACCATAGGCCTGCGGCTTGCACCATCACTTCACGTTCAATCCAGGTTCTCCCCACGCCCATCAGGTTGCTGTAGATAAAATAGACCAGGATCGCCACAAACAACTTGGCATAGCGACCCTGGCGTGGGTTTGTCCGACTCAAAGGAACCGCGAGTAAGGCCAATAATATGGTCGACAGCGGCATCGCCAGTCGCCAGTGCAGTTCCGCTTCATCATAGCGTCGTAACTTCTCAAAATCGAGGTGATGCTCTTTTGCAAATTGACGACGAATTTCTGGGTCTAACAGTTCACGGGTCGGATATGCCTTATGCTTACGGCTAGAGCGCACCACTTCACGTTCCTGAATACGGATTGCATGTGTTTTAAACTTTGTGATTGTAAAATCAGAGCTGCCTGGTCGCCCCTCATATCGATAACCATCCTGCAGTTCAAGATAGCGCCCACCACTGCCTTCTTTTATAAAATGATGAGCAGTAGCTGCCGAGAGGATAACCTGCTGACCATCGCGCTCACTATGGATAAAGACATCCCGTAATTCAGCTTGGTCATCAGAAATATACTCAGCATAAAATACCCCTTCAGCACTAGAAGGTGCCGTGAATCGGCCTGATGCAATCCCCATCATCGTTGCTGCCGCCTTTTCCCGGTCCTGAATCCGATAGGTCTGCTCAGTCGCCCAGGGTGCGACATAAAAGGTAATCAAAGAGACGATCATCGCCACCAATACCGCGAGTAAAAATACGGTTTTATAAATGCGGCCGATACTGACGCCGCAGGCCAACATTGCCACCATTTCACTATCTTTGTAGAGCCGGCTAAAGGCGATCAAGACCGACAAAAACAGCGCCAACGGTAACATAATCACCAGCGCATCTAATGTCTTGAGCATTAAGATGGTGAGGATCACATCGCTGGAAAGCGCCCCCGTGCTGGCATCGGCAAGGTAATAGACAAAGCGATTACTGAGGAAAATCAGCAATAGCACCGTGACCACCGCTACCAAGGTTAACAGCACTTCTTTCAGAATATAGCGACTGATGATCACTATTGACACCCAAAGCCTAGCGTAAGACCATAAAATGGTGCAATGGACGGTGTAAACAGGGCTTGATTCATGTAGACTTTTTTGAAAGTGGTTTGCATGTGATGGTTATCATCATACCGCATCAGGCAAACTGAAAGGAACTAAACGGGGAAATGGAAGCCAAAACCTCGGCTTACCGGAAATCACCCCTAAGATAAACAATAGCAGGAGTATTCATGGACTTTAAAATCATCAACAGTATCATTGGAAAGCAGCGTTCAGCATGCCTCGTCGTTGGCGTTCATGAAGCTGGCAAACTCAGCGCCTCTGCAAAACACCTCGACAAAACCAGCCGTAGTCACATCAGTAAAATTCTGAAAAAAGGAGATATCAAAGGTAAAGCAGGTGAAACCCTGCTGTTCCATACGATTCCGAATAGTGATGCTGATCGGGTATTGCTAGTGGGATGCGGCAAAGAAGAGGAACTCAACGACCAGCAATTCCGCAAGATTGCCGCTGCCGCGACCGATACACTCGATAAGGCTGGCGTCAAAGAGGCGGTCAATTACCTCGCTGAGTTGCAAGTAAAAGGGCGTGATCTAGCATGGAAGATTCGCCAGCTGAGCGAAGCAACTTGTGACGCCCTCTATCGTTTTGAAGAGATGAAGAGCAAAGCGAATCAGCGTCCGCCTGCTAGCCTTAAAAAGGTCAGTTTTCACATTCCGGCTACCGCTAATCGCGCCAATTGCCGCGAGGCTGCCAAAATAGGACTGGCCATCGCCAACGGCATGACCATCGCCAAAGACCTAGGCAACCTGCCCGGTAACATCTGCACCCCAACCTACCTGGCCAACAAGGCAAAGGCGATTGGCAAAGGGAATAGCAAACTCAAGATCACCGTGCTGGATGAAAAACAGATGACGGCGCTAAAAATGGGCTCCTTTCTCTCCGTCACTCGCGGCAGCCGTGAACCTGCAAAACTGATCACCCTTGATTACAAGGGTGGCAAAAAAAACGAGAAACCAATCGTACTTGTTGGCAAGGGGGTTACCTTTGATTCTGGCGGTATCTCAATCAAACCCTCACCGGCAATGGATGAGATGAAATACGATATGTGTGGTGCCGCCAGTGTACTGGGTGTGATTGCCACCATCAGTGAACTAAATTTGCCTATCAATGTTGTCGGTGTTGTTCCTGCCTGTGAAAACATGCCCAATGGTGATGCCACCAAACCGGGCGATGTGGTCACCAGCATGTCTGGACAGACCATTGAGGTGCTAAACACCGATGCCGAGGGGCGACTGATCCTGTGTGACGCCCTCACCTATAGCGGGCGTTTCAAGCCTGAAGTGGTGATCGATATTGCGACCCTGACTGGTGCCTGTGTGATGGCGCTTGGTAGCCATGCCACTGGCATATTGGGTAATGATGACGAACTGATTGATGAGCTACTGACGGCGGGTAAAAACAGCAATGATCGTGGCTGGCAGCTCCCCCTATGGGAAGAGTATGATGCGCAGTTGAAGAGTAACTTTGCTGACATGGCCAACATCGGTGGACGCGAAGGCGGCACCATTACCGCCGCCTGCTTCCTGGCGCGCTTCACCCAGGATTACACCTGGGCACATTTGGATATCGCCGGTACTGCGTGGCATTCCGGTGCTAAAAAAGGAGGTACTGGTCGTCCCGTGCCGCTATTAACCCAGTATATTCTGGACAGATGCGGTCAATAATCGAACAAAATGACCCGCGTTGATTTTTACATCCTGCCGGATGCCACTGCCGACGGACGCGAACGTTTCGCGTGCCGTCTGGCAGAAAAAATTTATAAAATGGGGCATACGCTCTATCTGCATACCGACTCTCCTGAGCAGGCTCAGCAGCTCGATGAGCTGTTATGGGGCTATAAAGATAGTAGTTTTCTGCCTCACTCGATTGAAGGCGACGATCAAAATCAAAGCCCTCAAAATAAAGCGCCCAAAATACTCATCAGCCATCACCACGAAACCCCGACCAAGCCGCATAGTCATAGCGATGTCCTGATCAACCTGGCACCGACTGTGCCCGGGTTTTTTAGTCGCTTTAAACGCGTCGCAGAACTCATCAATCAAGCTGAAGATCTTAAGGTGGCTGGACGCGAACGTTTCAAGTTCTACCGCGATCGTGGCTACCAGCCTGAAACACATAAGATCTAAGGAGCCACACCATGCAGGACAATGAATCAAAGCAGGTGAACATCCCTGTGCTAAGAGATGTGGTGGTACCTGTCACGACTAGTAACACTCGCGAAACAAGCACGACCCCACCTGTGGCGCCATCACTGCTCACCTCTACGTTGCAAGAGGAGATCAACATCATCATCAATCAGGCGCGCGTTGACTTTGAAGCGACGATGGCCCAGTTGCAAGATGAGATACAGCAGCGTGTTGAGCGTGAACTAAATGATCTACACGTCCAGTTAACCTCTGACAAATAGCCCGCTTTACCGCTGTGCAGCGCGCCTCCCGGCTGCTTAAAGGCCGATCTTGATTCCCGGTTAATCCTCGGATGCGCTACAATGGCGCAACTTAATATCGCATTCAGATGCAATAATTAAGCGCCAGACGAAAATTCAGCTTCACAATAGATGGAACACCATGGAAAAGACCTACACCCCGCGCGCGATTGAACAGCATTGGTATGAAACCTGGGAAAAAGGCGGCCATTTCGCCCCGTCAGGCAGTGGTGAAAATCCCTACTGCATCATGATTCCACCGCCTAATGTGACCGGTAGCCTGCACATGGGCCACGGCTTTAATAACACGGTGATGGATCTACTCACCCGCTACCACCGCATGAAGGGGCAAGACACCCTGTGGCAACCCGGCACTGATCACGCTGGCATCGCGACACAGATGGTGGTTGAACGCCAACTGGCGGCTGATGGAAAAACCCGCCGTGATCTAGGCCGCGAAAAATTTATCGGTAAGGTATGGGACTGGAAGGCAGAATCCGGTGATGCAATCACCAAACAACTGCGTCGCCTTGGCTCATCGCTGGATTGGGAAAACGAACGCTTCACCATGGATGACGGCCTTTCAGACGCAGTCAAAGAGGTCTTCGTTAAACTGCATGAAGAAGGGTTGATTTATCGCGGCAAACGTCTGGTTAACTGGGATCCAGCACTGCACACCGCTGTTTCTGACCTCGAAGTCCTCTCTGAAGAAGAGCATGGCCACATGTGGCATATGCGTTATCCACTCGCCGATGGTAGCGGCCATCTGATTGTTGCCACCACCCGACCGGAAACCATGCTGGGTGATGCCGCTGTGGCGGTACATCCTGGTGATGAACGTTATACCCATCTCATTGGCCAGCAGGTCAAACTACCCTTCACCGATCGCCTGATTCCGATTATTGCAGATGGCTATGTCGACCCTGAGTTTGGCACCGGTTGTGTGAAGATCACTCCAGCGCATGATTTTAACGATTACGGCGTATGGAATGGACACCGAGATGAGTCTGCGATGACAGCACTGCCTAACGGCGGGCTCATCAACATCTTTACCAGCGATGCCGCCATCATTGGCGCCGATGATGAACACAGCGATATTATTCCTGCTGAATTCTACGGTCTGGATCGATACGATGCACGCAAATTGGTGATTGAAAAGCTTGATGCCAACGGTCTACTCGAGAGCATTAAAGAGCATAAATTGATGGTGCCACGTGGTGATCGCTCGGGAGCGGTCATCGAACCATTTCTGACTGATCAGTGGTATGTCAAAGTAGCGTCGCTAGCAGAGCCTGCGATCAAAGCAGTTAAAGATGGCGACATTAAATTTGTGCCCGACAACTGGAAAAATACCTACTATGAATGGATGAACAACATCGAAGACTGGTGCATCTCGCGTCAGATTTGGTGGGGCCATCGCATCCCAGCATGGTATGACCAACAGGATAATATCTACGTCGGTCGTTCTGAAGAAGAGGTGCGCAGCAAACACAACCTCAACGCTGATGTTGCGCTGCGTCAGGATGAAGATGTACTCGATACCTGGTTTAGCTCCGCCCTTTGGCCCTTCTCTACCCTGGGCTGGCCGGAAGATACCGAGCGGCTGAAAAACTTCTACCCAACACAGGTGTTGGTGACCGGTTTTGACATCATATTTTTTTGGGTCGCACGCATGATCATGATGGGGATGAAGTTCATGGATGGCCAGGTGCCATTTAAAGAGATCTACATCCACGGTCTGGTGCGTGATTCTTTTGGCCAGAAGATGTCTAAATCAAAGGGGAACGTACTTGATCCGATTGATCTGATTGATGGCATTGAACTCGAAGCACTGGTCAGCAAACGTATCAGCGGCATGATGCAACCACAACTGGCTAAAAAAATTGAAAAGCAGACTCGTAAAGAGTTCCCCGATGGTATTCCCGCCTTTGGTACCGATGCGCTGCGTTTTACCTTTGCCGCACTTGCCTCGACCGGGCGTGATATCAAGTTTGATCTTAACCGTATCGAAGGCTATCGCAACTTCTGTAACAAACTATGGAATGCAGCACGTTATGTGTTGATGAATACAGAAGAGAAAGAGATTGGCTTGGGCGAAGCAGTTGAATTGAGCCTGCCAGATCGTTGGATCACATCACGCCTGCAAACTGTTGCCGCACAAGTACAGAACTCGATTGAGAACTATCGATTCGATCACGCTGCGCAGACCATCTATGAGTTTACCTGGAACGAATACTGTGACTGGTACCTGGAGCTTTCCAAGCCAATCCTCTATTCAGACCAGAGTTCTGCGGCAGCGCTGCGCGGCACCCGGCAGACATTATTAAACGTACTAGAAGGAATTCTACGTCTAGCACATCCAGTGATCCCTTTCATCACCGAAGAGATCTGGCAGCGCGTTGCACCGCTTGCGGGCATCGATGGCCCAACAATTATGCTGCAACCTTATCCGGAATCAGATGAAAGCAAGATTGATCAACAGGCCACAGATGATATCGAATGGGTAATGGCGTGCATTTTGGGCGTACGTAAGATTCGCAGTGGGATGAACATCCCGCCAAGCAAGCCACTACCGATACTATTACAAAATTGCAGTAGTGACGACACCACAAAACTTGAAAACAATCGAGCTTTCCTCATAACGCTGGCGAAATTGGAATCGGTGACGATACTCTCTGAAGATGATGAAGTGCCAGAATCAGCCACCGCACTAGTGGGTGAAATGAAACTGCTGATTCCGATGGCTGGCCTAATCGACAAAGAAGCTGAACTTGCCCGCTTAACAAAAGAGATCGGCAAGTTAGAAAAAGAGTTGGCGCGCGTCAGTGGCAAACTGGCTAACCCCAACTATGTTGAGAAGGCGCCGACTGCTGTGGTTGAAAAAGAGAAAGTAAAACTGACAGAAATACAGTCATCGCTGGAGAAGTTGAAAGAACAACTGGTACGGATAGAAGCAATGTAACCAACCCGCAAGGAACTTAAGATGAAAAGAGTACTCACATTATTAGCACTGTTTATTGCCACCATTGGGCCATTTCAATTGGCTAACGCCAACACCGGTGAAGTCGCTCGTGCACAATTTACATCAGCGATTGAAGCGCGAGAGCCGGTCGATGAAGTGAGCATTCTGAGCAATAATGTCAACAAGGTCTACTTTTTTAGTGACCTGCGCAACCTACAAGGTCAAAGAGTCACTCATCGCTGGCTGCTTGCAGGTCAAGTGATGGCAGAGCTTAGCTTTGATGTGGGTGGGCCACGCTGGCGTGTTAACTCTAGCAAGGCCTTACAACCGGGTTGGGTCGGCAACTGGACAGTAGCCGTAGTCGATGGCACTGGCACGGTCATTTCTGAATACACTTTTAAATACATTGAGGCCAATCAGTAAGGCATCGTTGATAAGAAGTAACGCTTGCTAAGTCACCCCGGCGTTACCTCTTATCAGTAGCACACCGACCTTCTCCAGCGAAAAATAGCAAGGCCACAGCGTAAAGCAGAGTATACGACCGCACTTATCGAACTGAACGGCCCTCATCTGGATTACTGGTGTTGGCATCTATTTTTATTCTTCACCTAATGAGAGCAACGTGGCATTGCCGCCAATAGCCGAAGTATTGACGGTTAAGCTACGCTCGGTCGCAAAGCGCTGTAGGTAATACGGGCCTCCTGCCTTAGGGCCAGTACCGGATAGGCCCTCTCCGCCAAAGGGCTGCACCCCAACCGTCGCCCCGATCATATTGCGGTTGATGTAGAGATTGCCCACTCGCACCTGCTGCTGAATATAACGAGCAGTTGCTTCAATACGACTATGAACGCCGAGCGTTAGACCATATTGCGTTGCATTGATCGACTTAATCACCTCATTAAGACCATTCGCAGAAAAGCGTACTACATGCAGGATCGGGCCAAATACCTCGCGTTCAAGCACTTCAATACCTGAAATCTCAAACAGATGCGGCGGGAAATAATTACCATCTTTAAGCGTCTCAGGCAGTAAGCATTGGTAAAGCAGTCTCCCCATACCGCTCATTTGGTCGGCATGCGCTTGAAGCGTTTCGCACGACGTGCGATCGATCACCGGGCCTATATCCGTCGACAATAACAATGGGTCCCCCATCACTAACTCAGCCATCGCGCCACATAACTGTTCAATGATTTGATCAGCCACATCATCCTGTAAAAAAAGCACGCGAAGCGCTGAGCAGCGTTGCCCGGCACTATTGAATGCGGATTGAATCACATCCATCACTACCTGTTCGGGTAAAGCGGAGCTGTCCACAATCATACAATTTTGCCCGCCTGTCTCGGCAATCAACGGTACAATGGCCCCGTCTCGATTGGCTAGCGCACGATTGATCGTCTGCGCGGTTTCAGTGGAGCCAGTAAAGGCGATACCCGAGGTGCGCTTATCATTAACCAGTTGCATGCCAATCGTGCGCCCACTGCCGATGACGAGATGTAACACCTCATTGGGTATACCCGCCTGATGTAACAACTGCACCGCACGAGCGGCAATCAAAGGTGTTTGAGCGGCAGGTTTAGCAATGACGCTATTGCCTGCGGCAAGTGCCGCACTCACCTGACCAACAAAAATCGCCAGTGGAAAATTCCATGGACTAATACAGACAAAGACCCCGCGGCCATGCAGCGATATTGTATTATGTTCGCCGGTGGGGCCTCGCATCAACTTAGGGTCAGCGAACGCCTCTCGTAACATTGCGGCGTAGTAACGACAGAAATCAACGGCCTCACGCACCTCACCGAGACTATCCACAACCGTCTTACCCGCCTCCCGTACACAGAGTGCAATCAGCTCTGCGCGGTTTTCTTCCAGTAACTGTGCCGCGTTATCCAAGATGGTGGCTCGCGCTATGGCTGACGTTGCCGACCATGAAAGTGCCGCATCCGTCGCACTAGCGAGTGCCTCAGCAGTAATGACATCATCAGCATTAAATGCAATACCGCAGGCATGATGATGGTTGGCCGGTGAAAAAATGACTTGCCGTTGACGTGACTCAATCATCTCTTTACCGTTAATGATGGCTGCTGCTTGCCAGCGCTCAAGATCATTAACGTGGCCATCGGCTGTGATAAATGCACTTAACTCCGTCGTAAGAGTGTTAATAATGGTGTCACTATAGAGATTAAGCCCGCTTGAATTACTGCGAATCTCACCATAAATATTTATCGGCAGTGGAATATGAGGGTGAGGTTTTTGATCGCTCGCATCGAGCTCAAGCATGGGATCACTGACAATCTCTTCAATGGCGACGTGCTGGTCGGTAATGCGATTGACAAATGAAGTGTTGGCACCATTTTCTAATAAACGCCGTACCAAGTATGGCAACAGCGATTGATAACTGCCAACGGGTGCATAGACACGACAAGGTGAGCAGTTTTTGTTGGTCACCTGACGATAAAGCGCCTCACCCATTCCATGTAGACGCTGGAATTCGAACGGTTTATCACCTGCGAACGCTATAATAGAAGCAACAGTATGTGCATTATGGGTGGCGAACTGGGGGTAAAATGCATCTTCTGCTGCCAGTAATTTTTGAGCGCAGGCTAGATAAGCAACATCACTAGCAACCTTACGAGTATATACCGGATAACCTTCAAGGCCGCGTTCTTGAGCGCGTTTGATTTCCGTGTCCCAATAAGCCCCCTTCACCAATCTGAGCGGAATCTTTCGCCCGATCTCATTACTTAATGCCTGCAACCAGTCAATCACCATTGGCGCTCGTTTCTGATACGCTTGGATGGCCAGCCCCAATCCATCCCAACCCGCCAGTGATGAGTCACGATAGACCGCCTCAAAGAGATCAAGTGAAAGCATTAAGCGCTCCGCCTCCTCGGCATCAATGGTCAGTGTGATACCCGCGGTACAAGCCTGTTGTGTCAGGCTCAATAATTTAGGCGCTAGTTCTTTTAGTACTTGAGTGCGTTGGAAATAATCATAGCGCGGGTGCAGTGCGGAGAGTTTTATCGAGATACCAGGACGCTCATACAATGATTGATCACTCGCCACATCATGGGCAATCATGCTGATTGCATGCCGATAGGCATCAAAGTAACGGTCGGCATCAGCGCGTGTTAACGCCGCCTCACCCAGCATGTCATATGAATAACGATACTCGACATTACCTGCCTCACGACTACGAGCTAATGCTGCATCGATGGTCGCACCCATCACAAACTGCTGCCCCATAATGCGCATCGCCTGGCGGATCGCGAGGCGAATAAGTGACTCACCACTTTTGCTAACCAGCCGTTGTAGAAAATGACTGCCATCAGAAAGGGTGGCATTTTCAAGGCCAACCATGCGTCCTGTTAACATTAAGCCCCAAGTAGAGGCATTAACAAACATCGATGAACTACGCCACAAGTGGCTGCCCCAGTCGGCATTGCCGAGCTTGTCTTGAATAAGGCGGTCGGCGGTTTCATCGTCGGGAATACGTAGCAGTGCTTCAGCAAGGCACATCAGCACCACGCCTTCCTGGGATGACAGGTCATACTCTTGCATAAAGGCATCAATGTTACCTTGCGCTTGTGCCTTTTCGCGCACCCCAATGACAAGTTCACGCGCGAGTGCATCGATATGCTGTCGCGTGCTGTCATCGAGTTGTATTTGATTTAGCAGTTGCTGAACAGCGAGGGTTTCATCGGCAAGCCAGGCATCATCAATGGCGCAACGTAGCGGGTTTTTATTGCTTGCTAGTGGTTCAGAAATCATCCTAACGGGAGCCTTTTTAGCCTAAATTAGATACCAATTGTACTCCCTATTTTTGCATGATGAGCAGATAGCATCAGCTCAATTATTGCGCCTCATCTAGATCTAGTTTTTCTCTGGCCGCTTTAATCGCTCGATTGACACGCTCTTGTTTATCGACAAAATAGAGGTAATAACCGCAAAGGCCAGGGAATAGCACTATAAATAAGACAGCGCTCACCTTGCGACTCAGTGATGCCCACTGCCACACAAAGATAAGCCGTTGGAGCGCAAAAACCCACATCACCAAGCCACACAGGCCCAGGCCGATCCAAAGAGGTGTTTGTGAAAAGGAGATAAATGCATCACTCAACACCCCATCTTTACGCAGCTCAGGTAGCAAAACTGAAGCGACGATCAACAGTAGGATGAAAATAGTCACGCCCCAATAAGCACTGGCGTATATTTTTTTACTTAGATCCATGCATATGACTCATCATTACTCAAAGCAACATTATATCGTTGTTTCTCTTGTTTGCGACACAATAGTCAAGAGCATGTAATGACTCAGCAAGTAGTCAAAATTAACAGTGACTGCTCAGATCGCCAATGAAATTGGCCAGTTTCTTTATGCCCCTGGGTGCAAGGCGAAAAATGTGAGTTTATGGGTATCCCGCGCCAATACCCTAAAGGGCACCTGGTCTTAGGGACACGTGTAAATGATCATTTTTTCCAAGTGCCCCTTGAGGATAAACGCTGAGCGGGTGGATTTCATGGCTTAGTTGAGTCGTTACAAGAGAATTACTTACAGGATCTTGTACGATTGTGCTGTTGTCCTTTGGCTGCGTTAAAAGCGGACTCAAGCGGTCCTTGATAGCGCTAAACACCGCGCATTCCGTCTGATCAAAAGAGCTCTACATCAGAGCCTTTTTCTTCGGTCTCTAGTTTAATCGCTTCTTTTAATACCTCCTCGACTGATTGGCCGGCAAGGATGGCATCGAACATTTTTTGGTCAGAATCAAGCGTGTATTTGGATTTGATCATTTTTTGTAATGCACTCCATTCGTAAGGACTATAAACACGACCTGAGTCAGAAACGATCGCGGATAGCGATTTTAGGATAACGGAGATATGGCTAAGACGCTGGGTAAACTTGTCATAAAACTGAAACGCGATAATCGCTGATTGAACCTTTTCATCAACGGCCTGGCAGTTGCTTAGAATGATGTCACGCGTGGAACCCTCCGGTAGGTCCTGCGCGGCCATATTAATGACCTGCGCATTGCCAACCATAGAGGTGAACCACTCGGTTAGGGTATCAACAGAGTCATTGCCATCTTTCATCGCATATTCAATACGGGCAACGGCGAGTGTTAACATGGCAACAGTTTCACGAATCTGGCTCCAGTCGAGATCTGGGGCATGAGATGTCGAGAGTGTGGTCTCTGATTCTTCCGTCATGGGAGTTCCTTTTCCGCAATTGAAGTAGTGTCTTATCCATGCTATCGGCACTAGCTTATAACCCATAAGAAGTATGAGGCGGTACGGTCATCACTATGAGTGCCATGGCAGAACGAAATTGAGCAGCAAAGTGACCGCTATCTCACTGGGCCTAATCTGGATTGAGTTAAGCAAGAAAAGATCAGCTTGCCATCAATTCCACCAGCTTATCCGCCAACAGCGCCATATTATTTTTTTGATAACTGGTCGCGCGCCATACCAGTGCCATCTGGCGATGCGGTACCGGCTCATCAAACGCTCTAAGTTCAATGTTGGCGTGTTTTAACAGTGGAGATTCCAGTGCCATCGCGGGCACAAATGTGATCCCCTGCCCCCACGCCACCATCTCGATCAGGGTATAAAGGCTGCTGCCTTGGAACTGCGCCTTTATCTGACTGCCACCACAGGCAGATATCACATGGTCTCGTAGGCAGTGCCCCTCTTCAAGTAACAACAGTCGCTCCTGCGGTAATTCGGCCGCGCTTATTTTGTTCTTTTTGGTTAACGGGTCCCCTTGAGGCATCGCCACCCAGAATGCCTCTTCTCCAATCAATTGGAATTCAAGTTTTTCGGTGGGATACGGCAATGCCAAGATCGCGCAATCAATTTCACCGCCTTCAAGGCGCTTCATTAAATGCGCACTCCGCTCTTCTATTAATAACAACGATAGTTCGGGAAATGCCTGATGCAATGGTAATAGTATCTTTGGCAATAGAAATGGTGCGATGGTCGGGATTACCCCTAGGCGCACTTCATTGCAAAGTGGTTTCTTATTTATATTTGATAACTCAATGATATCAAATGATATCTTAATAATTTCTCGCGCACGCTCTGCGAGTGATAGCCCCATTGGAGTGGGCAGTACTTTGCGTTTGGTACGCTCTAACAACTGCACCCCAAGAGCCCCTTCTAGCTCCTGAATTGCGCTACTGAGGGTTGACTGGGTGACAAAGCAGCGTTCAGCCGCCTGCCCAAAGTGACGCAGCTCAACCACGGCTAGTAGATATTGAAGCTGCTTGATGGTGGGTAGGTACATCCTACGAGTTTAGCAATTAATAACATTAATACAATTGACTGGCTCAAATTAAATCGATATCACCGATCAGCAGTAGAGCGAATGCAAACACTCATGATATCCTACCCAATTGCCACAAACCGATTCATGGAACACTAATCGCCGTGCGAAGAAAGGGAGGCACACCGCTATCGTCATACACGAGAGTCACTTTCAACGTAGGGATTCAAGTTCAGCTGGTTTTAAATTTAACACAAGAGACAGGAGTGTGAGGATGAAAACCTGGAAATGCATTATTTGTGGTTTTGTTTATTACGAAGCAGATGGCATCCCAAGCGATGGTATCCCCCCCGGCACGCGCTGGGAAGATGTACCGGATAACTGGGCGTGCCCTGATTGTGATGCGGGAAAATCTGATTTTGAGATGAGTGAGATTTGAAAGCTTAGTTGATTATGAATGCCGCTTAGAAAATGACCTTATCAGTGCGGGTGGCATAATCAACTAAAGAATTCGCGCCAGGATAAGCGCATCTTCCCGCCCTTTCTTGGCAGGATAATAGGCATTTCGCCGCCCAATTTCGTTAAACTCATTCCTCAAATACAGCTCAATCGCAATCTTATTTGAAGCACGCACTTCCAGTAACATCATCTCTGCGCGATGGCTTCTCGCCTGCTCTACCAGGTGCACTAACATGCAGTGCCCTACACCAAAACCTCGCAACGATTTATCAACACAGATATTGAGGATATGAGACTCACCCGCTGCCACGGTCATCACGGAATATCCCTTTACCTGCTGCGCTGACTCAATCACATAACAGTGGTAATTGACGCGTAAACAGTCTTTAAAGATCATTTCGCTCCAGGGGAATTCATAAGTTTCATGCTCGATCGCAAGTACCTCGGCAAGGTCTTGCTCAGACATTTTGCGAAAACGGTAATCAGCGCCGGATACGCGCCCATCACGCGCAGGGAAGTCATCCATGTTTCTCATATTAGCTTCTTCGGCTTACCAACGATTATGCTTAGTTAACAACCACTTATACTGCCTGAGTAACGAGCGCCTGCGCTTGCTGCAGGTCTTGCCACGCCTTGCGTTTATCCGCTGGCGAGCGTAACAGATCGGCCGGATGATAGGTCACTACTAGCGGGATAGCGCTGCCAGGCAGGCTGTGCGATGGCCCACGTAGCGCATCGATAGTTGTGGCGTCTGAGTTCAATAGATGCCGCGCGGCCTCCACCCCCATCACCAGCATCACTGACGGCTGCACCAATTCTATTTGGCGTAACAGGTAGGGTTCACAACTGGCGGCCTCTTCAGTGCTGGGAACGCGCGCTTCAAGCCGGCATTTAAGCAGATTAGTCAGGTAGACCTGATGACGTTTAAGCCCAATCGCAGCTAACATTGCATTGAGTAACTGTCCGGCAACATCAACAAAAGGTACTCCCTGTTGTAGCTCTGCCTGACTCGGCGGGCCACCGATAATCATCCATGTCGCCTGCTGCGCACCCGCGCCAAAGAGTCGCTGGTGTGAGCTTTGATGTAACGCGCATTGAGTGCAACTTGTAACCGTACCACACAGGCTATTCCAATCCATACTTGTTACATCAACAGCAACTTTCTTAGCCGTTTGAACGGATACTGCTGACGGTATTGATGTCGGCGTGTCTACGATGGAAGGCACAATAGAATCCGCCACCACGACGGCTTCAACGACGATAGGTTCAAGGACTTCGCCGGAGCGATCACGCCGTTGCCAGGTCTCGATCCCCATCGCTTCCAGGTATTGCTGCTGCAAATTCATCGTTTAAACGCTAATTCAGACTTGTGGGTGAGCGCGTTCAACCGGCTCAAGCAGTTTATTAACAGCATTAATATAGGCCTTGGCAGAGGCGATCACGATATCGGTATCGGCTCCCTGACCATTCACGATGCGGCCACCCTTGTCTAGCCGAACCGTGACTTCGCCCTGCGAATCGGTACCGCTGGTAATCGCATTCACCGAGTAAAGCTGCAGTTCAGTATTACTATTCACCACCGACTCTATCGCTTTAAAGGTCGCATCCACCGGTCCACTGCCACTGGCAGTCACACTTTTTTCTTCACCATCATAAGAGAGTGTGACCGCAGCATTCGGCATTTCACCGGTTTCAGAACAGACCTTAAGCGAAACCAGCTTAACCCGCTCAATCTTGGAAGCGGCGCGCGTATGTGTGACTAACGCCTGCAGATCATCATCATAGATTTCATGTTTCTTATCCGCCAGGTCTTTAAAGCGAGAAAAGGCTTCGTTTAACGCCGCTTCCGTTTCAAAGACAATATCTAGTTCCTTTAGACGTGAACGAAAGGCGTTACGCCCGGAGTGTTTACCCAGTACCATGCGGTTGGCGCTCCAGCCAACATCTTCAGCGCGCATAATTTCATAGGTTTCACGGCTTTTCAAAACCCCATCCTGATGGATGCCGGATTCATGGGCAAAGGCATTCGCACCCACAATGGCCTTATTCGGTTGCACTGCAAAGCCAGTGATGCTGGAAACCAGGCGGCTGCACGACACGATTTGCGTGGTATCCAGCGTGGTGTTGCATGAAAAGAGATCCTGGCGTGTCTTAATCGCCATCACCACCTCTTCTAGCGATGCATTGCCCGCTCGTTCACCTAGACCATTGATGGTACATTCGACCTGCCTTGCACCATTGATCACTGCTGACAGTGAGTTGGCGACTGCCAAGCCAAGGTCATTGTGGCAATGCACAGAGAAAACAGCCTTATCAGCATTCGGTACCCGCTCAATCAATTCCGCAATCAATGAACCAAATTGATGCGGCAGATTATAACCAACCGTATCGGGAATATTAATGGTAGTGGCACCTGCATCGATCACCGCTTCGATAATCCGGCATAGAAAGTCATGTTCAGAGCGCCCCGCATCTTCCGGTGAAAACTCAACATTATCGGTGTAGTGGCGCGCCTGCTTAACCGCCCTGACCGCCTGCTCCACCACTTGGTCTGGTGACATGCGTAGCTTCTTCTCCATATGAATCGGAGACGTTGCGATAAAGGTGTGAATACGCCCTGAATTAGCAGGTTTGATCGCCTCACCGGCGCGCTCGATATCTTTATCGAGTGCACGCGCCAACGCACAGATGGTGCTATTTTTTACCGCACGGGCAACTGCCTGTACCGAGGCGAAATCACCATCACTCGCCATCGGAAACCCCGCCTCAATCACATCAACCCGCATCCGTTCCAGTGCCTTTGCTATGCGCACCTTTTCGTCTTGCGTCATCGAAGCGCCAGGGCTCTGTTCACCATCACGCAGGGTGGTGTCAAAGATGATTAATTTCTCTTTTTTATTCATTGCACGGCTCCATCCTCTGTCCCATTTTGTTGCGTACCAGAGCGACTCAATAAAAGGTTATTCCCGCTCATCATCCGAACTATTTTTATTATCCTCATCTGATTCGTTCTTCGCCAGCTGTTGACGATCACGACGTCGCTGGCGCAACTGCCATAAGGTTAATATCGGCCCCGAAACGGCATAGATAAAGGCCATCGTAAATAGGATATACGGTGGGTTTGTTGAGATAAAGACAAACAGCAATGCAATAAAAAAGATCGCCACAAAGGGGACTTTTCCTTTAATATCGAAGCCTTTAAAGCTGTGATAACGCATCTTACTCACCATCAGCAGGCCGGCAGAAATAGTCAGCAGAAATGCCCACACCGCGATATTGTCACCATTGACGCCAGACTCTTCGCCTGCCCACACCAGGCCCACAACCAGTGCGGCTGCCGGTGGTGATGCCAACCCTTGAAAGTAATTTTTATCGATCACTTGCAGCTGGGTATTAAAACGTGCCAGGCGTAACGCGGCACCGGCGGTATAGACAAAGGCGGCAATCCAGCCCAGCTTGCCCATTGAACTCAACGACCACATAAACATCACCAGTGCTGGCGCCAGTCCAAATGAGACCATATCAGCCAGGCTATCGTACTCGGCACCAAAGTCACTCTGCGTATTGGTGATTCGTGCAAGACGGCCATCAATGCCATCCATAATCATCGCCACAAAAATCGCAATGGCGGCGGCCTCAAAGCGCCCATCAATCGCCGCGATGATCGCAAAAAAACCGGCAAAGAGCCCTGCCGTGGTAAACAAGTTAGGTAAAAGATAGACGCCGCGGCGTCTTTGTTTCTGTTCAGTCATATCACGTCTACTCTTAAGCTTTATGTTTCCTGCGCAACATCATTTACTCGACCTTTTGCCCGATCTTGTCTGGCCAAAACATGTTCATGTATCAACGTCGCGAGAATATCGGAGCCAGCATGCAGCGTATCGCCAACCGCCACTTCAATCCGGGCATCAATCGGTAATAGTATCGCTATATAACCGCCAAAGCGAACCAGGCCGCAGCGTTCCCCTTGTCCAATACGTTCACCGGTTTGATGATAGCAGACCAGCTTTAAGGCCCTGCTGCCAACGCCTATCACCAACACTACATCATCATTTTCATCGCTCTGCAACCACATTGCATAACGATCAAGTGCCACTGCCTCGCCATCATCACTCACTGACGAATGCCAATGCTGCACAATCTTCCCTTCTATTGGCGCGCGCGTCACGTAAGTCCCTAAACGACTCATACGGATAGAGACCTTGTTGGCATCTCGATTGAGATAGCGGTCATGCACGCGTTCAATCGCCATCACCTCACCATCGGCAGGGCTCACGACGCCCAGTGGCACAGGCGGAATAACGCGCTGCGGATCTCTAAATAGATAAGCCAGCGCGATGCATAGCAACCAGAACGGTAGCGCACCCCATAAACCGAAATAGAACTTTGCGGCAAAACCAGATGCTGCAAGTGCGCTGATAAACAGCCACCCTTCGCGTGCAATATAGGGATGAGCACTACTCATAATAAAAACTCAATGCCTTTGCTCGAGCAAAGGCCTCATCGTAAAAACCAAAAAGCCTCAAAAATGGGGATCAGGGTCACCCAGTTTTGAGGCTCAATTACGTTGTAAGCAGCCACAAATGCCTGTTAACAACGTGACGTCAGTTGAGAACTTAGTTCTTTTCCTGATCGACTAGTTTGTTGTCTTTGATCCAGGACATCATGCCGCGCAGCTTAGCACCCACTTTTTCGATACCATGCTCACGACCAATACGACGCTTCGCTTTCAGTGTGGCAGCACCTGCTTGATTTTCCAGGATGAATTCACGTGCAAATTCACCATTCTGAATTTCAGTCAGGATACGTTTCATTTCAGCACGAGTTTCATCGGTAATAATACGAGGGCCACGGGTCAGATCGCCATACTCAGCGGTGTTTGAGATCGAGTAACGCATGTTAGCGATGCCGCCTTCGTACATCAGATCAACAATCAATTTGAGCTCGTGCAGACACTCAAAGTAAGCCATTTCTGGTGCGTAGCCTGCTTCAACTAGGGTATCAAAACCCGCTTCAACCAGTGCACTTGCGCCACCACATAGAACCGCCTGCTCACCAAATAGATCGGTTTCAGTCTCTTCACGGAAATTAGTTTCGATAATACCCGCACGGCCACCACCATTCGCACTGGCATAAGAAAGCGAGATCTCTTTCGCTTTGCCGCTCGCATCCTGATGAACCGCGATCAGTGAAGGCACACCACCACCCTCAGTATAGGTAGAACGTACCAGGTGACCCGGTCCTTTTGGTGCGATCATGATCACGTCAAGATCAGCGCGTGGCTCAATCTGCTCGTAATGGATGTTAAAACCATGAGCAAAGGCCAGTGCTGCGCCCTGCTTGATGTTGGGTGCCACTTCATCGCGATAAAGCGCTGCCTGGTTTTCATCAGGCACCAGCATCATCACCACATCAGCGCTAGCAACCGCATCAGCAACCGACTTGACAGTCAAACCAGCGTTAGTTGCTTTAACTACAGATGATGAACCATCACGCAAACCCACCACCACATCAACACCAGAATCTTTCAGGTTGTTGGCATGGGCGTGGCCCTGTGAACCGTAACCTAGAATTGCAACCGCTTTGCCTTTGATGATGGACAGGTCTGCATCTTTATCATAATAGATGTTCATTCGTTCTCTTCCTTTTTCTAAATTTTAAATTCATGCCACTACCCCTGATTTAGGCACGGTGTCTAAAAACCAGCGGTTGATAATCCAGTGATGCTAATGGTCTAGCCGTTATTCTAAATTTTAAGAATGCAGGCTTTTTTCGCCACGCGCGATGCCACTAACACCAGAGCGTACTATCTCAATGATCTGGTCAGCCTTGATTGCCGCGATGAACTCAACAATCTTCTCACCAGAATCGGTCAATTCTATCGTATATGAGGCCTCGGTAACATCGATAATGCGCCCATTGAAGATATCCGCGAGTCGTTTGTACTCTTCACGCGCCTCACCAACGGCTTTCACCTTGATCAGCGCCATCTCTCGCTCAATATGCTTATCTTCACTCAGGTTCACCAGTTTAACCACATCAATCAATTTATTAAGCTGTTTGGTGATCTGTTCGATGATCTCTTCAGAACCGCTGGTCACCACCGTCATACGTGACAGTGATGGATCTTCTGTTGGCGCGACCGTCAAAGACTCAATATTATAACCACGGGCAGAAAAAAGTCCGGCAACACGCGACAGTGCACCCGCCTCATTTTCCATCAAAATTGAAATTACATATCTCATCAGATCACACCAAAATCATTTCATTGAGGCCCGCACCAGCAGGAATCATGGGGTAGACATTTTCTTCCTGATCGGTCACGAAATCCATAAATACCAGGCGATCTTTGAGCTTCATCGCCTCTTCCATAGCACCGTCAACATCCGCTGGATTATCGATGCGCATGCCCACATGGCCGTAACTTTCAGCCAGTTTGACGAAATCAGGCAGCGCGTCCATGTAAGACATGGCATAACGCCCGTCGTAGAAAAACTCCTGCCACTGACGCACCATGCCCAGGTAACGGTTATTCAACGCGATAATCTTGATCGGCAGGCCATATTGCAGGCAGGTTGAAAGCTCCTGAATACACATCTGAATACTGCCTTCGCCGGTGACACAGGCGACCGTGGCATCTGGATGTGCAAACTGTACACCCATCGCAGCCGGCAGGCCAAAGCCCATGGTGCCGAGACCGCCAGAGTTGATCCAGCGATAGGGCTTATCAAACTTGTAATACTGCGCCGCCCACATCTGGTGCTGGCCCACATCAGAGGTCACATAGGCGTCACCATTGGTTTCTCTGTAAAGCGCTTCAACCACCTGCTGCGGCTTCACTTTATCACTCTCAGTATCATACTTAAGGCAGTTTACGCCACGCCATTCAGTGATCTGCTGCCACCACTCACTAAGCGCCTGCTCGTCTGGCTTTTTATTGCCCTCTTTAAGTATTGCGAGCATCTCTTGCAACACATTAGTGACTGAGCCGACAATCGGCACATCAACCTTGACGTTTTTTGAGATTGAAGACGGATCAATATCGACATGGATGATTTTTGCATGGGGGCAAAACTTCTCAATATTGCCCGTTACGCGGTCGTCAAAGCGCGCGCCAATCGCAATCAATACATCGCAATGATGCATGGTCATATTCGCTTCATAGGTGCCGTGCATGCCGAGCATACCAAGGAACTGCTTATCGGTTGCAGGGTAGGCACCCAATCCCATCAGGGTGTTGGTCACCGGATAGTTAAGTTGCTGTGCCAGCGCAGTCAATTCCGCCGCGCCACGTCCCAGCACCACGCCACCACCGGTGTAGAAGATGGGACGCTTGGCTGAAAGCATCATGGTAACGGCACGTTTGATCTGCCCAATATGGCCTTCAACCACCGGGTTATAGGAGCGTAGCGAGACCTCTTTCGGATAATTAAACTCAGCCTTATTCACGGTCACATCTTTGGGCAGATCAATCACAACTGGCCCCGGGCGGCCCGTAGTCGCGATGTAAAATGCCTTTTTGATCGTTTTCGCCAGGTCCGCAACGTCCTTGACCAGGAAATTGTGTTTTACGCAGGGGCGTGTGATACCGATCGAGTCGACTTCCTGAAATGCGTCGTTACCGATCATATTGGTCGGCACCTGACCGGTGATTACGATCATGGGAATAGAATCCATGAAGGCTGTCGCTATTCCGGTCACCGCATTGGTCGCACCGGGTCCAGAGGTCACTAGCGCGACACCCGCCTTACCGGTCGAACGCGCGTAGCCATCAGCCGCATGGGTCGCGGCCTGTTCGTGTCTCACCAGAATATGTTTCAAATCCTCTTGCTGATACAGTGCATCATAGATAGGCAACACCGCACCACCGGGGTAGCCAAACAGATGCGTGACGCCCTCTTCTTTCAGAGAACGGACTAGTATCTCCGCGCCGGTTAATTCCACAGCAAACATCCTCTTTAACGAGACCTTTGCACGATTGTTCTTTTCTCCTCTGGCGGCGTTAAAAGCGGTTTTAATCGGTCATTTATCGTTATAAACTCCCTCATTCCATGCGCTTTTGCCTTGCCAGAGAGCAAAATCACTGCTCGTGCAAAGTTCTCTTAACAAGTAAAAACACCCGCAGAAACGGGTGATTTGAATAATTCAATAATGCGTCAATATACAGGATCGAATTTTAATGAGATTCAGCGCAAAAAGATAGGGAAGAAAGCAAAAACTTTAGAAAATACAAGTCATTCCCGCGATTTAATATGGTTTTAAGCCAAAAACCACAGGTTAATGCCTGAGGATGGAAAGCTGCTTATTCGGTAAAATGACGTTTTAAAAACCGCTGAATGGCCAGCCACGCCTCTTCGCTTGCCGCTGCATTATAGGATGCGCTCATGGGGTTAACAAAACCACTATGGGCATTCACCGTCACCACATCCAGGTTTTTGCGGAGCTTTAGCATTGTCTGCTGAAACGCGTCTAACACATCAATACCAAACGCGGGATCACGTCGCCCAAAGAGCCCTAGAATCGGCGTATCCAGGCGTTCAAGCGCCTGCTGGTTACCCTGTGGCATCGCATAAAAGGCCACCAATGCATCGATATCAGCATCGTGACTGGTGGCAATTTGATAAAGGTGCTTAGCGCCATAGCCCCAACCAATCGCCGCGACTAAATCCTGTCGTCTTTTCAGATCATCAATCGCACCATGAAGGTTGGCAACCACCCACTCGGGATCTGTTTGTGCCATCACCATTTTTGCCATTGCATCACGCAGCACCGGGCGGCCATCAAAAAGGTCTGGCACCACCACCCGAAAACCCTGTTTCCCATAGCGCTCAGCCCACACCTTCACCTCATCAGCCAGTCCCCAACGGTCATGGGCAATGACAATGCCAATCTCGGCATCCGCAGGCCCCGCCACATAGGCATTAAAGGATGTGCCATAGGCCGTCTTTAACGTGACCATCTCGGCACTCGCCGCATTTGTCCACAGACAGCACATCACCATTAGTAAACAGTTGCGCAACATACCTCATCCCCTAATTACATCGTGATCTTGGATAAAAGCATACCTGAGAAGCTCGGAGCATGCCATCCGCTCAGGTCACATCTCACGTAACGCCAGTAATGGCGGGTAGTTAAGTACTTTTCGCGTACCCAGCACGCCTGCCAGGCCAATCCCGACCCCACCACCAATAACACCAATCAACCACACCCAGCCATTAAACTGGTATTCAAGCTGAAACAGATGCACTGCCAACACATAGCCCAATAGACTGGCAGCAGTGGCAGCCACCATTCCCGCTAGCGCGCCTAATGTCACAAACTCCGCAATCACACCATTCAATAGACGGCGACGCGATGCGCCCAAGGTACGCAGAATCACACTCTCGTGTATGCGTTCGTCAAGCGTGGAATAGATCGCGGCATACATTACGAGTAACCCCGCTATCAAGGTAAAGAGAAACACGTACTCAACGGCCAGCGTCACTCGTTCAATGATGGTACGCACCTGCGTCATCACCGCCGCAATATCGATCACCGTAATATTGGGAAATTGACGGACCATTTTATCGAGTACTAAATACTCATTTTCCGGCAGGTAAAAACCACTCATGTAGCTACTCGAATAGGATTCCAGCACGCCTGGTGATGCAATCACATAAAAGTTGGGACGAAACGAATCCCATTTGACTGAACGAAGATTCGCCACCCGCGCGCTAACGCGCTGCTCATCAATCAGAAAAACCAACGTATCCCCCACCTCAATCGCCAATGTTTTTGCAAGTCCCTCTTCCACTGAAAACTGACCTTCGCTATCTGAATCTGGCCACCACTCACCCGTAATCAATTGATTATCGGCCTGCATCTGGGCCGCCCAGGAAAGATTAAATTGCCTTTCTAAGAGACGCTGTGCACGCGGATTTTCATAATCGTCAGGCTGAAGGGTCACACCGCCAATCTCAATCAGGCGCCCACGAATCATCGGGTATAGCGTGGGGGCCTTTAATCCCTGCTCACTAAAAAAGTGCGTTAATGGTTCAATCTGATCCGGCTGTATATTAATCAAAAATCGATTGGGCGCATCATCCGGTAGACTATTGCCCCATTCATCCAGTAGATCATCACGAATAACAGAGAATAGTAGCAACACCATAATACCGAGGCCAAAGGCGATCACCTGCGCGACACTGCTCATCGGTCGTCGCATCAAATTGGTAACACCAAAGCGCCATTCAACAAAAAGGTGCGCGCGAAACGCAGCCAACGCCTTAAGCAACAACAACGCAACGCCAGCCAGTAACAACAACGCGACGATCAACCCGCCCAGCACATAAAAACCCAATTTAAGATCACCTGCCTGCCACACAATCAAGGCAGAAAGCACCACAAACCCCAGCCCATAGGTAGAGATGCTGCGCGTCGGCAAGGCGCCAAGATCTCTGCGTAACACGCGTAGCGAGGGGACATTTTTCAGGTGTAGTAGCGGTGGCAGCGCAAAGCTAAACTGGGTCGCTAGCCCCGTTAACAATCCCACCAGGACGGGTAATAACGACGGCGTTGGCAGCGCAAAATCTGCCAGCGAACCAATAATGCCCACCAATATGAATTGCGCACCAAATCCGAGTAGACAACCCACCGCGCCGGCAATCAAACCCAGCCATAACATCTGCAACATAAAGATCGACAGGATTTGTTGTTGGGAGGCGCCCACGCAGCGCATCACTGCACAGCTATCTAAATGGCGACGGATAAATCGCTGCGATGATGTTGCCACTGCCACGCCGGCCAGTAGCACACTGACCATCGCGGCGAGCCCCAGAAAACGCCGCGCGCGCTCCAGCGCACTGCGCACTTCCGGGCGCGCCTCTTCGATCCCTTCCATGCGCTGTCCTGGCTGCAGCCTCGGTTCAACCATGGCGCGAAAATTCGCCACTGCCGTAATCTCACCTGCAAACATCATCCGATGACGCACGCGACTCGCCGGTGTCAGCAGCTCAGTACTGGCAATATCAGATAAATTTAACATCACTCGCGGTGCCAGGCTAAATAATTGCCCACTGGCGCGCGCTGGTTCATTGGTCAAGACCGAGGCGATTTTGAAATCAGCCTCACCGACCCGAACGACATCATTCACATTGACCCCCAGGAGATCTAGCAACTGCATATCGACCCAAATACTGCCCGCTTCAGGAATCCCTATCGCGACCTGGTCTGGCGCAAAACGTTGCGGTGAAATACGTAATTCGCCACGCAGTGGATAAGCCGATTCAACCGCCTTAATCGACACCAGTTGGTTGCGTTCATCGCTCATCATCATGCTGGGGAATTCAATCGAGGTGGTACTTTGCACGGCCAACCTAGCCGCATCATCCCGCAACGTTTCAGGAATGGCTTTATCGGAAATCATCACCAGGTCAGCGCCTAACAGTGTATTGGCCTGATTTTCAAGCGCCAGACGTACTCGATCAGTAAAGAAACCGACCGAAGTGACGCTGCCAACCGCGATCACCAATGCCAAACTCAGGACCGTCAGTTCACCCGCTCGCCAGTCGCGACGCAACATACGCCACGACAGGCGAATAGTGGCCGCCATGTGGTGACTCACATCGCCACCAATGGTTCAGCGGCGACCAAGCAGCCCGCATCAATCCGAAACGAACGATTACAACGCCGTGCCAAGGCATCATCATGCGTCACCAGTACGATGGTCGCACCTTGCTCACGGTTTAATTCAAACAGCAGCGCTATCACGCGCTCGCCAGTGGCGCTATCAAGGTTCCCTGTCGGCTCATCGGCAAACAATATCTTTGGTTTCACCACAAAGGCGCGCGCAATCGCCACCCGCTGCTGCTCGCCACCCGACAGTTGTTTGGGGTAGTGATGCAGTCGTTCGGCCAGGCCCACACGTGCCAGCATGTCAGACGCCTGCGGTTCAACATCTACCGCACCACCCAGCTCCAACGGTAACATGACATTTTCTAGCGCGGTAAGATTTGGTAGTAGCTGAAATGACTGAAAAACAAACCCCACACTTGATTGCCTTAACGCCGCACGGCCATCCTCATCAAGCTTGAACAACTCATGCCCATCCAGCCATACCTGGCCATCACTGGGCACATCAAGCCCAGCAAGGATTCCCAGCAAGGTCGATTTCCCTGAGCCTGATGCCCCCACAATCGCGACTGCCTCGCCCGCATCGATCTCAAACGAGAGGTCATCCAGTAACACCAGTTCGCCTTCTGGGCTTACGACTCGTTTACTAAGTCCTTGCACGCGCACAATCGAACGTGAGATATTTTCCGCCATGCTAAAACGACTCCTGATTTTGATTACTCTCATCCTACCGCCAAGCGTTGCTGCACAACAGCAGACTATTGTTGTGGTAGGCGACAGTTTAAGCGCAGCCTATGGCATGGCGCAAAAAGAAGGATGGGTGCACCTGATGGCGATCAAGGTAAAGGAAGCGACGTTACCGTACCGCATCATTAATACCAGTATCAGCGGCGCAACCACTCACGATGCACTGGCTCGCTTTTCAGCCATTATCAGCGTCCATCAGCCAGCCATCATCATTATAGCCCTGGGCGGTAACGATGGGCTGCGCGGCATGCCACTTAAGGCAATGAAACAAAACCTGGCCAGTATGATTCAATCAGCACAAACCGCCAACGCAGATGTGCTTCTAGCCGGAATGCAGCTACCACCAAACTACGGCCGCACCTTTACTCGGCAGTTTTCGAACAGCTACCGGCAATTAGCCGATGAATACGGCGTCACATTGCTGCCTTTTTTACTGAAAGGAATGGAGCAGGATTTAGCGCTGTTTCAGCCAGATGGGATTCACCCACTTAACAGCGCCCAGCCAATGATTCTTGAAAATGTGTGGCAACACTTGATGCCATTATTAATGGTCACGGCAGCACCGCAGTAGTCTCACTACTGATGAGACTCATCCAGTAAACCATAACGTAATGCGACATGTGTTAACTCTGCATCACTGTGAATACGTAGTTTTTCAAACAACCTATAACGATAGGTGCTAATGGTCTTTGGACTCAAACAAAGTTCATCTGAAATTTCCTGCGTCTTTTTTCCCTGCGCCACCATTAACATTACCTGCAATTCACGATTTGAGAGTGAATCGAGTGGCGACGATGGGCCCGCGCCCGGTAAAAAGGTTAATGCAAGGTGTTGCGCAATATCAGCACCGACATAGCGTTGACCTTTATTAACCGATTTAATCGCATTAATAATCTCTTCAGGGCTACACCCTTTAGTCAGATAGCCAGCCGCACCACTCTGCAGCAGACGTGACGGAAATGGCTCTTCAGCACAGACTGAAAGCACAACAATTTTCAAAGAAGGGTATGATTTGAGTAGTTTACGCGTCGCTTCGAAGCCACCAATGCCGGGCATCTGGACATCCATTAAAACGATATCTGGTTTTCTTTGGCGAACAAAGCGAATCGCTTCTTCACCACTATCGACATCACCGATTACTTTGATACCCGGCGCATCATTGAGAATACGCATAACCCCAGCACGTACCAACCTATGATCATCGACTAATAAGACATTTACCATCCAACCCCCCACTCCATTTAGTACACTTCAGTTAGCTGGATCGGCAGGTTCGCTAATATCTAGCACCTAATTAATGGCGGAGAGGCAGGGATTCGAACCCTGGGAGGGCTACAAACCCTCAACGGTTTTCAAGACCGCCGCTTTCGACCACTCAGCCACCTCTCCTGATCCTGCTGATACGGTCTTCAACAATCCAAGCTTAAGTTGAAGACTATACCCTCTAACTGTGCACTGGGGCACCCGGACAATTTTACAGTAGATTCTGAAAAATTGCCGAAATAACAAGTCCTTGTAATCAGCGCGGGAGAATATAACCGCTTCCAACAAAAGATGCAACTCCTGCTTGATTTTAGTTAACGGAACACCATATAGTACACTTTACGATAAATAAATTTGGAGATTGAACAGAATCATGAACCCTTACCAACAAGATCAGCTCAAGGTAGCAGTAGCAGTTGCCAGAGGCGCTGAGTCTACATTTGCCACCACTAAGCTGATCCGCAACACCTATACATTGCTATCAGTAACCTTACTGTTTAGCGCCGTAATGGCTGGTATCTCTATCGCGATTCAACCCCCTAGCTTCACCGGCATTGTCTGCTTACTAGCCGCGCTGGCGCTCATCTGGCTTGTGCTGCCTAAAACTGCCAACTCTACTGCTGGCCTGGGTGTCGTATTCGCCATCACCGGACTAATGGGTTTTGGCCTTGGTCCAATGCTGACTCACTATCTGGGCATGCCAAGCGGCGGTTCAATTGTGATGACGGCACTTGGTTCAACCGCAACCATCTTCCTCTCTCTCTCTGCCTACGTCATGGTCACCAAAAAAGACTTCAGCTTCATGGGTGGCTTCTTAATGACGGGTATAATCGTTGCGATCGTCTGCATGCTAGTTGTCGTCGGAGCAAGCCTGTTTGGTTACCACATGCCAATGGCTCACCTGGCTCTTTCAGCCATGATTGCAATGCTGATGGCTGGCTTTATCCTGTATGACACCAGCCGCATCGTTAACGGTGGTGAAACCAACTACTTGCTAGCTACCGTAGGCTTATACCTCAGCATCTACAATCTATTTGTTAGCCTGCTGCACCTGATTGGCGCGTTCAATAACGACGATTAATCAGTTGCTTTAGCAGTCGTTCAAAAGCCTCGCCTTATCGCGAGGCTTTTTTTATGTCGCAAAGAACGTCACAATACCCAGTATGAATAATATCGAACATACATTTGCGCAATACGTACGTACTTTAGGTCGCGGTAAAAAAGGCAGCCGTTCGCTCACTAAGGATGAAGCCTTTGAAGCGATGAGGATGATTCTTAACGATGAGGTTGAAGCAGTACAACTCGGCGCATTCCTGATGCTACTACGTGTCAAGGAAGAGAGCCCCGAAGAACTCGCTGGCTTTGTCGCTGCTGCACGTGCATCGCTGCCGCTACCAGACAAGGCGGCCAGTATTGATCTCGACTGGTCCAGCTATGCGGGCAAACGACGCCATCTACCCTGGTTCATTCTTGCCGCACTACTACTAGCCGAAAACGGCAGCAGAATTTTAATGCACGGCACCGCAGGTCGACGCGACAATCGCATCTACACCCCCAATGTCATGAAGCTATTTGGCATCTGCAATAGTGAATCACTCGAACACGCAGCTCAACAAGTCGAACGCGACAACATCGCCTTCATCTCGCTGGAACACTTTAGCCCAAAACTAAAACAGATCATGGAACTGCGCAGCCTATTAGGCCTGCGCTCGCCCATCAACACACTATTGCGGATTTTAAACCCACTCGGCGCGCCTCATCTAATGCAAGGCACCTTCCATCCCGGCTATAGAACTATCCATCAACAAGCCGCCATTCACTTAGAGCAAGCTCACATGGCGGTTTTTAGAGGTGAAGGTGGTGAATGTGAACGCAATCCAGATGGCGACTGTGAGGTCTTCTCCGTACACCACGGAGAGGCTAACGAAGAGCTCTGGCCTGCCAAATTCAAGATGCGCCATTTAAAAGACATGACGATGGATACCAAGCGCCTACTACAAACCTGGCAAGGCAAAATAGATGATGAATATGGCATTGCCGCAGTGATTGGTACGGTAGCCATTGCACTTAGAATGATGGGGAAAACAGAAAGCATTGATGATGCAACCGCACAAGCACAGACGATGTGGGAAAAGCGTGACAAGGCACGCTACCCACGTTAATTGCTAATGATTTAAGCGGCACAAATCCCATAGCACGGTAAAATATCATGCACCACATGGAAACGATGTGCCTGAATAGCGTCGTGAAACATTTCCCAGTCACTCTATAGAAACTCGGGTTGATAACGGTGCACCGGAAAATCCGAGACTGTAAATATTTCTGTGTAACTGCCAGTTTTAAATATAGTCCGCTAATGGACGAAGTTTTTGCGGTATAAAACCTTTCTTTGCCATTATATTTCTTCTATGATTTTTGATTCACATAACGGATGAAATATGCCGTGTTAATTTTTTTGTTATGTTTCGGTGCATATTAAAAACTAAGCACTTTTTACAATTCGAGCTTGCTTTGCAATACGCCAGTGAAAAAAGAAAACTATTGATGAAATAAAAACAATTATTACAGATCTTACTATGCTCATCATAGATTCTATATGCATCCGTTCAAACTCTAATTTTTGAAATCGTTCCCGCTCCTCTTGAAAGCGTTTATTTTTATAAACATTATTATCCATTGATTCATTTATAGGAACTACGGGTAAGGGCTGCCCTGGAAACACAGGGGCAGTCATGATACCACTTTGAGTAATCATTGATGGCGGATACATGCGCGAGGTATTCATTGATGATGGAAATGATATTTCAACAAGATTATACAATAATATTCCGCAAAATACACTTAGGCACCCCATTGATACAAAACATACAGATAAAGCGTAAATTTCCAATAAGCGTTTATTCATATCTATTTTTCCAATTAAAATTCTTCAATAGTGCGGACTAACTATATTCTTTAAAACATAACGAGGCTGTAGGAAAACCCTTTTTGGGTGCGACGATTTCCCTCAGCGCTTAATATAGTAAACACTCATTATCACTCAATATATTTATATTTCAATATTTAATTGTCGCTTGCGCCTTATATATTGATGCCTGGTCGTTCATGGCCCATATTCGTCTCTCTAATGCCTTAGTTCACCGTAATTCATCAGC
>NVTY02000062.1 GCA_002401765.2 Thiotrichaceae bacterium
CCTTCCCACAACACCTCGCGGACTTGCAGTTGCCGTCGACTAGTAATTATACTGTCTATAAATAGACAGGCGAATCTCTTACAGAGGACTTTCACCTCATAAGTTCACGCCCATGCTGGGCGTACCAAATAGCTCCAGCGGACAATTTAAAGCGGCACTTGTTTTGCTTCCGCAAAAACGCGCCACTTTAAATTTCCGCTGAGCATGGCGTTATCTCAACAAGGAAAAAAGATGAAGAGACATATCTCAAGTTTCAATGGAAAAATAACATTCATTAATGATGCGCCGACAAATCCATCTCCAAATCTACCAGTTTCTGAACATTTGGCTAAAATGGTCGAAAATATAGTACGGATAACTGGTTTAAGTATTAATATCAATAGCACTACAGGTGGAACACATTCTAAAAAAAGCCTCCACTATTATGGAATGGCTATAGATATAAACTTAATAAATGGTAAACGAATCGATGATCCTAGTAATGAATCAAATGTACGTCGTGTTCAACGATTGTTTTCACAAGAACAAGACATAGGTGAGTGCTTTGGTCCATTTATTAATATAAGAAAGAACGGCTCAACAATTACTCAAAAACCACAAATGAAGTCAAAGCATTTAAATCATTTGCATATTTCATCTCAGAGGTAAGTATGAGAGTCGTTATGCTAATAATAATTAGCTTATTCATATCGTCATGTGCAAAAAATGACCTTGTGTATTTTGCTAATAACTTTGAAGAAATTGCTAAAACAGATAATACGGTACCTACATTATCGACAAGATTGCTAAAATTAAGAGAACATGGTGAGTGCTTTGAAAACAAATGTCCTCAAGAGGCTATATATGTAGCCGTATCTGAGTTTGGCGAATATCCAGACCAAAAATTATATATAACACCAAAAGCAAATGAATGGCTATTTACTGGATGGAAACATATACCCAAGCTAGGAGAAGATAATCCAACAATAATTTTCACACTCAAAAGTATAAACAATGAGATTCAAAGCAATATTACAGTCAAAGCTAATCTTTTCGGTATTGAATACATCAATGAATAGGGCAACAAACAGGACAGCCAAGATTAAAGATTGACAACATCTCGCTTTAAGAATATCGCTCACCTCAGGAGTTCAAATGAATCATTGAGTCAAGGAGTGACCGATGCCTAAATCCCGCAAGTCCCAGATATCGCTGGCCAGCACCCTCTATTACCATTGCGTATCACGTTGCGTCAGGCGTGCTTTCTTATGCGGTAAAGATGCAGTGACCTCACACAGCTTCGAACATCGCCGAAAATGGATTGAAGATCGTCTACATGAACTCGCACAAATATTCGCCATCGACCTCTGCGGCTATGCCATCATGTCAAATCACTACCATGTTATATTGCATATCGATCAACAAGTTGCCAGTGACTGGACAGCTCATGAAGTGATCGAACAATGGCATCAGCTCTTCACAGGTAACCTCCTGTCACAACGCTACGTACAAGGCAAAAAGCTAGGGACTGCAGAATCAGCCGTACTAAGCGATTGCGTAGAAGAGTGGCGCTCACGCTTAATGGACATCAGCTGGTTCATGCGCGTATTAAATGAAGGCATTGCCCGCCAAGCTAATGCAGAAGATGAATGTACAGGCCGTTTCTGGGAGGGCCGCTTCAAATCACAAGCCCTATTAGACGACGCCGCACTCATCGCCTGCATGGCCTATGTCGACCTCAACCTAATCCGCGCAAAGATGGCCGACACTCCTGAAACATCAGCCCATACCAGCATCAAAAAACGGATTCAAAAAGCACAAACAGCGCACTCACCTAACCACTCAAAACAACAAGTCAAGACACTGCTACCCTTTGCAGGGAACCCACGTAAAGAAATGCCAAAAGGACTACCCTTTAGATTAACCGATTACATTGAACTCGTTGACATCAGCGGTCGTATCATCAGAAAAGATAAACGAGGCGCGATAGATCCACAATTGTCACCGATACTGGAACGATTAAACATTGAAACAAAGCATTGGGAATATCTCATCAACAACTTTGAAAGCCAGTTTAAATCATTTGTCGGTACTGCATTTAAACTCAAACAAGTCTGTCAGTCACTCGGTTATAAGCGAACCCCAGGTATTCGGGGATGTCAATCATATTTCCCGTAAGAAACCCCCTTCAGAATCTGCTGTATAAGCCATCAACGCCAAGTTAAGATAGTCGCTCGATTAAATATGACAATAGCCCATGAGCCAGAACTAATGACACGCTTTAGGCTTTGAATTTCTCTGCTTCATGGTTGTATGAGCAGAAAATAAATCCTGGTGGGTGTTGATTTTAGATGGTGAAGATTGAAGCGTGGCATGCTTATAATGGATGTCTCGTTTGTTTCGTTTGTTCTTCGTTTGTTCTTTGTTTGCGGCACTAACTTCCGTCATTCCGGCGAAGGTGACCGAAGGGATGCCCTCGGGTGCCGGAATCCAGAGGCCACTGTACTAGCAGCAATGGATGCTGGTAGTTCAAGTGTACTGCCCCCTTGCCCCCCAAAGAGACCAACCCAAAACGGATTATGCATCATTCAAATGATGCGCCCAAAAGAGCGATATGCATTGACCTTTCCGCTAAAATCAAGCATTATTTTCGCAACTTTCTAATGATGCAAATAGAGATGAAGGTAAAACTACACGAAATTGCTGATATCGAGGCCGGTCACCCCTTTCGGGGGGCGATTCCTGAGCATGAGCATGGGGATTGCCAGGTTATCCAGGTCAGAGATATTGATGCTGATGGGCTGGTTAATTGGGGCGGGGTGATCTGTACTCAAATTACCGGGCGCAAGCGGCCGGACTGGCTGAGGGAGGGCAGCATTATTTTTGCCGCTAGAGGCGCAAGAAACTTGGCCTCGTGCATGCCCGACTTGGGTCGACCGGTTGTGTGCGCACAGCACTTTTTTCGGATTACGCTCAAAGCCACGAATGATGCCTTGCCAGAATTTATCGCATGGCAGCTTAATCAAGCACCACTACAGCGCTACTTTCGTCGTTTGGCTCAGGGCAGCGCCCAAGTGAGTATCCACCGAGCGATGCTGGAGCAGGCCACAATCACACTGCCTCCGCTAGAACAGCAAATAATACTCACGCGATTCGCCGACAAAGCCCTCAAAGAAAAACAGCGACTCACGCAATTAATCGACAATCGGCGTCAGCAAATAGACCTCATTGCCAACGACCTATTTAAATAGAAACCCAACGGATACAGACCATGCCAAATAGTCAAATCAATCAAGACGACATCAACAAAGCCGTTTGGGCCGCCTGCGATACCTTTAGGGGCGTTATCGCCTCAGACACCTACAAAGACTTTATACTCACCATGTTGTTCTTAAAGTATATCTCTGACGTGTATAAAGACGATCACGACAAACTCGTTGAGCAACATGGCGATAACCCCGCTCTGATTAAAGCGATGATGGCCAAGCAGCGTTTTGTGTTACCCGACGGCGCGAGCTTTTGGGATTTGTACGAACTTCGTCATCAAGCCGGTAATGGCCAGCGCATTGATATGGCACTGCATGCGATTGAAGAAGCGAATGGCACCAAGTTAAAAAATGTTTTCCAGGACATCAGTTTTAACACCGACAAACTGGGGCAAGAAAAGCAAAAGAATGATCTGCTTCGTCACCTGCTAGAAGACTTTGGCAAAGATATCCTCAACTTATGCCCAAGTCGTGTAGGCACCTTAGATATCATCGGTAACGCCTATGAATACCTCATCAAACACTTTGCCGCGGGTAGCGGAAAAACCGCTGGCGAATTTTATACCCCGCCGGAAGTATCCGATTTACTGGCCACCATCTTAGCGCCCCAGGAAGGTGATCAAATCTGTGACCCCGCCTGCGGTTCAGCTTCGCTATTGATGAAATGTGGCCGCATGGTGCGTAATAATTTCAATGGTTCTAAAAAGTATGCCTTGTTTGGGCAAGAATCGATTGGCTCGACCTGGGCGCTCGCCAAAATGAATATGTTTCTGCACGGGGAAGACAACCACCGCATTGAATGGGGCGACACCATTCGACACCCCCTGCTCAAAGACAAAGAAGGAACCGGCTTATTGCACTTTGATATCGTGACCGCAAACCCGCCCTTCTCTTTAGATAAATGGGGCCACGAAGATGCGGCCAGCGATCACTACGGGCGCTTTCGCCGAGGTGTACCACCGAAAACCAAAGGTGACTATGCCTTTATTTCGCACATGATCGAAACCCTAAAACCAGACAGCGGGCGCATGGGAGTCGTCGTGCCACACGGGGTGTTATTTCGCGCATCATCTGAAGGTAAAATTCGCCAACAATTGATTGAAGAAAACCTGTTGGATACCGTTATTGGCCTGCCAGAAAAACTGTTCTTTGGTACCGCTATTCCGGCGGCTATTTTGCTGTTTAAAAAACATAAGACTGATGAAAAAGTGCTGTTTATTGATGCTAGTCGGGAATTCAAATCCGGTAAAAACCAAAACCAACTCACGACTGATAATATTCAAAAAATCATCGACACCTACAAAACCCGTGAAACCACCGATAAGTATTCGTATCTAGCCAGTTTTGACGAGATTAAAGAAAACGACTTCAACCTCAACATCCCTCGTTATGTAGATACCTTTGAAGAAGAGGCTGAGATTGATTTAATAGCGGTACGTACTGAGCGATTGAAACTGCAAAGCGAGCTAAAAAGCCTTGAAGTTGAAATGGAAGGGTATTTGAAGGAGTTGGGTTATGAGTGAAAATTATTATTTGAATAATTCTCTTTGTGCCTTATTAGCCAATGTTAATCAAATGGGGGCCGCGAATGAACACTAAAATCACTTTTCTTGTGCAAAGTCGCCAAGTAATGCACAAGAAATCAATGTTTTGTGTGCATAGCCTCGTGAGCCTATACAAAGACAAGGCGAAGGTATCTTCTGGTTCCCATGCTCCCGCGCGGGAATCCATAGCTTACTCAACGGATATACTCCCGTATGCATTACCACGCAAGAGCGTGGCTACGAGAAAAAGAACATATTTGAGAGTGATGAGTTGCAAGAAGAAGTGGTTGTTTCCATTTTGGAAAACACCACTGAACATGGCGCTATTGCAGGAAAAACTCAATATAGAGGGTCTCGATTATGAGTGATTTACCATCAAGCCAGGATCATCAAAGCTTCGAAGCGCTCAAACAAACCGACGCGCAGGGTAATGAATTTTGGTATGCCAGAGCGCTAGCTAAAGCCTTAGATTACACTGACTTCAGGAATTTTGTCAGGGTCATAGGAAAAGCACAAATTGCGTGTGAGACCAGCAATAACAGGCTCTCAGACCATATCGTTAAGGTCAACGAGATGGTCAAGCTTGGCTCAAGTGCTGAGCGTTTAATGAACAGCTTTTCACTGTCTCGCTACGCCTGCTACCTTGTCGTGCAAAATGGTGATCCTAGTAAGCCCATTATCGCCGCAGGACAAACCTATTTTGCTATTCAAGCACGCCGTCAAGAGTTACAAAACGACAGTGATTTTGGTCAACTAAAAGAATATGAAAAACGCCTATTTCTGCGCAATGAACTAAAACAACATAATAAACAACTCGTTGAAGCCGCCGCTCAAGCGGGTGTCGAAAGCCATTTTGATTTTGCTATATTTCAGAATCATGGTTACAAAGGTTTATACGGGGGTTTAGACGCCAAAGGCATTCATCAACATAAACAACTTAAGAAGTCACAAAAAATACTTGACCACATGGGTAGCACAGAGCTTGCCGCTAATCTATTTAGAGCCACACAAGCCGAAGAGAAATTGAAGCGTAATCAAGCGGCTTTAACGAGTGAAATGGGCAAGAGCCAAGCGAATAAAATACACCACCAAGTAGGTCGAAAGGTACGCGAGACGATTGAGTCCATTGGCGGTACCATGCCCGAAGACTCACCAGTACCAGAGAAAAGTACGGTTAAAATAGCGAAAGAACACGCCAAGATAGAGGCTGATAATAATGATCAGTAAACATCAATTTTGCTCTGGTTCCCATGCTCCTGCGTGGGAACCCATACCTTGCTCAATTGTTATACTTCCGTATGCATTACCACGCGGGAGCGTGGGAACGAGAAATCTTAATTCGAAGGAGTTGGGTTATGGTGCCTAAAGGATGGGAAGTAAAAAAGCTCCAAGACATAGTATCGAAAACAAGAAAAATCACTTATGGAATCGTTGTTCCAGGGCCAAGGGAGCCAAATGGTAACTTAATGATTCGAGCACAAGATTATTCTTTCGGCTGGGGAAACGTTGACAACATTTATCGAGTTTCTAATGAAGTGCACAAATCATATCGTCGTTCTCAAGTAAGAAAAGGCGATCTTCTTCTTACTATTGTAGGAAGTATAGGCAAAACGGCCATAGTCCCTGAGCATTTAGATGGAGCAAATCTAACTCAACAAACAGCGAGACTCTCTTTTGATGAACATCATACGATTTTTTTCCATTCAGTAATTAGCTCCCCCATCGGAAAGAAAGAAATTTTCCGGTATGCTAAATCTGGCGTGCAACCCTCTTTGAATTTATCTGACATTGCTAAGTTCAAAGTCCCTGTTCCCCCTCTCCCAGAACAACAAAAAATCGCCAAAATCCTATCCACATGGGATAAAGCGATTAGCACCACCGAAGCCCTAATCGACAACAGCAAACAGCAGAAAAAATCCCTCATGCAACAACTGCTCACAGGAAAAAAACGCTTTACTGGGTTTGAGGGGAAGTGGGAAGATAGGCACCTTCATGAAGTTGCTAGAATAATTTCAAGCCCTGTTGATAAAAAAACTATTGAAGGAGAGCTGCCAGTCGAGCTTTGTAATTACACTGATGTTTATTACAACACCACAATTACAAATAAATTGAATTTCATGAAAGCAACAGCCAAACAAAGTGAAGTTGATAAATTCACTCTGCAAGTTGGTGATGTGATTATTACCAAAGACTCGGAAACTCCTGGAGACATAGCTATACCTGCATTAGTGAGTGAAAACTTAAATGGAGTAGTCTGTGGTTATCATTTAGCAATTGTCAGACCTGAAAAAGAAAAAGTAAATGGATCATTTTTAAACTACCTATTTTATATGCAAAAAACGCGATATTATTTTTTCACATTAGCGACCGGAGCCACTCGTTTTGGACTGTCAATTGGTGCTATTAATAACGCACACTTCACGTTTCCACCTATAGATGAGCAGCAGAAGATCTCATCTGTACTTACTTGTGCAGACAAGGAAATTGGCACCCTAGAAAAGCAACTCGCCGATTTAAAACAAGAAAAAAAATCCTTAATGCAGCAGTTGCTAACAGGTAAACGCCGCGTCAACGTAGATGGGATGGAAGCTGCGTAATGACAAATCAATCAGCCCCTTTGAATCAGCCATTACTAGCGAATATACGTGAGTTGCTCAGTCAAAGCCGCAAACAAGTTTTCACGGCAGTTAATACTGCGATGGTACAAACCTACTGGCAGATTGGCTGCTTGATCGTGGAAGACGAACAACAAGGCAAAGCCCGTGCAGGTTACGGAAAACAGGTGTTAAAACAGCTATCTGAATCGCTTACCAAAGAGTTTGGAAAAGGTTTTGATCTTACAAATTTGCGTAAAATGCGAGCCTTCTATCAGTGTTTTCCAATTCGAGACGCAGTGCGTCTCGAATTGAGCAGGCGCTTGAGCACCCATTACACATCAAGGACAAGCCATGCTGAACTTTAACTGCACCAAAGCCGCAGCTGATTTTTTTACCTCCACAAAAAAAGGCAAAAAAATCTCGCCCATTGTGCCTGCTCCTCATAAAACCATTGACGATTCAATTGCCGAATCACAGCCCGAATCCACTGACCCACTACAATGGCATTGGTTGCTACACGCGATAAAAGTAAAGGGCAAACATGTGTTGCTCGCGATGGATTACCAGAGCCGTTTTAGCATTACTTTGTCCGCGTTAAAAAAGGGCGATGACGAGTCTTTTTTAAATAATTTTGAGCACCACCTCATGACTCACGTTTATGAGCTGATGGCCACCATCAATGCCGATATACAGGCCATCGACACCAGCCTTGAACGCTATCGTCATCAACACAATCACTGCGCCTTTTATCTGCGTGGGGATCGAAGTGTGCAGGCGCATATCAATGATGTGGTTTGGCATTTTCGCAGCTGGGCAGATGAAACTGGGGAAGTCCCCGTAGGCGTTGATTTGATTAGTTTTGATGCCTTTGCCAATCAACTGTTAAGACGACGCAAGAATGGAAAAGACTATTTTTTTCCACAGCGTGAATTCTTACACGCGTGGTTAAGGCACTATGGCGAATACAACACCGCCCAGGCGGATGCGTGCATTGAGGTCCTTAGGGTAAAGGAACGTGCCGAATTCGTCGCCAGGCATCCTGAACTAAGCCATCCAAAACTGAGTCATTCAGAATCAGGCCAGCCAAGCGAAGCCACCGATATCTCGCTATCATCTGATGACCATAGCCATAAATCGCCTGGCAATAACGTCGTTGCACTTGATGATTATAGGAAGAAATAATGGTTGAGCAATTAGCAAATTTCAGAGAAGAATTCAGCGCTAAAATACCTGCTTTAACGCTGTTATCAAACCTCGGCTATACCTTTATTCCGCCAAGCGAGTGTGAACAGTTTCGTGGCAAGCTCAATGGTGGGGCGCTCAATATAAGAAAAGATACAACCAGTCAGGTGATGCTACTGCCGATGATGCGTGGTTTTTTAGCCAAACAAACCTTTCCGCTGGCAGGTAAGCAGCACCCTCTTTCCGATGCCTCTATTGATAAAATTATGCATGAGTTGGTCCCTGCGATGAATGAGGGGCTAAAAGGTGCCAATGAGAAAATCTACAACGCCATGATGTATGGCGTGAGCGTAACCGAGTTTGTAGACGGCAAAAAGGCCTCCCCCACTATTCAGTTGATTGACTGGCAGGCGATTAGTAATAACCAGTTTCACTTTACCGAAGAGATGGTGATTCAGAACAGTGAGGGCACCGGCAATCGCATCCCTGACATTGTCTGTTTTGTGAATGGCCTACCCTGGGTGGTGATAGAAGCGAAGCGGCCTGACGCCTCTAAAGCAGGCAGATCAACGCTTGCCGAGGGTGTATCGCAGCAAATTCATAACCAGGGTCAAACTGAAATCCCTCATCTGTTTGCCTACAGCCAGTTGCTGTTATCAGTGAATGGTCATGATGGTTTATACGGTACTTGTGGTACACCTGAAAAGTTTTGGGCCAAATGGAAAGAGGAAGAAATCATTGACGCTGAGATTGTTCGGTTAAAGAATAATATGCTTGATGACGGCCAGCTAAACAGCTTATTTGAGCATCGCCCTGGTGCTGCCAAAGACGAATATTTATCGTTAATTGCAGGCAGTGATTTAACCGTTACCGACCAAGACCGGCTGTTGGTGAGTTTGTTGCGCCCAGACCGCCTGTTAGAAATGACGCGTCTTTATACCTTGTTCGATAAAAAAGTAGGCAAGATCGTTGCCCGTTATCAGCAAGTGTTTGGTATTAAAGCCCTGGTTGAGCGCATTACCCGCTTTGAAAAAGTCGGCACAAGGCAAGGTGCCCGTAATGGTGGTGTCATCTGGCATACCACGGGCAGCGGAAAATCATTCACGATGGTGTTTTTATCTAAGGCCTTAATCTGGTTTGAAGCGCTTGCTCAGTGTCGCGTCATTATTATCACTGACCGGGTGGATCTGGAAGATCAACTGAGTCGCACGTTCACCTCGGGCGGCGTATTAACGGATCGCGATAAAAAAGACGCCATGGCGACCTCTGGCAGACGTTTAGCAGAACAAATAGGCAAAGGCAACGAGCGCGTTATTTTCTCTATCATCAACAAGTTTGGTTCTGCGATAAAGCATAAGGAATGTTACAACGACAGCCCGAACATACTGGTATTGGTGGATGAAGGTCACCGCAGTCAGAACGGTGAAAACAACCTTCGTATGTTGCAAACATTGCCTAAGGCTGCGTTTATCGCCTTTACCGGTACGCCATTATTAAAGTACGATAAAACCGAGAACAAGTTCGGCAAAATTATTCACTCGTACACCATGCAGCAAGCGGTAGAAGATAAAACCGTAACCCCCTTATTATATGAAGAACGCATTCCTGATTTAAATGTCAATGACAAAGTGATTGATGCTTGGTTTGACCGTATTACGCAAAAGCTAACCGAGCAACAAAAAACAGATTTAAAAAATAAGTTTTCACAAAAGGGCCAGATCTATCAAACGGAAGGCCGTATTGAACTGATCGCCCATGATCTTTCTGATCACTTCCAAAACTTTAAACAACAAGGTTTAAAAGGCCAACTCGCCTGTGATTCAAAAGCATCAGCCATTCGCTATAAAATTGCTTTGGACAAGATAGGTAAAGTCTCTTCTGTTGTGACGATGTCTGCACCTGACTCCCGTGAAGGCCATGAAGCAGTCGATCAAGACAGTAAAGATATTGTACAAAACTGGTGGAAAGGCCATATCGGCAACATGGATGAAAAAGCCTACACCAAGGCGATAATAGAAGACTTTAGTCGTGATGAAGGCCCAGACATTATGATTGTGGTGGATAAGCTTTTAACGGGCTTTGACGAGCCGAAGAATACCGTATTGTATATTGACAAGCCGCTTAAAGAACACAGCCTCATTCAAGCCATTGCCCGTGTAAACCGTTTGCACAGCAAGAAGAAATTTGGTTACTTAATTGATTATCGCGGTATTTTAAAAGAACTCGACACCACCATCGAAAAGTATCAAGACTTAGCTGAACGAACCCAAGGCGGCTTTGATATGGATGACCTGAAAGGTTTGTATAACCGCATGGACACGGAATATAAAAAGATACCGGGGTTATATAACACGCTTTGGGGGATATTTAAGGGCGTTAAAAATAAACAAGATCCAGCGGCACTTCGCCAGGCTCTCACGCCAAAGGTTAATGACGTTCAAGGGCATTTAATCGACACTAACCTTAAACACCGTGATGAGTTTTATTCAGCACTCAGCGCCTTTTCGAACTGCATGAAAGTCGCCTTACAATCGGCCACTTACTTTGACGACAAGAGCTTTGCCGACAAGCGCCTGCACTACAAACAAACGCTAAAAATGTTCATCGATCTACGCAAGCAAGTACGTGAAGATGCCGACGAAACGATTGATTATGATGAATATGCTGACGATGTCAGGCAGCTCTTAGATAAGCATATTGCCGGAATAGAAGTGAAGGAACCAGACGGTGCTTATTTGGTTGGTCATTTGGGTAAAGATATTAAGTCAACAGACTTAACGGATGATGAAGCCCGCAACCAAACCGATAAGATCACAGGCCGAATCACCAAGATGATTAAACAAGACCTGGCTGACGACCCTTATGCACAGGAGTATTTCTCTAAGCTACTTAAGAAAGCCATCGCCGACACCAAAGCCATGTTCGATGCGCCGATTAAACAATACATCTTGTTTGCTGACTTCGAACAAGAAGTGAAAACGCGCAAGGTGGCGGGTATGCCTAGCGAATTTGTAGACACTGATGGTAAAAAAAATAAACATGCGCAGGCTTACTACGGTTTGTTCAAGCACCTATTTGATACAAATCTCCTTAGCAAGGCCGCGCTTGATGATGACAAACTCGTTAACACTGCATTTGAAATTGACGCGGTGGTTAAAACCGCGGTGGCCGAGTACTCGATTAACCCTGCCGAAATAGAAAATGCCATTAGCATGAAGTTATTACCCATGCTGTTTGCTGATTTAGGGATAGAAAAAGCAGAGCGATTTATTCAAGAAGTACTGCAAATCACAAGGTTGGGCCTTTCTCGTGGGTAAGGGGCTTTCATGACAAGCATAAATGCTGAAATAAGAATGACCACGCAAGAGCGTGGTGTGTTTGCTTATGGCGAGGAGATAGTCCATTACGATGTGATCCGTAAAGCAGCTGAATCAAACTCTGATAATGCGGTTATTAATGGAAAGAAACCGGCTAAGACTTACCGAAAAGTCATTATAAAAGTTCACCCTGATCAGCGAGTAGTGGCGACCGTACCGCATGATGCCACCAGTGACGCCATACAGAATGCCGTGCTCAAACGGGCTCGTTGGATTTGGCAGCGTATCAAGGAGTTTGCCTCACAGCATAATTATGTTTTGCCGAGGGAGTATGCCAGTGGAGAAACTCAATTTTATCTGGGCCGACGATATGTCTTAACAATATTAAACCGGCCCAATGAAGTTACCTCGGTGAAGTTACTTCGCGGCAAATTGGAAGTGACTTTACCCCATGAGGATGCTAACCGGTCAAAGCAAGTTAAAGCATTAATTGATCAATGGTATTTACATCATGCAAAGAATATTTTTCATATGCGTTTACAGGGCGTACTACCTAAAGCAACCTGGGTAGAAGGAATACCGTCTTTTCGTATTATGGCGATGAAAAAACAATGGGGAAGTTGCTCAACAAAAGGCACACTAATGCTTAACCCTCATTTGGTGAAAGCATCAAAAGAATGCATTGATTACGTGATATTGCATGAGCTCTGCCATATTTCAGAGCATAACCACAGCAAGAAATTCTGGCGTTTACTGACGCAGGTTATGCCCCATTGGAAAGAGCTTAAGGCTAAATTGGATGATATGGCTGAGTTATATTTGAATGAGTAAGGAAATAAGCAAAACACACACTCCATCGGACCTCTCCAACTCACTGAAATAAAATAACTACCCTTCAAAACATAGCCGTTATAGCAACTTAATCAGTCGTTTTCGACATCAAAATGGTGGCTGTATACCGCCTGCTTTTCTTGAATCGCGTACCTCCTACTCGCGGATACAATTCTCCCTTACCTGCACCGTTGAACCAAACTGTTTTTTAATCACCTCTACTTATATAAAGGCGAATAAGCTAGGAAACTCATTGGATAGCATGCTTGATCACGGCAACCAGCCACTCACCGTGGGTCGATATTGCTGACAGTCACTCGGTGTCGCGCCATGCTGCAACAGGTAATGTTCCATCTCTACAAGATGATGCTGCCGCGCAATACACAACGGCACGCCATAACGCCGAGAGCCAATATTGATATCCACCCCCTCCGCCAATAACAGCTGTACAAGCCCCATTTGTCCATCTTCAACCGCATACAGCAGTGGCGTAATATCATGTTCATTGCGCGTATGACTCGGCACTCCCTGCGCTAATAATAGCCTCGCTGCCACGGGGCTGCGATATTTCACCGCATCAAATAGCGCATTTTCACGATGGGAATCCTCATGCGCCACATCCGCACCCGCCGCTAGCAACGCACGTAAGACATCCATATTTCCACGTCGAATGGTTTCCTGTAGCGAGGTGATGCCACTAAACGTTTCTGCATTCACATCTGCGCCGTGATCAAGCAGGTAATCGACCAAAGGCGTTCGGCCATAGCGCGCAGCAAATAGTAATGGCGTGTTACCCACTGAATCGCGCTGATTCACATCAAGCCCGCGCTGCAACATCGCGTCTATCCCCATAACATCACCGATGGATGCCTTCAGAATCATCTCCATCACCACTTTAAATGGTGGGACAGGCGGCAGCGCTGATACAGTCGCAGGCATCATCGCACTTGAAAGGAAAAATATAATCACAGCAATGTTTTTACCAACAATAGATATCAATTTAGCGCCCTTACCCCTGTCAGACAGATCTAGCCAAGATAGCTCGAAACTAAAACCAACACAAAAGGTGATTGCGCGTTCATAAAGCCAGTGCTCAGCAGATAGGCTACCAACGCCCAAATAAAGATTATTAAGAATATACCTTATCTGCCGATAGGACTATTACGCTCACACCTCTGGTGCCGATAAAGAGCCATGATCAATCAACTCCTATTCCATTTTAATAGTGACTAGAATACGATCAAATACCAACCATGACACTACGCAGTAAATTTATCCTCTCTATCATTGCTTCTATTGCACTGTTTTCACTTTTCTTATTTAAATACTGGGAACCACGGCTGGTTGATATTGAGAGCGCTATGATCATCGACAGCGAAAAGCACGCGCTCTCATCACTAGAAGGCAGCATCGTTCAAGCACTATTAGCGGGCGATATTGATGGTGTTCACAGAACACTTGATCATCAAATACAAACTCACAACTATGACAGGCAGTCGTTAACACTAATCGACGCCGAAGGGCGCACTCTCTACACATCAAAAGAGAGCCGTAATAATAGCAATAACCGTAATGTCATTACGATTGAACAGCCTATACATTGGGAACAGGAGAATATCGGTAGGTTAATTGCCATACTAGATCTCAATCCTGAGTTATTGGCAATGCACAAACATATCGATAAACTCCACAACAGCTTGTTACTGCTCTTTATCATCATAGTGGGCTCTATATTTTTTATGCAGGAGAAAATTTTTAGAAAACCGCTAGCGAATTTGCAACGGGCTATCACCAATATTGAAAAAGGAGATTTTTCAAGTGAACTCCCTGACCTTAATCGCAGCGATGAAATAGGAAAATTAACACGCGCCTTTAACCGCATGCAAAACTCACTCGTGCATTCGCAACTGGCATTAAAGAACTCCCTACAGACAGAAACCGAAAGCAAAACCCGCTATAAATCCGTTATCAACAACATCATTGATGGCATTATTATCAGCAATAAAAAAGGGGAGATTCTGTCATGTAACTTAAAGGCGTTAGAGATTTTCGGTTATCGTGAAGATGAGTTAATCCACCATAAAATCAATATGCTGATGCCCGCTAGCGACAGCAATGTGCATGATGGATACATGAATAATTATACCTCCAGGGATGAGGCAACCATTATTGGCATCGGGCGAGAACTCAAGGGCATGAGAAAAAATGGTTCAACATTTCCAATCGATCTCGGGATCAACGAAATTAAGGTAAAGCAAGAGAGCCAGTTCGTTGGCATTATTCGAGACATCACCGAACGCAAAAGAATCGAGCAGACGCTAATTACCTCTCGTGAGCAGGCCGAGGCGGCATCAAAAGCAAAAAGTGAGTTCCTTGCGATGATGAGTCATGAATTACGTACACCGCTAAACGGTGTTATCGGCATGGCACAGTTAATGCGAGATAGTAAACTCGATAGCGAACAACTAGAGCACCTCGATATCATCAATGATTCAAGCCAGGCGCTACTCACCATCATTGATGACATACTAGACCTGACCAAAATGGAAAGCGGGTACCTTAAGATAATACCTGAGGCATTTAATCTTGAAGAACTGATCGAAGCCATACAAACATTGCTCTCGCCACAGGTAACGGATAAAGGACTATTACTATTAGTAGAACTGGCCTGTGACTGCCCACGCCTGGTCATCGGTGATGCAGGCCGCATCCGGCAGGTACTGCTGAACCTGCTGGGTAATGCCATTAAGTTCACAGAAAAAGGCTCTGTCACGCTGAGCCTTAAATGCGATTCACCAGAAGAAGACATGACTACGCTAACAATATGCATCACCGATACAGGCATCGGAATCAGTGGCGAAGATCAGGAAAAGCTATTCCAGCTCTTCACTCAAATTGATAGCTCTTCAACCCGAAAATACAGCGGCACAGGACTGGGCCTCGCCATCAGCAAACAGCTAGTGAATCAAATGGGCGGAGCGATCACCCTTCAAAGCACGCTAGGCAAAGGCTCCACATTCTGTGTGACACTCACCCTGCCGCTCGCCGATAAGTTCAGTAGCAAGGGTCAATAATTTCAAATCATTTGCTTAAATAGCAGATCCCACACACCATGGCCAAGGCGATGCCCGCGCTGCTCAAATTTGGTTAGCGGTCTAAATTCTGGGCGCGGTGCATACTCACCACTCGCAACACAGTTTTCATAACCCGGCGCATCACTCATCACTTTCATCATATGTTTCGCATAGGCCTGCCAGTCGGTCGCCATATGGAATACGCCACCCGGCTTTAACTTTTGACAGATCAGTGCTGCAAAATCAGGCTGCACGATGCGGCGTTTATGATGACGCCTTTTATGCCAAGGGTCTGGGAAAAAAAGTTGCAGGCGATCAAGGCTGCCATCGGGAATCATCTTCGCCAACACCTCCACCGCATCTTCACTAATCACCCGCACATTGGTCGAGCCGTTTTCACCCACCTGGCGTAGCAGACTACCCACACCGGGACGATAAACCTCAACCCCCAGATAATCATTGTCTGGATGTGCAACGGCCATCGCGGCGAGCGATTCACCCATGCCAAAACCGATCTCAAAGATGCGCGGTGCGCAGCGCCCAAACACTTGATCAAAATCAAGCATTTCGCCGCCCGGATCAATTCCGCAGGCGGGCCACTGCTCTTCCAGGCCGCGACGCTGCCCTTCCGTAAAGCGGCCTTCGCGGCGCATAAAACTACGCACCTTGCGCAAGGTGCCATAGCGTAGTTTTTCTATCTCGGTGGTCACAACAGAAGATCTAAAAAAATAACGAGTAGGCTAGCGTAGCAACGCCTTAGAAAAACGTGCCGTCAAGGGGGGAAGAGGCGCTGGCAAAACGTTTACGTGGAATACGCCCTGCAAGATAGGCCTCACGCCCCGCTTCCACCGCCTTCTTCATTGCAGAGGCCATTAGAATGGGATTATTGGCGGCGGCAATCGCGGTATTCATCAACACCCCATCACAGCCAAGTTCCATCGCAATCGCCGCATCAGAGGCAGTACCCACTCCGGCATCCACTAAAATCGGCACATTGGCATTTTCCACGATGGTACGAATGTTATAAGGATTGCGGATGCCAAGGCCAGAACCAATCGGAGCTGCCAAGGGCATGACTGCCACCGCGCCCATCTCTTCAAGACGGCGAGCGGCAATCGGATCATCATTGGTGTAGACCATCACTTTGAAGCCCTCTTTCACTAGGATTTCAAGCGCAACATAGGTCTGCTGCAGATCCGGGTAAAGGGTCTTTTCGTCACCCAATACTTCAAGCTTAACCAGGTTATGGCCATCAAGCAGTTCACGCGCCATGCGGCAGGTGCGTACCGCATCATCTGCGGTGTAACACATCGCGGTATTCGGCAGCAGGGTGTATTTTTCAGGAGAGATCACATCCAGTAGGTTTGGCGCATCTTTATGCTGACCAATATTGGTACGGCGTACCGCAACCGTCACAATCTGCGCACCACTCGCTTCGGTCGCCAGCAGGGTCTCTTCAAGGTCTTTGTATTTGCCACTGCCTGTTAGCAGTCGCGCATTGTATTCAACGCCATCGATTACCAGTGAATCACTGCTAGATGGGGTAGAAGTAGTCTCTGTGCCTGCGGTCGCTGTGCTCATCGTTCCGGGCCCCGAATATTGAAAAACCTAATTGAAATAGATGGTGGCTATGGGTGGACTTGAACCACCGACTTCAGCATTATGAATGCTGCGCTCTAACCAGCTGAGCTACATAGCCATTGTTTGATGATATCGCAGCACCGCTGCGAGGGCGCAATTATACGCCACTATTCTGTCAGAATGGAACTATCTGAAGGTTTTTTTAAGCAGTTCACTACCCGCAGTTAAATATTAAAGCGGAAATGGATCACATCACCATCCTGAATAATGTAATCTTTCCCTTCAAGGCGCCATTTACCCGCCTCTTTTGCACCAGCCTCACCGTTATTCGCGATGTAATCATCATAACCAATCACCTCAGCACGAATAAAACCACGCTCGAAATCAGTATGAATCACACCCGCCCCTTGCGGTGCCGTCGCGCCAACCTTGACGGTCCAGGCACGCACTTCTTTTTCGCCCGCAGTGAAATAAGTCTGCAGGCTAAGCAGCTCGTAGCCAGCGCGAATCACACGATCCAACCCCGACTCCTCTAAGCCAAGATCCGTCATGAACTCACCCTTTTCTTCTTCAGAAAGTTCGGCAATCTCTGCCTCAAGCGAGGCACATATCGCGACCACAACCGCCCCTTCACTGATCGCTCGCTCATGCACAAGGTCCAGATAGGGGTTATCGGTAAAACCATCATCCGCCACATTGGCGATATACATCGTCGGCTTAATGGTGAGCAGATGCAGCTCATAGAGTGCCGCACACTGGTCAGTATCTAGCCCCATTGAACGCACCGGCGCACTGGTATCTAAATGGGCATACACCTTATCTAACAGCGCCTTCTTTGCGATTGCCTCTTTATCACCGCTCTTGGTCAACTTGCCAACACGGTGCAATGCTTTTTCAACAGAATCCATATCCGCCAACGCCAGCTCGGTATCGATGATTTCAATATCACGCAGCGGGTCGATACTGCCTTCCACATGGGTAATATCATCATCTTCAAAACAACGCACCACATGGCCAATGGCATTGGTCTCGCGGATATTGGCAAGAAATTTATTACCCAAGCCCTCACCCTTAGAGGCGCCCGCCACCAGCCCTGCGATATCGACAAATTCCATTGTGGTTGGCAATACTTGCTGAGGATTGACAATCGCTGCCAACGCATCCAGGCGTGGATCCGGCATCGGCACGATACCGACATTAGGCTCAATAGTACAAAACGGGTAGTTCGCAGACTCAATGCCCGCCTGAGTCAACGCATTAAAGAGCGTTGATTTACCAACGTTTGGAAGGCCAACAATGCCGCACTTAAATCCCATGGAGGTATCCTGTTTCTATTGAGAGGGGCGTTTAATTTATTAGGCTTAATTTATAAGCCCGATTTATTAAGCACTCGAACGACTAAACGCTCGATTGACTACATGCTCACCAGCTTACGCGGCAGGCTTTTTACTATGGAGGCGATTCATTGCCTTTTCAAATTCACCATCCAACATCAGCGGTATCATATCAACCGCTTCATCAATCGCGTCAAGAACCAACTCTCGTTCACGTCGCGACGGATCATCCAGCACAAAATCGGCAACCTGATCACTCTGCCCAGGGTGACCAATACCAATGCGCAGACGCATAAACTCTTTATTACCACCCAATGCCTTAATGATGTCACGCAGGCCATTATGCCCACCGTGACCACCACCTTTTTTAAAACGAGCCACGCCGGGCGGTAGATCCAACTCATCATGCACCACTAAAATCCGTTCAAGCGGAATTTTGTAGTACTTCACGAGTGAACTCACTGATTGACCACAGCGATTCATGTAGGTCGTTGGTTTTAACAACCAACCACGATGGCCATCCAGCAAGGTTTTACAGGTGTCACCCTGAAAACGCGCCTCTGATTTAAAGACACTCTGGCAACGCTGCGCATAGGTGTCCACTAACCAAAATCCCGCATTATGGCGCGTCCTTTCATAAGCGGGGCCTGGATTACCCAGGCCCACGATTAGATCAATATGTGTTGCCACAGCTGTCATTCCTTTTCCAGCAGTAGAGAACAGTGGTGTTACCAATCAACCTTAGGCTTCTTCGGCTTCGGCTTCGCCATTATCAGGTGCAACCGGTGCATCCGTCTCAACTTCAGCCGCTATTTTAGGCATGTGAATCGCCGCCACTGAAAGATCATGGTCATCGCCATGAGCCAGTGCAACTAGCTCGACACCCGCAGGCAATTTAAGATCCGAAAGATGCAGGGTTGCATCAAGCGCAACATCCGTCATATCAGCTTCGATAAATTCAGGCAGGTCTTTTGGCAGACATGAGACTTCAACATCGTTAGCCAGATGAGAAATCACGCCACCCGCTTTAACACCAACAGAGGCATCTTCACCAATAAAATGAATCGGCACATGCATGCGCAGTTTTTCATTTTCATTAATGCGCAGCAGATCAACATGGATCAGGCTAGGCTTGTATGGATGACGTTGAAGGTCTTTCAGCACTGCTTTTTCAGCTTTGCCATCAATATTAACCGTCAGAATGTGCGAGTAAAACGCTTCATTCTCAAGGTTATGAACCAGCGTGTTGTGCTGCAGAGTCAAAGACACTGCTTCCTGACCCGCACCATAGAGTACTGCTGGGATTTTGTTGTCACGACGCAGGCGGCGGCTCGCACCCTTCCCTTTGTCCTGACGGATTTCTGCATGTAGCTCAAAACTAGAAGCCATTTTATTTCTCCAAAATTAACAGACATTTTATAACTGCCTGACCACCGCCCCCGCGACCTGGATTGGTGTTACCACAAAAAAATCAGCCGCAACATACTGCCACTGACCACAAATTCAAATACTTGCTGCTACTGGCAGCTTAGTCCATATACATCGAACTGACTGATTCTTCGGCACTGATACGACGCATCGTTTCAGCGAGCATATCCGCCACACTTAGCTGGCGAATACGTGAACATTCACGTGCATTCTGCTGTAGCGGAATGGTATCGGTGACCACTAGCTCATCCAGATCGGAGGTCGAAATACGATCTACCGCTACACCCGATAAAATAGGATGGGTACAGTACGCCACGACTTTTGCCGCGCCGTGTTCTTTTAAAACACGCGCCGCTTCACACAAGGTGCCAGCGGTATCGACCATATCGTCGACCAAAATACAGGTGCGGTCGGTCACGTCACCAATGATGTTCATCACCTTCGCTTCATTCGGGCCTGGACGACGTTTATCAACAATCGCCAGATCCGCGCCATCAAGGCGCTTCGCCAAGGCGCGGGCACGTACCACCCCGCCCACATCCGGCGACACAATCATTTTGTTCGGATACTTCTGACGCCAGATATCACTCATCAATACCGGCGATGCGTAAACATTATCCATCGGCACGGTAAAAAAGCCCTGGATTTGATCGGCATGCAGATCAACCGTTAATACACGATCTGCGCCGACTGAGGTAATCATGTCTGCCACCACGCGCGCACTAATCGGCACACGTGCCGCACGTGGGCGTCGATCCTGACGAGAATAACCAAAATACGGGATCACCGTCGTGATGCGGTAAGCCGATGAGCGTCGAATCGCATCCACCATCACCAGCAGTTCCATCAGGTTGTCATTGGTCGGCGCGCAGGTCGGCTGCACAATAAAGACATCTCTGCCGCGCACGTTTTCCATTATCTCAACGGCGATCTCGCCATCACTGAAACGGTTAACGTTGGCCTTGCCTAATGGGAGGTGCAGGTAACGCGCGATTGATTGCGCCAGCTGTGGGTGGGCATTGCCACCGAAGACCATCATGCGACCATCAGTAGCGTCATAACTGCTTGCTCTACCGAGCAAACCGAAACGTGTTTTGGAATAGCCCAAGATGTTTACCTATTTTGTTACTGACGCGTCATGCCTTACGAGCATGACTACATTATAAAATGGCTGGGGCGCCAGGATTCGAACCTGGGTATGCTAGGATCAAAACCTAGTGCCTGGCCTCTTGGCGACGCCCCATTTATGGCCTACTTCAGACCGTACAACGCTTAACTTCTTTTTACTACAAACCACTCAATTATAAAGTGGAGAGCGGTTCATTCCTTTTGCGACAAATCCGCGCCACCCCGACGGAAGCAATTCCAGCACTTCCTGAGCTGCCGCTCGTTCATCAAACGGTGCAAAGACACATGCACCGGTACCACTCATCCTTGCGGGGGCGTATTTTAACAGGAAATCCAGTGCGTTAGCTACTAATGGAAAGCGTTTTTTTACCACCGCCTCACAGACATTGATCCCCTGCCCAGCAAGAAAGTGCGGTATTGTGATGGGATGGCAATCCCGTGTCAAATCTGGCGCATTAAAAACAACCTCGGTCGCCACTGAGCAAGCCGGTTCAATCACCAGATACCACGGCTCTGGCGGGGCCTGCTCACCTTCCAGAGCCGTCAATTGCTCACCCACCCCCTCAGCCCACGCGGCACGACCTCGCACAAAGACGGGCACATCCGCGCCGAGCTGCAGGCCCAATGTCGCCAGCTGATCAATCGAGTACCCTAACTCACACAGTTCATTGAGCGCCACCAGCGTGGTAGCGGCATTCGAACTACCACCGCCTAACCCGCCACCCATCGGCAAGCGTTTCTCAATCTCAATATCAACACCCAGCGAACAATTCGCATGTTGCAGCAATAACTTAGCCGCGCGCACCACCAAATCCTGCGCCGACGGCACGCCGCGCAACTCACTGGTGCGTCGCACCTCGCCATCATCACGCAGCGTAAACATCAGCTCATCGCCATAATCAAGAAATTGAAATACCGACTGCAACTGATGATAACCATCAGCACGGCGACCGGTAATATGTAAAAAAAGATTGAGCTTGGCGGGTGCTGGCCAGCGTTTAATCGTATTCATGATATTCAACGTACTTGCTGGTGGCTCGATGGCGCGTGCTTTTCACTCACAATGGCCGGTGCCGCAGCAATCGCCTGCCAGCGATCAACCACCAACCGCAGTCGTAAACCATGACGGGTTAACACCATTTTTTTAGGCACCTCTAACACCCCTGCGGAGCGGTAACGCTGATACTCAATGCGCCAACCCGCCTGCTCTAACCACTGCAATCGCCCCAACTCATCTAGCCCCTTATTCAGTTTTTCAGTGGGTGCTAACCCAGGCGCAGGCACCCCCACCAACCAATAGCGTAGACCAGCCATCGGCACAGACCAACCCAGCGCCTCATCAAGCAACTCCGAGGCATTGGCCGCAGAAAGCACTCGATCATCCGGCAAATAGAGCACGGCGGCCAACGCATCGCCTTTTAGCTGCGCCATGCGCTGCCCCAACATAGATGAAAAACGAATATCGAAGGCCTCCGCCTGCTGCTGCCAGCTCAGACTAGCACTCCACGAGTCCTGCGAGTTCTTCACCGCCACCCGCCCCTTCATCTGCCATCCAGCCAGTTCACTGAGCTGCACATTACGTGCATCCCACAGGTGCTCACGCGCCTCATCATCAAGCAATGGTGTCAACGGCTGGATCGCACAGCCAGTCAAGAACACGGCCAGTAACAACGCTAACAAACTCACGCCATGCAGCCGATCTGATTTCATCAAAGAAAGAGTGTACATAATGACATTATAGAGCAGGCTTAAGCTAAATGAAGGGGTTAACGCGATGATGCTTCAGGCACAGCCAATCTGTAACTACTCTGCTTCCCCCTAGGAAAATACCTGCCCTATTTAATAAAACGCTCCATAATATTAAGCAGTCGCCTGTCATCCGGCGTAACCTCCAGCGCCTGGCGCCAAATTTCACGCGCATCTTCACGCTCACCGCTCACCCATAGCACCTCACCTAGGTGCGCCGCCACCTCGGGGTCGAGCCTAATTTCAAGCGATTGTCGCAGCATTTTAATCGCGTCATGATATTTACCGAGTCGGTATAACACCCACCCCATACTGTCGAGAATCGCATGATCATTGGGACGCAACGCCAGCGCCCGTTTCACATAGCCATGGGCCTCCTGATAACGATCAGTGCGATCAGCCAAGGTGTAACCCAGCGCGTTCAGGGCATCCGCATTTTTTTCATCCAGCGCAATAATTCTCTTTAAATCACGCTCGGCGAGATCAAGCTGATCAAGTCGCTCAGCTGCCATCGCGCGCGCATAGAGTAGCTGAATATCATCCGGCATCTCATTCAGCGCGCGATTAAACACCGCCATCGCCTCCTGATGGCGCGCCGCGTTGCGCAAAATTTCACCTTCAATCAAAAACAAGCGCAGACGCTGCGTTGGCGTATTAACGCGCAATGAATGCAAGTAATTTTGAGCCGCGTCTAGATCACCCTGACGCGCCTTGATCATCGCTTGACGCACGCGCGACTCAATCAAATTGTTGCCAGCAACAACATCGCTGTAATGCTCCAATGCCGCAGCCTCGTTGTCACGTAACTCCTCTAGCTGCCCAAGATAAAAGCGTGCATCATCATTTCTCAACCCCGTTTCTTTAGCCTGGCTAAGAAAATCAAACGCCCTGTCTTGCCGATCCAGCTGTAGAGCCAGCAGGCCCAGCGCAAACAAGACATCAACATCCCCTGGCAACTGTTTCATGACAACCTGGTATTGTTTAAAGGCCTCATCATAATCACGAGCGTCAACCAATTGGCGAGCATAGGTCAAGCGCAACGCACTCATTTCAGGGAAGTCATCCACTCGCTGCGCTAGATATTCGACCACCGCAACGCGATCTCCAGAACGCTGTAAAATACGCATCTGCAACAGAATAGCGCTAATATTATTGGGCTCAAGATGAAGGCTACGCTTGATGCCCGCATCTGCTTTTTCAACAGCACCCGCCCTCAACGCCAGATGGGCATATGCCTGCCACGCAGAATAACTCTCCTGGTGGGCATCAACCAGACGCCCCATCACACTCAACACACCTTGCAGGCTCTGCTCCCGACTCAGTAACGAAGCAACCAGCATAAAACCCTGCCCATCCCCATCATCTTCCTTCACCAGAATGTATTCTAGATGCTCTTGCGCTGCATCAGGGTTACCACTGCGAATATAAGCAGCTGAGATAGCCTGGCGCGCCGCCAGATTAGTTGGATCTATATCTACCCACAATTTCGCCGCCTGAAGCGCCCTCTTATGATCTCGTACAAAAATAGCAATTCGCGTCGCTTTTGCGACCAAACGAGGGTCACGCGTTCTCTCTGCTAAGCCAAAATATTGAGAAAAGCCCAGCGCATAATGGCCTCGCTGTAACGCGGTCTCCGCCACCAAAAGCTTATAAAGCGTATTGGGAGTCAGGGCCACCAGCGGAAGCTCAACATTATATGCCACATCCACTGAGCGTGCTTTGCTGCTAGTGGTGACGCTGCCCGACACCTCAGCCAGTGAATTCACCTGATGCGGCGACACCGCACAACCAGTTAAAATCCAGGATAATACAAGCGGGGACACCACTAGGCAGAATTTTTTAATCGACAAAGTCATTCCTTTTCGCCTCGTTTGAAGGATTTTCTCCCCAATAATCATACAATTTACATACCATATGAATAATTAATGGGGACAACCGCAACATTTTTCCATAAAATCGGTCAACTTTAATAGCGTAACAGGATAGTATTATCCTCCACTCGTTTTATGTTAGTGAGTTAATTATTTTTATTGTGGCAAAAGTTAGGTAAACATGGCACTCCTTGCCGTCGGACTCAATCATAAAACAGCACCGGTTCAGATTCGTGAACGGGTAGCGTTCGCCCCTGAGCAGCTCCCGGATACCCTGCGCAGTCTCGCCTCGCAGGCCAATATCAGCGAGGCCGCTATTCTCTCGACCTGTAACCGTACCGAGATGCTGTGCTGTGTCGATACTGCTGACAGCGCAGTGATTATCGAATGGCTGCGTGAGCACCGTGAGTTTTCCGTCAATGAGCTTGACCCTTATATGTATACCCACCCGGAGCAATCCGCCGTACGCCACATGCTACGCGTCGCCAGCGGCCTGGACTCACTCGTATTGGGTGAACCTCAGATCTTAGGTCAACTCAAAGATGCCTACTCAACCGCCAAAGATGCCGGCACCATCGGCACTCAGCTCAGTAAACTCTTTGAGTACACATTTTCAGTCGCCAAACAAGTGCGAACGGATACCGCAATTGGCGCCAGCCCAGTCTCCGTTGCATTTTCAGCGGTCAGCCTTTCAAAACAGATCTTCAGTGATCTTAGCGAGCACACCGCACTATTAATTGGTGCAGGCGAAACCATTGAGCTTGCCGCGCGCCACCTGAAAGAGAGTGGCATCAAACGGCTCATTATCGCCAATCGTACTCTCGCCAAGGCCGAAGCACTGGTTAAAGAGGTAGAAGGCTATGCAATTACGCTAGGCGACATTCCGGCACACCTGGCTGAAGCCGACATTGTGATCTCCTCCACCGCCAGCCAGCTACCAATCCTCGGCAAAGGGGCGGTAGAGCGTGCGATCAAGATTCGTAAACACCAACCAATTTTGATGGTCGATATCGCGGTACCACGCGACATTGAAGAAGAAGTGGGCGAGCTGGATGATGTCTACCTCTATACCGTCGATGATCTACAGGAGATCATCGACGAAGGGCTACGCTCGCGCCAAGAAGCGGCACTGCAGGCAGAAGAGATCATCGACACCCAGGTGACCCATTTTATGGGCTGGTTACGCTCGCTTGATGCGGTTTCAACCATTCGCACCTATCGCAGCAAGATCGACGTAATACGCGAAGCCGAGCTCGATAAAGCCAAGCGCATGCTCGCACAGGGCAACGACCCCGAAAAAGTACTGACACAACTGGCGCGCGGCCTGACCAATAAAATCGTCCACACGCCGAGCGCACAGATGAAGCAGGCCGGTTTCGATGGCCGTGCCGATCTGCTTGACGCCGCACGCGAACTGCTCGACCTCGACACCCCTGACAACTAGGCCAATGGTAAACAGATGAAAGAGTCTATCGTTTTTAAACTGGAATCGATCTCTGATCGCTTGCAGGAGCTTAATGCACTGCTGGCCGATCCAGACACCATCAACAACCAAAATAAGTTTCGTGAACTCTCGGTAGAGTATTCACAGATCACACCACTGGTGAATAGCTTCCGTCAGTATCAATCGATTATGGGTGACATCGAAGCAGCCAAAGAAATGCTAGAGGAAGATGACGCCGAGATGCGCGCCATGGCTGAAGAAGAAATCAGGGATGCACAGGCCCAGCAGACTGAAATCGAGAAAGAGATCCAAGCACTGCTACTGCCGGTCGACCCGCACGATAGCGCTAACGTCTTTCTCGAAATCCGCGCGGGCACCGGTGGTGATGAGGCGGCAATTTTTGCCGGCGATCTATTCCGTATGTACTCCTATTTTGCAGAGATGAATCGCTGGGAGATCGAAATCATCAGCGGTAACACTGGCGAACACGGCGGCTACCGTGAAGTGATCTCGCGCATCAGTGGTAAAGGGGTCTACTCTAAACTGAAATTTGAATCAGGCACACACCGCGTACAGCGTGTACCGGCGACAGAATCACAGGGCCGCATCCACACCTCCGCCTGCACGGTAGCGATACTGCCGGAACCGGATGAGATTGAACAGAGCGAGATCAAATCAAGCGATCTTAAAGTAGACACCTTCCGCGCCTCGGGTGCGGGTGGTCAGCATGTTAACAAAACCGACTCTGCGATTCGCATCACCCACATGCCATCAGGCATCATCATCGAATGTCAGGATCAACGCTCACAGCATAAAAACCGCGCGCAAGCGATGTCACTGCTGCAAGCAAAACTACTGGCCGGCGCACAACAGAAGCAAGCGGCCGAAACAGCCGAGGCACGCAAATCATTGGTTGGCAGTGGCGATCGCTCAGAGCGAATTCGCACCTATAATTTTCCGCAGGGCAGAATGACAGACCACCGCATCAACCTGACACTCTATAAGCTTGATGAAATTATGTCGGGTAACCTGAGTCAGGTGATCAATCCGCTGGTAAATGAGTATCAGGCAGAACAGCTTGCCGCGCTGTCAGAATAAACCCGCTGTGACACTCAGCCGTTAATCTCCGCGTTATGACCTCAATCCGTGACGCCCTCAATCATGCAGCAACCACCCTGGCAACTCGCCACGATGGCGCCATGTTTGAGGGTGAAATTTTACTCGCGCATGCATTAGAAAAAACACGCACCTACCTGCACACCTGGCCAGAACGAGCATTAAACGAGGCACAGCTCACCACGTTTAATCGATTAGTTGAACGACGCTGCAACGGAGAGCCCTCCGCCTATATTACCGGCGAACAGGAATTCTGGTCGTTGTCACTAGCAGTCACACCCGACACGTTGATCCCGCGCCCCGAGACCGAATTGCTAGTTGAACTGGCGCTAGAGCATATCCCTTCAGATGAGCGTTACAAAATAGCTGACCTTGGCACCGGCAGTGGTGCGATTGCACTCGCGCTTGCCAGTGAGCGCCCTGGCAGCCAAATCATTGCGGTCGATTTCTCAGCGGATGCTTTAACAGTGGCAGAGTGCAATCGTGAAAAACATTCACTCAACAATGTCACCTTTATGCAAGGTGACTGGCTTGCGCCGCTAAACGAGCTCATCTTTGACGTGATTGTTTCCAACCCACCCTACGTACGTGAAGATGATATTCACCTCGAACAGGACGGCCTGCCATTTGAACCACGCAGTGCATTAGTTGCATCAGATAATGGACTGGATGATATTCAACGCATTGTTGTCGACAGCAGAGCAAGACTCACCGACAGTGGCTGGCTATTGATTGAACATGGCTATGACCAAGGTGCTGATGTCTCGGAAATATTTGAACAGCACGGCTATCACAACATCACTGGACACCGAGACTTAAGCGACCAGCCTCGCGTCGTTACCGCTCAATATAATGCTGGCACAAAATAAGATAACCGTCATGACCCATAATAAAACCGAACAAATCAGCCTACCACGCACACTCATCAATCAACTGCTGACTCATGCCCAAAGTGGCAATGGCGATGAGGTTTGCGGCTTTATTGCCAGCGTGAGTGGCGAGCCCATAAAAACCTACCCTGTACCCAATATTGCGACGCCAGCAAACAAACGATTTGAGATGGAGCCGAGCGCACAGATCGATGCCATCAAAATCATGCGCGAACAAGACGAAGAGATCTTCGCCATCTACCACTCACATCCAACATCTGCTGCCGCACCATCACAAACCGACATCGCTGAGTTTAACTACCCCGGTGCACTTTGCGTGATTATCTCGCTTAATATTCAGGGTGTACTAGAGATCAGGGCCTACCGCATCATAAAAAACCAGGTGTTCGAAGCCTCCATCGAAGCGACCTAATTCTTCATTCACGCTAGCATAAACCGCGCACACCAACTAAAGAACGCAGCACTCTCTTCAAAATACAGAAACGAATTAAAAAACGAATTGAGACATCCATTTTAAAAACATCCTTCAAATCACCAAATTCATTCCTGTCGATTTAATTTAGTGGGATTTCTGCGAAATGGTCATGCTTTTATTGACGGAAGGCTTCTATCGAGTGAATTCCATCCTGTTTTCTAAAATCCACTCATTAGCATCCCTCAACATGGCACTGATGATGCTTTACGTTAAGTCGCTGTGTGTTTCGTTACGGGAAGTAAGTTTCACACCCGCGTATGCCGGGGATCCGTTGATAACCCAGTGACTGGCATACTTGCTTGAGTTTGTACGCGGTGCCCACAAATGATTTGAATTGGCTTTCAAAATTGTTGATGAGATAGGCCCAGTGTTTTGCTTCGATGTTTAAACGCTGAAGGATGGGGGATAATGCGGGGTCGATGCAGCCTTTTTTGTCTTCTCTGATAATGCGACCACTGAGGTCAACGAGTTCGATGTAGTCGGTTAGTTTAAAAGAAATTCCTTTCGGCATTTCTTTACGTGGGTTGCCTGCGAAGGGCATCAGTGTTTTGTGCTGTTGTTGTGGGTGGTTGGGGTTGTGTGCTGTTTGTGCCTTGTGAATGCGTTTTTTGATGCTGGTGTGGGCGGATGTTTCGGGTTTGTTTGCCATTTTTGCACGGACTGGGTTTAGGTCTACATATGCCATGCAGGCAATTAGGGCGGCGTCATCCAGCAGTGCCTGGGATTTAAAGCGCCCTTCCCAGAAGCGCCCGCTGCATTCGTCTTCTGCATTGGCCTGGCG
>NVTY02000063.1 GCA_002401765.2 Thiotrichaceae bacterium
CAGTACAGCGCTCAGTGCTCGTCTTTGACATCCCCGGTAAACGTTTTAGCCAGATCGGCACCACCCAACCCGGCATGCTTAACAAACCTCTCGGCATCGACGTCGGCCCTAACGGCCACCTGTTTGTAGCAGATATCAGCGCACTGCGCATCCTCGAATACGATGCCGACGGCAAATTTGTACGCCGCATGGGCAGCAAAGCAGACTTCTCCCGCCCAACCGATATCACCGTCAACAATGATGGTACCCATCTTTATGTGGTCGATACCGGCGGCGTCGAATCAGAACGCCACAATGTGGTCGTGTTTGATCTAGCCAGCGGCAAAGCGGTCAAGACCATCGGCCAACGCGGCAGCAAAGAAGGCGAATTCAACCTGCCACTACAGATCACCACCAACATCAACGGCGGCTGGTATATCGTTGATGGTGGCAACTTCCGCGTGCAGGCATTTAATGATGACGATAGCTTTAAATTCACCTTCGGCAAGGTCGGCCGCTACCCCGGCCAATTCGCCCGCCCCAAAGGAATCGCCACCGATCCCGATGGCAATATCTATGTCATCGATAGTGCCTTTGGCAATGTACAAATTTTCAATGAAGCGGGTGAGCTACTGATGTTCATGGGGCAACGCGGCCAGTCCGGCATCCCCGGCCGCTACATGCTACCGTCCGGCATCGATGTGGATGAAGATGGGCGTATTTATATTGTCGATCAGTTCTTCCGTAAGGTGGATATCTTTAGGCCTGTCGCCCTTGGTGCAGATGAAGGGTATGCGGCTGACCCAATTATTCGCGACGACTAACCGTAGGGTATGCACATGTGCGTACCACCCTCCCCGACACCACCAACCTTTTGATAAACTATGTCTGCGTTCCCATGCTCCCGCGTGGGAACGCAGACATCCCTGTGATAGGGTTATACCTTCTACCTCATACAATCAGCATACTGCTAAGGTAGCATTTCTCAATGCACAAGGAGCAGAAAAACGCACCCTTGTTGCGCGTATGTGGGAGTAATTCAGATAATTCTTGTAGGATCCAGGCATATTATAAGGCAGGCGTGTTGGGAATTATAACGAACAAGGATAGATCGCGTGAGGAACGAACCGCGATCTATCCAGTTGTTGAACAAGCCCGGATTTCCCTTATATAAGCAGATATATAGATTATTGTTGTTTGTGATTGCGCCATCATTGGGGATGGCGCTTTTTAATGGGCGAGCAGAACACTCGCCCATCACGGACGATAAAAATTTAGCGATCTGTCATAGCCTTAGCTCACCTCCTTTTCAAATAGATGTACCGATGCCTTTTCTCGTTATTGCTCGTCAGCCAGAACGAAACGTATTGCTGATCACCACCATCGGGGCACCGCACGATCGGCAACGATAACTCGGTCGTTTTCTCTCTTCCGGTTGGGTAATGATCACTTTTAGGATGAGTTGAACCAGGCGGCGTATCTTTTTAGCATTGCCATGCAAGAAGCCAAAATCCCGCGTCCGACGAAACCGTTTCGGCAGTACATGCTGAAAAACCAGCCACAAAAATGCTTCGCCTTTGACGGTTCTTGTCTGGTATGTTTTGGTCTGGCTGTCCAGATACCGAAAAGTAACATTGATACCATCATCAGAGAGAATGTTCTTTTCACTGATCACGCCTCGATAGAGGTAACGTGATAGATACTTTAACGCATGCAAGCCACGGCCAACCTGCTGGCAATCCACCACCCATTTGGTCGCTGTTTTGGGAATCCTGAACCTGGCAGCGTGTGCTGCGGCAAGGAAGCGGCCTCTGAATACTTTGGCTAGAGCAAATGCATTGAATAGATACTCGCCCTTCAATTTTGTCCACTGATTACGTTTTTTATTAAGGCAACCACCCGGGACAATGACATGCAGGTGTGGGTGATAATCGAGCCGCCTGTTGTGCGTGTGCAATACCGCCGTTAACCCGAGATCGCCACCAAGTTTTTTCTCGTTAACCCCGAAATTCTTCAACGTGCTGATCGCACACTGAATCAGCAGCGCATAGAGTTTTCTCTGGTTTCGCCATACCAGATCACGCAACTCATAGGGGAGTGTAAACGTCACCATAAAGTAATCGACAGGCAGCAGCTTTTGTTGCTGGCGCTCAAGCCACAGCGTGGTATCGTGATTCTGGCATCGAGGGCAGCTACGATGACCGCAGGAGTGAAAGCGCACGGTCTCTTCGTCACACGGCGTGCAGCCCAATCGCATCTCCCCATATCGCTCGGTTCGACAATATTGCGTAGCGGCCATCGCCTGGTGGTGCTTATGCTCAAGACGACCGCCATACTTTGCCATAAAAAGTGTTTGATAGTTCTGAATGATACTTTTCAACTCCATGGTTAGCCCTCCTGATCTAAGTTAATGGAAAGGCGATTGACCATCGTATTGACGATATCTAAGGTATTCTGCTGAACCTGTTTGGTTAGTTGAGTATAAATAGCGGTTGTCTTAGGGCTGCCATGGCCCATCTCATGCTGTATGGCGCGAAGGTTTAGCCCCGCTTCTAAGAGGTGAGTGCCGTAGCAGTGTCGCAGGCTGTGGATGGTCACTTTTTTATGGATATTACAACTCAGCACAATGGCTTTGAACGATTTTTGCAAGCCACCACGATCCATGACGATGTTGGCGCGGTGGCGGTCGGTCGCCGTTTTACCGGCTGGAAAGATAAACTGAGTATGTCGGTGTGTTGCCCAATATTGCCGTAGCGCGTCAAGCGCCCGATCAGGGAGTGTCACAAAGCGGTCTTTATGGCCTTTTCCCATGCGGATATGAACGCGATGTTGACGTGCATCTATGTCACCAATGCATAAGTTAAGCGCCTCACCAAGGCGTAACCCCATGCTGTAGAGTATAAGAATATAGGTTCGGTAACGTGCCTCACGCGTCGCATTAATGATCCGCTCGATCTCTTCATGAGTGAGGATATCGGGTAGCGTTTTCCGGCTGGGTGGTTTGATGATATCAACCCAGGCCCACTGCTTCTTCAGTATCTGTTTATAGAAAAACTGTAAGCCATTGCGGTCAATTTTGATGGTACTCCATGAGTGTGTTTTGAGTAAATCATCAAAATAGCGTTGTAAATCATCCACGCTGAGCTTGTCGGGGCAGCGATCAAAATAGTTTGCAATACGCCGCACGGCACGTGCATAGGCATCAACCGTTTTCTCAGATTTACCTTGGCGTATAAGTGCGTTAACATGTTTTTGGTACAGTGAATCGAACTTGTTTTGCTGTGCTTTTTTCATCGATAGCGCCTCGCGAGTTAATGTACCCGGGACTGGGTACGCGAGGGGTTATCGACCTAATTTAAGTCTGGGGGGAGTTCTGCCGCGGAGCGGCTTCGTTCACAAATCGTTAAACCAGACGGGCATTGTCACCGTTTGTTTCCTGATAGTTCAGTGTGCCGCAGCTAAGCTCAAACGTTAGGCTTTAAAGTCATATGAAACAATAGGAGGTTTTATGCTGGCAACTCATCAAGATGCAGAAGCAAGATATACCAAGATACGGAAGGCAGTTCTTGAAATATCTCAAAGAAAGTTAGCTACTAAATCTGAATATTCATTATTAAAGTTAAAATTAATTACCGCTGAATCTTTGAGAGAATCAAAAAAATGGATGGAATCAACTTCCAGAAGAGTCGATTGGGATTGGACTGACGGTTATACTTCCTTTAAATTTAGGTATCCTAAACGTTTTGAGCTGGCTATTTGGTCTGGCAATGAACTTGTAAGCCTTACTATGGGTCGGCCAACGTACAGTGGAACTGCCTTAAGGTTAGATTTTACTGAAGCAAGCCCAGATAAAGCTAAAGAATTAAAAGTTATCCCAGCAGTACTTTTTGTAATGATTACATATGCCGAGATACTTGGGGCAGAACAAATCCGAGTAATGAATCCAATTAATGATGATGTTAAGAATTATTACAAATCAGTTGGCCTTACTTATGTTTCCAAAGACGACTATTTATATATGAGGTTATGACTATGATCAAAAGAGTTGAAAGCTTAAATGTCAAACGTCAAAAGAAGAAACCGCGCTCACTGGAGTCAGTAACGGAAGCTGCAACTAAAACGTTTCTCGACAAAGTACCCAAAGACCTAGAAGAACCCAAAAATTTTGCTTCTGGCGGGAATATGGATAAAATTTTAAAAGAGGATGATGAAACTAATGAATAGGAATGATAATCAAGTATTAAGTGAAAGAGAAAAGCAGCTAAAACCCATGAAAGGTGAAATAAACCCTAAAGATTTAATTACTAAATTAAATCAAGCTTCACATAAAGCAAATATAAAATCAGGTATTGCCAATTCTAAAAGCAATATTCGTTAATCAGAAAAAACCCTAATAAGGCATTGCAGCATACTCCGCCGGTGAATGTGGCGTTAGGCTCCCAAATCAGCCATCACTGTTGCAATAAACAGTTGAAAAAATAGTTTGATATTTTCTTAAAAAAGGCGTCTGATGGGTATTGAGTTAAAACATAAAGAGAGGAGTATGTTTCAACATTGAAATATTGATTTAATTAAGCGCTACCCCTGAGTGTAACAAGCACCCAGAGGCAGCTAACCACAACCGATACAAGAGATATCAATTATGGCTAAACGCAATGATAAGCGAGAGACCCGCTCGACTAAAGAAAAATCGATCAAAAAAGCACAAAAACATCCTTACTACCGCTAACTCAAGGTTCGGTCGAGCCTATATTACTACCATTTCGGCGATTTTCAGCCCCGAGGCCGCTATCGTCCAGTCATCCCTGTTCCCTGGATCAATATCAAAGGTTATTGGCTCAATGAGGCTGGCTTCACCATTTCCTGCATCAGCGCGTAAAATTATTCAATGATGACACCTTCATACACCAATTCGGCGCTGCCGGTCATTAATATATTGTTACCAGGAC
>NVTY02000044.1 GCA_002401765.2 Thiotrichaceae bacterium
AGACAGGCGAATCTCTTACAGAGGACTTTCACCTCATAAGTTCACGCCCATGCTGGGCGTACCAAGTCGTTCAAAAAGGACGCGCAAAAGAGGCGCGCCTTTTAACTCAAACGTTCAAGCTGTTGGAAAACCCCCAGTCACCACTAAAATCAGCTAAAATAGCATCACACTATTAAGGATTGATGCGATGCCAAAGTTCATTCCCAATAATTACAAGCAAGACATGTTGATCGCGCTTAATTTTGAAGATCAACTACAGCCGGGCACCTTTGAGCACGCGCTGCATTACTTAATCGATCAAAAACTCGACCTGTCGGTTTTTTACCCCCGCTATAAAAATGATGATGTTGGGCGTCCCGCCTATGATCCCGCCATGTTGCTCAAAATCATCCTGTTTGCATACTCAAAAGGCATTACCTCCAGCCGTGAAATTCAGTGGTGCTGCCAATACAACATCATCTTCAAAGCACTTGCCTGTAACAGTAACCCGCACTTTACTACCATTGCCGACTTTATTAGCAGTAAGCCCAGTGACATCGAAGCGATCTTTGAACAGATCCTGCTCATCTGTTTTGATGAAGGACTATTGGGCAATGAACTGTTTGCGATTGACGGTTGTAAGATGCGTTCAGACGCCGCGAAAACCTGGTCAGGCACCTTTAAAGAGCTGGGTGAAAAGCGTGACAAACTCAAGTGTATGATCCAATACCAAATGAACCTTCATCAGGACAATGACCCGGTTGAGGATCATGATGACGCCAGAGAGAAGCGTACCGCACAGACCATCGACACACTCAACAAAGCCCACGATAAAATCGAAAGATTTCTCGATCACAACGAGCCGAGACAAGGAAAGGGCAAGAAAAAAACTGAAGTGAAAAGCAATATTACCGACAACGAGTCGGCCAAGATGACCACCAGTAAAGGCACCATACAGGGATTCAACGGCGTCGCCTCGGTTGATAAAAAACATCAAATCATCATCGATGCCCAGGCCTTTGGTGAAGGGCAGGAACACCATGTATTAAAGCCTGTTCTTAACATCATCAAAGAACGCTTTAACCGACTGGGAATCAGTGATGATATCTACCAGGATGGCATCATCGTCACCGCAGACACCGGCTATGCCAATGAAGACAACATGGCTTACCTGCACCAAAACAACATCGATGCCTACATTCCCGATAAACATTTTCGTAGCCGCGATCCTAAATTTATCGATCAAAAGAAAAAGTACGGCAAACGAAATCAATTGACTAAAAAGAAAGGTAACAGCCGCTATCCCGCGACCGAATTTGAGTTAAACAGCGATGATAAAAGTTGCGTATGCCCAGCAGGAAAAAGCCTGTGGCTTAAAAATGAAAAGAAAGACCAATACGGCAACGACAAGCTGTATTTTGAAGGAAGGCTAACTGACTGCCGAGACTGTGAACAGAAACAACAATGCATGAAGAAGCCCGACTCAGCCGACACTCGGAACGGCCATGGAAGACAAGTCTCATTCATCGTCAAACAACGCACACCCGAACCTAACTACACCGACTGGATGAAGGCGCGGGTTGATAGTGACAAAGGAAAACAAATCTATAGCCACCGAATGTCAGTGGTCGAACCCGTCTTTGCCAATATGGGTAGCAACAAAGGCTTGAATCGATTTAGCTTGCGAGGCAAAGCGAAGGTTCAAGGCCAATGGCAACTTTACTGCATGGTGCACAACATAGAGAAGCTGATGAATTACGGTGAACTAAGGCATTAGAGAGACGAATATGGGCCATGAACGACCAGGCATCAATATATAAGGCGCAAGCGACAATTAAATATTGAAATATAAATATATTGAGTAATAATGAGTGTATAAAATATTTAACGCTGAGGGAAATCGTTGCGCTCAAAACGGGTTTTCCTACAGCCTCGTTAGGCTTTAAAGTCATATGAAACAATAGGAGGTTTTATGCTGGCAACTCATCAAGATGCAGAAGCAAGATATACCAAGATACGGAAGGCAGTTCTTGAAATATCTCAAAGAAAGTTAGCTACTAAATCTGAATATTCATTATTAAAGTTAAAATTAATTACCGCTGAATCTTTGAGAGAATCAAAAAAATGGATGGAATCAACTTCCAGAAGAGTCGATTGGGATTGGACTGACGGTTATACTTCCTTTAAATTTAGGTATCCTAAACGTTTTGAGCTGGCTATTTGGTCTGGCAATGAACTTGTAAGCCTTACTATGGGTCGGCCAACGTACAGTGGAACTGCCTTAAGGTTAGATTTTACTGAAGCAAGCCCAGATAAAGCTAAAGAATTAAAAGTTATCCCAGCAGTACTTTTTGTAATGATTACATATGCCGAGATACTTGGGGCAGAACAAATCCGAGTAATGAATCCAATTAATGATGATGTTAAGAATTATTACAAATCAGTTGGCCTTACTTATGTTTCCAAAGACGACTATTTATATATGAGGTTATGACTATGATCAAAAGAGTTGAAAGCTTAAATGTCAAACGTCAAAAGAAGAAACCGCGCTCACTGGAGTCAGTAACGGAAGCTGCAACTAAAACGTTTCTCGACAAAGTACCCAAAGACCTAGAAGAACCCAAAAATTTTGCTTCTGGCGGGAATATGGATAAAATTTTAAAAGAGGATGATGAAACTAATGAATAGGAATGATAATCAAGTATTAAGTGAAAGAGAAAAGCAGCTAAAACCCATGAAAGGTGAAATAAACCCTAAAGATTTAATTACTAAATTAAATCAAGCTTCACATAAAGCAAATATAAAATCAGGTATTGCCAATTCTAAAAGCAATATTCGTTAATCAGAAAAAACCCTAATAAGGCATTGCAGCATACTCCGCCGGTGAATGTGGCGTTAGGCTCCCAAATCAGCCATCACTGTTGCAATAAACAGTTGAAAAAATAGTTTGATATTTTCTTAAAAAAGGCGTCTGATGGGTATTGAGTTAAAACATAAAGAGAGGAGTATGTTTCAACATTGAAATGCTGATTTAATTAAGCGCTGCCCCTGAGTGCAGAAACACCTAGAGGCAGCTAACCACAACCGATACAAGAGATATCAATTATGGCTAAACGCAATGATAAGCGAGAGACCCGCTCGACTAAGGAAAAATCGATCAAAAAAGCACAAAAACATCCCTACTACCGCCAACTCAAGGTTCGGACGGGCCATTATTATTACCACTTCGGCAATTTTCAGCCCGTAGACCGTTATCGCCCCATCATTCCCGTTCCCTGGATCAATATCAAAGGTTATTGGCTCAATGAGGCAGGCTTCACCATTGATACACCGCTGCAAGTAACCGTTAATAAAGGGCGTATAATCCTTACCATCCGCCCGGTTTCCTAGATTGAGTCAATTGGGTTATATTGCTTTGAAGGAACCAGTCAAAAACAATCGAAGGGCTTGGCATGAATGGCACATTTAAATGAAAGCAAAAAGCCTAACAAAACACTATAGCAGACGGGCTTTGTCACCATTTGTTTCCTGCCAGTTCAGTGTGCCGCAGCTAAGTTAAAACGTTAGGTGCTAAAGGAAAACGCATGAAGAAACAAATTTCAAATGTATCAGGGCATCAAACCAGTAAAGTATTTGCCTTGCTCTATATGTTGTTTACTATCCCTTTCGCTATTGTTGGGATACTAGGGTTTATGTTTTCTAGTTCAATGGAAATGCCTAATGGACAAGTAGGGCCTCAATTCCCATGGCTATTTTTTGTATTTGCCCCAATCATTTACGGTGCTATGGGCTATGTATTCACTCGTCTCGGTTGTGTAGCATACAACTTTATTGCAAAACGTTTTGGTGGCATTGAATTCACAGTTACTGAAAATGAAAGAACCTAACGAACAAGGATAGATCGCGTGAGGAACGAACCGCGATCTATCCAGTTGTTGAACAAGCCCGGATTTCCCTTATATAAGCAGATATATAGATTATTGTTGTTTGTGATTGCGCCATCATTGGGGATGGCGCTTTTTAATGGGCGAGCAGAACACTCGCCCATCAGGGACGATAAAAATTTAGCGATCTGTCATAGCCTTAGCTCACCTCCTTTTCAAATAGATGTACCGATGCCTTTTCTCGTTATTGCTCGTCAGCCAGAACGAAACGTATTGCTGATCACCACCATCGGGGCACCGCACGATCGGCAACGATAACTCGGTCGTTTTCTCTCT
>NVTY02000064.1 GCA_002401765.2 Thiotrichaceae bacterium
CATTCAAACATTTGAGTGTATGTTGTGCCCCGGCTCTAACAAGGCACTATAGCAGACGGGCATTGTCACCGTTTGTTTCCTGCGAGTTCAGCGTGCCGCAGCTAAGTTAAAACGTTAGAGCCACAGATTTAAAAGCATAAAACGAAACGGGGCTAGCTGAAATAAAGAGAAATTAGCGCATCAGTCAAAACTATTAACTTGGCACAAGCCATGTAAATTCATCGTAGGAGTGGAAGTTCAGTGGTGAGTAACATCATGGCTATGGGTTTTAAACAAGTGAAAGTTCAGTGGTCATGAAAAATACTGCCAGTTGTAGTGAATAGTGCAATAATCAGAATATTAAAGTGAAGCAGAAATGGGCAGTGAATGTGTGGTAACTAAAATCAAAAGCGAATCACCAGTGGCTGCAAGTTCATTCAAATATTTAAGTGTATGTTGTACCCCGGCTCTAACAAAGCACTATAGCAGACGGGCATTGTCGTCGTTTGTTTCCTGCCAGTTCAGCGTGCCGCAGCTAAGTTAAAACGTTATATTTTAAATTGAGAATGTCCGAGTAATTTTCATAGAAAATAATTGGTTTGAGAAACTACGAAAAGTCTAAAAATAGAAAAGGGTGGATGTTATGAGAATAATAATTATTTTGGGTCTGATGGCGGTTAGTTCAATATCTTTTGCTGAGTCACACATCGGTACGATTCATACACTTCATGTGAATTTGGAAACTGAGAGAGTGCATGTTCATTTTACAGGAAAGCCTTTCTTTCATGAAGGAAGCTGTAGTTCAATATGGACATCAAATACGTTGGATGACACAAAGTTCATGGTCTACATCTGGCCCTTGCTTATGCATGCTAAATCTAAACAAGAGAAAATAAGTATTGTCGTAAAAGGTTGTAATGGGAGTTATCCAAAAATAAGTTCTGTTGATGTGTCTCCGAGGGAATGAAAATATAACAAGGGTGGTCAAGCTGACAGTCCTCCGTGTTGCTCGTTTGTGCTGAATAGCACAAGCCTCACAACGCTACGGCCTTCAGCTTACCACCGACGTTATGTGCTTAAAACTATGGTTAACAATTTAGCTTATGTATAAATTTGAAGACCGTATTAGAGATATCTGTAAGAGGTTAGATATTCCCTCAGAGTATGAATCCAGGTATGGGTTACCAATTCAATATGAGGAAGATTCGTTGGTTGAAATTGGTAGTGATATTTACAATCGAGCACAGTATTTATCGAAGGAAGCTGCGATCTCGTGGAATAAAATGAGAAAACAGGCAAATGAAGAAGGTATTCGTCTTGAAGTGGTTTCTGCATTCAGGTCAGTTGATAAACAACTATCTATCATTGAAAGAAAATTAGAGCAAGGTCAGAGTATCTCGGAAATACTGGAGGTAAGTGCCGCACCCGGCTACAGTGAGCACCATACTGGGAAGGCAATTGATATAACTACGCCAAGCGGTGAACCCTTGGTTGAATCTTTTGAGTTAACTGAGGCGTATCGCTGGCTTAATAAAAATGCCAGTTTGTATTCATTTTACTTGTCTTACCCAAGGGATAATTCAGGCGGGGTAGCCTATGAACCGTGGCATTGGGCATACTGTAAATAAAGTCGCACATAACGAACAAGGATAGATCGCGTGAGGAACGAACCGCGATCTATCCAGTTGTTGAACAAGCCCGGATTTCCCTTATATAAGCAGATATATAGATTATTGTTGTTTGTGATTGCGCCATCATTGGGGATGGCGCTTTTTAATGGCCGAGCAGAACACTCGCCCATCACGGACGATAAAAATTTAGCGATCTGTCATAGCCTTAGCTCACCTCCTTTTCAAATAGATGTACCGATGCCTTTTCTCGTTATTGCTCGTCAGCCAGAACGAAACGTATTGCTGATCACCACCATCGGGGCACCGCACGATCGGCAACGATAACTCGGTCGTTTTCTCTCTTCCGGTTGGGTAATGATCACTTTTAGGATGAGTTGAACCAGGCGGCGTATCTTTTTAGCATTGCCATGCAAGAAGCCAAAATCCCGCGTCCGACGAAACCGTTTCGGCAGTACATGCTGAAAAACCAGCCACAAAAATGCTTCGCCTTTGACGGTTCTTGTCTGGTATGTTTTGGTCTGGCTGTCCAGATACCGAAAAGTAACATTGATACCATCATCAGAGAGAATGTTCTTTTCACTGATCACGCCTCGATAGAGGTAACGTGATAGATACTTTAACGCATGCAAGCCACGGCCAACCTGCTGGCAATCCACCACCCATTTGGTCGCTGTTTTGGGAATCCTGAACCTGGCAGCGTGTGCTGCGGCAAGGAAGCGGCCTCTGAATACTTTGGCTAGAGCAAATGCATTGAATAGATACTCGCCCTTCAATTTTGTCCACTGATTACGTTTTTTATTAAGGCAACCACCCGGGACAATGACATGCAGGTGTGGGTGATAATCGAGCCGCCTGTTGTGCGTGTGCAATACCGCCGTTAACCCGAGATCGCCACCAAGTTTTTTCTCGTTAACCCCGAAATTCTTCAACGTGCTGATCGCACACTGAATCAGCAGCGCATAGAGTTTTCTCTGGTTTCGCCATACCAGATCACGCAACTCATAGGGGAGTGTAAACGTCACCATAAAGTAATCGACAGGCAGCAGCTTTTGTTGCTGGCGCTCAAGCCACAGCGTGGTATCGTGATTCTGGCATCGAGGGCAGCTACGATGACCGCAGGAGTGAAAGCGCACGGTCTCTTCGTCACACGGCGTGCAGCCCAATCGCATCTCCCCATATCGCTCGGTTCGACAATATTGCGTAGCGGCCATCGCCTGGTGGTGCTTATGCTCAAGACGACCGCCATACTTTGCCATAAAAAGTGTTTGATAGTTCTGAATGATACTTTTCAACTCCATGGTTAGCCCTCCTGATCTAAGTTAATGGAAAGGCGATTGACCATCGTATTGACGATATCTAAGGTATTCTGCTGAACCTGTTTGGTTAGTTGAGTATAAATAGCGGTTGTCTTAGGGCTGCCATGGCCCATCTCATGCTGTATGGCGCGAAGGTTTAGCCCCGCTTCTAAGAGGTGAGTGCCGTAGCAGTGTCGCAGGCTGTGGATGGTCACTTTTTTATGGATATTACAACTCAGCACAATGGCTTTGAACGATTTTTGCAAGCCACCACGATCCATGACGATGTTGGCGCGGTGGCGGTCGGTCGCCGTTTTACCGGCTGGAAAGATAAACTGAGTATGTCGGTGTGTTGCCCAATATTGCCGTAGCGCGTCAAGCGCCCGATCAGGGAGTGTCACAAAGCGGTCTTTATGGCCTTTTCCCATGCGGATATGAACGCGATGTTGACGTGCATCTATGTCACCAATGCATAAGTTAAGCGCCTCACCAAGGCGTAACCCCATGCTGTAGAGTATAAGAATATAGGTTCGGTAACGTGCCTCACGCGTCGCATTAATGATCCGCTCGATCTCTTCATGAGTGAGGATATCGGGTAGCGTTTTCCGGCTGGGTGGTTTGATGATATCAACCCAGGCCCACTGCTTCTTCAGTATCTGTTTATAGAAAAACTGTAAGCCATTGCGGTCAATTTTGATGGTACTCCATGAGTGTGTTTTGAGTAAATCATCAAAATAGCGTTGTAAATCATCCACGCTGAGCTTGTCGGGGCAGCGATCAAAATAGTTTGCAATACGCCGCACGGCACGTGCATAGGCATCAACCGTTTTCTCAGATTTACCTTGGCGTATAAGTGCGTTAACATGTTTTTGGTACAGTGAATCGAACTTGTTTTGCTGTGCTTTTTTCATCGATAGCGCCTCGCGAGTTAATGTACCCGGGACTGGGTACGCGAGGGGTTATCGACCTAATTTAAGTCTGGGGGGAGTTCTGCCGCGGAGCGGCTTCGTTCACAAATCGTTAAACCAGACGGGCATTGTCAGCGTTTGTTTCCTGATGTTTCAGTGTGCCGCTTGTTAACTCAAACGTTATGTTTCCTCATATTAAGGTATATAAAATGAACAAATCAGAAAAGTTCTGGGACGGTGCGTCTAAAAACTACGATAAAACCGAGGAGCGATTTGAGTATATTCATAGTAGATCTAGAGAGAATACAAGTAAGCTTCTGAAGGGGGGCGACATTGTTTTAGATTATGGGTGCGGAACAGGCACTGCTGCTTGTCAGTTTTCTAGCCTGGTTAAGGAAATTCATGCAATTGATATTTCGTCGAAAATGATTGAAATAGCTAAAGAGAAAGCCGCTGCCGGTAAAATTGAAAACGTAAATTTCGAGCAGTCGGATATCTTTGATAGCAAGTATTCTGCCCAATCATATGATGTGATTCTGGCTTTTAATATGTTGCATACAGTTGCTAGCCCACAAGATGTAATAGAACGAATAAGTGAATTATTAAAGCCAGAAGGCTTATTCATTTCTGTAACACCCTGCCTAGGCCAAAAAATGTCATTCTTAGTTAATCTTCAAATTCAACTGGTAAGGTTTTTGTGTAAATTTGGTTTAATTCCCATTCCTATAAGAAGGATAACGAGCTCAGAGGTAAACAAATTGCTAGAAACTGGTGGATTTCAAGCAGTTGAATCTGAAGAGATTTATAAGGATGCATCTAGCTATTTCGTTGCAGCAAAGAAGTTAAAAAAACATAACAAGTAAAGGCAGTCGGAAAACCAAAAGCTTCGCTCCGCTACACTTTTGTTTTCCGCTGCTTTAGGCGTTATGCCTGAAAGTGGCTGTAACTGCACAAGGGTTATTGGTAATTATGGGGGGTGGTTGTGTGAATCGTGAATATACTTCACTAAAACTGAAAAGCGCATCAAGGATGGAAATTACCAATGAAGGAGTCGAATTTTTACTTGGGACTCAATCTTTTTTTGGTAATTTATTTTTTTGGATATCATTCATTTCTTATTCCGTCAGTATTTTTTCAATGGGATCGATACTTGGTGAAATTTTGGTAGAGATTAATGGCAATTTACACATTTTAGGATATTTGATATCAGTAGTGTTTGCCATAGCTCTATTTTATTATGGTTTACTTGTTTTCCCTTTTTTTTGACAGTTTCTTTATTTTTAACTGTAGGTGGGTATTTGATCTACATCTCCAACAATGAACCACTTCTTACATATTTTTTACCTTTGGTAGTTGTAGGTCACATAGGAAATCATATATTTCAAATCGTAAAAGGGGATGAGTTGAGAATTAATCTTTCATCCAATAAATACAATATACACTATCGCCATAAAGTACTAGATGAGGGTGAATTTTCTCAAAATGATATTGAAATAAGAATTTCTGATGCCGCCGAAGCAGGAGACAGGTACGATGCTGTGTTTTTACCTGCGACTAAAAAGCCGATGGGGTACGCTTTTTCTCTACCTAAGATATTAAGAGTTCAAGGTTATGGTGAAAACACTTTTCAGGAAATAGTGCTCGATCTTGAAAAACTATTTGATCATCTCGGCGTCAGCCACGAGAAAAACTCATGGATAGTAAAAAGGCAAAGGCATAACAATTAGCTCCAGCGGACAATTTACAGTGTGTTTCGTTTGGCTACACCAAGCCTCAACACTCTGTAAATTGCCGCTGAGCGAGGCGTTATGCAATCAAGGAGAAAATCATGTTAAGACCATCATTTTATAAGCTGAAGTCAAACTACAAAAAGGATAAGAGAAAAATTCATACCTGTTCTATGCATTTCCCAAATACATGTGCAATTCGTATGAGTGAAGCACTTGTGAGGTCTAATGAAAAAATTTTAGATGTATTAAAAAAATCAATTAAAAATAAATGTCCGCATGGCTATATTCGTGGAGCTCAAGCTCTTGGAGCTATCCTTGCCAAGCCTTCAGTATTCGGAGCACGAAATTTTGGGTGGAATGCACAGGAAAATAGCAGCAATCCACCTGACGATGTTATTGGTAAAAAAGGGATAGTTTGCTACA
>NVTY02000065.1 GCA_002401765.2 Thiotrichaceae bacterium
AAATACTTTCCATAATTCATGATGTAGGTAAACAATTCGAAAGATTGCCTAGCACCTACTCAGGAAAAGAAGAAGAACATTTAAGAGATCATATTCTTCTAATTCTTGAACCAAACTTCGAAGGAAGTGCCACAGGCGAAACATTTAATAAATCTGGGAAAACTGATATTCTTCTAAGGCATGAAAGTAACAATGTATTTATAGCTGAGCTAAAATTTTGGAGGGGTAAAAAATCATTTCAGGAGACAATAAGTCAACTATTAGGTTATTTGACATGGAGGGATTCTAAAGCGGCTGTTGTTATGTTTGTAAAAAACAAAGACTTTTCAACGGTTCTTGAAACGGTGAAAGAAGCTACTCCAGAACATTCAAATTATTTGAGTTATGTATCAGAACAAGAAGAAGGCTGGTATCACTATAGATTTCATGTAAATGATGATAAAAACAGAGAAGTTAAACTTGCTATTATGTTATTCCATATTCCGGAGTAACGTGTTTATAACAAGACAATTCAACACGGACAATATTTTCAATGGCCAAAAACCGGCCATTGAAAATATTGCCGGTTAATTGTAAGCGCAAAACAAACCACACCCTATCCATCTGATAATCGCTAGTGCACGCTCTGCTTTTTAAATACAGCAGAGAGCACGTATGGATCATTCACCCGAAATTTCACTCACAAAACGCCAGCGTTACTGGTTTACCCATCTACAAGCCTGTGAAGCCTCAGGAAAAAGCATTGCCGCGTATGCCAAGGAGCACGGACTTAAAGATAAGTCGATGTATGCCAGTAAAAAGGCGTTGATCAGTAAAGGGGTATTGTCGTCAACACGTGCTCGGTTTCAACGTGTGCAAGTGGTCAATCCAGTGGTCGCTAATCAATGGCTTATCCAACTCCCAAATGGTGTGTCGGTATCATTCGCTGGCGCGGTTGATGAACGGGCATTAGCTGCGGTGCTGAACACGGCAGCAGTGATCGAATGATGCGTCCATCTGATGCGCTGCCTTGTGTCTACCTCTGCCGGGGTATTGTTGATTTCAGGAAAGGGATCAATGGGCTGGCTGTGTTGGTGGAGACGGTGCTGCAACAAGACCCTTTCTCAGCGCAGTTGTTTATCTTTTGCAATCGTAACCGAGACAAGGTGAAAATATTGTATTGGGAGCGCAATGGTTTTTGTCTGTGGCAAAAACGCCTGGAAAAGGCCCGTTTCAAATGGCCGCGTAAGGCTGAGGGCGAGGTGGTTACGTTGACGGGCCAGCAACTCAACTGGCTGCTGGATGGTCTTGATGTGATGCGAATGGAACCCCATGAAACACTGCATTATAGTAGTGTTTTATAGCTTTTTTCACTGTTCATTGAGGTATAATTCAATGCATGTTGATAGCACTAAATACCTTGCCAAATGATGTTGATGTCCTCAAGGCATTGGTCACTCAGCAAGCCCAACAAAACAAACAACTTGAAGTCAAAGTTTCACTCCTCCAAGAGCAACTAAATTTGGCACTGGCTCGACGCTATGCGGCCAGTAGTGAAAAACTGTCGCCCGATCAGATTCGTTTGTTTGATGAGGCCGAGGTTGAGCAGGCAACGGCGACCGATGAGGTAGAAGTCGATGCCACCATCATCCCTGAGCATGCACGCCAAAAGCGTGGGCGCAGGCCACTGCCAGATTCATTGCCGCGTACGGAGCAGGTTTACACGCTGGCCAACGATGAACGACTCTGCCCACACGACGGTCATGTGTTAGCTGAAATCGGTGAAGTCACCTCTGAACAACTGGACATCATCCCCGCCAAGATTCAGGTGATCCGACATATCCGCAAGCAATACGCCTGTGCTTGCGGTCAATGCATCAAGACGGCACCACTGCCCCCACAACCGATCCCCAAAAGCCTGGCATCGCCCGGCTTACTAGCCCACATTACCGTCTCAAAATATCAGGACGCACTGCCCCTGTACCGACAGGAGGCAATCCTTAATCGCATCGGCACTCAGTTACCGCGTGCGACACTGGCTAACTGGATGATTCAGGTAGGCACTTTGATTCAACCGGTGATCAACCTGTTACGTGATCGCCTTTTAGCCTATGACATTATTCAGATGGACGAGACACCGGTGCAGGTACTCAAGGAGCCCGGTAAAAGCGCGCAATCAACATCATACCTGTGGCTACAGCGTGGCGGGCCACCCGACCAACCCGTAGTGCTCTATGATTATGACCCCGGACGCAGCGCCGAAGTCCCCAAGCGTTTGCTTGAAGGCTTTGCTGGGTATTTACAGACCGATGGCTATGCGGGCTACAACGCTGCCGTTGCCATCGGCGCACTGACGCACATCGGCTGCATGGCCCATGCACGACGCAAGTTCAGCGACGCCATCAAAGCACAGGGCAAGAAAAAGAAAAAAGGCCACGCGCACCACGGCCTCCTGCTGATTCAGAAACTCTACCAGATTGAAAAACAAGCACGCCTGTCAACGCCAGATGAACGTTACGCGCATCGCCAGCAACAAGCGCAACCGGTGATGGATAAATTGAGGGGCTGGCTAGATGACGCGCTACCGCAAGTGCCGCCCACCAGTGCCACGGGCAAAGCGTTGCACTACCTGAACAACGAATGGACAAAGCTCACTGCTTATCTGAACGATGGTCGTCTTGAGATTGACAATAACGGTGCAGAGAACGCCATCAGGCCCTTTGTCATGGGGCGTAAAAACTGGTTATTCAGCACCTCAGTTAAAGGTGTCAAAGCCAGCGCCAACCTATACTCATTGATCGAGAGTGCTAAAGCAAACGGACTGGAACCGTACGCTTACCTCCGGTATCTGTTCACCGAACTGCCAAAAGCTGAAACAGTCGCAGCCATCGAAGCACTCTTGCCGGGTGTCATTCATCAGGATCAGCTGAAACATTAAGACGCAACCCTGTGGTTTGTTTTGCGCTTACGGTTAATTGCGACGTTATGTATTCATAAAGGAGAAAAAAATATGGTTACATTTCAAAAACTATGGGAAAACCACCCGACAATTACGGGCGATGAAAACCCATGCACAACAAATGGGAAGTCGAATTTTCCAAATCAATGTGCAATTCGTATGGGGGTTTCGTTGGCTCGTTGTGGTGTAGACACATCTCGTATTCCAGGTGCCATACATTGCTGGCATAAACATGACAAGTCATTGGGGCACATTATTCGTGCAGAGGAATTAGCAAAGGGGCTGGAAAAGCATTCTGTTTTCATTCCTGGAGTCCAAAAAGTACAGAAAGTTAACCCTGAAGAATTCAAAGACACGCTCCGAGGGAAAAGAGGAATTATATTTTTCAAAAATTATTGGCGAAGGACTAACAATGGAAAAAAGGAAAGCTTCAGAAATAGAAGTGGCGACCACATAGACCTATGGAATGGGCATAAAATTACTAGTCCAAACTCATGGGCTAGAATCCACTTACGCATAGGTAGCTTTGGTTTGCATTCATTCGGGCTTTATTCAGACCTTGAAGATTCTAAATCCATCTGGTTTTGGCGGGTACTATTTTGATTAAAAAAATCATCCCTATTATTTCGGGTGCTATCATTATATTTTCCATGGGTACAGCTTTTATGTACCCCATCAATATATGGTATGCAGATAAATTTTTAGGTGGCGAAGACCATACAGGTAAAATCTTCAGATTTAACGTTTTTATTTTATGGCC
>NVTY02000066.1 GCA_002401765.2 Thiotrichaceae bacterium
AATACAGCAGATTTTCGCTCTTCTGAATAACGGGGCATTTCAAATACTTTCCGCCCCCTGTCTTGTTATTATATTTCAACAGAGGCGACAACTATCCTGACACAGGGGGCTACTCGGCAATGCATGTTTCTAACTTCGTATCAATGATACAAGAGAGAAAGACCATGAAGAAAAACAAAACCGGCAAGCCTGAAAAAAATCAATTAGATCTTTTTTCTCTCCCTGAAGTAAATAGTGCCAATATCAGTGCAAGAATGAGTGGCGCCAAAAATATATCGACGGCCCCCATTAGCTCTGCCGAACACCCCATCAAACCACTTAGCAAGCCGACACACAAGGATAATGGTGAATAGTCACATGCCCCTTGTAATCTAAACACTATTACATAACTTACTTGATGAGGTGAATAAATGAATACTTGTAATAAGTATATAGCGATGACGGCTATGTTTTTAATGTCTACTCTAACTCTGACCGTACAGGCGGCGGCATGGAAAACGTGTGATGGTAAGGCTCAAACATGGCGTAGCGACTGGACAAATATGTACGTATCGACGGTGAGTATGCCTATTGGTTCAGTATGGGATCTTCAAACCCAGTACATGATGAGCGAATGGCGTGACGTCGGTGGTAGTAACTTTACGTACTACATTGGGCGTGATACTGATGGCAGCAGTAACACCAGTAACGGTAAGAATGAAATTTCCTTCAAATACAAGCCTAATGATGGCTATTTGGGTGTAACGAGTTCCCGCTACAAATGTTATTGGTTCTTTGGGTGGCGCTACGGGATTTTAGAAGCTGACATTCATTTAAATACCCGTTATTCATGGACTACCAGTGCCTTTACAGGGAGTGCGACTGGATCACCCTATAATTTTGAACTCGTGGTGCTCCATGAGTTAGGTCATGCGCTTGGCTTGCAGCATTATGATGGTCGCCCTGACACCATGAATACGTACTACTACAATGGAGGGCCAAATGGTCACTACAATAAAGTAGAACCTCATGGTGATGATCGTTTTGGTTTGAGGATTCTTTATCCTGATAGTTCGACAGACCGAGATATTTCGATCTCTCGTTTCCGCAATACGGGGGGTGGGTCGAGTACAACCAACAGGGTGTATACAACCGGAGGAACCCCAACTACGTGGCTTTCAAGAGGTTCACAATACGATATTAAATATACTATGGAGAACCTTGGAACACAGACAGAAAGTGCCAATATTAAATTCTATATATCGACAAATTCGTACATTTCAATAGGTGATACTTACCTTGGCTCAACAACATGGAATATGCCGTCAGGTTCATATGTAACGTCGAATAAACGTATCACCGTCCCATCAAATCTTTCCCCTGGGACTTACTACATTGGTTATCGGGCAGATGCGAACAACTCGATTCCTGAAAGCAATGAAAGCAATAATTTTGTTTCGTTGCTAAACGCCATCATTGTAAACTAAGCAGAAGCTTCGCTTGGATTGGTAGAGAGGGGTTGCTCCTTCTCTACCACATCTTATATTGAGGCCAGAGGTAGTAATTATGAGGCCATTTTTAAAATTGGTTGTTTGTTTTTATGCGGTTTATTTAAGCGGCTGCGCACCCGAAAACGGTGTTGACAGTCACGTTTCATGTCCCTCTCCTGTAAGCATGAACGATGGGGAAATTGTGACCTATATATTCACATATGCAAATGGCGAAACCCTTAATCACACTCTTACCAAGGCGCAGGATGGTGATGAATCGGGTGAAGTTATCTATAGTGTTAGTGATGGCAGGACATCTAACTATAAGCTGAGTGATCTGTGCGCAAACAAACCCGTATCGTTGACAGCAGAGGCATTTTTTCTACTACTTGATGGTGGGTCATTATCAATACTAAGAGGAGTAGAGCAAACTTTTTCAGATGAAAGCGAAAAACCGCCGCTAGAGTTTATCGAAAAAAGTTGCAGCGATGTTACGCTTACTGTGCCAGCAGGCGTATTTTCTACTCAGGCGTGTGTTTTTGATGCGAAAGATAGTTCCGAATCCTTTACTAGCTATGTGCAAGCGAACCAAGAGGCTGCTACGCCATTGCGTGGTCTAATAAAGCATGTATGGAGTGACTCTAGCCGGAAAGTTACAGTTGAGCTAACTGAGTGGAATGGGCTTTAGGTTTTTTTAAGGATGGTCTAAAAAGCCTAATCGGGTAACCGGGGGTCTCTAACCCCCAGTCCCCACAACACCCTGCATGCGGGTCCGCACAGGGCGTTTCACTTAGAATGGTGAAGCTTGATCCATCCATCACGTAGCGCATAAAGTCCCTGTGATTTCAGGTAAGCATTCGATAATGCTTGCTGAATTCCCGGGGTTTTAGCACTACGCCATGGGCCTTTGCTGGTAATGCCACACGCAACTGCCGATCGAACATGAACACCTAGTCTCATCAAGCTTCTTACTTTGGTGCGTGGCTCGCCTAAAAGCGCCTACTGTTGGTTCGCCACTGTCGCCAATAGGCCATTCGCACTCTGCGTCGAATCCAGTGATCCAGATCAACGCAACGCTGATACCCGCTGGCGATTCCATAGTAATTTATCCAGCCGCGTAAATATTGACTGAGCTTGAAGAGCTGGTATGTCATCGAAACACCCCAGTTGCGGTTAGTTAATCGCCGTACTTGTTGCTTAAACTTCTGCAACGTTTTTGGGTGCCAATGTATGCGCCCACCTTTGAAGGTGAATCCAAGGAACTTGCACTCATTGGTTTTAACTACGTGGCTTTTGGTGGCGTTAACCACCAGCTTCAAATGGTTTTCCAGATATCGGCTGATGCTGCGGAGCACGCGCTGACCTGCACGTTGACTTTTTACCACGATGGTAAAATCATCCGCGTAACGAGCAAACGGATGCCCACGTTTCTCGAGTTCTTTATCCAAAGGATCGAGCATGATGTTCGCCAGTAGCGGCGAAAGTGGCCCGCCTCGCCTAAAAGCGCCTACTGTTGGTGGGGAACACCTTCTCGGCTTTCTCTATAGAACTGGTTATCGATAATCCCAGCTCGAAGATAACGCTTAATCAGCTTAAGAAGACGCTTGTCCTTCACCTTATGTCCAAGGTGCGTCATCAATAAATCATGATTAACTTTGTCAAAGAACTTCGATAGATCAACATCCACCGCAAAGCGTCGGCCTTGCTTAATGATGCTTTGTATCTGTTTCACCGCTTGTTGCCCATTCCGATTCGGGCGAAACCCAAAACTATTATCTGAGAATCCAGGATCGAAAATGGGCGTAAGCACTTGGGCAATGGCTTGTTGGATCACTCGATCGACTATGGTTGGAATCCCCAGTTGGCGCTTACCACCATCCGGCTTTTCAATTTCAACACGTCTAACCGGTGAAGGTTTGTACTGTCCTGTTGCCAGTTCAGTCATTACCCCTTTCCAGTGGCCAGATTTTGCCCAAGCAGGGAACTCATCGATGGTCATACCATCGATACCAGCAGCCCCCTTATTGGCTCGAACGTGTTTCCATGCTTTGAGGATGTTATCTCGTTGCAATGCACGATCGAATAGGTTGTTGCTAAAGGCTGGCTTCGAGTCACTACGCTGAGTCACATCACCGCCGGTCGGCGTTTGTGTATTCAAGTGTGGCAAGGCTCCTCCTTTATCTAAATGTTCAGGCCTTCACCATGTGCCATCCATTACGATGGCCGTTGGGCTACTATGCCGTCTGCTGACTTCTGCTTAATCACCCACAGAGTTACCCCTGCTGGCGCTATCGGTTTTCATCTCATTCGCTCATGCAAGGTGATGAACCCTGCATGCTAAGGCTTGATCGACCAGTGGCCTTACTGCTTATCTACCGATCGCTTGTTAAGCAGATCTCCCCGGACTCTTTTTAGTACCCCCTTGAGGGGTATAAGAGCATGAACTGTCCCTGCACCCCAAGGGCACTTTGTCACTGCGTTCCGGCGCACTGCTGCATCATTTACGGTGGCCGTTAGATCACGTGGCTTCGTCATCTTGTGCTGACTCGCCTCCAGCCTACGCCTCATATGATGTTTTTGTTCATCAGCTCGCAGATTTGCGTCCGGCTTCCTTCAGACCAATCCTCGCGGATTGGCCCTTGCCATTCGCTAGTAGTTATCGTCTACTAACAACATGGTATTCGACGGTGATCTTCCTACAGAGGACTTTCACCTCATTAGTTCATGCCCATGCTGGGCGTACACAAAAACATACACTCGGACAAAATAAAGCTACGTTCGTTCCTCACTACGCTTTATTTTTCCGGTGATGTTAGTGTTATAAGTCAACGCTTCGGTCAATAACGAAATCTCTAGGATATTGAAAAAGGTACTAGTATGAATAAAGAAGAACTTGAGAAAAATTGGACTGATAGAGGATTTTCATTTGGCTTTGGTACCATCAAGGATGGTGATGGGGTAAACGAGGCGGTTCATGATGACATGGATGAATTAGTCTTTATGGAAATTGGAAAATATGAATTCACTGTTGGTAATGATTCATTTATTCAGGAGGGTGGAGAAGAAGTTCTTATTCCAGCTGGAGCTACTCATAGTATTAAAAATCTAAGCGAAAAGGATTCAATAATTTACTATGGCTATAAGCAAAAAGACTTATAATCGGATAGCCGGGGTTTTTCTCCCCCAGCTTCCACAACACCCTGCATGCGGCTCCGCACAGGGCGTTTCCCAAAGATGTTTAAAGTATGCCGACCAATTAGCGCCGACTTACCCCAGTGCTGGTTACTGCTTTTGCGCTAACGATCCTTAACCCGGTCGGGCATGGAGTAGTTACGCTGCACAGACTCCTCACTGATCTTCAGGTTCAGGCCTTCACCGTATCCCAACCATTACGATGGGCATTTGACTACTATGCCGTCTGCTGACTTCTGCTTAATCACGTTGCTGGTTGCCCACCAACGCGCTATCGGTTTTCATCTCGTTCGCTCTCCTTTGTCGATGGATTCAAAGGAGCCAAGGCACTTATAAACCAGAGCCTCACTGGTTAGCGGCCGATCGCTCGTTAAGCAGATCTCCCCAGATAAGAGTATGAACTTTCCCTGCACTGCCGCATCATTTACGGTGGCCGTTAAATCACATGGCTTCGATGTCTTGTGCCATCTCGCCTCCAGCCTACGCCTCATATGATGTTTTTGTTCATCAGCTCGCAGTTTTGCGTCCGGCTTCCTTCAGACCGTCCCTCACGGGTTGGCCCTTGCCTTTCACTAGTAGTTATCGTCTACTGACAACATGGTGTTCGACGGTGACCTTCCTACAGAGGACTTTCACCTCATTAGTTCATGCCCATGCTGGGCGTACACAAAAACA
>NVTY02000067.1 GCA_002401765.2 Thiotrichaceae bacterium
AAAATCATTTCAGGAGACAATAAGTCAACTATTAGGTTATTTGACATGGAGGGATTCTAAAGCGGCTGTTGTTATGTTTGTAAAAAACAAAGACTTTTCAACGGTTCTTGAAACGGTGAAAGAAGCTACTCCAGAACATTCAAATTATTTGAGTTATGTATCAGAACAAGAAGAAGGCTGGTATCACTATAGATTTCATGTAAATGATGATAAAAACAGAGAAGTTAAACTTGCTATTATGTTATTCCATATTCCGGAGTAACGTGTTTATAACAAGACAATTCAACACGGACAATATTTTCAATGGCCAAAACCGGCCATTGAAAATATTGCCGGTTAATTGTAAGCGCAAAACAAACCACACCCTATCCATCTGATAATCGCTAGTGCACGCTCTGCTTTTTAAATACAGCAGAGAGCACGTATGGATCATTCACCCGAAATTTCACTCACAAAACGCCAGCGTTACTGGTTTACCCATCTACAAGCCTGTGAAGCCTCAGGAAAAAGCATTGCCGCGTATGCCAAGGAGCACGGACTTAAAGATAAGTCGATGTATGCCAGTAAAAAGGCGTTGATCAGTAAAGGGGTATTGTCGTCAACACGTGCTCGGTTTCAACGTGTGCAAGTGGTCAATCCAGTGGTCGCTAATCAATGGCTTATCCAACTCCCAAATGGTGTGTCGGTATCATTCGCTGGCGCGGTTGATGAACGGGCATTAGCTGCGGTGCTGAACACGGCAGCAGTGATCGAATGATGCGTCCATCTGATGCGCTGCCTTGTGTCTACCTCTGCCGGGGTATTGTTGATTTCAGGAAAGGGATCAATGGGCTGGCTGTGTTGGTGGAGACGGTGCTGCAACAAGACCCTTTCTCAGCGCAGTTGTTTATCTTTTGCAATCGTAACCGAGACAAGGTGAAAATATTGTATTGGGAGCGCAATGGTTTTTGTCTGTGGCAAAAACGCCTGGAAAAGGCCCGTTTCAAATGGCCGCGTAAGGCTGAGGGCGAGGTGGTTACGTTGACGGGCCAGCAACTCAACTGGCTGCTGGATGGTCTTGATGTGATGCGAATGGAACCCCATGAAACACTGCATTATAGTAGTGTTTTATAGCTTTTTTCACTGTTCATTGAGGTATAATTCAATGCATGTTGATAGCACTAAATACCTTGCCAAATGATGTTGATGTCCTCAAGGCATTGGTCACTCAGCAAGCCCAACAAAACAAACAACTTGAAGTCAAAGTTTCACTCCTCCAAGAGCAACTAAATTTGGCACTGGCTCGACGCTATGCGGCCAGTAGTGAAAAACTGTCGCCCGATCAGATTCGTTTGTTTGATGAGGCCGAGGTTGAGCAGGCAACGGCGACCGATGAGGTAGAAGTCGATGCCACCATCATCCCTGAGCATGCACGCCAAAAGCGTGGGCGCAGGCCACTGCCAGATTCATTGCCGCGTACGGAGCAGGTTTACACGCTGGCCAACGATGAACGACTCTGCCCACACGACGGTCATGTGTTAGCTGAAATCGGTGAAGTCACCTCTGAACAACTGGACATCATCCCCGCCAAGATTCAGGTGATCCGACATATCCGCAAGCAATACGCCTGTGCTTGCGGTCAATGCATCAAGACGGCACCACTGCCCCCACAACCGATCCCCAAAAGCCTGGCATCGCCCGGCTTACTAGCCCACATTACCGTCTCAAAATATCAGGACGCACTGCCCCTGTACCGACAGGAGGCAATCCTTAATCGCATCGGCACTCAGTTACCGCGTGCGACACTGGCTAACTGGATGATTCAGGTAGGCACTTTGATTCAACCGGTGATCAACCTGTTACGTGATCGCCTTTTAGCCTATGACATTATTCAGATGGACGAGACACCGGTGCAGGTACTCAAGGAGCCCGGTAAAAGCGCGCAATCAACATCATACCTGTGGCTACAGCGTGGCGGGCCACCCGACCAACCCGTAGTGCTCTATGATTATGACCCCGGACGCAGCGCCGAAGTCCCCAAGCGTTTGCTTGAAGGCTTTGCTGGGTATTTACAGACCGATGGCTATGCGGGCTACAACGCTGCCGTTGCCATCGGCGCACTGACGCACATCGGCTGCATGGCCCATGCACGACGCAAGTTCAGCGACGCCATCAAAGCACAGGGCAAGAAAAAGAAAAAAGGCCACGCGCACCACGGCCTCCTGCTGATTCAGAAACTCTACCAGATTGAAAAACAAGCACGCCTGTCAACGCCAGATGAACGTTACGCGCATCGCCAGCAACAAGCGCAACCGGTGATGGATAAATTGAGGGGCTGGCTAGATGACGCGCTACCGCAAGTGCCGCCCACCAGTGCCACGGGCAAAGCGTTGCACTACCTGAACAACGAATGGACAAAGCTCACTGCTTATCTGAACGATGGTCGTCTTGAGATTGACAATAACGGTGCAGAGAACGCCATCAGGCCCTTTGTCATGGGGCGTAAAAACTGGTTATTCAGCACCTCAGTTAAAGGTGTCAAAGCCAGCGCCAACCTATACTCATTGATCGAGAGTGCTAAAGCAAACGGACTGGAACCGTACGCTTACCTCCGGTATCTGTTCACCGAACTGCCAAAAGCTGAAACAGTCGCAGCCATCGAAGCACTCTTGCCGGGTGTCATTCATCAGGATCAGCTGAAACATTAAGACGCAACCCTGTGGTTTGTTTTGCGCTTACGATCAATCCAGGCTTTTGACTTCTGATTCAGCCTTTCTTTTGAATCAGAAAATTCACCTTTTCGTTTTAGAAAAACAAACAAGCTGCTATGAAATGGTGTGATTCCGCTCAGCCTCTTTTCAATAAGATGTTGAATTTCAGCAAAGCTATTTCTAAATATAAGACTGTCGTCAAAACAAAATTCTAAATGCGTTTCATCCGGCCATAAAAAATCAGCACTTGCTATGAGAAGGAGAATTTCTTTCGCACTTTCAGATAGTGAAACCCATAAATTCTCATAGTATGTGTGTATATCCCCTTCAGGGCAGGTCGGAAGCCTTTCTACGTCATATCTGCTGATTTTATTCCCGGCCAGCTTCAAGCTATTTAGAGAATAAATAATATGAAGAGGATATCCTTGCGAAATGTCCAGAAATGCCTGCGATATTTCTACGATTTCGCTTCTTTGGTGCTCATTCTCACCGACAACATCGATTTCTTCAATTGATACCAAGAAGTCTATTCTTTCCTTAATGGCACCCAACCCCATAGCTGGAATATCGATCCATAACTTCTCTCTTGGTGCTGAACGTAGTAACGAATTAGGCAAATACTCATCACTTATTGGTTGTGTACCATAGAGTAAGCAAATCTTTTCTTTAAGTGGATCAATCCGATTAACTAGATGTTCAAGTTGGCTGATATCTGATCTTTCACGATAAACATGGTCGAGTCCATCAATGATAACGACAAGTATTTCTTCACTTTCAGCCGCTTTGTCAGCTGCCCTGCTAACCCACGTATCCAATTGCTGAGAATCAAGTTTGTCGCCTTCAAAATCTAGTGGATATAGGCTCTTTATCT
>NVTY02000068.1 GCA_002401765.2 Thiotrichaceae bacterium
AAAGGCACGACATTTTTTTAACACAAGATTGGAATGGCAACACTATTTCGTACCTAGATTCTTTTCAATTTCCTTCACCCGTGAAATTTGAGCAAGTGAGGATTGATCAGGTGAAGGAAATTGAAAAGAATCTAGGTACGAAATAGTGTTGCCATTCCAATCTTGTGTTAAAAAAATGTCGTGCCTTTTGTTTTTTTGTAATGAGTTTTGTTGTGTTTTCAGCCTCAGCTTTAGCAGAAAATGTGAGTGTGCTTGTGTTGTATACACAGGCGGCAAAAAATACTGTGGCAGGAGGTGCTATCGAAGATAGAGTCAATGCCTATATTGATGCTAGCAATGACTCTTATGCTACTAGTAATATCGATATAAATCTCACACTGGCTGCAACACAGCTTGTCTCAAATGTTGATGATTCACTGTCTAGTGGTGGGGGACAGAACTACAACTCGTATGATGCGCTGGATGATCTAACTTATGGAAGATCCCCCTTCAATAACGTTCCTAGTTTACGAAATACTTTTGGGGCTGACTTTGTCGTTTTGTTACGTGATATTCAAGATGTTGGGGGCGTGGGCTAGCTTCCGCGATTTAGCAATTTTGAAAGCTGGGCGTACAGCGTTGTAAGAATACAAGACCCGATGACGACATTTACCCATGAAATCGGTCACAATATGGGGCTGGCGCACTCCCGTCGCCAGGTGGCTAGCGGTGGTGTTCCCGGAATTGTCTCTTATGCGGCAGGACATGGCCTTGATAGGAACTCTTCTGAAAATGGTTTTGTGACCATTATGGCGTACAATTCCGCATTTAATTACGCTCCGAGGTTAGAGCTGTTATCAAATCCGGCGGTTAACTGTAATTCCGGCAGTAGTGTTAACCCTTGTGGGGTTAGTGAGAATAATGCGACCAGTGGCGCAAATAGTGCAAAGGTGCTCAATGATCGAAAAACCATATATAGCGGGTACCGTGTAGCACCAACGGTAGGTTCGGTCTCATTTAGTGATAACAATCTTTCCTCATGCTTGAGTCCGTCGCAAAATACTTTAATTCCAAACTTCACAAATCTTAATTGTGCAAACCATAGTATTAAATCTATTGATGGTGTAGATAATTTGACTGGCTTAACCTATGTTAATTTTCAAGACAATAAAATCTATAGTTTACAGCCATTGTTTTCATTGCCTAATCTGCAAAGTGCGGTTGTTGCTGGGAATGATAATGCAATATGTAGCCACTTAACTCAACTTGAAGCAAAGCTGGGCAGTAGCAATGTGATTCGTTCGAGTGAGTGTTTTCCTCTAGCAGCGGTACTTGTGGCTGTGAACAGTCTTTTATTATAAAGAAAAGATAAACAAAGAAGTTTTTCAGGCGAATATTTTTGGGCGAGAGGATACTATGGTTCGGCTGTGGGTCTACATGACGAAATTGTTAGGGAATATGTCTGCAATTAGGAGCAAGAAGATTTTTATCAAGATTAGTTGGTTTTAGGAGTGTAGTACTTTGGGCGAAAATAGATCCCTTTGAGGGTGTTGCTTAATAAGGATTCAGATTTTCTAGGGGTAATTTAATTGAGGCGAATATGAATAAATTAATGAAGGTGTTTTTTTTCGTTGTAATTTCAGTATGGTCAGTAACTTCCTTTGCTGGGTGGTATCCGAATCAAACTATAACAAACCTGTATGCAGGGGAAGTTGGTGATCGTTATTCTGTTACGGTGAGCGGGACTCAACTCAACCCAACCCTAACTCATGTCAACGCTCGTTTGGTTTGGTTATTGAAGAAAACAATACTAAGCGTAAAGAAATGTGGGCAATGTTACTAGCAGCCTACATGGCAAACAAGACTGTAAACATATATTTACCCCCAACAGAATGTAGTACTGGAGCTTATAGTCTTCCGGTTATAATTGATATTAGTCTTGGCACGATGTGAAAGCATTGGGAAAAGCGGGGTGAAGCTCCCCCAGTTTAATGGATACTTTAGAATAATGATTTTTGTTTTTTTTTAGAAAAACTGGGGCGTAGACTCAAATAGATAAGTAAAAATATTAGCGAGGATTTATGAATAAATTATTTACAGCAATGACTATGGTAGTGATGTTATTTCCATCATTAAGCTATGCCGAAAATGTGAATTGTGGTTCAAATGATATTGAGCGCGTTCTGGTTCAGGGTGATAGGGATGGAATTCACGCTCACGAAAATAAGATGTTAATTCATCTCTCTAATAATGGCAGTGATGTTTATTGTAGTAATGGTGCAAATTACGTTTTTATGTCGAATGATAACCCCGCATACAATAGCGTGCTGGCAACGGTTCTCCTAGCTTATGCTTCGAGTAGAAAAGTTGAGGTTTGGGTGAATACCACCGTAACTGCTGGAAATGCTGTAGAAATAGCGTGGATTACACTTAATAAATAGAAATATCGATTCGATATTTCTAGATTAATCAATCACGAAAAAAGAGGTCGGTGACAAATGAATCTGAAAAAATATTTACTAGTAATAGCGGTTATTCTAAATTTTATGTTGCTATCTTCTGCAAATGCAATGCAAACAACATACGGTAAAATAACGTTAATAAAGGCATTCGATTCTCAGGCTTATGTATATGTGTCAGGCCTAAACGACCCTTTTGGCTGTGGAAATAGTAGTTTTGTCAGGTTTTATTGGGGCGATGGGTATAAAAAACAACTTTGGTCAATAGTGTTGGCTGCCCAGCTGAGCGGTAAGGAGGTATCTTTCGAAGGTTCCTGTGTCAGCGGGTATTTGTCGGTCACTAGTGTGTATATGAGAAATTAAGTTACAGGTTTTAGTTTATGCCTCCTCAACTAATTTTGGCTAATAAAGAAATTCGTGGATGAGAGGAGGGAGTCATGCCAATATTGTGGATGGGTGCTCAGATGAGGGGGGCAATGATTTGAACTTCGTGACAGATTTTGAAGGGTCGTGCAATACTCACGATATCTGTTATCAGACTATTGGACGATCACAAAGTAAATGCGATTCAGGCTTTAGGAACGACATGATTGAATCGTGTGAAGATAAGTACCTTAGATTTGAAGCATGGAAAAAAATAGGTGAAAAAAAACTTTGGAAGTTGGGGGCTTGTTGGGCGTTATTCGGGCCATATCCATGTCAAATTGCATATTATGAAGATATATTTGGTTGGGTAGATCAATGGGGTCAGAGTTGAATGGCACTAACTTAAGCGCGCTTTGCACAATATTTTCCTCTATGCGGAAGCTCTTTCATTTCACGTCTTGGCAGCATCATTAATTGAAATGGTTTTGGCCTTCGCTTAACACAGCGA
>NVTY02000069.1 GCA_002401765.2 Thiotrichaceae bacterium
GCAGTAAAGCAGACAGTATTTGTCTCAGATTGTTTCCTGCAAAAGCAGTGTGCTGCTGCTTACTTCAAAAGTTATGCATAAAAAATAAAACCACCGAGTAACCATATTAATATGTACTTAAGGAATGAAAAATGAAAAGTGTATTACTAGCAACGGTTATATCTATTTCGCTCTTGTCGGGTTGTGCCTCAGTACCAATGGAATCAAGTGTAGAGTCAAATTTAGCAAAAGAATTTAACTCTCCATCATCTGGCAAAGCAGGAATATACGTTTATCGTAAAGATACGGTTGTAGGTTCTGCGCTTAAGAAAAGCGTATGGATTGATAAAGAGTGTGTAGGTGAAACAGCAAAGGGCGTATTCTTTTATCATGAAGTTGATGGAGATGAAGATCACACTATATCTACCGAGTCTGAGTTTTCTGCAAATGAATTAATGATTAGCATGAAAAATGGAATGTTATATTATGTTGAACAATTTATAAAAATGGGTGTTTTTGTAGGTGGAGCAGGTCTTGAGCAAAAAGATGAAGAGACTGGTAAAATTGAATTAGCTGAACTCAAGATGGCCACCAAAGGTTCATGCGGGGAATAAAGGATAAGCGCATAACGAACAAGGATAGATCGCGTGAGGAACGAACCGCGATCTATCCAGTTGTTGAACAAGCCCGGATTTCCCTTATATAAGCAGATATATAGATTATTGTTGTTTGTGATTGCGCCATCATTGGGGATGGCGCTTTTTAATGGGCGAGCAGAACACTCGCCCATCACGGACGATAAAAATTTAGCGATCTGTCATAGCCTTAGCTCACCTCCTTTTCAAATAGATGTACCGATGCCTTTTCTCGTTATTGCTCGTCAGCCAGAACGAAACGTATTGCTGATCACCACCATCGGGGCACCGCACGATCGGCAACGATAACTCGGTCGTTTTCTCTCTTCCGGTTGGGTAATGATCACTTTTAGGATGAGTTGAACCAGGCGGCGTATCTTTTTAGCATTGCCATGCAAGAAGCCAAAATCCCGCGTCCGACGAAACCGTTTCGGCAGTACATGCTGAAAAACCAGCCACAAAAATGCTTCGCCTTTGACGGTTCTTGTCTGGTATGTTTTGGTCTGGCTGTCCAGATACCGAAAAGTAACATTGATACCATCATCAGAGAGAATGTTCTTTTCACTGATCACGCCTCGATAGAGGTAACGTGATAGATACTTTAACGCATCCAAGCCACGGCCAACCTGCTGGCAATCCACCACCCATTTGGTCGCTGTTTTGGGAATCCTGAACCTGGCAGCGTGTGCTGCGGCAAGGAAGCGGCCTCTGAATACTTTGGCTAGAGCAAATGCATTGAATAGATACTCGCCCTTCAATTTTGTCCACTGATTACGTTTTTTATTAAGGCAACCACCCGGGACAATGACATGCAGGTGTGGGTGATAATCGAGCCGCCTGTTGTGCGTGTGCAATACCGCCGTTAACCCGAGATCGCCACCAAGTTTTTTCTCGTTAACCCCGAAATTCTTCAACGTGCTGATCGCACACTGAATCAGCAGCGCATAGAGTTTTCTCTGGTTTCGCCATACCAGATCACGCAACTCATAGGGGAGTGTAAACGTCACCATAAAGTAATCGACAGGCAGCAGCTTTTGTTGCTGGCGCTCAAGCCACAGCGTGGTATCGTGATTCTGGCATCGAGGGCAGCTACGATGACCGCAGGAGTGAAAGCGCACGGTCTCTTCGTCACACGGCGTGCAGCCCAATCGCATCTCCCCATATCGCTCGGTTCGACAATATTGCGTAGCGGCCATCGCCTGGTGGTGCTTATGCTCAAGACGACCGCCATACTTTGCCATAAAAAGTGTTTGATAGTTCTGAATGATACTTTTCAACTCCATGGTTAGCCCTCCTGATCTAAGTTAATGGAAAGGCGATTGACCATCGTATTGACGATATCTAAGGTATTCTGCTGAACCTGTTTGGTTAGTTGAGTATAAATAGCGGTTGTCTTAGGGCTGCCATGGCCCATCTCATGCTGTATGGCGCGAAGGTTTAGCCCCGCTTCTAAGAGGTGAGTGCCGTAGCAGTGTCGCAGGCTGTGGATGGTCACTTTTTTATGGATATTACAACTCAGCACAATGGCTTTGAACGATTTTTGCAAGCCACCACGATCCATGACGATGTTGGCGCGGTGGCGGTCGGTCGCCGTTTTACCGGCTGGAAAGATAAACTGAGTATGTCGGTGTGTTGCCCAATATTGCCGTAGCGCGTCAAGCGCCCGATCAGGGAGTGTCACAAAGCGGTCTTTATGGCCTTTTCCCATGCGGATATGAACGCGATGTTGACGTGCATCTATGTCACCAATGCATAAGTTAAGCGCCTCACCAAGGCGTAACCCCATGCTGTAGAGTATAAGAATATAGGTTCGGTAACGTGCCTCACGCGTCGCATTAATGATCCGCTCGATCTCTTCATGAGTGAGGATATCGGGTAGCGTTTTCCGGCTGGGTGGTTTGATGATATCAACCCAGGCCCACTGCTTCTTCAGTATCTGTTTATAGAAAAACTGTAAGCCATTGCGGTCAATTTTGATGGTACTCCATGAGTGTGTTTTGAGTAAATCATCAAAATAGCGTTGTAAATCATCCACGCTGAGCTTGTCGGGGCAGCGATCAAAATAGTTTGCAATACGCCGCACGGCACGTGCATAGGCATCAACCGTTTTCTCAGATTTACCTTGGCGTATAAGTGCGTTAACATGTTTTTGGTACAGTGAATCGAACTTGTTTTGCTGTGCTTTTTTCATCGATAGCGCCTCGCGAGTTAATGTACCCGGGACTGGGTACGCGAGGGGTTATCGACCTAATTTAAGTCTGGGGGGAGTTCTGCCGCGGAGCGGCTTCGTTCACAAATCGTTAAACCAGACGGGCATTGTCAGCGTTTGTTTCCTGATGTTTCAGTGTGCCGCTTGTTAACTCAAACGTTATGTTTCCTCATATTAAGGTATATAAAATGAACAAATCAGAAAAGTTCTGGGACGGTGCGTCTAAAAACTACGATAAAACCGAGGAGCGATTTGAGTATATTCATAGTAGATCTAGAGAGAATACAAGTAAGCTTCTGAAGGGGGGCGACATTGTTTTAGATTATGGGTGCGGAACAGGCACTGCTGCTTGTCAGTTTTCTAGCCTGGTTAAGGAAATTCATGCAATTGATATTTCGTCGAAAATGATTGAAATAGCTAAAGAGAAAGCCGCTGCCGGTAAAATTGAAAACGTAAATTTCGAGCAGTCGGATATCTTTGATAGCAAGTATTCTGCCCAATCATATGATGTGATTCTGGCTTTTAATATGTTGCATACAGTTGCTAGCCCACAAGATGTAATAGAACGAATAAGTGAATTATTAAAGCCAGAAGGCTTATTCATTTCTGTAACACCCTGCCTAGGCCAAAAAATGTCATTCTTAGTTAATCTTCAAATTCAACTGGTAAGGTTTTTGTGTAAATTTGGTTTAATTCCCATTCCTATAAGAAGGATAACGAGCTCAGAGGTAAACAAATTGCTAGAAACTGGTGGATTTCAAGCAGTTGAATCTGAAGAGATTTATAAGGATGCATCTAGCTATTTCGTTGCAGCAAAGAAGTTAAAAAAACATAACAAGTAAAGGCAGTCGGAAAACCAAAAGCTTCGCTCCGCTACACTTTTGTTTTCCGCTGCTTTAGGCGTTATGCCTGAAAGTGGCTGTAACTGCACAAGGGTTATTGGTAATTATGGGGGGTGGTTGTGTGAATCGTGAATATACTTCACTAAA
>NVTY02000070.1 GCA_002401765.2 Thiotrichaceae bacterium
AAAGCGAAAAGATGAAACCCGATAGCGCAGTGCTAAGTAATTTGTGGTGTGTTTAAGCAGAAGTCAGCAGACGGCATACGACTGCATGGATGCAGGAGGTAGAGCAACGCAGGAGCAGTTGCCGAGTAGCCAAATGCCCATCGTAATGGTTGGGACATGGTGCCAGCAGTAGGCGCTATAGGCGAAGGCCTGAACATTTAAGGGGGTAAAAGTCATGTTCGACTGGGTAACTAATTTAACGCCGACCGGTGATTATAGTGATCTGCGTGGGAACATAAAACTCGACCCTAATGCGTCATTATTCGACAGAGTACTCGCACCTGAAAATCTCAAAAAAGCATGGCAACGCGTGCGTGCAAATAAAGGGGTGGCGGGTGTGGATGGTGTGACGATTGAGCATTTTTTAGACTGGTCACAGCAACACTGGAAACAAGTTGTGACTGATTTGGAAGGCGAAAACTATCGACCCCAACCGGTTAAACGCGTTGAGATCGACAAGCCTGACGGCGGTAAGCGCTTATTAGGTATACCTACGGTGCTCGATCGTGTAATTCAACAAGCCATTGTTCAAATGCTGGGCCCAATACTAGACCCTTTATTTTCAAATCACAGTTATGGATTTAGGCCAAACAGAAATGCTGCACAAGCGATAAAAGAGGTTGCCGGCAACATAAAGCTAAACCGTAAAATTGCGGTGGACGTTGATTTGTCTAAGTTCTTTGATCGCGTTAATCATGATTTATTAATGACAAAACTCGGCTTCAATATTAAAGATAAACGGGTGCTGGCATTAATAGGGCGTTATTTACGTGCAGGCATTATGGATGGAAAACAACTAAAACCCAGCAAAGAAGGTGTGCCACAAGGCGGCCCACTCTCGCCCTTACTATCAAATGTAATACTTGATAGCTTGGATAGAGAACTGGAAAGTCGAGGCCATAAATTTTCAAGATACGCTGATGATTTTATCATCTTAGTAAAATCAAAGCGTGCAGGAAAGCGTGTGCTGAATAGTGTAAGTCACTATTTAAAAACACGTTTAAAATTAATGGTAAACACGGATAAAAGCCAAGTGGTTGAGGTAAGTCGAAGTAAATTTTTAGGTTTTACCTTTTCACGAGGAAACGTTAAATGGCATGCAAAATCGCTCAAGAAATTTAAACAAAGAGTACGCGAACTTACAAACCGAAATTGGGGCGTAAGTATGTCGTATCAATTGTATAAATTAACGCAGTATTTAAGAGGCTGGATCAACTACTACGGTATAGCCAATGTGTACCAACAGTGTATGGATCTAGATAATTGGATACGGCGACGGGTGAGGATGTGTTACTGGCGTCAGTGGCGAACCAACAGTAGGCGCTTTTAGGCGAACCGCGAACAAAAGTAACTAAATTGTTGCAACTGGGTGCATCTAAAGACTGGGCAGTTACTTGTGGCAGCACAAGAAAAGGTCCGTGGCGTAGTTCAAAAACACCCGGTATACAACAAGCGCTGAGCAATGACTATTTGAAAGCGGAAGGTCTGTTTTCTTTAAGGGACGGTTGGATAAAGATACATTATCCTAGCGGATAGTTAAATGAACCGCCCTGTGCGGAGCCGCATGCAGGGTGGTGTGGGGAGGGCTGATTAGTTGTCAGCCCTTACCCGATTTATGGCTTGAATGCACGCTCAAGCCTGTTAAATTGAATTGACTCTGATATTTCTTTAGAGAATTTCTCTGAGCTAAGTCTTGTAAGTAATTCGAATGCCGCCTGATAGCTAACTGGGCCACCGTTTGATGTAATCACTTTATTACCAACCACTACATTTTGGTCATATTGCACTTTAATTTTTGGATATGACTTCGCAAGATCTTTTTCACCACCAGCCCAAGTTGTGGCTTTTTTACCATCCAGAATCCCGGCTTCACCTAGAAGAAAAGCACCAGAGCAGTTACTTGCCATCCATGATGCGGATGCACCCTGCTTCTTAATGAAACTTATTAGATTTTTATTACTTATAAAATCATCCATATCATATGCACTGGGAACAAGAAGAACATCCAGCTCTAAATTATCATAAATAGTTCTATCAGCAATTACCTTTAACCCCTCTTCAGACACTACTGTCTTATTTTTTGTCGCAGAAATAACCACAACCTCGTAAGAGGCAAACCATGACTTTTTTATTGCGGCCCCAAATACTTCTATAGGTGCAGTAACATCGCTAGTCAAAAACCCATCAAAAACTAGAATTCCAATTTTTGATGAACCCGCAATAGCAAAATTTGCTGATATCGATAGAACAATTAAACATACTAACCTTGTAACAATTTTCATATGACCTTCCGTATTTAGATGATTTTAGAGCCATAACACCGCCAAAGTTAAGGCGGTCCATGTTGATTTGCCTTGTTATGCATAACTTTAAAATTAACCTTGACAAGCATCTTGAAATAGGCTTTACTTATTTAAATTGATTGCCTGTCGAACGAGTTATTGTAGCGTAACATATTGATTATAAATATAAACGGACAATAATTGTCTTACTTTTTTTATATTAAAGTTTGTTACTAGACTGTCCGATAAATAGTATATAAGTGCACTAGTAAGCACAAGAATATATGTTATGTTGGCCCGAATTTAGCTATAATAGGTCATGATCTGAGTTAGCTAAAGACTTAGACGGAATTCACTTATAATACGTCGTAACACATTAAAATATTAAGGGTTACGATAAAACAGAGGAGAAAAATTATGTTATATTTAGAAGAGGGGCATCGTGACTGATCCAGTTACGTGTGTCACTGAGTTACTTAAAAATGGCCAATGGTTTTCCCCATTGGCCATTTTGCTTTCTGCTACTGTTGGTGGAATTATCGCCTGGGCGGCTGTAAAAACAAACCGAGAAATGGCTCGGAAGCGAGCCACACTAGATGTGATATTGAAAAGTGAGAGTGACGAATATTTTGAACGAATTTATGCGGTGTTCTTATCTGAAAAAAAACGTTCGTCTGGACTGGAAGCCCTTTTGCATTCAGAATCAGACAGTGAAAGAAAAGCTAAGATGGAAGTAGACAATTTACTAAATCACTATGAACTTATTGCTATTTCGATACATCAAAATATATTAGATGAAGATTTTTACAAAGAATGGATGAGATCAACTTATGTTAGACATTATAAGGAGTCCCGAGCTTACATAAATGGCACACGTAAAGAACATCCGAAAGTGTATATTTGCTTTCAGGCGTTAGCAGAAAAGTGGGACAATGAAGAGCTGGATACATCTACTAGCAGCGCATAACGTAATAGTTCAGCGGCGGTGCTAATGTAAAACTACTCTGCTTAAAGATCACTGCGAACCTGCTTTTGTTTTTTTAAAACCATAATTTAACTCAACGGCCTAAGTGTGTCGAGCCGATGTGAATGCCGTTTGACTAACATGACGTTACCACTAAACCAAACGTTATCATCGAAGGCAACTTACTTTAAAATACTTCTTTCCTTATTCGTTATGTTTTTTAGCATTATGTATCTTGGATGATTTTGGTTTTTTGATCAGTTTTGTTTTTGAGGGGTAGCTAGGTGATAAAATTTGCCATGCCTCTAATCCATAAGCTGCTGCTAATCTCTCAATTGTCTCAAGCCATATCTGCTTTTTATTTCCCGACTCAATTTGCTGATAGTGCTTTTGACTAAAACCTGAAATTGCACCAAATTCTTCCTGAGTAAGGCCATGTTTATTGCGAAGTTCTTTAAGTCTTTTGCCCAGCTTCTTTAAGGTTGTCATACCACCGATCATAGGGTACGATGCAGTAAGTTATTACCCCACGATCACTAGTAATCATAAATGAGTAGAATATGGATAATGATTTACCTAAAAACACACTTGTTGGCGTAATGCCTGCTGATACGCTTGCCAACCTCAGTGATGTCATAATGCTACTAAAATGCTTGAACTTTAGTGGTGATATAAACGAAAATGCTGAATATGGTTTGTTTGTAATTTATGGTCTTATTCAAGACTCACTTGAATATGAGATAAAACGGATGGGTCTAAGAGAAACATAACGTTTTAACTTAGCTGCGGCACGCTGAACTGGCAGGAAACAAACGACGACAATGCCCGTCTGCTATAGTGCTTTGTTAGAGCCGGGGTACAACATACACTTAAATATTTGAATGAACTTGCAGCCACTGGTGATTCGCTTTTGATTTTAGTTACCACACATTCACTGCCCATTTCTGCTTCACTTTAATATTCTGATTATTGCACTATTCACTACAACTGGCAGTATTTTTCATGACCACTGAACTTTCACTTGTTTAAAACCCATAGCCATGATGTTACTCACCACTGAACTTCCACTCCTACGATGAATTTACATGGCTTGTGCCAAGTTAATAGTTTTGACTGATGCTCTAATTTCTCTTTATTTCAGCTAACCCAGTTTCGTTTTATGCTTTTAAATCTGTGGCTCTAACTTTTGAAGTAAG
>NVTY02000071.1 GCA_002401765.2 Thiotrichaceae bacterium
AGAATATTCCGCGATACTTTCCTTAACCTCAGGCGCATCAACCGAAAGCTGAAACGACCCACCATAACTCCCCGTATCAGCCCCCGGTATATTGATGACAGGGCCAGTGGTCTGATCCAGGATATTATACTTTTTGGGAATGCAAAAAGTATTTTTACCCAATGTCACTTGTTTGTTATCGGTCAGTGCAATGCATGAAAACATGGCTAGCGATAACACAGATAAAATTATTATTATCATTTTCATCTGATTAATGATCCTCTTGAAAACCAATCTCAGGACTAACAACACCACAGGCCTTGCACCAAACTAGACGATCGGGTACCCCAACTGATTTTTGTTAACGGTTCTGCCAGGAAATTTACTCACAATTTTCACGCCATAAAACTAATTGGTTTTTCACAAAAGCGGTTATCTTCTCTTTTAAATAAAGATTATTCCCCGTGGTATGAAGCCTCACCAAATAACCATCAATCTTTAACGAATAATCACAGCTCGTGCCAACCTCATCATGATAGCCATCAATGCCACCAAGACCGGAGCAAGAGGCCACATGGTAATCGTTTAGGTTTCCAGGGATAATCGCTTTTTTATGGGGCTTTATTTTTAACACTTCCCATAATATAAAGGGCGGCGGAGACTCACCCCAGGAATTTACATGATAAAACTGATGTTTCTCATCGTAGCGCACATAAGCATGTTCATAATCATTGGCTACACCACGGGTTAATTGCAAAACCTCTGCATAGCGATTGTTATTTAGTCTCCTTTCTAATTGTTCGGCGGATGCTTGTCTAACATTCACTATCAATGCCGCATATAAACTACCGTGCCTGGTAGAATATTCCGCGATACTTTCCTTAACCTCAGGCGCATCAACCGAAAGCTGAAACGACCCACCATAACTCCCCGTATCAGCCCCCGGTATATTGATGACAGGGCCCAAAGTCTGATCCAGGATATCGTACTTCTTAGGGATGCAAAAAGTATTGTTACCCAATGTCACTTGTTTGTTATCGGTCAATGCTATGCATGAAAACATGGTTAGCGATAACACAGATAAAATTATTATTATCATTTTCATCTGCTTAATGATCCTCTCGAAAACCGATCCCAGGGCTAACAAAATCACAGGCCTTGCACCAAATCGGACGATAGAGACTGGCCGGTAAATTGAACAACGTTCCCCCAAACAACCATGAACCATCGGAGCCAAGAATAAAAGAACCCATGCCAATGTGTTTGAAAACCCGCTCATGGTAGGTTGCAACTTGCTTTGGACTTAACAGTCCAGGCACATTTCCAATACATTCGTCGATATCCAGCGTTACCGCCTTTGCATGTTCGTTCATTAATAACACGCCTAATTTCTGAAGATTAACCGGGTCATTTTTTAACCCGGTTAACCAATTGGCGAATTTACCGTTAATGCCTCGATTATTCAATATCGGGATCGCGATGTCCGCGATAGGGTCACCCACCTTTTTTCTGAGCGCCCAGAATACTTTTCGGTCACCGCGGCCTACGGCAGCCCACTGTTCCGATGTAATACGCTGGTCGCCATACTCAAACAACCGTTCATTTTGATCAGTCAGTGCAATATCGCCATGTTTATCTTTATAAGCGTCGATAATGCCCGTCAAGCGAATCAACTCTCCTGAATCTATTTTTGCTTTATGGCATGAATAAACAAATGTTGTCATTTACAAGCTCTTTATTTAACGACTTAATTGAAGCCGTGCCGTAGATCAAATTACGGGTACGTTAACGCGGCTGTAGAAAACCCCAGCCAAATGGTGCAATTTTTCGAAAACCGACTCGCAATTGATTGCCTTATCTTCACTCACTGACAGTCATATTTCAAGGTGAATGTGGAGTATTATTCGGTTATGTACTGAATGTTTAATACCCCATGTGAGCATCGTTCTTGAGCTGTTCGATTCGGCTGATGATGGGTTTTTCATACACAGCGGCTTGATATGCTACTTCCGGCAGTCGCCGCGGCAGATTTGTATGTGTGGCGGGCGGGCGGGCAGGTGATTATCGAAAACTAGATCCCGGCTAAAGACCTGCCGGGATGACGGAGTGGCACCTTTTAAAAGAATACGTAGAAAATAAAAAAGGGCTCAATAAAAGGAATTAAGGTCGACGCAAGCCTGCGGCCACTAACGTTAATCCAGACAGTGACATCAACAGGTATAGCCCAGAGGAAATACCATGAAGGCGGCCAAATTCAGCCGCAAGTTCAGTGCCCTTAATCACCGGCCCTTGCGTCTTTAGCTCTGCCATCATGGGTTGAATCACAAACAGCATCAATATCACCACGACTAACATTGATACCAGTGTCCAACAACGCCACTGGCGTAACCACTGAGTACCGGCACCCACCACAGAGGCGATCAATAGCAACGTGCCGATTACCAGCCCTGCCCAGCTAATGGCAGAGAACATTTTACCAGCAAGCATGCCAGCCGTCTGACGATCATCCGTCAGTGTCGCAAAGAGAATCGGGGTCACCAGGTAACCAATGACACAGATACCCCCCACCCATAGTGCCAACAAAAGACGCTCAACAGCGAGCAAACGTGTAGAAGTTAAAATAGCCATGCTAATCCCTCTGAAAAATTGATTTAGACATATTTGATTGAGAGGATCTCATACTCTTTAATGCCACCCGGCGCCTGCACGCTCGCAATATCCGCTATCTCTTTACCAATCATCGCTCGCGCGATTGGAGAACTAACAGAGATTTTATTCACTTTGATATCCGCCTCATCAACCCCCACAATTTGATAAGTCACTTCCTCACCTGTCTCTTCATTACAGAGCCCCACCGTTGCCCCAAAGACAACCTTGCCACCCGCATTGAGCTTGGTGACATCAATGATCTCTGCATTACTCAATTTGCCATCAATATCGTTAACGCGTCCTTCAATAAAACTCTGCTGCTCTTTCGCTGCATGGTATTCAGCATTTTCTTTTAAATCGCCATGAGCACGTGCCTCGGCAATCGCTGCAACCACGCGAGGTCGCGCCACGGTCTTCAACGCTTCCAGCTCTTTACGCAGGCTTTCAGCACCCGCCAATGTTAAAGGAACCTTGTTCATGCATTTAACTCCTTATGCAGCTCTTGTAAACTGTTGACACCGTCTTGATCGATCTGTTGCAGTGCCAACGCGGTGACATGGGCGCCCGCGATCGTCGTAGTGTAAGTTATTTTCTGTTGCAATGCTGCACGCCGAATCTGACTTGAATCAGAAATCGCTCGTTTTCCAGCGGTGGTGTTAATAATGAAGTTGATTTCATTGTTTTTGATCATATCCACAATATGCGGACGACCTTGCGCCACTTTATTAACCCGCTCACAGCTGATACCGGCCTGCTCAATGGCATCTCTAGTGCCACCGGTCGCAACCAGCTCAAACGCCATTTCACTTAACATTTTGGCGACTTCAACCGCCTTAGCTTTGTCGCCATCACGCACACTAATAAAAACACGTCCACTGCGAGGCAACACAACACCAGCGCCTAACTGTGCTTTCGCAAAGGCCTCTGCGAAGGTACGACCCACCCCCATCACCTCACCAGTTGATTTCATTTCAGGCCCTAGCAACGTGTCCACACCTGGAAACTTCGAAAATGGAAAGACCGCCTCTTTTACCGAATAGTAATTTGGAATGATCTCTTTAGTAACACCCTGATCAGCCAACGATGTACCCGCCATACAGCGCGCACCAATCTGTGCCAGTGAAATACCACACGCCTTTGAAACAAACGGTACGGTACGGGATGCGCGCGGGTTCACTTCGATCACATAAATATCATCGCCTTTAACCGCGAACTGTATATTCATTAGCCCTTTTACCTTAAGGCCTAGCGCAAGCTGCTTTGTCTGCTCGCGCACACGGTCAACAACCGCCGGATCAAGGCTATAAGTCGGCAGTGAACAGGCTGAATCACCTGAGTGAATACCGGCCTGCTCGATATGTTCCATAATGCCGCCAATCACCACCTCATTACCATCGCAAACCGCATCGACATCCAGTTCAATCGCATCATTCAAGAAACGATCTAACAGTACCGGCGAGTCGTTTGATACCTGCACCGCCTCTGTCATATAGCGCGTCAGGTCTTCTTCATTGTGCACGATCTCCATCGCACGCCCACCCAATACATAAGAGGGACGAACGACTAGTGGAAAACCAATATCTTGCGCTAATTCAACCGCCTGCGCTTCTGTACGTGCGCTGGCATTAGGTGGCTGCTTCAGATTCAGATCCTGTATCAACTGCTGAAAACGTTCACGATCCTCAGCAAGATCAATCGCATCCGGTGAAGTGC
>NVTY02000072.1 GCA_002401765.2 Thiotrichaceae bacterium
AACCATGCAGTAAAGCAGACAGTATTTGTCTCAGATTGTTTCCTGCAAAAGCAGTGTGCTGCTGCTTACTTCAAAAGTTATAAACACTAAGGAAGAATAATGAGAGGCCGAATGGGTAACGAATTTTTAGCATTTTCTGAATACGATGGCTTTTCAGTTATTGAAAATCAAAAGCAGAGTGTTTCCTCCGCTATTAATTCGCAACCGGATGACTATATACTTAATGTCAATAAAGAAGAATATATCGCGCATATAGTTTCTGAATTTACAATAACGCCTCTCGAAATACATGAAGATCAACTAACGGCATCAACTTACGAGGCACAAATACCAGCCGAACGTCATCCTAGTGACTATTACGTTCATTCGGGAAAGTCTTACCCTAAAGACGTAATTAAATACCATCTCCCTTTCACCGGAGACCCTCAACTACTAAAGGTTAGAGCAAGTTCATATACTCTTTCGTCGCCAAGAATTACAATTGAAGACAATTGTATTTGTTTTGAAATCGTTAATTTCAACCTGACGCCAGAAGGAATTAAACAACAAGCTGACTCTACGATTAGCAGCGTAATAAGTCAGAATAACAATACAACAAAAGATCTAAATGCATTTAATGCTCAAATTGAAGGTCTAGCCAATCAAGTGTTCGATGCTAGAAAACAGCAGCTCCTAAATAAAAGTGATCTAATGTCATCATTAGGTGTTCCTGTCAGAAAAGCTGGAGATATCCCAAGCACTTTTTCTGTACCTGCTAAACGAACAAAAGTAATACCAACTAAAAGCAAGCCAGTAGTTGCAGAAAAAGGATATAAACCAGAACCAGCACTAGATGATTCTATCTATCAGCAAATACTTTCCATAATTCATGATGTAGGTAAACAATTCGAAAGATTGCCTAGCACCTACTCAGGAAAAGAAGAAGAACATTTAAGAGATCATATTCTTCTAATTCTTGAACCAAACTTCGAAGGAAGTGCCACAGGCGAAACATTTAATAAATCTGGGAAAACTGATATTCTTCTAAGGCATGAAAGTAACAATGTATTTATAGCTGAGCTAAAATTTTGGAGGGGTAAAAAATCATTTCAGGAGACAATAAGTCAACTATTAGGTTATTTGACATGGAGGGATTCTAAAGCGGCTGTTGTTATGTTTGTAAAAAACAAAGACTTTTCAACGGTTCTTGAAACGGTGAAAGAAGCTACTCCAGAACATTCAAATTATTTGAGTTATGTATCAGAACAAGAAGAAGGCTGGTATCACTATAGATTTCATGTAAATGATGATAAAAACAGAGAAGTTAAACTTGCTATTATGTTATTCCATATTCCGGAGTAACGTGTTTATAACAAGACAATTCAACACGGACAATATTTTCAATGGCCAAAAACCGGCCATTGAAAATATTGCCGGTTAATTGTAAGCGCAAAACAAACCACACCCTATCCATCTGATAATCGCTAGTGCACGCTCTGCTTTTTAAATACAGCAGAGAGCACGTATGGATCATTCACCCGAAATTTCACTCACAAAACGCCAGCGTTACTGGTTTACCCATCTACAAGCCTGTGAAGCCTCAGGAAAAAGCATTGCCGCGTATGCCAAGGAGCACGGACTTAAAGATAAGTCGATGTATGCCAGTAAAAAGGCGTTGATCAGTAAAGGGGTATTGTCGTCAACACGTGCTCGGTTTCAACGTGTGCAAGTGGACAATCCAGTGGTCGCTAATCAATGGCTTATCCAACTCCCAAATGGTGTGTCGGTATCATTCGCTGGCGCGGTTGATGAACGGGCATTAGCTGCGGTGCTGAACACGGCAGCAGTGATCGAATGATGCGTCCATCTGATGCGCTGCCTTGTGTCTACCTCTGCCGGGGTATTGTTGATTTCAGGAAAGGGATCAATGGGCTGGCTGTGTTGGTGGAGACGGTGCTGCAACAAGACCCTTTCTCAGCGCAGTTGTTTATCTTTTGCAATCGTAACCGAGACAAGGTGAAAATATTGTATTGGGAGCGCAATGGTTTTTGTCTGTGGCAAAAACGCCTGGAAAAGGCCCGTTTCAAATGGCCGCGTAAGGCTGAGGGCGAGGTGGTTACGTTGACGGGCCAGCAACTCAACTGGCTGCTGGATGGTCTTGATGTGATGCGAATGGAACCCCATGAAACACTGCATTATAGTAGTGTTTTATAGCTTTTTTCACTGTTCATTGAGGTATAATTCAATGCATGTTGATAGCACTAAATACCTTGCCAAATGATGTTGATGTCCTCAAGGCATTGGTCACTCAGCAAGCCCAACAAAACAAACAACTTGAAGTCAAAGTTTCACTCCTCCAAGAGCAACTAAATTTGGCACTGGCTCGACGCTATGCGGCCAGTAGTGAAAAACTGTCGCCCGATCAGATTCGTTTGTTTGATGAGGCCGAGGTTGAGCAGGCAACGGCGACCGATGAGGTAGAAGTCGATGCCACCATCATCCCTGAGCATGCACGCCAAAAGCGTGGGCGCAGGCCACTGCCAGATTCATTGCCGCGTACGGAGCAGGTTTACACGCTGGCCAACGATGAACGACTCTGCCCACACGACGGTCATGTGTTAGCTGAAATCGGTGAAGTCACCTCTGAACAACTGGACATCATCCCCGCCAAGATTCAGGTGATCCGACATATCCGCAAACAATATGCCTGTGCTTGCGGTCAATGCATCAAGACGGCACCACTGCCCCCACAACCGATCCCCAAAAGCCTGGCATCGCCCGGCTTACTAGCCCACATTACCGTCTCAAAATATCAGGACGCACTGCCCCTGTACCGACAGGAGGCAATCCTTAATCGCATCGGCACTCAGTTACCGCGTGCGACACTGGCTAACTGGATGATTCAGGTAGGCACTTTGATTCAACCGGTGATCAACCTGTTACGTGATCGCCTTTTAGCCTATGACATTATTCAGATGGACGAGACACCGGTGCAGGTACTCAAGGAGCCCGGTAAAAGCGCGCAATCAACATCATACCTGTGGCTACAGCGTGGCGGGCCACCCGACCAACCCGTAGTGCTCTATGATTATGACCCCGGACGCAGCGCCGAAGTCCCCAAGCGTTTGCTTGAAGGCTTTGCTGGGTATTTACAGACCGATGGCTATGCGGGCTACAACGCTGCCGTTGCCATCGGCGCACTGACGCACATCGGCTGCATGGCCCATGCACGACGCAAGTTCAGCGACGCCATCAAAGCACAGGGCAAGAAAAAGAAAAAAGGCCACGCGCACCACGGCCTCCTGCTGATTCAGAAACTCTACCAGATTGAAAAACAAGCACGCCTGTCAACGCCAGATGAACGTTACGCGCATCGCCAGCAACAAGCGCAACCGGTGATGGATAAATTGAGGGGCTGGCTAGATGACGCGCTACCGCAAGTGCCGCCCACCAGTGCCACGGGCAAAGCGTTGCACTACCTGAACAACGAATGGACAAAGCTCACTGCTTATCTGAACGATGGTCGTCTTGAGATTGACAATAACGGTGCAGAGAACGCCATCAGGCCCTTTGTCATGGGGCGTAAAAACTGGTTATTCAGCACCTCAGTTAAAGGTGTCAAAGCCAGCGCCAACCTATACTCATTGATCGAGAGTGCTAAAGCAAACGGACTGGAACCGTACGCTTACCTCCGGTATCTGTTCACCGA
>NVTY02000073.1 GCA_002401765.2 Thiotrichaceae bacterium
CAGCATGCCGACGTCTATGGACTGCCAATCCGATAAGTGAGGCTTTCCGAAGGTATAACTCACATACGTATGTTTCGAATATAGGATTTTTGATTTACATGAAGGGGATTTCGTCGACGAATCTGGGCGGCACGCCACCCAGTAAAAACGGCCATCGGGAAACTCGGCAGTATAGACTTCCGTCCGCAGACCCAAATGTGCTGCCGGGTTGAATATTTGCCTGGTCAGACCAAATTTCCCCGGCGCCTCTTTGGCGACAAATCCTCTTACAACTCCTGTTGTATAGTTTTCTCGGCGCGACATAGAACCTGTGCTTGCCGATCGGCTTCCCGGAACACCCCGCGCACTCAGGAGAAAAGATATCTTTCGGCCCCAGCCGCCCCTGTCAAACTCCGGCCCGTTAGCCTTAGTTCTCGCTTCAAAATTTGGTAGTAAGGCATACAGATTGACTCCTAAAGCTTTTCCTCCCTTCCAGTCTTCGCGCGACCAGATATGATTCTGGGGGATGGCGAAGACCTTATCTCCAATCTCCAGCCGCACCAGTCGGGGGCTCGTCGATGTCCCATAACCGATATCGAGTCGTTTGCCCGTTTCATAGGATCCCCAGATGGCAAAGCCCATGACTAAGACAAAACCCACTATTAAGATTCCGGCGGTAGCAAAGAGCCATTTAAAAAACGTTCTCATGCTGTTCCTGTCAATAATGGCAGGCTATTTTCTTTTTCCGAATTCATCTGCATGCCCTGATAATCATGGTGTGTCCCGGAATTGATTTTAACCATGTTTTTAACACTCGCCATATTACTCCAATGCTTATCGAACAATATTTTCATCATCTCTCTTTTATGCTCTCGTCCTGATACTGCATTAACGGGCTAAGGATGTATTCAATCAAATAACGTTTGCCGGTTTTGATTTCTACGGTTACATTCATGCCCGGCACGAGGTTTATCAATTTATCCCCGGTACCAATGACAGACGCTTGCAGGCTTAGTTTTGCTTTGTAAATAAGCCCGCGTTCTTCATCTGGCACTGCATCAAATGAAAGATTAACCACTTCGGCATCCAGCACGCCATATTTAGTAAACGGAAAGGCTTCGACTTTAACCTCTGCTGCCTGCCCTTTCTCGACAAAACCGATATCTTTATTGGCTACCCACGCCTCAACTTCAAGCTGCTTGTTTCTTGGTACAATGGTCATAATCGGTTGAGCTGGCGTGACAATGCCGCCGATGGTGTTAATCTCCATTTGGTTCACAACACCATCTACCGGAGAGGTGAGCAGTTGCAACTGCTGACGATTGTTGGTTTTCTGTAGCTCTTTCTCAATCGCCGTTATCTTTTGATTGAGTTCCGAAATTTTTGTATAGCGCTCTTTTTTGATCTCGGCGGTTAACGCAGAAATTTGATCGTTAATGGCTTTGATATTGGCGCCTATTTCAGCAAGCCGATGTTGCTGGGCTGCCAGATCTTGTTCCTGAGAGATGCGCGTTTCTTCTACCTCCAGATACACCAGTTCAGGAGAGAGTCCCTTATCTGATAAGTTTTTGAGAGATGCTGCGCGCTGACTCACAATAGGCAACGTCTTCTCAAACTTGACTACCATATTCTGTGTCGCGGCCAGCTCTGCTTCTTTAGATTTGATCTGATTGTAAAGCGATGATAGTTCGAACTTGAATCCGTTCACTTCACTCTGCAAAAGTTGCCGGTGGGTTTCCATGCCATCGTCGCTGATGCCGTCAATAGCTGCAATTTGATTGATATTGTATGCAAGCTCCCTATCTGTGAAGTCTAACGTTGCCAGTACTTTATGGCGCTGGATCGCCAGCCTGGCCTGGCGCAGCTCATTCTCTAATTGTGATTTATCAGCACTGCTATTTGTACTGTCTAGCGCTACCAGCGGCTCACCTTTTTTTACTTGCTGCCCTTCCTGTACATAGATTTCTTTTACCACGCCTATTTCCAGCGGTTGAATGGTCTTAATATTGCCAGCAGTAATGATTTTCCCCTGCGCTGTAGCGACAATATCCACTTGCCCGACACAGGCCCAGACCACCGTAATGACCACCAATAATACCACCGACCAGATAACGGCCCTGCCGATGGGGGATGGTGGTGAATCCTGCACTTCCAGTACTGCCGGAAGAAATTCATACTCGTGGTTATTGTTAGTGCGTTTAAACATTTTTGCTGTCTCGCTTCTCACCTTGCTCCGTAGAAAGCGGGGGCTTTGGTACGGGCCGTAACCCCGCTTTTATCTGCTGGCCAGCCTGGACATGGGCTGGGACTTCACCCTGTTGTATGTTGTACAGGTGGGCATACACCCCATTATTTTTGATCAAATGGTGGTGGGGCCCTTGCTCGATAATCTGTCCTCTATCCATGACGATAATTCGATGGCTGTGGCGTACCGCGCTTAAGCGGTGTGCGATGATAATGACGGTGCGTCCTTTACAGATGGCCTGCATGTTCTGCTGGATGATGCGTTCTGATTCATAATCGAGCGCACTGGTTGCCTCATCAAAAATCAGAATACGCGGATGGGTAACCAGTGCGCGTGCTATCGCAATACGTTGTCGTTGACCACCTGATAGGTTACTGCCGTATTCACCCACGAGCGTGTCATACCCTTCTTTGAGTTCGAGAATAAATTCATGCGCGCCGGCCAGTTTTGCGGCCTGGATAATCGCTTCCATAGGAAGGGCTGGATCACGCAGCGCAATGTTATCGCGCACCGATTTATTGAAGAGGAAGTTTTCCTGCATCACTACGCCAATTTGGCGGCGTAGCCAGGCGGGTTCCATCAGTGCGAGATCGACTCCGTCGATCAAAACGCGGCCACTTTCTGGTACATAAAGCCGCTGTATGAGCTTGGTCAGGGTGCTTTTCCCAGAGCCGGAGCGTCCGACGATGCCCAGTACTTCACTCGGCACTATCTCCAGCGAAATGCGTTTCAGCACCTCCGGTGCATCGGATTGATAACGAAACACGACCTGATCAAATGAAATTTTTCCTTCAATATTAGGCAGTGAGGCACGGTTTGGATTGTAACCGGGCTCTGTTGGCGCATTGAGGATATCGCCCAGCCGCTGGACCGAGATACCGGCCTGCTGAAAATCCTGCCACAGCTGGACAAGGCGAAGAATGGGCGAGCTGATGCGACCGGCCAGCATATTAAACGCCACTAGTTGGCCGACACTTAGCTCACCGCTAATCACCAGTTTTGCGCCAAACCAGAGAATCAAGACGTAGGTGATTTTGTTAATATAGCCAGCCACCTGACTGGCGATATTGCTGAGGTTATCCGCCTTGAAACTGGCTTTGACATAACC
>NVTY02000074.1 GCA_002401765.2 Thiotrichaceae bacterium
AGCAAGCCCCACTACGTGGAGCTTGCTTCTTTTTTACTGGCCTAACGTTTTAACTTAGCTGCGGCACACTGAACTTGCAGGAAACAAACGGTGACAAAGCCCGTCTGCTATAGTGATTTGTTAGAGCCAGGGCACTACAAATACTCAAACAACCACTTTCACTTGCAGCCACTAGCCCTTTTTTTTGATCTTATTTTCAACCAATTCATTACCCTTTTATGCTGCGCTTCAATATTGTGATTATTACATTATTTTCCACCAATAGCGGTGATAATTGCCACCACTGAACGTCCACTCCTGCGATGAACTTTTACTTATTCAGCCATCACTTTTGTTTGGACTGACACTCAAATTTCTTGTTTTACCTTTCACACTAGTGCGAATTATTGCTTTTAATGTTGAGGCTCTAACAATGCTAATCGGCAGAACAGCCTTTCTGCATATTACTGACTATATCCACCCGCTAATTCTGCCTATTATGATATTGGAGGGAAAATGCAGAACAAACTGCGCAATTTAACAACAACCTTCCCTTGCAACTCCCCCTGTAATTAGGGAAAATAGCATATTCATACCTTTCTGCATATTACCAATATCCACTCAATAGGCAGAAAATAAAGAAACAAGGAGGTTTCTATGCCTGGAGGTAAACGCCTTGCGCGTGGCGAATTTACGCCAAAATCATCTCGCCTGATGGATCAGGTTCGCGAGACACTGCGTTATCATCATTACGCACTGCGCACAGAGCAGAGCTATGTTAGCTGGATTCTTCGCTTTATCCGCTTTAATGAGAAACAACACCCAAAGGATATGGGCAAAGAAGAAATAGAACGCTTCCTCTCGCACCTAGCGCTCAATCGTGATGTGGCTGCATCAACTCAAAATCAGGCACTTAATGCCATTATTTTCCTCTACAAGGATGTGCTAGATAAACCCATCGAAGGGGTTTTGCCTGCGCGGGCCAGGAAAAGCCAACATGTGCCGACTGTGATGAGCATCAATGAGGTCGTCACGATTATTAAGGCAATGAAAGGGACGAACAGACTAATGGCTAAATTCATGTATGTGGGTGGTTTGCGGCTGATGGAAGTGGTTCGTGCCCGCATTCATGACTTTGATTTCGACAATCAGAAATTTTTAGTGCGTGATGGTAAAGGCAACAAAAGTCGCACGACTTGTTTTCCAAAACAGATTCACGATGATTTTCATCTGCATTTTGAACAAGTGAAATCATGGTACGAGAAAGATCTGTCGCAAGGCCTTTGTAATACCTACTTGCCACACGCACTGGCACGCAAGTATTCTGGTGCGGCAAAGGCATGGGGGTGGCAATACGCCTTCCCTGCTAGCAGCCAGTCTAAAGACCCGAGGTCAGGTAAGCTTAGACGTCATCATGTGCACCATACCCGGTTGCAAAAAGCCGTTTCCCAGGCTAGAAAGAAAAGTGGCTTTGCGAAAAAAATCTCGTGCCACACATTCCGCCATAGCTTTGCGACACACATGTTAGAAGATGGCGTTAACATTCGAAAGCTACAGGTGTTGCTGGGGCATAACGATGTGAAGACAACCGAGATCTATACCCACGTGATGAATAAAGATATCAGCGAGATCAAAACACCTTTATTGGCATTAGAAGATTGAGATAAGGTCGGTTTGATGAACATGAAGGCATACAAATTTCACTTCCGAGATGACGATTCAATTAAACGCCTGCCGATGGCTCAGTGGAATCGTATTCAACGTCGTGAAGCATGCTTTACCGACTGCAAAAATCAGATTATTTGCCTGGCTTTTGCATACATTGAGCTGCTTGAAAAGAAGGAAAGTAAAAACATGGGATATTTCAGCGGTGGCTATTGATGCTTTTTCAGCGGACCCCACCGTTATTGGGTGCTTTTCTATTCCGAGTCTTGGTTATCTTGTCGGTAGTGTAGGTGGGCTAACTATGTTTTTGTGGATAGCGAATGTGAATAGAGATGTATCATCAATGAATAAAATGAATTAATGCGAAAACCAGGTAACCGTGATAAACAGCAAACCTTCTCGATATCAATTGACCGATGACCTTCTACCCCACGTACTGCGCCAAAAATGCAATCACCTCTGGCTCATGGCATGAGGTGACATTAAAACGCATCCATGACGATGGTTCATGGTGCGGTCTAAACAGGTTGCCGGGTGCGAGCGTGATCCCTTTGGTGGTGGCCTGGTTGGCCATCTCTACCACGTTAATTTCATCGGGCATTTTTACCCAGATAAACATTCCGCCTTTGGGTGCTACATAGAGTGGCAGGTTAAGGCGTTCAAATGTTGTGATCGCCTGTTCGCGTCCCTGTTGAAGCCTGCGCTGTGTTTTATTGAGGTACTTTCGGTAGTGGCCATCGGTGAGCATTTGATAGATCAGGCGTTCATCGATCTCTGAGGTGGTGAGGCCGGTGAGTACCTTGAGGTCGGTGAGTTGTTGTGCGAGGTCTGGTGAGCAGGCGATGTAACCCACTCGTAGGCTGGCGGAGATCGTTTTCGAATAACTGCTGAGGTAGATTACCCGTTGCAGCTGGTCCAGTGATGCAAGACGAGTTGCCTGGCCTGGGTGAAAGTCGCCATAGATATCATCTTCGATTATCGTCAGGTCATAACGTTCAGCCAGTTGCAAAACACGATAGGCGGTGGCCTGTGTAATGGTGGCCCCGGTCGGGTTATGCAAAATGGTGTTGGTGAAAAAGAGGCGTGGTTGGTGGGCCTTGATCAACGCTTCCATTTTGGCGGTGTCGGGGCCATCTTTATTCCACGGCACGCCGATGATCTGTGCGCCGAGTGATTTAAGTGCGCCGTAGAGTAGAAAGTAACCGGGGTCATCGACCAGTACCACGTCGCCGGGTGAGACCAGGTAGCGGGAGATCAGGTCGATGGCATGTGTTGCGCCGCGGGTGAGGAGGATCTGCGAACTGTCGGTGCTGATACCGATTTCACCCAGGCGATGTTGTAGCCAGTGGCGTAGTGGTGCGTAGCCCGCTGGGTGGCCATAGCTGGTGAGATAACTGCCGCTCTGTTTCGATAGCGTGCGCAGGCTGCGCTGAATCCCGGCGTGATCCATCCAGTCGTTGGGCAGCCAGCCAGCACCGGGAATCAGTTTTTTAGCGGGTTGGGAGAGTGCGTTATGCAGTAGCCATAATGCATCGGTGGCGGCGTCGAGCTTGATTGGTGCGGTTTTCGCCGCAATGACTGGGGTGCGTGAGGTGACATAAAAGCCGGAGCCCTGGCGTGATTGCAGGTAACCCATCGCCACCAGGCGGTCGTAGGCGGTGACGACGGTAAAGCGGCTCACCTGGTGGGTGCTGGCAAAGGCGCGGATCGAGGGCATTTTCATGCCGTCGCGCAGTTGGCGTTCATCAACCTGCTTTTGCAGGCCGTTGACGATCTGGTCGACTAGTGGGTTGGTGCCGTTCGCCGCGAGGGTGAGTAGCTTATGGGGTGTTTTCATTGTGAGACTGTCATGGTTGTACCGCCGGTACAGAGTAAAAATTAACTACTGAACTGTACCTGTATTGTCAGGTCGATGTCCACTATCGTGCTGTTTTAGACGAGGTAGGCCGTTGTGAAGCAGAATAAAATGGGCGGCAGATTATCATCCGATAGCCTGGGATTGATATTGGGCATTTTGGCGGTAGCGGGCTTTAGCGTGACCCTGCCTGCCACGCGGGTAGCCATTATCTATCTCGACCCTATGATTGTCGGATTGGGGCGCGCACTGATTGCGGCGTTTTTCGCCGGGATGTTGCTATGGCTGACACGCCAGCCGTGGCCGACGAGGTCGCAGTTCAAGGGCTTGCTGCTGGTGGCGTTGGGTGTGGTGGTTGGTTTTCCACTTTTTTCTGCATTTGCGCTGCAAGAGCTTTCGGCGGCGCATGGTGCGGTGATTGTGGGCATTGTGCCGATGATGACGGCGGTGGTGGGTGCCATCATGCTGCATCAGCGGCCATCCGTCGGGTTCTGGTTGGTGAGCGCATTTGGTAGTGGGCTGGTGTTGTGGTTCTCTTTTGGTACAGGGGCGGATGGATTGCAACGGGCGGATGGTTATCTGCTATTGGCTTGTCTTGCCGGGGCCGTGGGGTATGCGAAGGGTGGACAGTTGGCGAGTGATATCGGTGGATGGCAGGTGATCTGCTGGGCACTGGTGATTGTTGCACCGTTTTTATTACTGCCGGTGGGTTGGTCGGTGGTTGAGCATGGATTAGAGGCGCCGCTTTCCGGCTGGTTGGCATTTGCTTATGTCAGCCTGGTGAGTCAGTTTTTCGCCTTCTTTCCTACCCAATGAAAACTTATGATTTCTTTTGTGTACGCGCTCAGCGTTTCCGGTAATGAAAGGGCGTGTGATTTCTTTCA
>NVTY02000075.1 GCA_002401765.2 Thiotrichaceae bacterium
CCGGTATCTGTTCACCGAACTGCCAAAAGCTGAAACAGTCGCAGCCATCGAAGCACTCTTGCCGGGTGTCATTCATCAGGATCAGCTGAAACATTAAGACGCAACCCTGTGGTTTGTTTTGCGCTTACGAATTAACACCTGCTTACCAACTAACTCTCTATCTCTAAACTCCGTGGCCAACGACGCGGCCTGCTGATGCAGCTCGGCATAATTAAGACTGTGGGCTTGATCTCGCTCTAGATTCTCTAAAAATGTGAGTGCAATTTTTCCAGGCTTAATCTTTGAAAAATCTCGAATAATTTCCGACAGCACTTTGTTAGACGCACCAGAGCAACCATTTCCTGGGAACTCAGAATGTGTTAGCGATGGATCCATCCCTTTCATTACAAAAATCCCTTTGTAGTAAAATCCAGCAACAAAATACCATCCGCATAGCGGCTGGTATGATGAAAGCCCACGGAAGGGGTACTTTAGAGACCTCCCAATTTCATTTTTATTGGCGTGTCTCTTCAAATTATTAGTTAATCATGTACTCTCTGCTCATCTTATTAATCTTGTAATAATATTTAACATGGCCTTAGCTTTATCAATTTCTTATTACGGCCTCCGAGTGGAACTTACCGACACAAAGGAGGCCAATTTCTACTCCTCATACTCTGATAGTTATAGAGACTAATTTTATAATTTTTACTGTAATACCTAAATTTTATTAAATTTAATAATACAATTTTTCAAAAACATACATAGTTTAAATGTTATTTGCAACAATTATTTACTTCTTCACTGCCAGCCCTTCATCCATCACTTGTACATATTTTCATTTATTAAATAATTATTTCCTAACATGAATTTATGGTGCTTTAAGTCGAAATATTTATACTCACCGCATTTTGAGTTATGGCGTTTATATTTTCTAAGCTTTATTGTATTACCTGAATAACCTTATGGAATTTTCCCTAAAAAACCTTTAAAATAATGCATATATTAAATATCATTTATAACAACTTTATACTTCTTCTCCAGACATATTGCATTGGTCACTGCTCATATCTTCGATCATTTCGAAGGAGAGCAGTTTTTAGCACTGACTCTCTGAATTATGAAGATGAAGTTTTCTAGTTTTTATTGTAACTCCTGAATCACTCCCATTCCTAAAAAACACTTAAATTTAAAACCCCTTAAAAAAACAGTAGTTTATTTATAAATAATACCACCCAGCTTCCATAACTATTTCATATATCTAGCCGTTACGAGATAACTTTACGGTGTTTTGGAATGGCGATAGTATTCGCTATCACGAAACCACAATACTCGATATTTATGGCGAACGCTTTGAGCACACTGACAAAAATGAACTCAAACGGAAAATGAATTAAGCCGCCTGATTATCTCTCGCCTGCACCTTAAGGGTTTTCTTTTGCTGGGTGAGATAAGCAGGCGTCAATACATTTTTGATCGCCCATTTATAATCTTCCATCACTGAAATGGCAAGCTGATTATAGGGCTCATAACTCAGGTCTACAAACTTGGGATGTATTGTTGTGAGCAGATTAAAAAAGCACTTCACCTCCTCTTCATCTTCTAGCAACGAACTAAAGCGTAAACCATTACGTGCAATGCTCCACTGAAAAGGCTCTGCTCTAATCGCTACTCGACAATGCTGCAGGTAACCTGATTGACGGACATATTTAAGTGAAGCCGCATCGTGACTTGAATAAGCATCTTCAGGTATCGCATTTAAATAACAGGCGACCATATTGTAATGTGCACGATAGATATGCTGTTCACTGATAACCTCCTCAGGATAGCAATCATTATGCTGTGCCAACAGATCTAAGACGGTTTGATAATGCAACAATGCCGCTTGCTTCGATATTTCAACATTATCCTTCTCACAACGCTCCGCATGTCGCGCAATGCGATCAAACTCAAGATTGCCTAAAAGCCAGTGAAGGCAGGCCTTGCCCAGACGGTCCGCCTCTTTCAGCATCTGTAATTTCTGTGTGACGTGATGCTCAAGATCCTGCGCATCTTTCTCTTTGGTTAGCAATCGTCGGCTCGTCTTGATCTCTCGATAGACATGCATTAAACGGTCAAGCTCATCAGGGAATGGACTGGGAAAGCATTCACCATGCAAAAATTCGATAATTTGCATCACATGCCGTGTGGGTTTCTTATGCGGGCTGCGGTAATAGTTCTGCAATAGTTTGAGAGAAATCCCATCAGGGTCGACACTATCAATCTCATCCTGAAAATGCTGCCAATCCCAACCAGGCTGCTGTTTAAGGCGATGTATTTTGTTGTATATCGAGGCCATAATCCCATCCACTCAAAATAACTTACCGTGATTCTATGCTACCTCAGCCCTTTCTAACACTATCGATTCAATCTTTTCATAGTGGCACTGTGCGCTAAACCCCCAATACACCAACCTAATAAACCCTAAATTATTCAATCAGATAGCGGGCTTCATAAAAAATACATCATATTAACCTCGCTATTCCCCTTGAAAACCGACCGGTTGGTTTGGTAATGTATGCCCATCATATCAAGGAGAGTCGTCATGAATGCTGTCACATTATCAGAAGATAACCGCCGTAAATTGCTAGAAATAGCCGCAGAAGAAATGCTTGAAAAAGGCTTCCAGGCGACCAGTATTGGTGACATTCTCACCAAAAGCGGCCTCTCTAAAGGGGCACTCTACCATCATTTCCCCAGCAAATTAACACTGGGTTATGCTGTTTTTGAGGAGATTTTTGTAGCCGATTGCGCACATCGTTGGGAACCCGCACTGAGTGATCCTGATCCTATCAGTGGCATTAGTAAACTTCTGCGCGAGCAAGTCGCTGAAATGACCGATGAAATGGTCCGCCTCGGCTGCCCAATCAACAACTTTGGCCAGGAGATGTCGCCAATCGATGAAGGGTTCCGCCAGCGTATTAACCGAGAAATAAATCACTGGCGTGACGAACTTGAAGCGGCCTTTAAACGCGGGCAAGCCGCCGGCAACATGAAAACAGAGATCGACACCAGACAAGTGGCCACTTTTTTTGTAGCCAGTATTGAGGGCGCCATCGGCATCGCGAAAAATGCACAGGACCGCGCATTACTTGAGACCTGCGCAGAAGCACTGATTGGTTATCTTGAAGGACTAAGACCATGAATAACAAAAACAGCAATGGCTTTGCTCACCGCTACAGCCAGTGGGTGATTCGCTGGCGCTGGCCAATTGTCATCCTCACGATTGCACTCGCAATCAGTGCCGGCAGTGGCATTAAGAACATTGCCTTTGAAGCCGATTATCGCGTCTTCTTTAGTGATGACAACCCCCAGTTGCAAGCATTTAATGCACTACAGCGCACCTACACCAAGGTCGATAATATCCTCTTTACCCTCGCCCCTCATCACGACATAGATGTGTTTACCCCGAGCACACTAGCCGCCGTTGAACAGGTCACCGAACAGGCCTGGCTATTGCCATTCGCATTGCGTGTTGATTCAATCAGCAACTTTCAGCACACCGAGGCAGAAGAAGATGATTTGATTGTTGAAGACTTGGTCATTGATGCATTAAACCTTGATCAGGCAGCACTTGATCACATAAAAGCAGTCGCACTCTCTGAACCCGCACTACATAAGCGACTAGTCGCTAATAAAGGCGGGGTTACCGGCATTAACATCACCTTTCAGTTACCTGGAAAAGAAATGGATGAAGTACCTGTCGCCGTCAGTGCCGCGCGCGCGCTTGCTGCAGAAATTGAAGCGAATTACCCCATTGATGTCCATCTCACCGGCATGGTCATGATGGATAATGCATTCATGGAATCGAGTATTCATGACATGTCTTCATTGGTGCCGATCATGTACCTGGTGATTATTATCATCACCTTTTTTCTGGTACGATCATTCAGCGCCACCATCGGCACTGTCATTATCATTGTGATGTCCGTCATTACGGCCATGGGCCTTGCCGGCTGGCTTGGTGTCAAACTCACCCCACCCTCGGCATCTGCTCCCACCATTATTATGACGTTGGTGGTGGCAGACTCGATTCATATTTTAGTGACGTTATTGGCCCTGATGCGCAGTGGCACAGAAAAACGAGCCGCGATTGCAGAGAGTCTGCGCATCAATCTATCACCCATCTTCCTCACAAGCATCACCACCGCAATCGGTTTTTTATCGCTTAATTTTAGTGATTCACCCCCATTTCATGATCTCGGTAATATCACCGCAATCGGGGTAATGGCCGCCTTTGTTTACTCCGTAACATTCCTGCCAGCATTCCTTGCGATCATGCCGCTGAAAGTTTCACAGCGAGGTGACCGTATGACTCAGGCCATGGATCACCTTGCTTCAGTCGTGATAAAACGTCGTAAGCCAATCCTGTGGTCATCGATTATTGTCAGCCTAATCATCCTTTCATTTATCCCACGAATTGAACTCAATGATGACTTCGTTGCCTATTTTGATACCAGCACCGAATACCGCCAGGCGGTTGATTTTACCACCGCACACCTAACCGGTAATTACCTACTGCAGTATTCACTGCCCGCCGGTAGTAGCAATGGTGTTAGTGATCCTGAGTTTTTGGCTGAGCTAGACGCCTTCACTCAATGGCTACGTATTCAGCCAGAGGTAAAGCATGTCAGCACCATTAGTGATACCTTCAAACGCTTAAATAAAAATTTGCATGGCGATGACAACGCCTGGTACAAACTGCCAGAGAGCCGAGAACTCGCCGCGCAGTATCTGCTACTGTATGAGTTATCACTTCCTTATGGACTAGACCTAAACAATCAGCTCAATGTCGACAAATCATCCACACAGGTAATTGCTACACTCGACAACATGACCTCAATACAACTGCGTGACATTGCACGCAGAGGTGAACAGTGGCTGGCAAAAAATACCCGCAATAGCCACGCCATTGGTGTTGGACCGGGCATCATGTTTGCCTATATTTCAGAGCGTAATATCACCAGCATGTTAGGTGGTACCTTTGTGGCGGTGATTCTGATCTCATTTATCATCATGTTCGCCCTGCGCAGTTTTAAAATAGGGATGTTAAGCCTCATACCCAATCTGTTACCCGCCGGACTCGCCTTTGGCATCTGGGGTTTGATGGTTGGCCAGGTCAATATGGCAGTCTCGATGGTGGCCGGTATGAGCCTCGGCATTGTGGTAGATGACACCGTTCATTTTCTCAGTAAATACTTGCGCGCAAGGCGCGAACAAGGGATGGATGCCGAAGCTGCCGTACGCCACGCCTTTAGCAGTGTCGGTGTCGCCATCGTGATGACATCAGTCATTCTCGTCGCTGGCTTTATGGTGCTAGCACAATCGACCTTTGGTCTAAATTCACAAATGGCACTACTCACCGGAATCGCAATCGTGATGGCCATCATCGCCGACCTGCTGCTATTACCGGCACTGTTGATGCGCCTAGATACCAAAAAATCAACTGCAAAAACAGATCAACAGACTATCATTAAAAGTTCACCACAAGGAGATACCACGTGATGATTCATAACAAAACCTATGTACTAATACTGCCATTGCTAGCTATATTACTACCCGGCGCCGCCTTGTCTATTGATGACGCCGCTCATGAAAAAAAAGGACTGGAAATTGCCACCGAAGTTGACCTTCGCGATAAAGGTTTTACTGACTCATCAGCATCATTAGAGATGCTCCTGCGTAACCGTCACGGTGAAACCAGCGAACGCCAAATGCGCAATAAAACACTGGAGGTGGCTAATGATGGCGACAAGGTCATTATCATCTTTGATACCCCGCGTGACGTCAAAGGCACCGCCTTCCTCTCCTTTACCCATAAACTTGAAGCCGATGACCAGTGGCTCTATTTACCGGCACTGAAACGGGTTAAACGCATCGCTTCTCGCAACAAAGCGGGGCCGTTTATGGGCAGCGAGTTTGCCTATGAAGACATCGCCTCGCAAGAGGTTGAAAAATACAGCTACCGTTACATCAAAGATGAAACCTTTGATGGGCGAGATCACTTTATTATCGAACGTGATCCTGTCGACCCACGGTCAGGCTATAAACGTCAACGTGTATGGATAGACAAAGCACAGTACCGCATCTGGAAAATAGATTTCTATGACCGTAAAGACTCATTATTAAAGACACTCCGCTATGATGAGTACAATCAATATCTCGAAAAATACTGGCGTGCCAACATCATGGAAATGATCAACCATCAAACCGGCAAGAGTACACGCCTCACCTGGAATGACTTTAGCTTCCAGAATGGCTTTAGTGAAAAAGAGTTCACCAAAAACGCGCTTAAAAAATCACGTTAAATACTCACTATGCCAAATCGTTTTTTAATTTTATCACTCGTACTACTACCACTTGGCACGCTGCATGCCGCCGAGTGGTCATCCGAAGTGGGTCTTGAGGCACGCCATTTTTTTGATGATGCACTGAATCCGAAACAGCATGCTGAAAATCTATCAGTCACATTTGAAAGTGAGTTCTATCATGATTGGAATGATGGCAATCAACGCATCGTCTTCACCCCATTTGCACGACTAGACCAACATGATAGCGAACGCAACCATACCGACCTAAGGGAACTGTACTGGCGACGTACCTTTAACAATACCGACCTCTACCTTGGTGTGCGAAAGATATTCTGGGGGGTAACGGAATCACTGCACCTGGTTGATATCATCAATCAAAGCGATACGATTGAGAATCTGGATGGTGAAGACAAACTAGGACAACCGATGATCTCAATCACCCAGGTAACGGAACTGGGCGACTGGTCACTCTATCTGATGCCGTGGTTTCGTGAACGTACCTTCGCCGGTATTGAAGGGCGACTACGGCCACCTTTTGTGGTCGACCAGAACAATGCACTCTTTGAGTCTAACGATGAAGAAAAACATATTGATAGTGCACTACGCTGGAGTCATGTCATTGGTGACTGGGACCTTGGCCTCTCCTATTTTCATGGCACAGACCGCACCCCACAATTGATCCCGAAAACCCTTAATGGCACAACCACATTACAGCCCTACTACGCACAACTTGATCAACTAGGACTCGATGCCCAATACACCTATGACTCATGGTTGTGGAAATTAGAATCCGTTTCGCGGCGTCACGGTAGTCAACTTTCACCCGATTTAAACCGCAGTAAAGCCGCTGTCGGCGGCTTTGAATATACCTGGTATGGATTGTTTGATGCTGCCACCGACATCGGACTAGTGATGGAGTATCAATATGATAGTCGCGATCATATCCAAACAACGGTCGCCAATAACGATATCGCCGTCGGTAGCCGTCTTACCTTTAACGATGTGCAGGACACCACCCTACTCGCGTTAGTTGCAAACGACCTTGATCAGCGTGAACGTTTCATCTCACTAGAAGGATCACGACGGTTAGGAGATGAAATGAGTGTTAATATCGAAGCGCGTTTCTTTTCCAATACCACACAGCAGACACAACTGTATTCACTGCGTAGCGATGATTATATTGAATTGTTGGTGACGCGATATTTTTAAAGCAATTACGTAACGAGTCATGATGCACAAAAAACTATATGTAGCCCAGACTGAGCTTTCAGCATCTATGAAGGCTGATCGGCCGCTTGTTTTTGAATCACCCAAAACGTTTTATTTAAGGGCACCCCTATTAATTCATCAACGCAGCGCTTAAACCCCCAATCCGCTACATCAGCGTTGCCAATTTTGGCAATAGCCCCGCTACGGTATGCCCCTTGGGTATTACCTGCTATTGACGCCTTGATGTAACGCATTTGGAATTCAAGCTGAGCACCCTCCTAATAAGAACGCAACAGATAAAACCATCACAGCAGGCATCACGTTCATTAGTTAATTCCAAGGTAACTATTCAGCTCCCTCCACTAAAAAACACTTGACAATGTTTTTCGGGAAAATATCTCTATGCGAGCAAATACGAAAGAACATTGAAATGCCTCTCTATTCATAGCGCTAAAGGCATCACGTTTGA
>NVTY02000076.1 GCA_002401765.2 Thiotrichaceae bacterium
AGCTTCAGCCCGTCTTTGCCCGTTCTTCAATCTCAAAACCTCAAAATAGAACCGCTATTCCTACGATTTTGCTCGATCAGAACGAACAAATACGAACTAAATCTGAGCGCCATACCCGAAACTTGTTTCGTGCACGTCCCTTAGCTGCCAAAGATCTGTTCAACTATCTCATTACACACCCACCCCCACCCCTTGACAGGGGACTTTTATTTATCGAATAAGAGAGCCTTTGCCATCATCTGAGGCTTCGATGCTTAGGCCGCCTGATTGGCTGGGGGCATCATCTTTACTGCCAAGCTCTTTCTCTTCCAGGCTAATGCGTAGGCGTAGGTTATTTTGTGAGTCAGCATTTCGTAGTGCTTCATCAAGCGAAATACGCCCCTCTTTATAGAGTTTGTAGAGCGCGGTATCAAATGTTTGCATGCCGACATTCTCTGATTTCTTCATTACCTCTTTGATCTGGTTAATTTCACCTTTTAGGATGAGATCATTGATCATCGGTGTGCCGAGTAAAATTTCGATCGCGGCAGTACGTTTGCCGTCCAGTGTTGGAATCAGGCGCTGTGAAATGATGCCGCGCACATTGAGTGATAAATCCATTAACAGTTGATTGCGGCGCTCTTCTGGAAAGAAGTTGATGATGCGGTCAAATGCTTGATTGGAATTATTGGCATGCAAGGTTGAGATGGCAAGGTGGCCTGTTTCTGCAAAGGCAATCGCATGTTCCATTGTCTCGCGGTCTCGAATCTCACCAATTAAAATGACATCGGGTGCCTGGCGCAGGGTGTTCTTCAGCGCCTCTTCATAGGTGAGGGTGTCAACGCCGACTTCTCGTTGATTGATGATCGACTTTTTATGGCTGTGAAGGTATTCGATGGGGTCTTCAATGGTAATAATATGGCCGGCACTATTGGTGTTTCGGTAATCAATAAGTGCCGCAAGGGATGTTGATTTACCTGAGCCAGTGGCGCCGACAAAGAGAATCAATCCGCGCTTTTGCATCACCAGTTTACTGAGAATTGGTGGCAGGCCCAGGTCTGCTGCTAGTGGGATTTCCGTTTTGATATTTCGAATGACGATGCTGATTTGGTTGCGCTGCTGAAACAGGTTAATGCGAAAACGACCAATGCCCGATTCTGATATTGCCAGGTTCATTTCAAGTGTTTTTTCAAATTCAGCCTGCTGCTCTGGGTTCATTATTTGGTAAGCGATCTCTCTGGCGCGTAATGGGTTGACCGCGGTTTTTTCAAGTGGGGTCAAAGTGCCCTGTATTTTAGCGCTGACGGGAGCGCCGACGGCGATATAGATGTCTGAGGCATCTTTTGCAACCATTAACTTGAGGTAGTCATTTAGTTCCATTCTTTTTCCCTGAACATAGATATGTTTGTAATGTTGCTAACGAAAAATTTATCGACCAGACTAAGCGGTAACTTGAGGTTGAAAAGCGCTTGATTGCATTGCTGGTTTTGTCTGAATAGTTTGTTTTTCAGCGACATTATGTCGTGTATAGTAAAGTTCTACTGCATCCCCATTCTTTTTAATACGGTTGAATTATGGTGACTTCCCAAGCAACTGATCTGTACCCCCGTCTTGAAATGTCCTTCCCTGAAAATTTTCCTGAAAATTTACGTCATCAGGTGATGCGCCATTGGCAGTGTTACCTTGAAAGTAGTGCAGAGATGGGGTTTAAGCCACCATTGAATGACGGTTTTCTCAAGGTATTGTGCCTGGTGTGGGGCTATAGTGAATTTGTTGCGGCTAGTTGTGTGAGCCACCCAGAGCTATTTGATGAATTGGTTCATGGCGGCGACCTGTTGATTGATTATCGTGCCGATGAATATCCGCGGAAATTGGCCGCTGCACTGGCTAAAATAAAAACGGATACGGAGTTGGGGAGAATGCTGCGTCGTTTTAGGCGTTATGAGATGGTGCGCATTGCATGGCGCGACCTGGCCGGGTGGGCGCCACTGGATGAGACGTTGAGAGACCTTTCAGCACTAGCGGATAGCTGTCTGGATGGTGCGTTAACCACCTTGCATGCGTGGCAATCGAAAGCGCTGGGGGTGCCGATGGGAGAGCTGTCGCAGCAGCCGCAATCGTTGGTGGTCTTGGGGATGGGTAAGTTGGGCGCCGGGGAACTGAATTTCTCATCCGATGTCGATCTGATTTTTGTATTTCCAGAGGCGGGCGAGACACGCAAGCCGAGGCACAAGCGTGGTCTCATTAGCAATGAGGAGTATTTCACCAAGCTTGGGCGTCGTTTGATCGGTGTCATTGATGAGACCACTGAAGAAGGGTTCGTCTTTCGAGTGGATATGCGCCTGCGCCCCTACGGTGATAGTGGCCCATTAGTGATGAGCTTTGATGCGTTTGAAGAGTACTACCAGTCGCAGGGGCGTGAGTGGGAGCGTTATGCGATGATCAAAGTGCGTCCAGTGGCGGGTGATCTTGAGCAAGGTGGGCAGGTGCTGGCGATGTTGCGCCCCTTTGTTTACCGCCGCTATCTCGATTTTGGGGCCTTTTCTGAACTGCGTGAGATGAAGTTGATGATTCGCCGTCAACTAGCGCGTAAAGGCTCGAATGACAACGTTAAGCTGGGGCTGGGCGGGATTCGCGAGGTGGAGTTCATTGGGCAGGCATTTCAGCTGATACGCGGTGGGCGAGAACCCGAATTGCAACAACGGCCGATCCTGACGATTTTACGTCAACTAGCGGTTAGCGATTACCTACCCGATTACGTGGTCGATGGGCTGATCGATGCCTATTGTTTCTTGCGAGCGGTTGAAAATCGCCTGCAAGAATTTGAAGATAAGCAGACCCATCTATTGCCATCTGGCGATGAGGCGCGGCAACGCCTGGCGTTGTCGATGGACTTTCCGGATTGGCAGCAGTTTTCAGCAGCACTCAATAAAAAGCGTCGCCTAGTGGAGACCCATTTTGAGCAGGTCTTTGCTGCACCGCAGACGGAGGCCGCTCCTGAGCACGATGAGCAGACACTATCGGCGGTGTGGCATCGACGGATTGATGATGAGCGAGCCGTAGCGATTCTGTGTCAGCATGGTTATGAGGATGGTGTTGAGGCACTGCGGCGCATCGGGCAGTTGAGTGCGAGTCATGCCTGTCGCATGTCGGGCCCAGAGGGGCAGAAGCGGTTGGATCAGTTAATGCCGTTAATGTTGGGCTCGGTAGCGAAGGTTGTCAATCCCGATGAGACCCTGGTGCGCGCGCTGAACATGATTGAGGTAGTGGCGCGTCGTACCGCTTATTTGGCGTTGCTGGTCGAGAATCCGATGGCTCTGTCGCAGCTAGTGCGTCTGTTTGCCGCCAGTCCGTGGATTGCTGAGCTGCTGAGTCAGCACCCTATCTTGATGGATGAACTGCTCGATCCGCGTACCCTCTATGCGCCACCATCACGAGAGGAGATGACGCAGCAATTGAGCGCTGAATTGGCGCTGGTGGATGAGGGTGATCTTGAGCGTCAGATGGACGTGATGCGTGATTTTAAGCAGGCCAACGTGTTGCGCGTGGCGGCGGCGGATCTAATGGATGCATTGCCGTTGATGGTGGTGAGTGACCACTTATCCTGGTTAGCCGAGGCGCTGCTGAAAGAGGCTTTGACACTAACGGCGGATCATCTGCGCGCGAAAAGCAGGAAAAAAGGTAAAAAATCATCGCACAATGGGGTACCGAGCGGTTTTATTGTGGTTGCATACGGCAAGATGGGCGGGGTCGAGTTGGGTTATGGCTCGGATCTTGATTTGGTCTTTATTCACGCGACCCCCAAAGGTGAAGACAACGGCATCTTTTATGCGCGCCTGGGTCAGCGTTTGATTCATCTGCTGAATACGCTGACGCCTGCTGGGATGTTATATGAGGTCGATATGCGTCTGCGTCCTAACGGTGTATCGGGATTGCTGGTGTGTGATATTGCTGCGTTTGCCGAATATCAGCGTGACGATGCCTGGACCTGGGAGCATCAGGCGTTAACGCGCGCGCGCGTGGTGGCGGGTGATCCGCAACTGGCCGAGCAATTCGAAGTGGTGCGACATGAGGTGCTCGCGCGTGAGCGTGATGAAGTCACGCTGCGCCATGAAGTGCGCGAGATGCGAGAAAAGATGCGCCAGGAGCTGGATCGTAGCGGGACTGATCAATTTGATATCAAGCAGGGCGCTGGCGGAATCGCCGATATTGAGTTCATGGTGCAATTTGGGGTCTTACGCTGGGCGCATGAGCATGCTGAGTTGCTAGAGTTTACTGACAATATACGTCTGTTAGAAGGGTTTGGGCGCTGTGGATTGATGTCAAAGGAAGATGTCTTGCTGCTGAGTGATGCTTATCGTGCCTACCGATGCGGGATTCATCGCTTTGCCCTGCAAGAGAAAAAAGTGCTAGTGGCTATGGGTGAATTTAATGACTTCCGAGCGGGCGTGACCGCGCTATGGAAGCGCTGGATGGAGAAATAAGTGCGAGGCGATGATAAATTGGAAGAAAAACGGTGAATAAAGTCGCTTCAGGCGGTGAAAAATGGTGGCGATTTGGCTACAATTGCCCTCTTTGATTTTATTTAGTGATGGGCAGTCGTTTATGAGCATGGCAAATATGGATGATCGTGATGGTGTTATCTGGTTTGATGGGGAGATGGTCCCATGGCGCGAGGCCAAGGTGCATGTATTAACTCACACGCTCCATTATGGTTTGGGTGTCTTTGAAGGTATTCGCACCTACAAGACTGACAAGGGCCCTGCGATCTTCCGTTTGAAAGAACATACGGAGCGGCTCTTCCGTTCGGCGCATATTCTAAAAATGCCGATGCCGTATGATAAAGGGACTATTACTGCGGCAACCTGCGCGGCGGTGCGTGATAATAATCTTGAATCGGGTTACATTCGCCCCATGTGTTTTTATGGTGCGGAAGGGATGGGGTTGCGTGCTGATAACCTGAATACCCATGTGATGGTTGCTGCCTGGTCGTGGGGCTCCTATATGGGTGAAGAAAACATGAAGAATGGTATTAAGGTTCGAACCTCTTCGTATAATCGTCACCATGTGAATGTCACCATGTGCAAAGCAAAATCAAATGGCGCTTACATCAACTCTATTCTGGCGCTAAACGAGGCGCTAGAATGCGGCTGTGATGAGGCGATGCTGCTCGATACCGAGGGTTATGTGGCGGAAGGCAGTGGTGAAAACATCTTTTTGGTACGCGATGGCATCCTTTATACGCCAACATTAACCGCAGCGCTGGATGGCATTACGCGCGCCACCATTATGCAGATTGCGAATGAGCAAGGACTCGAAGTACGTGAAAAACAGATCACTCGTGATGAGGTTTATATTGCGGATGAGGCATTTTTTACCGGTACTGCAGCTGAAGTGACACCGATCCGCATCATCGATGGTCGCGATATTGGCAGTGGTACCCGCGGCCCGATCACAGAAAAACTCCAGTCACTCTATTTTGATTACGTGCATGGTCGTCGTGATGACCATCCTGAATGGCTGACGTTTGTTTAAATATTTAGAGGAGATGTGCAATGAGTAATGCAGTAGAAGGCGCCATTGAAGCCAATGCGCAAAACCGTTATGAAGTGACAGAGGCAGATTTGCCGCTGCACTGCCCGATGGATGGCATGAGCCTGTGGAACTCACATCCTCGGGTCTTTTTGCAGATCGAGGATAAGGGCGAGGTCGTCTGCCCTTATTGCGGGGCAGAGTACGCGCTCAAGAAGTAGCTTATTGTTGCTGGTAGTCGGTGTAAGATTTCTCTTCGACTAATTTTGAGCCTAGTTTTTCATTGAGTACGCGTTTAAGCGTGGCGCGCTTGTCATTGGTGACATAGACCGAGCGCGCCAGCTCAATGAAGCGCTGATCAAATTCACCCGCAAGTTCTTTGTCACGAATATCATCTTCGATCTCCCACAGAGCCTCGTTGACTGACTTTAGCTCCGCCATCTCAGTGCTGATATTGATCTCTTTTGGCAGTGTTTCTGCACAGATATCTTGTAGAATTTTCAGCTCGTGGTTGATATTGATCAGCTTTGCTTCATCCTTGATCTGGACGGCTTTAATTTCGAGGATAGTGATTTTGTCGAGGCATTCGCCTGCAGAGACTGATACGCGGATATCCATGTGTTTCCTGAACTCGGTTGGCCAAAAGGGTGATTATATACTGCCGAACGATGCTGTATAGGTTGATAGTCGTAGATACGCCTGCAATCTATGCGGTGGATTGCTATCATACGTCGATGTTGGTAGATGAAAGAGAAATTACGCAGCGCATATGAAAGTTAATATTCCCTCCTTTGATGCTGCCCGTATACTGGTGGTGGGTGACCTAATGCTGGATCGTTACTGGTATGGCGATACCTCGCGTATTTCGCCAGAGGCGCCGGTGCCAGTGGTGCGGGTGGCTGATTCAGAAGAGCGCCCCGGCGGAGCAGGCAATGTGGCACTTAATATTGCCACGCTCGGCGGTAGCCCGCTGGTGATCGGCTTGACCGGTACCGACGAAGTTGCCAATGTACTGCAGGCGAGGCTTGAGTCTGCCGGTGTGAAATGTGCGTTTGAAGCGGATGCTGCCTATACCACTGTCACCAAGTTGCGCATTATGAGTCGTCACCAGCAGTTGATTCGCCTCGATTTTGAAGAGTCTTTTAATGGTCATGATTACGCCGCGATGCAGCAGCGTTATGAATCACATCTGGCGGATGTTGATGTGGTTGTGTTGTCCGATTACGGCAAGGGTACCTTGAGCGAAGTGAGCGGCTTGATTCGTGCTGCACGCGCTGCGAGCAAGGCGGTACTGGTTGATCCAAAGGGATCGGATTTCACTAAATATAGTGGTGCGACATTGATCACGCCAAACCTGTCTGAATTTGAAGCGGTGGTAGGCGCATGTGCCAACGATGAAGCGGTCGTTGTAAAAGGTGAGGCGTTACGTGCCGAGCTTGAGCTGGACGCGCTGTTGATTACGCGTGGTGAAAAAGGGATGACGCTGCTGTGTGACGGCAAGCCTGCGTTGCATCTGCCGACGCGTGCGCAGGAAGTGTATGATGTGACTGGCGCGGGAGATACGGTGATTTCGGTGTTGGCCGCAGCGGTTGCCGCCGGGCAATCATTGGCTGACGCCACCGCACTCGCTAATTTGGGCGCGGGTGTTGTTGTCGGTAAGCTGGGTACTGCGAGTGTCACTGTTGCCGAGTTACAACTGGCGATGCGCGCGCAGGATGAGGTCGAGCGTGGTGTGGTTGATGAGCACCGTCTTGAGGCGTTTGTCCGCTATGCGCAGTCGCACGGTGAGACGGTGGTGATGACCAATGGCTGTTTCGATATTTTACACGCGGGCCATGTCTCTTATCTGGCCGAGGCGCGTAAGCTGGGTGATCGTCTGATTGTTGCGGTGAATGACGATGCATCGGTTAAACGACTAAAAGGGCCGCAACGTCCGGTGAATAGTCTTTCTCAGCGGATGCTGGTATTGGCGGGGCTTGAGAGTGTCGACTGGGTGGTACCTTTTTCTGAGCAGACACCAGAGCGCTTGATCTGTCATGTGATCCCCAATGTATTGGTGAAAGGTGGCGACTATCGCCCCAAAGAGATCGCGGGCAGCAAGTGTGTGATTGAGAATGGTGGCAAGGTCGAGGTGCTGGGCTTTATTGAAGGCTGTTCGACCAGTAATGTCATTGAGGCGATTCGACATGGTGTCGAGTCATCGCAGACAGAATAAGGGTAGAGGATTGTATCGATGATTATTGTGACCGGCGGCGCAGGCTTTATTGGCAGCAATATTGTAAAGACGCTGAACGAGCGAGGCCGTAACGATATTTTAGTGGTCGATGATCTTCAGGATGGGGTCAAATTCCGTAATATTGCTGATTGTGACATTGCTGATTATTGGGATAAAGATGCTTTTCTTGCATTTATCGAAAGCGGTAAAAGCTTTCCTGTTGAAGTCGATGCGGTCTTTCATGAGGGTGCCTGCTCATCAACCACGGAGTGGGATGGGAAATACATGATGCAAAATAACTTTGAGTATTCAAAGTCACTGTTGCATTACTGCCTTGAACATAAAATACCTTATCTCTACGCATCATCCGCATCCGTGTATGGCGCGGGCCCTAATTTTAAAGAAGAGCGCCAGTTTGAAGAGCCGTTGAATGTCTATGGCTACTCCAAATTTCTGTTTGACCAATATGTGCGCCGCATCCTGCCGAGTGCAGAGAGTCAGGTGGTCGGTTTTCGTTACTTCAATGTCTATGGGCCGCGTGAGCAGCATAAAGGGAGTATGTCGAGTGTTGCCTTTCACTTGAATAATCAGCTACTGGCCGGTGATGAAGTGGTGCGCCTGTTTGAGGGGTGTGACGGTTATGGCAATGGCGAGCAGCGCCGTGACTTTATCTATGTGAGTGATGTGGTCGATGTGAATTTATGGTGTTTTGAGAATCCAAATTGTTCAGGTATTTTTAATCTGGGTACCGGGCGTAGTCAGAGTTTTAACGATGTGGCGAACGCGGTGATCAGTTATCACAATAAAGGTAAGCTGGAGTACATTCCATTCCCTGACCACCTTAAGGGCAGCTATCAGAGCTTTACCGAAGCGGATATTGGAGCCTTGCGCGCCATTGGATATAGTGCCGACTTTAAGACGGTTGAAGAGGGCGTTCATGCCTACCTGGCATGGTTGAATCGTTGATCCTTTACGATTCCCTGAACCAATAGATTGATCATGGTATCACCAGCACCTCAGCGCATACTTGTGGTTGGCCCTTCATGGGTTGGCGATATGGTGATGGCGCAGAGTCTGTTTATCACTTTGCAACAGCGTTATCCCGGCGCACTCATAGATGTGATAGCGCCGAAGTGGTCGGGGGATCTACTGGGGCGGATGGCTGAAGTAAATGATTATATCGAAATGCCACTGGGGCAGGGGCAATTTGAGCCTGGGGTGCGCTACCGCTTGGGTAAGTCGCTGCAGGCGCGCCATTATGAGCAAGCGATTATTATCCCACGTTCATGGAAATCGGCAATCGTACCCGCCGCTGCAAAGATCCCACAACGCACCGGTTATCGCGGTGAAATGCGTTATGGTTTGCTGAACGACATTCGGCCACTTGATAAATCAGTATTAATGCAGACAGTGCAGCGTTATGTCTCATTGGGGCTGGCCAGTGATGCATCGCTGCCTCCTGCTATTATTCCTCAGCCGCATCTAACCATCGACCTTGCCAATCAAAGTACATTAATGGCGCAATTTTCACTGCACACTGGTCAGCCAGTGGTTGGCTTTATGCCGGGTGCTGAGTATGGCCCCGCCAAGTGCTGGCCAGTTGAATATTATGGGGAATTAGCCAATCGCCTGATTGCTAAAGGTTATCAAGTATGGCTGTTGGGTTCTCCCAAGGATCAGCTGAGTTGTGCTGCGATTACAAAAATCGCCCCGTTGGCCGCCGATCTTTCCGGCAAGACTCAACTGGTGGATGTGGTTGATCTGATTGCGCGGTGTCAATTGGTGGTCTGTAATGATTCTGGTTTAATGCATATTGCGGCCGCAACAGGACGCCATGTGGTAGCACTCTACGGCTCCTCTACACCTGACTACACACCGCCACTGACAGCCCGGGCTGATATTTGTTATTTGGGATTATCATGTAGCCCTTGTTTTGAGCGTGAATGCCCACGTGGCGATTTACAATGCCTGCGTGATATCACTGTTGATGTTGTCTTTGAGCATTGTTTGGCCGTGAAATGGTAGTGGCCGTCGCAGCGGTTTCCATTATTCAAAGGGTTGCGCAATGGCGTGAGCGAATGGTATGTGCGCTGTTATTTCTGTTTCCGATTTTTGGGGTGAGTCTGGACCACTGGTTCAGCGGTATCTACGTATTAATATTCTTGATTTCACTCACCGCACTTTATCGACCGCAGGGTGGGCCACTGCTTTCTGAAGAGCGATTATTGCTTTATTTTATTGCCGCCTACTTTTTAACATTTATTTTGTCATCACTGCTCAATGGCTGGGATGAGCTGCAGACGCGCTACCTTGGAGTTGAAATTCGTTACCTAGCCATCATCCCTATTTATTTGATGTTACGAAACTATCGACAGTCAGGGCGCTGGTTGTTATGGGGATGCATGGCTGCTGCGATGGTGGTGGCTGCGCAGGCCTATATCGATGTCTATGTGACGAATTTGAGTCGGGCGACCGGGGCATATAGCCCAAATTTAATTGGCCCTTTTGCGGCGATGATAGCCGCATTGATTTTGATTCAATGGCAGTTTGTACATAATAAAAGATGGTTGCTCTTACCGTTGTTTGTCGGCGCTCTGTTTGCTGTTGCGCTGTCAGGTTCGCGTGGTGCGTATCTCGGTTTGGTCGTTATGCTTCTGCTGGTGGTCGTCATGTCGCTGGCCAGTTGGCAGCGCTATGCTGCGGTGACCGTGATAATCATTGGGCTAGTGGCGGCCTATTTCACGGTTGGCGTAGTCAAGGAGCGCATTGATATTGCTGTTAATGAGGTCAGTGCCTATTTTGTGAATGAGAGAGAGGGTAAGGTATCGCGAATTACAAGCACATCAACCCGGCTTGAAATGTGGCGTTTTTCTGGGATAGCATTTTGGGATGCGCCTGTGTTCGGTATGGGGCGAGGTAATTATGCTGAGGTGGCACAGGGATATGCTAGCGCAGGCAGAATCCGCGCTGATGTTGCTGACAGCGCTCATCCTCATAATGCTTATGTCGAGGCGCTTCTTTCGAGAGGGGCTGTTGGCTTGGTTGCCTTTCTACTGATGACCCTATATCCGCTCTACTATTTTATGAGTACACGACAGCGGGCTACCTATACTGCATTGCTTGGCACTGTTCATATTGCCGGCTTGATGGTATTTTCGTTAACAGATGCATCTACTTTTATTAAGGGTAATTTCATATCGGTTTTTCTACTCTATCTCGCCGTCCTTTTTTCATGGCATGTAAGGTCTGTGCGTGACAAGGCACGCTAAGCGGCTGCAGTGGAGTCGGCTATTTTCTAGTTTTTACAGTAAGGCTTTGTCTGTGGCGGGGCGTAGATGACGCCCACCTATTTTATAATGGCGTGTCGACCGGCGTACCTTTTTCCGTTTCGAACGCTTTTAACATGGCTGCGGCATCACCCTTATGTACCAGCATGTATTCGGCTCGAAAACGACCATCAATCGCATCAATATTACGTATTTCATTTAATGCACCATCGTGGCTTGCGCCATAAATAACATAGTCGTATTCATCCAATAGTTTAAACAGCGCTTCTAAACGAGTCATCCGTTGTTGATACGCAGCGGAGCTGTCATCTTCTGGGGCCCAAATTTCACAGTAGAAGGTTGGCTTGAATTTTTTGATGGTCTCGCGCAGCCCCTCCAGTACTTCGAGTTCGGTCCCTTCGACATCGATTTTGATGGTGGATACGCCATCGGGTAGTGCTAGTAATTTTAAAAACTGATCGCCAACAACGGTGACGACTTCCGTTGAGTAAGAGAGATCCTCTTCGGTCTTGAATTCCTCGATGAGCGAGGCGCCGGCATCATCTGCCTTGGTGGCGTAGAGAATACGCACCTCGTCCTTATTCGATAGTGCAAAGGGAAAGCAGCTAGCCTTTTTAAAATTATTGAGGCGAATGACCTCTGAGACATAATATTTGCACAGTGGGTTTGGCTCAAAACCGATGTATTGGCGCTCGCTATCAATGGCTCTAAGTTTTACCAGGTAAATTCCTGCATTGGCGCCAATGTCGATCACGGCACCCGGTTTTAATGCAAGCTGCTGCCGTAGGCAGCGAGACATCCACGGGTCGTCAGGTACTATTAATTTACGGCCCACGCCACGAAGCATTGGGACAGTGAGGTCTAGCCCATGATAGTTGGTTTTGACAGTTTGCAGGCCGACATAGGAAAGGCCGCGTGCGATTTCACGCTTTAATTTATTTAATGATTTTAACATCGGTGTCTGTCTTCTATCTTTATCGAATGGATTAAGTCGAATCTTTTAGGCGCTTTTCCCACAGGGCGGCATATTTTACAAAGGTGGAATGGGCCGATAGCAGGGATAATAAAAAACCTTGTCGTCCATCTAAAAAACCGGCTCTGAAAAAATACATACGAACGAAGCAACCTAGTGCATGCAGTACGCCTTGAAAGAGTGATGCCGATTTACCGCGCGCTATTTTTTGCAGCGCCCATTCATCCGCATATTTTGCAGACTTTACCAGATAGTGTTCAATATTATTATAGGTGTAGTGCAGCATGTCACCCTTTAGTTTTATGCACTGCATTTCTTTGGGGACGCTTAGCTTTTCATGTACCCGTACATCGTTATATGCCGCCTTGTCATTGGGGTATAGGCGAGTGACGTAGTCTGGGTACCAGCCGCAGTGATGAATGAAACGACCAAAACAGTATGATAGGCGAGGTAGCGCATAGACTTTGCTGCGGTCATCTACTTTGATTGCTTGCTGGATACTGGCTGTTAGTTCAGGTGTGAGGCGTTCGTCAGCATCAATCATCAAGATCCAGTCACCGCTTGCCTTTGACTGTGCTCGTTGACGCTGCACCCCATAACCCTGCCAGTCACTGTCAATGAAGACCTTGTCAGTGTAGCGTTTGGCTATCTCAACCGTGGCATCACTACTGCCACTATCAAGGATGACAATTTCATCGGCCCAGCTGAGTGGTTCAAGGCATTCAGCGATGGTACTCGCTTCGTTTTTAACGATTAATACGATAGATAGGCGGGGCACTGATAAGGTTTCCATAGTGAAGTCTGTCCGCGCTGCGCCGTATGAGTGATGACTAGTCCGCAGCAACGATGCGGTTAGCATCAATTTTGAAGTTCTGCGTGGTAATACGCTGGCGTTGCTCAAAGTAACCTTTGTACTCATCATCATAGCGAGTGCGTGAACCAATGACCGCATCAAAATCACCTATAAACCCTAGCATAAATTCCATTGCTTCACGTACGGCATGATTTGATCCGCCGTTGGCCGAGATGTAATCGCAGCAGTTGTTATCGATGGCGTATTGATGCAGCAGTGGCCCCGCTTTACGATGGACCATCAGGCGAAGACCGCATTGCGCTGCCATGCCCAGATCATTCACATCATCGAAAACAAAGGCAACGTTTTCTGGATTGATATTTTGTGTTGCACAGAGGTGAGCCAGCGCTTCACGTTTGTCTGGAATGCCGAGGTAGACATGATGGAAGTGTTCACGAGTGGCAAAGTGCCGAGCGGTTAGATTTTGTTCGCCACTAATAATCGCGGTGATTGGTAGCCCGCTATTTTGACGCCATAAGCCGTAACGTAGCATGTTGGTGCCCATCGAATCCGCTTCGCTGAAAATGCTGGGTAGCCCTTCGCCTTTGAAGCCATCATTGAAGACGCCATCCCAGTCGAAGACAATGGCTTTGATCTTTTTTAGCCGAGCGGCTATTTCAGACGGCGGGGTAACAAAGGTGCCGCCGAGATCGCTAAAGATCTCGGCGAGCCTTTGAATATCAGGACTATCTGTTGGCAATGGAGTGACGGGGTTTAACCCAGCAGGCCCATTTTCACCAGATCCTGAATATCGAGGATGCCAACAGGGCTGTTGTTTTCAGCCACGATGATGTTGTCTACTTCGCGCTCGTTGAAGATGTTAACCGCTTCAACCAGCAGGCTTTCTGCGTTCACTGTGATCGGTGATGCGGTGTAGTCCAGCTCAGACAGTTTTTTGTCTAGCAGTGAACTGCCAGTGTCCTGCAACATACGGCGGATGTCGCCATCGGTAAAGATACCGGCGATTTTACCCGAGCCATCAACCAATGTGACCGAGCCGAGTTTTGATTCAGTCATTTTGATCATTGCCTGAGAAACCGTTTCTGATAACTCACAAGTTGGGTTTGAATCGCCCAGTACATCCTTAACCTTCAGTGTCATCAGGCGCGTGTGCTCAAAGAACTGGCTTGAACCCACGGCGGTTAGTTCATTGTCACAAAGACGTTTGATCACGCTCCATGGCGCGGTGCAGACATGAACGCCAGCCAGCATCGCCTGACGAACATGCTCAGGATAACGCACAGACGAAAACATGATTTTGGTATCGTAGTTATATTTTTCAACGATGCCTACCGCCTGCTCATAAAGGGTGATTGCATCGTGCCCCTGATCTTGCAGGCGACCTGCTAGTGGGCAGACGTAAGCTGCACCCGCTGCCATCGCCATGTAGGCCTGGTTCAGGGTGTAGATCAGATGAACATTAACCTTATGGCCCTCTTTTGACAGCGTGCTACAGGCATGCAGGCCAATGGTCGAGACCGGAATCTTGAAGACAGGTTTGCTCTTCAGCGGCAGCGCTAACAGGCGATGTGCTTCTGCGATGATCTCATCGTGCGTTTCACCCAGTGCTTCGACCTGAATTTCAGGCACCATGCCAGAAAGCTTAACGATTGCGCCATCGATATCGGTAATGCCGTGGCGGTGCATAAAGGTTGGTGTGGTGGTCAAGCCTTTAAGGAAGCCGAGTTTAAAGGCTTCTTCAATTTCATTGATGTCAACCGAGTCTAGATATAGATCCATGTTAAAGGGTCCTCAAAAATTTATAAACTGAATAAAGTAGGTGTTGAGCTTAATCCTGGTACTGTCTGGCGACGGCATGAATCTCAAGCAGTGGCTTCAGAAACTCCTCCATGTCATCCAGATAGTACTGACTAGCCGCATCACAATGTGCTTCAGGTGGGTTTGGATGGGCTTCAACAAAGATGCCGTCGACGCCAGCGGCAACGCCCGCGCGCGATAGTGTGGGCAGAAATTCTCGTGTGCTGCCTTTGGGATCTTTGCTGGGAATACCGTATTTACGAATGCTGTGGGTGATGTCAAAGATCACTGGGTAACCGATCTGGCGCAGTAGGTAAAAACTGCGAGGATCGACAATCAGATCATTGTATCCAAAGGTGTAACCTCGCTCGGTCAACAGGATTTTTTCAGAGCCGGAATCGACGCACTTCTGCGCCGGCTTGGCCATGTTTTCTGGCGCGAGGAACTGGCCATGTTTGATGTTGACCACTTTGCCGCTTTTTGCTGCTTCCGTTACCAGCGTGGTCTGCATGCAGAGGTAGGCTGGAATCTGGATGATGTCGACTACCTCGGCTGCCATTGCAATCTGGTCTGGGTAGTGAACGTCGGTCAGTAGTGGTAGGTCAAACTCTTTTTTCACGCGCTCAAGGATTCTGAGACCCTCTTCTGGGCCGGGGCCCATGGGGAACTCAAGTGAGCTGCGGTTATCCTTCATGAAGGAAGATTTGTAAATCAGTGGAATGTTGAGTTTCTCGCAAAGAATTTTTAGCTTCTCTGCGGTCTTCATCATCAGTGATTCATCTTCGATGACGCAGGGGCCAGAGATCAGGAAAAGATCATCGCCGCCGCAATCGACGTTACCGACTTGTACATGTTTTTTTTGGGTCATCGCTCAGTTCTATATGAAAATTGATGTTATTAATCGCGCCAATTTTAACGCTTTTCTGCCCGGATGTGTGACTAATTGCGCTTAATCAGGTATCTCTAGCCCTAAAAAGTGGTGGTTTATCTCGCTCGCAGCCATTTCTATGTCGACACTCGACATGTCTTCGGCCTCGGCCTCGATTGCGGCAGAGAAGGAGAGGCGGCGTTCATCACTATTACAGGTTTGCCAGCGCAGCGCGGTGGCTGAGCGACGACGGGTATAAAAAGCGGCCGTTTTACAGTTAAGCGCCCCGGCAATATGCAGCGGGCCGGTCGAACCGCTGATAAAAATATCCGCAAAGGCGATGTGTTTGGCAAAGGCGGGTAGGCCATCACGAGAGCGATAGAGGGTATGTGCGACCTCATTACCCAGTTGTGCAGCGACCTGCGCCGCACCTTCCTCTTCGCCTGGTCCTGCGCTAAGTACGATGGTGTGGCCGTTGAGCGAGCGCAGCTGTTTCGCCAGTGCCGCATATTGATCGATGCTGAGATTATTGGCCGAACCGCCACTGCCTACGTGGATGAAAATGAGCGGATGTGCAGTGTTAATGCTGCGTTCATCGCAGAATGTGCGGCGAAGTGTCGCAATCTCCGCCTCATCAAAGCTGAGGTGCGGTGCGGTGGGTAGGGTGGCGCTGTGAATGCCAAAGTCGCCAAGCAGTTGCAAGCCAACATCCAGGTTATAGCTATATTCTGGCTTTTCTGAGCGCGAACGGCGCTGTGTCAGGCGGTTGTTGTATAGAAGCTGGGCGATGCCACTGGCGGGTGCAATGCGATACGGGATTTTTGCGCGCCAGCCGATCAAGCCGATACGTGGCGTCGAGTAGAGTGCCAGCATGGCATCAAAGCCCTGTTGCTTGATGTGATTAAACAGTTCTCGTTGCTGCGAAAATGAGGCGTCGTCGCCGGGGTCGACCACCACGCCATCGACCGCCGGAAATGTTAGCGCAATCGATTCGGTGTATTTGGGCACCAGTACATGGATCTCACAATCTGACAGCCCTGCACGCAACAGATTAAGGCATGGCAGTGCCAGCATAAAATCGCCGAGTTTATCGTTGCGGATGACCAGTAGTTTGCGTGGCGGCATTTTTGTCATTTAGTTAACGCCTTGTCGAGCAGTGCACAGACCTCATCGCTGGTGATTAGGTCCATCGTCCCTTCATCGCGTACACGTGTGCCCCATGGCAGCGCTGCGACAGATTTATGATGTTTGCTTTGAATGGCCTCGGGGTATCTGTTTGCTACATATTCAGCGCTTAGATAGGGGCGTGCGCGATCTGGATTGGTGGTCGCATAAAGGCCAATCACTGGGGTGTTCACGGTGGTGGCGATATGCGCTGGACCGGAGTCGGGCGCGACGACAACCGCCGCGCGGTGTAGCAGCGCCAACAGTTGTTTGAGATTGGTTTTGCCCACCAGATTAAGCGGCTTGTGCTGGCAAAGTTGCGAGATCTCTTCACCATATTGCTGCTCAATCGCTGCCGGGCCACCACTGATGATTACCTGCATATTATGCTTGTTGACGGCGTAGTCAGCGACGGCGGCGTAGCCCGCGACATTCCAGTTGCGATAACGCATGCTGGAGCAGGGGCTAATGAGGAGAAGCCTGCGTCCATCGTTCTCGATATGTTGATCGCAAAATTGTTCAGCCTCAACCGGGATTGGAATATCCCATTTGAGCGTTCGCTCTTTAATACCGATGGCCTCGGCAAAGCAGAAAAAACTATCGACCACATGTTGCTGTGGCTGGTGTGCAATTTTATGGTTGGTAAAGAGCCACTGCAGGTCTTTGGCGCGTTCGCGGTCAAAGCCGAGACGTATTTTGGTCGGCACCAACAGGCTAATAAGGCTGGCGCGCAGTGACATCTGCATGTGTAGCAGCACATCGAAGCGACGCCCTTTCATCTGCGCATTAAGTTCCCGATAGGCCGCAATGCCGCGCGACTTGTCAAAGATGATAAACTCCACGTCGGGGATGTCTCCGATCAGGCTCGCTTCAAGGCGACCAATGATCCAGGTGATGTTAGTTTCTGGCCACTGAGCCTGAATGGTGCGCACCACCGGCAACGCATGGCAGACATCGCCCACGGCAGAGAGACGTAGCAGGCAAATATGAGTAGGTGCCGACGTGAATGGCAGCGACATGGAATGAAACCTTTAGAGACCAAGATAGATAATCAGCACATCCTATACGATGTTGAGCGTATCGCAAACATTGCGGCGTTTAGTTTTGAGCCCGAGGTGTTGCGTACGCATGGTCAGTTGAATGGCAGCGCGCAGGGGCGCGGCAACACCTTCTTTTTTAAGCATGAGGATGTGGAACTGGTATTGCGTCATTTTCGTCGCGGCGGCAAGGTGGCGGCGATGGGCAAAGACCGTTATTTTTGGACGGGGCTGACGCGCACCCGCGCGTGGCGTGAATGGTATCTACTGGCCAAACTGCATGCGATGGGCTTGCCGGTGCCGTTGCCCGTCGCGGCACGGGTGATTCGCCAGGGGCTCTATTACCGCGCAGACCTGGTGACGCAGTGTATTCCCAATACCGTATCACTGGCGCAACGCCTGCGCCAGGGCCCGCTGGATGAGTTGGTGTGGTCGAAGATAGCCTATTGCATCTATCGCTTTCATACGCTGGGCGTTTATCACTCGGATCTGAATGCGCACAATATCTTGCTCGATGTGCAGGATGAGATCTACCTGATCGACTTTGATAAAGGCGAGATGCGCAAGCCTGCTTTAGGCTGGCAGCAACAGAACTTGGCGCGATTACTACGCTCGCTGAATAAACTTAAACGGCTTGAAGGTGATGGGTTTGCGTTTGCTGATAGCGACTGGTCGTTGTTGTTACGGATTTATAATGCGGCTTAGGTCGGCTGTCATTGCGAGCGGCAGCGCGGCAATCTTAGGCCACTGACGGGCGAGATTGCCGCGCTGCCGCTCGCAATGACACAGCCTAGAACACACTGGGTTTTGTTTAAGCACTGCCTAGTTTGCAAAGAGATTTAATCTCGCTGATATAGTCAGGCAAGATATGTCCGCATTCAGCGATGAGCCTTTTACCATTATTGCCAAGCTGTTCTGCTTGAGCTGAATTGGCTAACAGCGCTGATATATTCTCTTTCAGCTCATCATCATTGGCCACCTGAATACCGGCGTTAGCATCAAGAAATAGTTTTGCCTCGTCGCTGAATGTTTCCATATGCCGACCAAACAGAACCCCTTTGCCGAGCTGCGCTACCTCTAAAATATTGTGCCCACCCACGGGCACCAGGCTACCGCCCATAAATACAAAGTCAGCAGCAGCGATAAAGGATGGCAACTCACCCAATGTATCAGCGAGGTAGATGTCGATAGCCTCATCGATTGCACCGTTGTTGCTGCGCACGGCAACTTTGCAATCTAAGTTTGCCAGTTGTTGCTGAATGGCAGCGCTGCGTTTGGGGTGGCGCGGTACGATCACCAGTAGTCGCTCGTGAGGTTGTTTTATCGATAGCCACAGACGAGCGATGCGCAGTTCTTCATCATCATGGGTCGATGCCGCGAGCACAAACGGGCGGCCAAGCGAGACCGGTTCGACGCTTGAATGTGTTGGTGTGATCAGCTTGATATTGCCGATGGTTTTGACTTTGTCGGCATCTGCGCCGAGTGAAATATAACGTTCACGGTCTGCATCAGAGCGCGCAAGGATTGTGGTGACGTTTGCCAGTACATGTGGGCAGAGCGCGCGTAGCCAGCTGGGTGCATCGACTGTCTTTTCGGAGAGGCGACCGTTGATGATCAGCAGCGGTGCACCACTATTGATGGTATGTCGGTACAGATGAGGCCATAGCTCGGTCTCCATGATCAGTGCGCAGCAGGGTTGCAGCTTGGCGATGAAACGTTGGCTCATCCAGTTGAAATCAATTGGTAGGTAACGGTGTGTCGCGCCAACCGGCAGCTGTTTTTGCGCCACCTCACCACCGGTCGGGGTGCTGGTGGTGAGCGTGATGTGCTTATCGGGATAACGTTCGCGCAGCGCGTGGATCAACGGCATCACCGCGTTCACTTCACCCATTGAGGCGGCGTGAATCCAGATGCAGCCTTTATGATCGGTGCGAATAAAACTGAGGCGCTCACGCAGAAAGCGCATGTCGCGCTGTTGCCACGCCTGCCATATGGTAAAGAGGATGGCGGGAACCGAAAATAGGGTTAACAGTAGGTGATAGCGCCACATAATCTATTCGTAATTCGTTTGTGGGTTATTCATACGGACTGATTCTATCGGGCTGTGATTTAAAGCGGCGATGAATCCACAGGTATTGATTGGGGATGCGTCGCACCTGCTCTTCGATTGCGGCATTGATGGTGCCAGCATCTGCTACATCATCCCCCGTCGGGAAATTTTTAAGCGGCGCGCGAAACCTGACGCAGTAGCCCTGTGTACCGGGTAGGCGTTCAAAGTCGATTGGAATAATGGCGCAGCCAGTGGCGCGCGCGATGCGTGCTGTTGAGGTTAATGTGGCGGTGGGCATTCCCATGAATGGTGCGAACACGGTGCTAATGTAGCCGAGGTCTTGATCGGGTGCATACCAGCACGCCTGGTTTTTTTTGAGCGCCTTGAGCATGCCGCGCATGTTGGTGTGATTGATCAGCCCGGCAAAGTGTTTGCGGCGGTAGTGGTTCAATACCGAGTCGAACAGTGGGTTGTGTGCCCGTTTGGCAACGGCGTTGAAGGGGACTTCAAATGCCATCAAGCGGCCACACATCAGCAGCGAGGTGTAGTGGGCGCCGAGCAGCAGAATGCCTTTGCCCTCCTCGACGGCTTTGGTGACATGCTCGGTTCCTTCGACATGTGCCAGTGCGTGCAGGCGGCGGTCGTTTCCCCACCATGAAAAACCCGCGTCGATGATGCCGCCGCCGACGGAGTGAAAGGTCTCTTTAACCAGTGTTGCTTGTTCGCTTTCTGATAATTCAGGAAAGCAGAGTGCGACATTGACCTCGGCCACATGGCGTTTATTTTTGAGCAGGTGAAATGCCAAGCAGCCAAGCTGCTTGCCGAGCCATCGCTGGATGGCATACGGGAGTTGTGCAGCAAGCCACATCGCAGCGAGCCCTAGCCAGGTCGGCCAGAAGCGTGGAGCGAGGAAACGTTTAAGTTGAAAATCGGCGAATTGACTGGTCATCGTGTTGGCATTTGATGAATCTAGGTTTAGCAGCGCTGATTTTAACATGGCCAGCGTTGTTGGGTGCCGTGATTTGTTTACTCAATATTGAGATCGATTGGCGAGTCAAGCGGTGATGGTTTGGCCGTTGCGGCGTTCGCGGGTTGAAGCCAGCTGTTGATCAGTTCCAGATCCGTAGCGGCTAAAATACCCGCCGCCTGCTTCAGGCGCAGGGTATGCAGGATATAGTCATAACGAGAACGCGCGTGGTCGCGCTGTGCGCGGAACAGGTCGCGCCGAGTGTCGAGCACATCAACGGTGGTGCGGGTACCGACTTCAAGCCCGGCCTCGGTTGCATCGAGCGCGCTTTGTGCCGAAATCACAGCCTGCCCCAATGCCTTAACGCGATTGATCTCGGCTAGCACGCTGAGGTAGGCATCGCGCGCCTGACGCAGGGTTGCACGGCGTTGTTGCTCATAACCCTGACGCGATTGATCGGCCCGGCGCTGTGCCTGGCGGGTACGAGAGCTGGTCGCACCGCCCTGAAATAGCGGTAGGTTAAGGCGTAGTTCGATGCGTTGGTTTTCAGTTTCACTGCTGCCAAAGTTGCCGCCCTCTGAATCCATATAGGTGTGGCTGGCGTTAAGCTCTAATGTTGGCAGGTGGCCCGCGCGCTGGCGCTTGATCTCGTCACGCGCTTTGTTGTAGACAAATTCAGCAGCGATCAGCTGAAAGTTCTGATTGAGTGCGGTGTCACCCCATTTGCCGATGTCAGCAGGCTCAGGGGTAATCAGCGGTGTGTCTGCGGAAAGCACCGCCAATGTTTTATGATAACGGCCGGTGATTTCGGCTAGCGCTTCATACTGGCTGGCTAGCAGGTTGTCGGCAAGGATCTCCTGCGCGGTCACCAGGTCGTAAGCGGCCTGTGCTTCGTGAACACCGGTGATCGCAATCAGGCCAACCTCAAAGCGTTGGCGTGTCTGCTCTAATTGGCGATCAATCGCGCGTTTCTCGGCGCGCGCAAATTCGAGCCCGTCGAGTGCCGCCAGTGCATCAAAATAACGTTCTGAAATGCGTACCATTAACGCTTGTTGTGCAGCCGAGAGGTTGGCCTGTGCCTCGCCGATGGATGATTTGCTTTGGCGTAGCTGAATAAAAAAGTCGTAATTCAGCAGTGGTTGGCTGAGTGATAGCGTATAGCCGCTGCTATCGAAATCGCGTGTGCCAACAGCAAATGAGGTAGAGCTGAGCGTTTTTTGTTTATTGCTGGAGGTGTCGGCGGTGAAGTTTATCGACGGCAATAGCAGTGCCCTGCTCTGGTTTTTGCCTTCGAGTGCCGCGTAGTATGCCGCGTCAACACCGCGATATTGCGGATCGTTTTCAATCGCTAGCTGATAGATTTCGAGCAGCCCAGTGGTGGCCGCAGCGCCAGTGCTGATAAACGGCGCACTGCTGATCAGGATCAAAGCGGCTAGATGGCTGGCTAATTTTCTCTGCATGGAGGAGGCTATTTTAGTCGAGTTGATCGCGGCTCTGTTTTCTGCCTAGAAGACAAAAGAAGAAGGTTTGTCAGCGTTGAGCAACGCAGGTAGTTCGGTTTCGAACAACTGTTCGCTGGTCAGGTCACCATCGTCGGTACGACGTAGCAAGGTTGCGTGCATCACTGGCGCTTGCCCAATGATGGCAAAGATACGGCCGCCGCGGTTAAGCAGTTTGGCAAAGCTCTCGGGTAGTGTTGGCAGTGAGCCGGTAATCACGATCGCATCAAACACGTCGTCACTCTTCCAGCCCAGCGAGGCGTCACCACATTCAAGGGTGACATTCTTTATATGATGCGCGGCGAGTCGTTTGTCCGCTTCGCTGATGAAGTCTGGCTGGATGTCAATCGAGGTGACATGGCGACTTGCTGCTGCCAGCATAGAGGTGACATAACCACTGCCGGTGCCGATCTCCAGTACGTTGTCGCTTTTGTTGAGTTCCAGTGCCTGTAGCATGCGCGCCTCAACGATCGGGTGCATCATTACTTGCTCATGCGCCAATGGAATACCGATGTCGGCATAGGCCAGTGCGCGATGTGATTCTGCCACAAAGGCTTCTCGCGGGATATTTTCAAGCAGCTCAAGGGTCTCAGGATCGAGTACATCCCACGGACGTATCTGCTGCTCGATCATGTTGAAACGTGCTTTCTCTTCAAATGCCGTGTTCATCGCCCGCTACCCTCAGTCAATATTGGTTTCATTATTTTTGATTCCGCGCCTAAAAGCGAGCGGAACGGCAAAGATTATTCGTTTTAGCGGGTGTTGGCAAGTCGTGGTGACGGTTTGATGTGCTAATGGGCTTCTCTTATTGCAGTGTAACATTATGTTTTATATGGGAATAAGGGATTTCGCTGTGGTTTGTTAACTTGCATCTACCGCACGTATCGTTTAAATTTGCGGGTTCCCGCTATCGCTTCACCCACTATTTTTGTGCTTAATAGCCTAATAGTAGGGAGTGACGGCGTTCCGTTGTATATAAGGAAAGATTTTATGAGTGCGATCCCCAAAGAATTTTTGAGTCAAACTGCTCATCTGGAGCAGGACACGGTTTCGCCGTTCCCTAATTCAAAAAAGATCTATATTGAGGGCAGCCGCGCAGATATTCGGGTGCCGATGCGTGAGATTTCGGTTGGGGATACACATCTTAATGGTGGCGTTGAACCAAATGCCGCGATTCGCGTTTATGACACTTCCGGCCCTTATACCGATCCAGCCGTCTCGATAGATCCGCGCAAAGGGGTGCCTGATGTACGTGCCGCGTGGATCGAAGAGCGAGCTGATACTGAATTGCTGAGCGACCTGAGCTCTGACTATGGCCGTCAACGCGCCGCGGATAGCTCTCTGGATCATCTGCGTTTTGATCATATCCGCACGCCGCGCCGTGCCAAGAGTGGCCAGAATGTATCGCAGATGCATTATGCGCGCAAAGGGATCATCACCTCTGAGATGGAGTATGTCGCGATTCGTGAAAACATGAAGCTGGAAGAGGCGCGTCTTAATAGCGATGTTGATGTTCCGTTGTTGAATCAACAGCATATCGGTCAGTCATTTGGTGCCAGTGTGCCACAGGTGATTACTGCTGAATTTGTGCGTGACGAGATCGCGCGCGGTCGCGCTATCATCCCGGCCAACATCAATCACCCAGAATTAGAGCCGATGATCATCGGGCGTAACTTCCTGGTGAAGATCAACGGTAACCTTGGTAACTCTGCGGTCACCTCCGATATCGAAGCAGAAGTTGATAAAATGGTATGGGGCATCCGTTGGGGTTCCGATACCATCATGGATCTTTCGACCGGTAAAAATATTCACGAAACACGCGAATGGATCGTGCGTAACAGCCCGGTTCCGATTGGTACCGTGCCGATCTACCAGGCATTGGAAAAGGTTAACGGCAAGGCCGAAGACCTGACGTGGGAGATCTTCCGCGATACGTTGATTGAACAGGCTGAGCAGGGTGTTGATTACTTTACCATCCATGCGGGTGTGTTGTTGCGCTATGTGCCGCTGACTGCTAAGCGTCTTACTGGCATTGTTTCACGCGGTGGCGCCATCATGGCGAAGTGGTGTCTTGCGCATCATCAAGAAAATTTTCTCTACACCCATTTCGAAGATATCTGCGAAATCATGAAGGCCTACGATGTGTCGTTTTCACTCGGTGATGGCCTGCGTCCGGGCTCGATAGCGGATGCCAATGATGAAGCGCAGTTCGGCGAACTGGAAGCACTCGGTGAGCTGACCAAAATCGCTTGGAAGCATGATATACAGACCATGATCGAAGGGCCAGGGCATGTGCCGATGCACCTGATTAAAGAGAACATGGAAAAACAGTTGGAATGTTGCGACGAAGCGCCGTTTTACACCCTCGGCCCACTGACTACCGATATCGCACCGGGTTATGACCACATCACTTCCGGCATCGGTGCTGCGATAATCGGCTGGTACGGTTGTGCCATGCTTTGTTACGTCACACCGAAAGAGCATTTGGGTCTGCCCAATCGTGATGATGTCAAAGACGGCATCATCACCTATAAAATCGCTGCGCACGCTGCGGATCTTGCCAAAGGACATCCCGGTGCACAGGTGCGTGATAACGCGTTATCTAAAGCACGTTTCGAATTCCGTTGGGAAGATCAGTTCAACCTTGGCTTAGATCCTGACCGTGCACGTGAATACCACGATGAAACCATGCCGAAAGATTCCGGCAAGGTTGCTCACTTCTGTTCTATGTGTGGCCCTAACTTCTGTTCAATGAAGATCACGCAGGACGTACGTGACTACGCCGCTAAACAGGGTGTGACAGAACAAGAGGCGTTGAAGAAGGGCATGGAAGAGAAGTCCATACAGTTTATTAAGGATGGTGCGGAGATTTATAAAAAGGCGTGATGGCGTTTGAGTTTCCGATCAATAAAAAACCGCCTTCAGGCGGTTTTTTATTGATCGGACTAAAGGTGAAAAGCATTGAATTTTGGAGTTATTTGTTTTTTTGATTAAATATTAACAAGTAATCCTCAAACCAATAGACTCGATTGCGCCGCTTGCCTGTGAGTTCCTTTAGTACCCCGTATTTTACAAAGTCATTGACTAGGGCTGAGGTGGTATTGTGTTTTAATCCTAGTAAGTCTGAAATTCCATTTATGTTAATTAGTGGAACTTGATAAAGGTGCTGCATGAGTGCCTGGGCATTAGCTTGCCTTCGGGTGCTGAAATGGGGAAGAACTTCACTCTCTAGCTTAGCTTTGAGTGCCAGGATGTCTTTAAAGACCTGGATTGAATTTTCAGCTGTTTCACGTACTCCGTATAAAAAAAAGACTAGCCATTCCTGCATTTTATTGCCCTGGCGTACTGCCATTAACCGGTCAATATATTCGGTTTTGTTTCGCTCAAAATAATCTGAAAGGTAGAGGGCTGGTTTATGCAGGAGGCCAAAGCTAGCAAGATAAAGGGCGATCATTAATCGGCCTAAGCGACCGTTACCATCGAGGAAGGGGTGAATAGTTTCAAATTGGTAATGGGCTATGGCGATTTTTATTAAATGAGGTACCTGTAGTGCCTCATTGTGAATGAATTTTTCTAAGTCACTCATAAGATCTACTACCTCGTCTTGGTGAGGAGGGACAAAGGTGGCATTTTTTAAGCTGATGCCAATCCAATTCTGACTACTGCGGAATTGGCCGGGTAGCTTACTTTCACCGCGCACGCCTTGCATTAAAGTTTTATGAGTATCCTTTAGCAGGCGATTGGAAAGCGGTAGTTTCTGTAACTGCATGATAGCGCTATTAATGGCTTGAATATAATTCTGTACCTCTAGCCAGTCATCTCGATTTTCTAGCTCAATATACTGTTCGCCTAGTAAGGCCTCTTCCATATTGGTTCGGGTGCCTTCTATTCGGCTGGACTGTGTTGCTTCTTTTGTGATGTGAATACCGATAAAAAAATCAACATTTGGTACTAATTGGGAGAATGCATTTAGCTCGCCCAGGGCGCGATCTGCATCACTTAATAGGCGTTGTAGCTCGCCATCAGTGATTTCCCACGAGTGATTGATATGAGTGGGGGTAAAGCTTTTGTATTCGTATTGCTGACTGTATTGCCCTGCTATGTAATTATGTAAATTCATATTATGTCGAAAAGCCCCATTGTTTTCGATTTATGGATGTTTCTATGTCGAAAACTTAGCTTTTTCAGGTCTTTATGTCAAATTCTTTGGGGTTTTTAGATATAGCAAAAGCCTTGTGTCGAATGCAGTGTGATTAAGCTTTAGAGCGTCACCGACGGGTTGGATCATGTGCCAATGCACCTGATTAAAGAGAACATAGAAAAGCAGCTTGAATGTTGCGACGAAGCACTGTTCTACACCCTCGGCCCCCACCACCGATATCGCCAAAGGACATCCCGGTGCGCAGGTGCGTGATAACGCATTGTCTAAAGCGCGTTTCGAATTCCGTTGGGAAGATCAGTTCAACCTTGGCCTGAACCCAGATCGTGCCCGTGAATATCACGATGGAACCATGCCGAAGGATTCTGGCAAGGTCACTCACTTATGTTTTATGTGTGGCCCTAAAGTTTGTTCAATGAAGATCACGCAGGACGTACGTGGCTACGCGGCGAAGCAGGGCGTGACAGAATAGGAAGCATTAAAGAAGGGCATGGAAGAAGGGCATGGAAGAGAAGTCCATACAGTTTGTTAAGGATGGCGCGGAGATTTATTAAGAAGGCGTGATTTGCCTTTGAGTGTTTGTTTGGTGTGAAGCCGCCTTTGGGCGGTTTATTTATGGGTGGGAATTGCCGTATAGCATGGAGTTTTTTTGACAGTTAGCTATATTTCTTACCGTTGGTATGGTTAATGGTGCGTGACAAGTTACTGGTTAATGTTGAATGTATAATATATTGGGTGTGAGTGACATGGGGGAACCTGATGGCGCCAAATATGTAATATGCGGCGGCCGTATAACCCACTGTTATGTAAGGGTGGCTTGAAAATGAATGCTTTCATGATCTGGTATCTAAGCGGGCCAGGAAGCCAGGAAATTAGCCGTCTCAATGGGAGGTTAGAAAAAGTGGTAAATGTCAAAATCATGTTGGCTGCCACCTTACCTACTCAGTTACAATGCGTTGGCTTTGGGTGAATTCTGCCATGAAGGCAGCTAATGCCTCGGTTTTTTGGTAGGGTAATGCTCGTATAAATCAGATTAATAATCTTCATCAATTAGGCTGTGCGTGTACTCAAATTAGGTTTATAAATGAGACAAAAGAAAAGTAATAAACAACCGGATCAATCACAGATTGATGAAGCTGAAAAACAAATCAGAGAATATTCGCGCGCGGTAAAATTTACTGTTACTGAGTACTCTTTTGAATTCTTAGTACAAAAGCTGAAAATGGGTCGATACTATGTCCCTGGTTACCAAAGACATCTAATATGGACGCCTCTGACACAATCCAAATTTATTGAGTCAGTATTTATGGCCCTTCCGATCCCGTTTATCTTTTTTTGGCAAAACGAGGATGGCCGCTTGGAAATAGTGGATGGTTCTCAAAGACTCAGGACAATACGTGACTTTATGGACGACAAGATAGTGTTAAAGGGTTTGGAATCAATTCCAGCTGCTAATGGGCTTAAATACACTGATTTGTGACACCCACGACAGCTTAAGTTTGCTGAGACATCAATCAGAGTAATTATTTTGGACAACTCAACTGATGCTGTAACAAGAACGGAAATGTTTGCTCGTATTAATACAGGAGGTACGACTGCAAATGATGCTGAAGTGCGTCGGGGTAGTCTACCTGGGCCGTTTATGGATTTAGTTATTGAGCTAGCAACGCTGCCTCAATTCGAAAAACTAACACCGATCAGCAAGGCCAATATTGATAAACGCGAGCGTGAAGAATTAGTCACACGTTTTTTTGCATACTTTGAAAAATTCAATCCTCAGTTAAAAGATGGAAGAGGAGATATACCTACGTATAAAGAATCCCCAAAAACTTTCTTTTTTACATTTGTGAAGGAGATGAATGAATCTATTAAAAAGGAAATGGATATCGGCGGGGAGTCGATTACTGCTACTAAAATTCGCATGGAATTCCACCAAATGCTTAGTTTTGTAGCGAAAATATCACCCAATGGATTTACCAAATCCAAAACTGGAAATCAAGTGCCTCGGGTTAGGTTCGAAGCAATCGCAGTCGGTACAGCTTTAGCTTTACGTGAAGATCCATCGCTTTCTGATCGAGTATTTGACTTGACTCCATTATTAGACTCTCCTCCATTTTTAGCCGTAACGAAATCAGACGCTGCAAATGTTAAGAGCAAGCTCCTTGGTCGAATAAGACTTGTAAAAGATTGGGTAGTTAAACAATGAACGAAGTACTCAGTTATTTGAATGAAAGGGTGGAAGAATTCCATAGCCACCTTTCAATTGCTCGGATGCTTGAGCTGCGCGTTGATGAGGGCATTGTTGATGGAAATATCCGAGTTGAAGTCAGACACGTAAACACAGTTAAATCCGGATTGCTTATCCATTTATACAATATTGTAGAAGCTGTCACGTCGAGGACTTTACGGGAAGTTGGTGAGGCCGTTGTAACTGAAAAGCCAAACCTATGGACTGAAAAGTTGCTTAGCGAATGGATTCGATCTGCAGTCTGGAATGGTGAAGATCGAATTGGTGATCAGGCCATGAGGCGCCTAATGCAGGTCAGTAGCAATCTCGCTTCAGGAGAGCTGCTACAGGCCTTTCTAATAAAAGGTGAACCTGGTAGTTGGAATGATGATGCAATTAAAAAGGTTGCAGTACGCTTAGGCTGCTGTCTTTCTTTATCACGAGAAGTTAGCCGCGCAGCCTACGAGCGTAAATACAGGAATGAAACTACAGCACTTCAATACCTTGCCTCAAAACGAAATGCGATCGCTCATGGTTCCAGTACATTTGAAGAGGGTGCAAATGATCTAAGTATAGAAGAACTTGAAGAATTATCTGAGCGAATTCTGCCTTATTTAAAAGAAATTACTGAATCCTATCAAAACTTCCTAGTTAATAAAGAATATCTGGCAATAGTAGCATGAACAAAAAAAACAAATTGCAGCAGTTGACTTATTCTGCGGTGCTGGGGGGTTAACGTACGGCTTAACTAGAGCTGGAGTAAAGGTTGGCCTTGGCGTAGATCTTGACCCTGCTTGTCGATTTCCAATAGAAACAAATAATTCAACTACATTTCTAGAAGCGGATGTTTCAGAGCTCAAACCTTCAAAAATTATCTCGGCCTTCCAAGGGAGTGAAATAACTCTTCTAGCTGGCTGTGCGCCTTGTCAACCATTCTCATCATATTCGCAGTCGGCCAGACGAGAATCAGCTCACAAAGACTGGGGACTGTTATCCTCTTTTTCAAAGCTTGTGCTCGCAGTTCGTCCAACACTTGTCACTATGGAAAACGTCCCTCCAATACGCAATCAGAAAATTTTTAAGGAGTTTGTTACTTCTTTACATGACTTCGGGTATTTCGTCGATTTCGCGATTGTGGATGGTCGGACTATAGGGCTTCCGCAGAGCAGGAAGCGACTTGTTTTAGTAGCCTCGTCCCTTGGTCAAATTGCAATCCCTAAATCGAATAAACCAATTAAGTCAGTGAGAGATGTAATCGCAGGGTTGCCAAAAATCACAGCCGGGACTAAACATCCTGATGACCCGCTGCATGCTTCGGCTTCATTAAGCGAGTTAAATCTTGAAAGGATACGTAATTCAAAACCGGGTGGAACATGGCGGGATTGGCCAACAAAGCTTTTGGCAGCTTGCCACGTACGTGAAACAGGCTCAACATATCCGTCAGTATATGGGCGAATGGAATGGGATCAGCCAGCCCCGACCATTACAACTCAATGCTTTGGTTTTGGTAATGGTCGATTTGGGCATCCAGAACAAGATCGTGCTATCAGTCTTCGTGAAGCTGCGATGATTCAGAGTTTTCCAAAAGACTATGCATTTATTCCTGAAGGCACGCCCGCAAACTTTAGCAGACTTGGGCGTTTGATCGGTAACGCTGTGCCAGTATTGTTAGGAGAATTTATAGGAGAAATATTTGTTAACCATGTTGATGAAAATCAAGTTGGCTAACCTCTGGGGTTGGAAAACCAGGGTCAGAAAGAAATTAATGCTGATGTTATTTTGAGCTTACAAAATTAAAGAGGGAGGAGTGATTAAGATTTAACATGAAAGACTGTAATCAATGTGGGAAGTGCTGTATCAAATACAGTAATGGCGGCTTATCTGTTTCAGCCCCCCAATTAGACTATTGGGAGAATCACAGGCCTGAGATATTTCGCTACTCAAGCAAGGGTGATATTTGGATCGACCCAGAAACAGGTAAAGAGATTGAATTATGCCCCTGGTTAAGAAAAGTACCCAATCAAAATAAATATATCTGTGATATCTATTATGACCGCCCTGACGATTGCAAATACTACCCTTCTACGATCGATGAAATGGTGGTTGACGGATGCGAGATGTTGGAGAAAAAAGATTTATCCAACCCAAAGCAGGCGCGAAAGCGGTTAGATCAAATTATGGTAGATAGTCGGACTCCTTTTGAGTAGCACGTAGGGATATGCGAAGCGCGATGAATCAATGATTCGAGTCCATTAAGGTATCCGTCATTTACCCGAGATCTCGGGTCAGAGCGCCATTAAGGATGTAATGCTTATATCCCTGCGAATTAAACAACGCACCGCCAGAGTTTCATAGATTACATCCGTTCGGTTGCCTATGGATAACTGAAGACTTAGTGGTTATGAAGTTTAGGATCACTATTTTAATTGGTTTCTTATCTCTTTGAAATCAACGGCAGGCTATGAGTAAAACAGCAAAGGGATTATTGATTTACGTGATAGCATTTCACTTGTTGGCCTTTATAGTGGAGGCCTTTCTTTGGATGAATCCGGCTGTTCATTCTTTTGTGTTAAAAGATAAAGATCCCTTGGTCAATGTTGAGCTTTATCAGCAAGCGCTGATATTAAAGATGCTATTTATAAATCAGGGGTTTTATAATCTAATGGTGGCAGCAGGTGGTATTCTGGGGGTTCTCTTGATTGCTAAAGGGAAAGAGAGCGAAGGTTTGCATTTGCTAGGATATATGCCCCTGTTTGCGACAGTCGCGGGCATAACGCTATTGTTTAGTTCTCGTGCATATAGTTGGAGCAGCCCTGCAGGGTGTGCCAGCGGCATTGGCCATGGCCATGATATAGCCACTAAAGACGAAAAACAAGAGTTAAGCAATAGTAAGCTTGTGCATGGAGGTGCAGTTTAATTTGGTGTTATGTATGAAAAAGACCTATGGAATAACTATATAATGATATTTGATGTGTTTGTCGGATTGCTCACGCTAATCGCGATTTTATATATTGCCGTACCATTGTGGATTTATCGGGTACAAAAACTACCCGCTAGAGTGAGTTTTGAGGCGGTAGATGAAAAGGAATTTTTAAGCGATCAAAGCGATAAATTTAAAGCGCTTGATAATGAATTTAAAGAGATTGGCTTTGAGTACATCGGATCATCAACATTATTAGATACTAATAATTCGACTTATTTCTCTCTTTATTCAAATGCGAAGGGCAATACAACGGCGATGTTGGTTTCGATGAGGAGTGCCGCTGGCAGTTTTACATATGTAGGGTTTTCCCAGCTCTATGCTGGCGGAACAATGCTGGATGTATCAAATTCACCCGCTGTTCCGATGTACCCTAAAATGGGTATAAAAATATCCGCCAGATTTCCTAGAGTATTCGAGGTAGAAAAACTATACCGTATTTTTTTGAAGCTGAAGTCATCATTAAAGAACAGTTCACCTTCTATCGCTTACAAGCGAGAAGACGGTTTTAAAAAAGTAGAAGCGTTTATTGCTAAGGAATCTGATGAATTGGTTGCTCTTGGCTATTGTAAGGAGGCGATTGATTTTGAGGGGAAAAGAAATCTGACGCTGAAAGGTGCTTTTGCTTTTACATGGAAAAATGTTTTTCCTGGAAAGGGCATTTACGATAAATTAGATCAAGATTATTCTCACAAGTTATTGGGAAGTTCGTGATAAAAGATTTGGATGTAATTGTGCTGGATTTTGTTATTCTGCTTTCTAATGTCGATATGTAGTTAGGAAGAACACCTGGTTGGCAATACAATTTCGACTTTTATAAGTGAAAGAAGAGACTGGAATACGGGGAAGTTTATCGACTGGATTGGTGGTGAGTTAGGAATCGATGTCATCGATCATTTCTTAATTCCGCCAACGATATGTTTGAATGCTTTGGTATGAAATGGTCAGCTAATTCCGGGCAGTAAGTTAAGGTTTTTTCTGCAGCTACTGGCGATAACCCTCGGCTATACTCATGTGGCCGCTCATAATTATAATTTTTCACCAGGAAATCACTTATATCTCGTTGTGCTGGCTCAAACGATGAGTAGACTCAGTTCGGTATCCATTCTGTTTTTAAACTTAGAAATTCCCGTGCCATCGGTGCATTGTCCTAGTAATTTTCTCGGCGACTCATGAAATGGTATCTGCTTTTATTAGGCCACTTCACTTCCATTTTTCCAACTTATTCGAACTTTTTGAGCTGCGCAAGGAAGTCGCTCTGATCTATCCTCGAGCCACTATCATAGTGCCAATCATAATCAGAGTCACACCTAGCATCTTTTCCGTGGTAAAAGATTCACTTAGAAGCCAGCAACTCAACAGCAGAACAATCACGAAATTGAGACTCATAAATGGATACGCGTAACTCAGGTCAAACTTGGTCATCGCCGCCATCCATGCAAGAGATGCGAGAAAGGCTGCGAGAAATCCTGAAAAAATAATTGGATCGAGCAGAAGAAGCAGCAGAAACTTCAGTTTTTCAACGGCACCTTCAGGCAGTGCGCCGTACTCAGATATACGCCACTTCAGAATCATCTGGCCATAAACCGTGAGACCTATTGTAGCAGCAAGGTAGGAATAATCCATATACCTAGACATTCACTGAACTCCAGAGTTATCCAGTCGAGACACTTGGTTTTTAGGAATCATTTTTATATTTCTTAAGGCATATGGTGTCAAAAGTAGACCACTTCTTACGGTCAATGCATTCATACCAGATGTCCTCCTGGTTTTCGATAAACTTTAGTTTTTTAATAAACTCTTCGTTTTGGTGTTCCTTTGGTATAATTACAACACCAGTATCATCGCACACAGCAATTGCACCATGGTAAATCGCTCGACGCTCTGCAATAATGTCGAGTGCGAGATCACTTTCTAGCGGTTCATTGTTGCATCCTATTGGATTAAAACCTTCGCACCACGCTGGCCAGTTTTCCTTAATCAGTCGTGGTGCATCCCTTAGATTGCCCGTTACAACCAGCGCGCCAGCAAGGCGATACAGGATCAGATACTTAGCAACTAAGTCACCATATATAGCACGATCTGCGCACTCAAAAACCTCTGTGAGAACCACATCATCTTCGGCTACGTCTTGAATTTGGTCATGAACATGCCAGTTTGTTTCACCGTACGCATAAGTCCAATAGACATTACCCACTGCAAAGTGCCCACGATTAACAGGAGTGACTCCAGGAAGGGCTCCTGTTTTTCCAAGGCAGTCCGCAACTTCTGTACTCGAAACCCGGTTTCGTTTGATATAGCCAATAATCCTCTCTTTATAGTCCACTGTCGATTCCATCCTCAATCCTCATGCTAAACCACTAAGCTAGTCACGCAGCTCTTTATAACGGTTAAACACCGTATCTTCGGTGAGAAACGATGCATCCTTAAATACAAACACGCTAAACTCGAAAGGCATATAGTCATTCCTCAGCACCACATTTCTTGAGAACTGATAGGCGAGTGATAAAATTCGCTCTGGTCCAGCGTGAAAGGTGTGTGTCAGCGGATAGTTGACCTTATCTGACAAAAAATCAAATGCGAATCCATCACTACTGAGAGTGAACGCCCTGGACATGGCTGCTTCAATCAATGCGTAATTATCTGTGTTTTTCAGCTTGTGATTAAATGTACCTGACGCGATTACGAAATCAGGGGATTCATCGATATCTACGGTCATAAAATCCCCTTCGATGAATCTAATTGAATCGTTGGCATAACGTTGGCGCGCCTCATGAATAAGCTCCGGAACCAGGTCTATTCCAATATAGCGGTATTGATCAGGATATCTTGCCATCAGTGTTATGTTCATGTCACCAAATCCACACCCAATATCAAGGATAGTCTTGCCTTTACAGTTATAGAGAGAGGTAAGAACATCAAATCGTATGTCTTGTTTCCCCTTGTCCCAGCCGAGTGCCTTCGGCGAATAGCCGAACTCACGATACCGTTTCGAATATCGATCAATAGTATCTGCTTTATCCAGATCTGAGAGTCTAGTTTTCTGCGTCAATGTTTAGATGCCTTTGTAAATTCCGGTAAGCGATGTTACTCGCCTTCTCAGAGTCAAGTTCGCTTGAAAATTCCTCAAACCTACGGCGAAGATCGCCGTGGGAAAACTCTGGGCTATCAGACCCTATACAGATACGTTGATCGAATTTGTTGAACAAATACCGAATGTCAGCATCAAGAGAGCTCATTTCATACTTACACAGCGTAAAGGAAAGGTCTAATAATACTGCCGGAAACTGCCGAGCAACTTCTGCCATTTCCAGCAGGCGCACAGCGCCTCCATGCAATAGTACTAGCTTTTCATCTGGTACCTTGGCAAGCAGATTGACGATACCATACAGCCCGCCGGTGCCTGTCTGTCCCTCGCGAGTCCAAAGGTACGTGCATAGTAAGACAGATAGGTCTAGCTGATTTGCAGACGATATGATCTTGCTCAGCAGTGGGTGCTCAAATGTTATGCGCGCAATGCGCGGGTGAACTTTAATGCCAATGTAACCCAGCGATTTTAGTCTAGATAAATACGGCTCAATATCTGCCTCTCTCTGCAGCTCGGTAAAATCACAATAGGCTACTGGGTAGAGAATGTTGGTATGTTGACGCACAAAATCGGCATAGGAACTTTCATTGTATCCACCAATAGTCGGCCCCAGCCCCACGGCGAGCCCCCAGCGGATATTGTGTTGCTGCATCGAGTCGAGCTGATTTTCGATATCATTTTTTCCTGTACATGAAGGATCTAGCCATCCCTTATCGGGCATAGGATGCATCAGGCTGTCGAATATCGGAATGCTAGGCATATTTAACTCTAATGGTATTTCTTATTTGCTGAAGAGTCTCGTCCAGTTTCGAGCGCGTGGGCGCACTGGCGATGACATAACCGTGACGAGATCTATCATCATTGGGGGGGGCTATTTCGTCTCCCGCTGAAAAATTCAAGCCCAACGCGATAATGCCCGGAATACAATGACTCGTTTCATGCCCTGTAACATCGTTCACATAGCCAGCCTCGAATTGAAGAAAGTCCAGCGCCACCACATTGTCGGAGAAGCTGGGATTCACAGCTGCTATCTGTTCCCCGAGCGCCATGCGAATCAATAGTTCGTTACTATCAATGCCAGATATAAGAGGAACAATGTCCGAGGACACGCGGGTACCACCACCACGTGCAGCAACCTCCACTAGATAAAATCGTTCATTATGATACTTATACTCTGCATGGGTTAGCCCAAAGGGCAGCCCCATTTTTTCGATTAACGCATCATGCTGCGCATGTAATTCGGCAAAGTCTATTTCAGGATGAGCATTTGAAAAAACCAGTCGACTTGCAACCATCGAGTTGTGAGGGTAGTGAGTTTTCGTGGAGGTGGCAAGGCAGTAGTGGCGAGAATCCGTCTTGATCCCATCTACTGTTAACTCGACTCCGCCGATAAACTCTTCAAGTAGCACCGAGCCATCAGCGCTAAAGGATTTGGTTATATCCCAGATCGCCTCTAGCTCCCCTGGGCTATTAAGCTTAAATACTCCCCGGCTCGACTGGTTTGCAGGAGGCTTGATTACAACAGGATAGCCATGGTGCTCAATAAATTCATAGGCATCTACTTTGTTTAGGCAAAGCGCAAATCTAGGAGTCGGAAACCCTTCCTTCCCGCACACCTCCCTCATCCTGAATTTATTAGTAAATTTTTCTGCCGTTTCAACGCCAATTCCGGGAAGGCCAAGCTCATGGCATAGATAAGCAACTGTTGGCACAGCGATATCGCTTTGATCGGTGACTATTGCGTCTGGACGGTATTGCAAAGCATAATCTAGATGCTGCTGTTTATCGCGCACATCCGTAATCAAGCCAATGTCGGCATGAGAAAAGCCTGGTGAATTCTCATACAGATTGGTGTTGATGACACGATAACCCGCCTCTTTGGCTTTACAGATCAGTGGCACTTGCCATTCTCCCCCGGCAACCACCATCACTGTTTTAATTTTTTTAGCACTCAATGAGTTCAATCGCTATTCTCCAGCAAGGCATAACGTAATTTTCAGTTAACGTTACTGGATTTATCGCGCCCGTACACACGCTTTACAATTGTGTAAGGTCGCAGTTTTGTTTCCGAGAACACCTTGGATAAATAGATGCCCACTACACCGATAAAAAACGAGATCAATCCACCAAATAGCCATATCGAAACAATCACCGATGTCCAGCCACTCGCCGTATTAGAAAATACCAGCCATCTTATAATAAGGTAGGCGCTATATGAGCCAGCTAGAACAGAGGTGATTATCCCGAAATAAAAGATCCCAATTAAAGGCGAAGCACTAAATGACGTTACAGAGTTGATCAGCAGAGAGAGTTTATTTTTAAGCGTATAGGTTGTTTCGCTAGTACTGAGCTTCTCCACATGCTGCGCTTGCTGGTGAAAGCCAGTAATAAGAAAAAGCCCGCCAAGAAAAAGCTCTCTCTCTCGATGCATTAGTAATGCATCGATATAGCGCCTCGTCATTAATCGAGCCGTCACCATATTTGGAGGGATTTCCATGCCTGTTATTTTAGCAAATAGATAATAAAACCATTTTCCACTAAATCGCTCAAACCAGCCTCCCTTACGGCTCTCCTGCACGCCGTAAACTACATCGCACGTTTCCCGTTGCAGTTGCTCTGAAAAGGAGAGTAGCCATTCAGGCTCCTCTTCTAGGTCGCTATCAATCAGGAAAACCATTTCTCCGTTCGCGTAGTCGAGTCCAGTCATTATGGCCTTGTGATGGCCGAAATTTCGTGAGAGATCAACAACCACAACATGAGGGTCTGTTTTGGCTAGTTGCACAACCAGTTCGAGGCTGTTATCCGGAGAGCCATCATTCACAAAAATGATTTCATAATCGTCTCCTGTAAGCTGGCTCGCGGTAGTGCTTATGCGCTGGTGGAAGTCAGCGATATAAGAGGACGATTGATAGAGAGTCGAGACGATTGATAATTTCATTGCTCGCCCCCGCGACTTTTCTAAAATCCAAAAACAGTTCACTAATTTGAGCCCAGACTTGGCTGTCCTCATTATTTCCCACTTAAAATCAATATTAACAGGAATATAGCGGAAAATCAGGGTTTAGACTAGTCCCAGCAGAAGCAGCTTTCTTCTTCTGTACAAGCGAATGGGAGCTAAATTATTTTTCCGCAAATTGTTCATCGGAAACTTTACACTTAGGCTTGTACGGCTGCTTGCTGGTGATATTAGTTTCACTCATTAGTTTCCGATTTATATTGCCCAGCACTTGTCCTTCCTTTATGTGTAATCGATCTGCCGTAACCATCACTGCATCGACACCAGACATGCAAGGCGGTGTGGCTTTGAGCCGCTCATCCCGCGTTTGGTTGTGTCGTTCCTGATGATCGAAGATGTACGGCGCGACCTTCGCAGTGTCACACCGTTTAACATTATCCGCAGTAAAGTAATCGGTATCCGCCAATAGCCGATCCGCTTTACCACGCGTGCTTCGATTTCCTGCTGATCATTCGGCTGCTGGATGAGGTGATTTTAATCGACCGGGTATGAGTCGGTATCGACGGCTGCCTGGGCGTTACAGGCCTGCACCCATCCTTCTAAAGAGGGTGTGATTCGGGACTCGTCATCGGTAGTTGACCTAGCCTTTATCCTGAGGGGCCGCATCAGGTGACTCCGGCTTACGTCCATAATCAAGTTGATCCACAATATCAATCATGAAGCGTACCAGAGGTTTTTCTGGCAGTCAGCCCTGTAATGACGGTGGTAACAGGTCGGTGGTATGTCGATTGATTGGCTGAAATTTTCCTGGCATAGTGACGTAGATCTCTATCTTAGTCCGATGACCCTATATTCTATGATAAATGGAATCGCTAGATCCTGCCGGCCCCTAGGCGTACAGATTCGTTAAACTACATCAGTTGTTGATTTATGTTATATGTATCGATAGTATAATTATTGAAATGAGGGGTTGAAATTAAGTAGCCTTCCTGAAGGCTTAGTTTTAAGGTGAACTTAAGTTTGGTGCGTATTTAGTGCTTAGGGTAATCTTGTGGTTCGATTTTTATTAAGATATCGCAAACTAAAGATTAGTAGTTTATGTCTTCACGAAAAAATAGTTCGTTATCGTTGGCTGACGCGGTTCCGTTTAATCGGCCGTGTATGATGGGTAACGAAATAAAGTATATGGCTGAATGCGTCAAGAGGGGGCATGCTTCTGGCGATGGCGTGTTTACCGAGCGATGCCAGGAGTTTATAGAAAACAACTTTCAGGCCTCTAAAGTTTTATTGACCACCTCATGTACGAGTGCACTAGAGATGGCAGCATTGCTCTGTGATGTTGATAGTTCGAGTGAGGTGATTCTTCCTTCGTATACGTTTGTATCAACCGCGAATGCATTTCTGTTACGGGGTGCGCGCTTACGGTTTGTCGATATCTGCGAAGACACGCTAAATATCGATCCGAAACAAATTAAGGATGCTGTTACCGATAAAAGCAAGGTTATAGTTCCCGTGCATTATGCGGGTGTTGGTTGTGATATGGATGAAATTAATTTGATTGCTGATCAGCATGGGCTTGATGTGATCGAAGATGCAGCCCAGGGTGTTAACTCACAGTACAAAGGGCGTTCTTTGGGTACGATAGGGCGGTTGGGAACATTTAGTTTTCATGAAACAAAAAACTTCATCTGTGGTGAAGGCGGGGCGTTGCTGATAAATGATGAAGCGCTTATTGAAAAGGCGGAAATCATACGAGAGAAGGGGACAAACCGTAGTCAGTTCTTTCGCGGTGAGGTAGATAAGTATACGTGGGTTGAGCTTGGTTCCTCCTTTTTGCCCTCTGATATATTAGCTGCATTTTTGTATGCGCAGCTGGAGAATATGGATAGGATTACTCGTCAGCGTGAGCATATCTATAATCTATACCTTGAACTCCTGGGGCCGCTGGCTGAACGTGGGATTTTACGGTTACCGATTATTCCTGAAGGACGCACTTCGAATTACCATATGCTTTATATTATTACTGAGGACGCGCAAGTGCAGCAAGGTTTGCTAAAGCAGCTGAATGAAAGAGGGGTTAATGCTGTTTTTCACTATGTGCCACTTCACACTTCGCCGATGGGAGAGAGCTTAGGTTACCGGAAAGGGATGTTGCCAGTTACTGAGGATTTGAGCGCTCGTTTGATCCGTCTTCCATTTTATTTTGAACTAGATGATGGCAGTATTCACCGTATCGCAGGCGAGATTAATGCTTATTTCGATGGGGTTTAGCATCGCGGTGAATCTGAGCTGACCAAGAGTTAGGTAAGGTGTAAGTGAGCGATGGCTAGTGATGAATTCAAATATGACTAATTCTTCTGTGGAGCTGTCACATCGGCAGGGTTTAGTATTACTATTGATGTTAATAACGTTGTTGTCATCAGTGGTTTATTGGGACTTTGTAACGTTTACTAATATTTTTTTATACAAAGATATTGGCAGTGATACGCTCAATGTATTTTATCCGAAATATATTCATTTAGCTGATTACCTTCGCTCTGAAGGATGGCCAGGGTGGTCCTTCAGCCAGGGCATGGGGCAGAACATATTTCCTCATAGTATCGGAAATCCATTTGAGTTGATTTTGTTTTTTATTGGCTCAGAACGCCTTGCGTATGGATTGGTTTATGTAGAGATCCTTAAAATATCTTTGGCAGGGATTTTCTTCTACCTATATTTAAGGCTGTTGTCGATCGATGTTTTAACATCGGTGATGGGTGGGCTGTTGTATGCCTTTTCAGGCTTTATGATTTTAGGAGGTACCTGGTATGTCTTTTCTGTAGAGGCATTCTATTTTGCTTTACTACTGTATGCATTTGAACGTTACCTCAAAGAGGGGGTATGGGTTTACTTTCCAATTGGCATAGCGTTAGTCCTAGCGGGTATTTCATTTAGCCTTTATATGTATACCTTGTTTCTCCTGCCATATGGTGCATTTCGTTATTACATGAGCTATGGCTGGCAACCAAAAAAGGCATTAATATTTGTATTTAAGCTGATTGGCCTGGCACTTGTGGGGGCCGGGATTAGCGCTGTGTTTCTATTTTCTAATGTGCAAGAGATGATGAATAGTCCCCGAGTGTTAGGCGATGCATCATTTTTTGATAAATTAATGGGAAAGTCTCTATTCGGTTTTGAGGGGTTTGTTCATAACGTTACAGCAATGATGCGCCTGTTTTCAAATGACCTTCTTGGAACTGGAAGTGCTTTTCGTGGCTGGAATAATTATCTTGAGGCACCAATGTTTTACTGTGGATTGCTCGCATTGTTGTTAGCGCCACAAGTATTTGTGACGCTAGAGCGGAAAAATAAAGTCATCTATGCTTTGTTTGGACTGGTTTTTTTGGTGCCAATTATTATGCCATTTTTCCGTTACATTTTCTGGGCTTTTGCTGGGGATTATTACCGACTTTTTTCACTTTTTGTTTCATTTGTATTGATGTTTTTTTGCCTGCACGCGCTCAATCGAATTTGTAAGGCTGGCCAAGTACATCTTCCTTTACTGCTTGTGACATTGCTGGCTCTTCTGGCGTTGCTATTTTATCCGTATGTGCCAGTCAGTGAAGAGAGCCTGGGCATTATTGATGGAACGATTCGCATGATGATTGTGGCCTTTCTATTCGTGTATGTCGGATTGTTGGTTATCATGAGGACAAGGCGGTTACGGAGTATTGCTCAGTGGGCGATGTTGTTTGTGGTTTGCGTAGAATTGGCGAGTTTTTCCTGGCAGACGGTGAATGATAGATCGGTTGTGAGTGCTGAAGAGTATGAGGCGAGAGTTGGTTATAACGACAGTAGTGTTGAGGCAATCGCTTGGTTAAAGAAAAATGACCAAGGATTTTATCGTATTGAAAAGACATATCATTCGGGCTCAGCTATGCACTCCAGTCTTAATGATGCCAAGGTGCAAGGTTACTTTGGAACGAGTTCATACCATTCATTTAACCAGCTAAATTACATTAATTTCCTTAGTGTATTGGGTGTCATGGATGGTGGAAATGAAAGCGCAGCGCGCTGGGCATCTGGTTTGGTTAATAATATTTTCCTTATGAGCCTTTCTACAGTTAAGTATGTGTTAGTAAAAGATGATGCTGATGTACGGCGATATTTGCAGATTGGATATCGAGGTATTCGGAAGATAGGGAATGTGACAATTTTAATGAACCCATTGTATTTACCTCTGGGTTTTACCTATGACACCTATATGGAGAAATCTGATTTCCTCTCGTTACCGGTATCACTAAAAAGAGTTGCTTTAATGAAGTCCGCTGTGATTGAGCAAGCTGATCCAAGCGTTAAATTGAAGTTGGGCTTGCTTGAGGGAAAAGAGATTTCATCAGCTTATTCTGCTGAGTCCTATCAGGCGGATGTTGCGCAGCGACGCGCCTCATTTTTAAAGATTAGTGATTATAGCCATAAGCGCATAGCGGGAACGATCACATTGGTGAAGCCCCGGCTATTGTTTTTTACTCTTCCTTTTGATAGTGGCTGGGCTGTAACCGTCAATGGGCATCCCGCTGATCTTAGGAAAGTTAACATCGGCTTTTCTGGTGTGATGTTGAACGCAGGTAAGAATGAAATTGAACTTACCTACACAGTGCCATATTTAATGATAGGTACTATTGTTTCGACAATATCATTGTTGGTTTTTATTTTATGCGCATGGAGATTTAGACCTGTTATTTCTGCTCGCGCGGCATAATAAATTCCGTAAAAATAGTACCTACGATTAGGTGGAGATGGCGTGTGATCTGGGTTCAGAGCGCTTGGGTATCCCTTCTCTACCTGCGATAATATGAAAGCTGGGATTTATTTCTAGTTCATTCCCCGCGGTTGAATCTTTTGATTTTATCTCTTTCCAGAATTAAATTCCCTGTATTATCTCGTTTGCAGTGCCATCCTGTATTAACAAAATTTGTCGAAACAGTTTCTGTGATTAAGATGGGGCCTTCAATTGTGCGATCATTGTGCAGGCTGTTGCGTGAAATGATTTCGGTGCTGGTAACACTTCCGTTGATATAAACTAATGTAGTACTGTTTGAAGGGTTGTTGTTTAACGATGGCGATAATTTCATCAATGGCATAGGCCCACGAAGACCAACGCGCACATTAACAAGCACTATCTCACAGTCGAGACGGTGGCCATAACGTGATTCATGTATTTGGTGGAAATGACTGATCGCGTCGCTAATCGAGTTCTTTGAGGTTTTCCACGGAATATTCAAAGTACTCGATTGCCCTTGATAGCAGAGGTCGAGTGATGCGCGGATGGTGATGTCTATTTTATTTAATCCTTCCAATAATAACGCTTCGATGCCTTGTTTTTTTAATCGCTCAAGTGGTGCGGTTATCTGTGAGTCACTTAATGAGTGCAGTGGCTTATTGAGTGTGCGTGATAGCTGGCGTGCGCGTGGCACGGTGAGCATGCCGAGCGCTGAGAGTACGCCGCCATGGATCGGCACCAGTGCGCGTGTCATGCCGAGTTTTTCCGCGAGTGCGCAGACATGCAGCCCGCCTGCGCCACCAAATGAGACCAGGGTGAAGTCGCGTGGGTCATGCCCTTGCTGTACTGAAATAACGCGCAGTGCCTGTGCCATGTGTTCGTTGGCGATTTCGATGATGCCCTGTGCGGTTGCCTCAATCGATAAATTTAAAGAGGAGGCGATTGTTTCAACTGCTGTCCGTGCGGCATCAATGTCTAACTGCATCTTGCCACCCAGAAATACGTCTGCCTGGAGTCGCCCCAATACCAGATTGGCATCGGTGACGGTGGCTGCTGTGCCGCCTTTTCCGTAGCAGGCGGGGCCGGGGTGTGCACCAGCGGATTCAGGGCCAACCTGTAGTAGTCCGCCCGCATCAAGGTAGGCGATGGAGCCGCCACCGGCGCCGATGGTATGCATATCGACCATCGGCACTGCGACGGGGTAGCGGCCGATCTTGCCATTGTTGGTGAGGGTGAGCTCTTCATCGGGGCGACTGTTGAGCATTGCAACATCGGTGGAGGTGCCTCCCATGTCGAAGCTCAGTAGTTTTTGCTGGCCACTGGCGGCAGCGGTGTAACGTGCACCAGCGAGTCCACCGGCGGGGCCGGAGAGCAACATATTGACCGCTTCGTCCCCCGCGAGCGCAATATCAATCGTGCCGCCAGCGCTCTGCATCACGCTGATTTTGGCATGGGCCAGGCCGTCGCTGAGTCGTTGCAGGTACGCCTTTACCAGTGGCCCGACCCAGGCGTTGAGCCAGGTGGTGATGCCGCGTTCATATTCGCGGTATTCGGGTAGGATTTTTGATGAGCGTGAGACAAAGATGTTGTCAGAGATGATCGCTTCGATTGCCTTCTCGAAGCGATCATCGATAAATGAGAACAGCAGGTTGATCGCCACCGCCTCTGGTTTTAGCCGTTCGATCTCTTTTTTTAGCTGGGCCAGTTCTGCATTGCTCAAGCCTTCTACTACAGCGCCATCAGCCCCCAGTCGTCCACCTGTCTCAAGGCAGAGTTCACGAGGCACAGGTGGCGTGATTGGAGCGGGGTGCCATTCATAGAGGTGTTCACGGGTTTGTCGGCCAATGGTCAACATGTCGCCCAGGCCAACATTGGTGATAAAAGCAGTACGTACACCTTTACCTTCGAGGACTGCATTGGTAGCGACGGTTGAACCGTGGACGATATTGAGGGGCTCATCTAACAGGCCGAGTTCGGTGATGCCCTGGATGATCGCCTCTTCCGGTGCGTGTGCTGTGGATAGCACTTTATGGATGGTAAGCTGATCACCATCAAGCAACACAAAATCGGTAAAGGTGCCGCCGGTATCGACGCCAAGCAGTTTGCGGGTCTGTTTCATCATCTCTGTTTTTATTGTGTAGCTATATTGCACTAATGGGGTATTCTATTTTGTACTGTTGTCTGCATGAAAGTACTATTAAGTGATGAGTATGGATAGTCTAATCACCGTTGAAAACCTCTATCGTTATTATGGCGGCTTGTGTGCCGTGCATGACCTCTGTTTTGAGGTGCGGCGCGGTGAGGTGCTGGGTTTTTTGGGACCAAATGGCGCCGGCAAGTCGACCACAATGCGCATCATCGGTGGCAACCTTGCGCCGAGTGCTGGGCGGGTGTTGATCAACGGCATCGATATTCTTGATCAGCCGATGTTGGCAAAGGCGGAACTCGGTTTCCTACCTGAAACGCCACCACTTTATCGTGACCTTACTGTTAATGAATACCTCGCCTATTGTGCGCGCATCAACCGTATTCCGCGTGCGCAGCAGCAGGCGGCAATTGACTCTGCCAAAGAGCGCTGCGGCCTGACAGCGGTGGGGCGCCGGCTGATTGCGAATCTTTCCAAAGGCTACCAGCAGCGGGTTGGCATTGCGCAGGCGATCATTCATTCGCCATCGGTGGTGTTGTTGGATGAACCGACGGTGGGGTTAGATCCGATTCAGATTCGTGAGATCCGCACGTTGATCCGCGATGTTGCTAATGAGCATAGCGTGGTGCTCTCGACCCATATCCTGCCGGAGGTACAGTCGGTGTGTGATCGGGTGCAGATTATTAACCGTGGACGCCTGGTATTGAATGAGTCGATTGAGCAGATGCGTGAAAAGTTGCAGGCCACCTCATTACTGGTGGCGCTGCGCACGATGCCATCGATCAGCGAGCTGGAATCTATTGCGGGTGTGGCGTCAGCCGAGTTGGTTGGTGATGGCCGTGTGCGGATTAATTACGCGGCAACGCTTGATCCTTCTGATGCCATTGTTGAACAGGCGGTGGCAAATGGCTGGGGCTTGTATGAATTGACCCCAGAGCGAATGACGTTGGAGCAGGTGTTTGTCGATATCACGAGTAGTGATGCCCTCGCTCATGGCGAGTCTGGTGCGTCAGGCAAACCAGCTGAGCAGGGCAGCGAAGGTGAGGCGGCATGATCTTTACCATTGCAGGACGTGAGCTGCGAGGCTTGTTTTTGTCGCCATTGGCCTGGTCGATCCTAGCGGTGGTACAGTTGATTTTGGCCTATATGTTTTTGGCGCAGATTGAACTCTTTATGCAGTTGCAACCGCGCCTGCCGACCCTGCCGGGGGCACCGGGTATTACTGAGATAGTGGCGGTGCCGTTGCTCGGCAATGCGGCGATGATTCTGTTGTTGATCGTGCCGTTGATTACCATGCGGCTGATTAGTGATGAGCGTCGTAACCAAACATTACCGCTGCTCTTTGCGGCGCCGATCTCGATGAGTGCTATTGTGCTGGGCAAATTTGTTGGGGTGATGACCTTTCTGTTGATTATGTTACTGATGATTTTGATGATGCCATTGACCTTGCTGCTGGGCAGTTCGCTTGATTTTGGCTTGTTGGCGGCCGCCACACTGGGTTTGTTTCTGTTGTTGGCAAGCTTTGCTGCGGTGGGCTTGTTTATGTCGTCGCTAACCGCTCAGCCAACGATTGCGGCAGTGAGCACCTTTGGGGTATTGCTGCTGTTATGGATTCTGGATTGGGCCGGTAACAATGCGGGTGGCGGGAATGGCAGCGATGCACTGGCGTATCTATCCATTTTGCGCCATTACGAGGCGCTATTGAAAGGTGTCTTTAATAGTGCAGATATCATCTATTATTTGTTATTTATCACGGTATTTTTAGTGTTGTCGATTCGTCGACTGGATGCAGAGCGGACACAGTACTGATGGGCACCTCTATTAATTCATGAACGCGCAGCCTAAACGCCCAATCGGCTACATCGGCGTTGCAAATTTTGGCAATAGTCCTGCTATTACCTGCTATTTGCGCCTTGATGTAACGAATTCTGAATTCAATCTGCCACGCCCAGAATTAATAGAGGTGCCCTCGTGAAGGTGACGCTTAAATCCCGCCGTTTGATGTTGCTGCAGAACTTGTTGTTTGTGGCGCTGTTCCTGGCGGCCATTGGTTTGGCAGGTTGGTTAAGTACTCAGTATAACTATCATGCCGATTGGACTGAGAACGGGCGTAATACGCTATCGGAAACGAGTGTTGCGTTGTTGGCTGAAATGCCACAAGCGGTGGTGATTACCGTCTTTGTGCGCGAGACACCGATGTTGCGCAAACATATTAGTGAACTGGTGGCGCGCTATCAGCGTTATAAAACAGATATCGAGCTGAAATTTGTAAACCCCGATGCGGATCCGCAGCGCGTACGTGAGATGAATATCACCACCGAAGGTGAGATGGTGATTGCGTCTGGCGGACAGCAGGCGCGCACTCAACAGATTTCGGAAGAGGGGATCAGTAATGCGCTGCAAAGGGTGTTGCGTGGTGGTGAGCGCAAGATCGCTTTTCTACAGGGGCATGGTGAACGTGATTTTCTGGGTACTGCAACCTACGACCTTTCTACCTGGGCGCAGCAACTGCAGGCGAAGGGGGCGCAGCTTTACGGTTTGAACCTGGCCAGCGAGGCAGTGGTACCCGAGAACACCTCGCTGTTGGTGATTGCGGGGCCGCAGGCAGACCTGCTGCCGACTGAACTGGTGGCGATTCAGGGCTACCTTGATGGCGGCAGTAACCTATTGTGGCTGGCGGACCCCGGCAAGCTGTTTGGCTTGTCGGGTATTGGTAAGCAGATGGGGATTGAATTCCTCTCGGGCACGATTATCGATCCCAATGTCTCACAGGTGGGGATGCAGCTCTTTGGCACCGATGACGCGCGTATGGTGCTGGTGGCAAGTTACGGTGCACATCCCGTGGTGAGCGATTTTAATTTCAATACCCTGTTCCCGATGGCGCGTGGCATTAAAATTGATGGAATGGGTGAATGGCAGCCGACGATATTGTTGAAGACATTATCCAATGTTTGGGCAGAGAATGGTGAGATAGTCGGCAGTATCGGTTTTGATGCGGGTGATATTGCTGGGCCGCTCAATATTGGGGTGGCGCTCAGTCGTGAGGGTGATGATGTGCAGCAGCGCGTGGTGGTGATTGGCGATGGTGATTTTCTATCGAACGGTTATCTCGGTGTTGGCGGTAACCTGCAGTTGGCGATGAATATCGCTAACTGGCTAGTGAATGATGACGCGTTGTTGTCGATCCCCGCAAAAAGCTCATCTGATATTACGCTGGAGATGGATGGCTTTGAGCTGGCGATGGTGGGGTTGGCTTTTTTGGTGGTACTGCCTCTACTATTGCTGGGCAGCGGTTTTTTTATCTGGTGGCGACGGCATCGTCGATGAGAATTTGAATGGGCACTCGTTGGTTATTGAACCTACTGTTATTCGCTGTGGTGGTGGGATTGGCTGCGCTGGCTTACCTGCGTCCAGGGCTTGATGAGCCGCTACCACCGGCCACGATCTCCCAGCTGTTGCCGGAGCAGGCACAGCGCGTGCAAATTGAACGACCTGGCCGAGAGCCCATTTCGCTCGTGCGCAGAGAGAATGGTTGGCAATTAACGGCGCCGATCAGCTTACCTGCCAATCCATTTCGGATTGAGCCGCTGCTGCAATTACTTCGTGCGCAGAGCCATTCGAGTTTTCCGGCGGTTGAAAATGCCTTGAGTCAATATGAGCTGTTGTCGCCACAGGTCTGGTTGTTGATTGATGGTCAGCGTTACGCCTTTGGCGGTGTTGAGCCATTAAATGGCTATCGCTATGTGATGGTGGATGAAGCGGTGCACTTGTTATCAGATCGGGTTCAACATTACCTGCTGATGTCACCGTATGATTTTGTCGCGTTGGCGCTGTTGCCCGCGCAAAGTGAATTGGCCGCGGTGCATTTTAATCGGCAAATAATCAATGATGAACTGACGTTAGCGGCGTGGGGCGAGGCGCATGCGCGTCGTGTCACGCGTTATGAGGTAGCAGATGGCGATGCTGAGCCACTGACGTTGACCTTGAGTGATGGCGTGACGGTGCAGTTCGATATCCTGTTACGTGAGCCGGAGTTTATTATTGGTGTGGCTGAGCGCGGGGTGCGTTATCACTTCACCGAAGAAGAAGGAGAGCATCTGTTAGCGATGCTACTGGCTGACGATGCCTGAGTTACCCGAAGTTGAAACCACACGCGCAGGGATTGAACCGCATCTGCGGGGGCAATGTGTCACCGAGGTGAGGGTTTATCAGCGTCAGTTGCGGCAGCCGGTGACGATGGGATTGGCGACAGCACTGAAAAACAAAGAAATCTGTTCGGTTGAACGGCGTGGAAAATACCTGCTGTTGAAGAGTGCGAGTGGCACCGTGATTATTCATCTCGGCATGTCAGGCAGCCTGCGTTTGGTTGATAAGGAGGTGGCGCTTGAAAAGCATGATCATGTTGAGTTTCTAATGGCGAGCGGACAATCGTTACGTTATCGTGATCCGCGCCGCTTTGGCTTGGTGCTGTGGACGGCGAAAGATCCGCTGCAGCATCCACTCCTCGCGAAGCTTGGGTTGGAGCCACTCGACGACGAGTTCGATGTTGATTATCTCTACAAGATTGCGCAGCAGCGCCGTGTTGCGATCAAATCATTCATTATGAATGGCCAGATTGTCGTTGGCGTCGGCAATATCTACGCTAGCGAGGCATTGTTTCGTGCCGGAATTCACCCGACGCGTGCCGCGAAGCGAATTTCCCGCGCACGTTGTGAGCGACTGGTAGGGGCGATTAAGTCGGTGCTGGCGGAGGCAATTAAACAGGGCGGCACCACCTTGCGGGATTTCTATAATGGCGCAGGTGAACCGGGTTATTTTAAACAGCGTCTACAGGTCTATGGCCGCGGTGGTGAAGCGTGTGTGCGGTGCGGCAGCGCGATTCGTCAGATTGTACAGGGGCAGCGATCCACCTGGTATTGTGGGCGCTGCCAGCGTTGATAGGGGGGGGGGTTAACCCTCTGCTTTAGTCGCGTCGCCCACTGGTGCGTGTAATAGCATCTCAAACGGATCGGCAGGGGTCTCTGTTTTGATGCGAATCACTACGCCGGCCTCCTGCAGCGACATGGTTTCTGCAATGCCGCTGAGTTCCGAGATATTGTTACTTAATCCCAGGTTTGCCTCTAGTGTATGGTCAAAGATCAGATGAGTGATCCCTTTAATGCTACTGAGAAATTCCGCACTGTCTTCAATTGCGCCGGGTAGTGGGAATACATCACGACGCGATGCCAGCATGGTGCGCGCTGGCCATTGGCTAGCGGCCTGAAAGGGTTTGTCATGATCTGCCGCTTCGGCTGCAAGCTGCTGGATGATGTCGTCTGTGGGTGACAATATCTCACTTTGCACAACCTGGCGGTACTGTTTATCGGCCAGCATAAAGGTGCTGCTCGCAATGATCAACACGACAAGGACGATACCGCGTTGCCCCATCAGGCTCTTGCTGCTGAAGGATTGATTGAAGGTGACCAGTAGCGCGAGGCCGCGATACAGCAGTAGCGCAATCGCAATCAATGCCCACTCAGGGGTGGCTGCGACCAGCCCCAAAAGGGTGGCAAATAGTAGTGCGCTGCCCATCAGGTCATTGAATAGAAATGCGCGATCTTTGATGATGACGATGATCAGCAATAGCGCCACAATGAACCCACCAATCCAGCCTGCTGGTTCGCCAAAGCCCACGGCGCCATTTTGCAGCGCGTTAGAGAAGGTGACGAGTGGATTGCTAAACCAGGCGATATCTTTTTGCCAACCGTCCTGAAAAGTCATGATCAGTGGAATGGCGATAGCAAGCCCTACCATGATTTGTCTGCGTTGCTGTTTGTTCAACGGGTCTCTGATCCAGAGCCATGCGAGGGCGAGCGCGTAGCCAAGGCCTGCAGGGTGTAGACTCACTGCGATGATGACTACTAGCAGTTGGATAAAAAACCAACCGCCGAGTGGGCGTGGTTTGGCGCGATAGGTGTTGCTGACCCACAGGCCGATGCCGAATGTGAGCAGCAGCATCGGCCCGGTGCCGACCGTACTGATCTGTGTAATGGTCAGTGGACAGATCAGCAGTAGTGCCGTGGCCATCAGTGCCGATTCATGGTTTTCTTTGCGCGCCCAGTAATAGAGGAAGAGCGCGCCAAAAAACGCCAGCATAGCGGCGAAAATCTTGGTGGCAAGGATGCTGCCAGACCAGTAAATGGCGACGGGCAGCAGTAAAATGGCGCGCATGTCGGGCGTGCCAAAGGTGGCGACTGGGTTGGCAATACGATCGACAATCGACCAGAGGAAAAGCAATGCCTTTGCCGCGCCTTCGTTAAGGCCGTATGGGGTTAGATTGATGAGGTTGAATCCCCAGAAAAGAGCGGCAATCCAGACTGCGAGAATGATCAGCCTTAGGTATTTTTCAGGGATAGCGACGCGCATGTTCTCTCCGGGTAAGTGATTTTGTATCAGCCGAGATTATATTAATACCAGCGACTGGTAATTTGTTGTGTGGCAGAGAACCCGTGCGAGCAGAAATAAAAACAATGATATTTAGTTTCGAGCGGAGGGTCTGGTGGCTTACTTCGCCTGCAAGACGCTAAAAGTAGAACACGCCCCATTGGGGCGTGCCTTCATTAACTGCTTAACTTGAATGCTATAAATTTAGCCAAAAACTTTAGTTAGCAAGCAGTAGAGGCATAAGTACAAATATACTCAAAACGACTGCGATTGTTATTGCTGGAAATGCGCCCATGATCAATCCCCTCCCAAATGAATTCTGAAATTTTTGGCAAGACCTAATTTTAACATGGCCAAACCTTCTTTTTTGCTTATAAACGTATGTAAGACACAGAGAGTATCTACATTACGAGGGTGATGTCAATAGCGTTACACATCGTACTTTTGGAGTGAAATGTTCGGTTGTCAGCGCTTGCTGCTTAGTTTATATTGTGAATGAGGGTGGGTATCTATTCGTGGCAACTTTGAAATGTATTTCGCTGGATTTTCAAATAGTGATTTGTTTTCTCGGATCAAAATTTAAGAGTCGAGTTGTGTGAGCATCGGCCGTTTTAATAGGCTGCTCAGGAATTTAAGGGATTTAGTGCTTGAACTGAATTGAATTGTCATGTTATATATCACCATCCTTGGGTGTTACCAATCAAAATGCATTTATGTATATTGAGGGGAGCGCACTTAAGATTTTTGGGGGGGTATAATGCGCGAATCATCAAGAATTCGTCGCAATTAAAACTATTTTTTGAGGCTTTGTAAGGAGGGATTGAAATGTTAGAGACACCAGCGATTGCAACACTGTATCTACTTTGGTTTATCTTGGCTTTTGGCTTGGCAGCATTAATGCTGAAAATGAATTCGTAAAAAAATAGCATTAGTTCAGCCGGATGACTTTGATGGCGAGGGCCTGTTCGCACCTGATTAGTAGTAGGTACGACCAATTCCACAGCTCATCTGGGAAAATGTATAAAATTTGGGAGGGGTCTTGAAATGCGTAGGTACTTAATATTGATGTCAGCCATGGCTTTTGTTGCAGGCACGCTTGCACCAACAGCGGCTATGTCAGCTGGTCAGTTCCCAAAAGGGGATGGTGACGTCAGCAATGGTAAAAGCATTTTTGAACAGGGTAAGGGCGATGTTCCTGCCTGTAATGCATGTCATGGTGCAGACGGTGACGGTGATGATAATATGGGCACGCCTCGGCTGACTGGCCAGGGCTTTACATTTTTGCTGAAACAGTTGGAAGATTTTGCAACTGATAAGCGTATGGATGAAACCATGTTTGTCATGAATGCTAATGCGAAAGGCTTGAGCTCGCAGGATCGTAGAGACGTGGCAACATATCTTTCGCAGAAGCGAAATAACTTTGCCGGTTCTGATCTTAAAGAACTTGCCGCTAACGGCGTTGTTGTAGGTAAAACCAACTTCGGTAAGTCTCTGGTAGAAATCGGCAGCCCAGAGCTTTCTGCCTGTAAATCATGTCATGGCCACGCGGGTCGCGGCGCACCACCGATTTACCCAGTGATTCTGAACCAGCGTTACACCTACCTGGTAAGTCAGCTGAAGAAATGGCGTGATGGCAGTCGTGCAAATGACGTAATGGGCCAGATGCGTGCAATTGCTAGAAAAATGTCTGATGACGACATTCACAATGCAGCTGCATACCTGACAACTGCTGCGAGCAGCACGCCAGGCAACATCCACACTCCTTACACAATCCACTAATAAGCTGAAGGATTATCGTAACGACGTAGGGAGATTTGAAAGAAAGGGGGGCAAATAGCCCACCCTTTTTTTATCTGTAGGATTTAAATAGTATGGCTGCTGAATAGCCTCATTACACGAACTGGTAACCACCCTAGCATGGCAAAAAAACAACCTTTGAAGTCTGGTGAGAAGATATTATTGGGGATATTTGGTGCGTTTTTCTGCCTGGCTGCAATTGGCTACGTAGTATTGGAGAGTGTTCGCCTGACCTCTGACAAACCGATGTTTACGCAAACGACATTTTTTAATTTTTCCAAAGAAGGAAAGGAAGGGCACGGCTATTACATGAAGGCAAATTGTAATGCCTGTCATCGTGCGTTACGTAGCGGTACCAGCATGGGATTGTCCCTGGACGGCGTCGGCTCAAAAAGAAGCGTTGACTGGTTAGAGGCCTTTTTATTAAACCCAGAGCAAATTTATGAAGGTGCTACGATTGATCATGGCCTAGACAAAGAGGCTGGAAGAATTATTGCCCGGCTTTCAGAGGAGAAAATAAGACCGATCGCTGTATTTCTTTCTGAACTGACCGCGATTGCTGGCTCCTCTGTTTCAAAAATCCCGCCACCTGAGCGATCAGAGTTTATTGATAGCATGGTTAGTTCCTGGGCACCTGAAGGCTGGAAGGATAAATACGAGGATATTCGTGACCGGATAAAGCGCGAGGAAGCGGAGGCAGAAGCTGCGGCAACTGAAGGGTTGGGCACTGATGCGCGTTAGACCTTGGGCGCATGAGCGAGAGCAAGATTATCGTAAATACACGCTGTGGTTTATATACGCTTGTATTATTTACAGTATCATCGGTTTTTCATGGGGTGTCGTCGTCGGTATGTTCCCTGATTTAAGGGAGTTTATTAACCATCGCCCACATGGTAATTTAATTATGCTGGGCCACGGGCACCTGAATTTGCTCGGTTGGGTCGAGATGGCGATATTTGGCTCGATCTACTACATCATTCCTCGATTGGTTAGGCGTCCTATATATAGTTTTAAACTAGTGAGGATACATTTCTGGATGCATAATTTTGGCCTGCTGGGGATGGTCGTCTCATTTGTAGCGGCAGGAGTGATGGGCGGTGCGGCGAGTATGACAATGTCACCGGCAGAGGCTAGTGCAATTGTACGTCCGATAATGATTACGGTGGGAATGTTTGGCCTCCTTGTGCTGTCAGCAAATATGATTTGGGGATACAACATTTTCCGCACATGTATGGGATGGGAGAAAGATTATGTTAGAGATAGTGCGACGGTTTAATCGTTTTTTGTTAATTGCGGGGATTACAGCCGCTCTTTCTGGTTGCCTTACAATCAGCGATACCACGCTTAGGGTAGGTGAGCTTGCCCCTAGCTTGAAAACAAAAACACTGGCCGATGTGGATGGGGATTTTAGCCGTATAACGACCTACCGCTATCCTGATGAGCGGATGTATCAATACTCTATTGATGATGCCTTATTGCAAGGAAAGCCGGTAATTGTCGAATTTGCAACACCGGGCCACTGCACTGTGTGCGATAAGCAATTGCAGGTACTCAAAGGGATTTTGAATAAGTATGAATCGGAAATAATTATTGTTCACATGGATCAGTACCAGAACCCTGAGGCGTTCATCGAGTATAAAGTTACTGGTGACCCCTGGACATTTGTGATTGATAAAAATCAAAAAGTTGTTTTTAAGCGAGCAGGCCGCCTGCTCTACAATGAAATTGATATCGCATTGCAGCCACTGCTGGCCGCTCAGAGCTAATATGCAGGCGTTTTTGTAGTGGCTAAGCAGCAGTACCAGGTTTCGCTTGTTCAAGATAAGACTGGCATGTATTGGGATCTCGCACTTTATGTGCCGACAGTCATCTTTCTAGTCTCGATTGCACTTAAAATGTGGTACACCGCAGATAAAAACTGGGCGTATCTGTTGATGTTTATGGCAACGTTCTTCTTGATGGCGGGCTCAAATCGGATACTTAAATCCCGAATGATGCTGACTGGCTCATCCCCCATCAGTATTGATGCCGATAAACAGCGGATTATATGCGGCCTGCGCAATGGAGGGCAGGTTGAGCTTGTAAAAGAGCTGCGGTATTTTCCCGATTTCACTGGAAAGAGCTTTGCTATTACCGGTTTAGACCTGAACGGCAAGAAATGCCAATATATTTTTCATCGCGGGCAGTTTGCGGATGCAGATGAATATAAAAAATTACGTGAATTCCTACGAATCTACGGCTAGCTTTCATTTCTAATTGCTGTCACCTGTGCCCCGTGCGCCGCCTCACGATATCCCACCCTAGAAATGCCATAACCGTTGCGGCAACACAAAGCACTATGATGGTAATCATCTTTTGAGTCTCTTCCGCTACCAAGCCACCTACAAACATATGAACAGTGTATGCCATGAGAAGTAACGAACTGACCGCTACAATTAAATAAATGATTGTCTCTTTCATTTTTGAACCTTGATTGCCTCGCTGTTTGCATCGCAAAACTAAACAAACTGAATCCTGATGATATATGAATTTTCCACTTCGTTCACTAGTGGATAAAGCTAATTTAGCGAGGCGTCGCTAATTTGAAAAAAATCCGTCCGAACAAGGTGTTACCAAGGCTGTTTTATAACGAGTCAACAGACTACTGAGGGCGCTAATTTATCGGGAAAAATAGAGTCAATCGCATCTGGATATTTGTCACAAAGACCTTGACGATATTGACTTACATGTGTCAGTATCTTCGACCAAGTTCCCTGTCTCCTTGGTGAATTTATAGCCACGGAACAGAAGTGTAATTACCTGATGCCGAAATAGCGGTAGGTGAAAGCCCTTGAGATTTGAGAGCAAGGCGCATTTTATAGGGGAAGGTGTGCGTATACACAATCGATAGCTATCAATTGTGCGTACGATAATAAAGATCGACATGGGAGGGTGGAGATGAAGAATAAATTGTCACTAGGCAATACCTTTTGGGTACTGCTAATCGCTGCATTTACAACCGGCATGGGAAATGGAAGTGTGTTTGGCGCTGCTGTGATGTGTGCTGTAGGCCGCGGCCCGTTTGAAAGCTGGGGCGGTTGGGGAATTGAAGCGTATAACCCAAGCACGTTCACTGGCTTTATAGATTGTGTGATGCTGGTATTTGGCCTTGCTTTTGCTATCATTACCGGCTTGGCAATGGCAAAGCACGGTGGAATGGAAGCTCGCGGAGAGTCAAGCGGTACTTGGTAGCGCCTGTGTTTTGTAGGTTTGGTGTAAGACATTCGTAAAGATTAAGTAGAGGGAGGGGGTAAAATGGCAACATTCGCAGGTGCATGTGGGATAATTCTGGCATTTTCAAGTATGTGGTTTTCTTGGTTTCTACTAAATAAAACAACAGAGTGATAAAAGCATTAAATCCGGCCAGTAATGCTGTGCCGAATAAATTGCGATTTATGGAGGAGAGGGTAAATGCTGATTAAATATTTATTTGCGAAAAACGAAGACATACCGGCGGGTTCATCGTCGGTTTTCTTTGGTTTTTCTGCAATTTTTTGGTTTGTAGTAGGAACAGGGCTTGGTTCTTTTAACGCCGCTAAGCTGGCATTTCCAGACTGGGTAACTGGTTCGGAAATGTTTGCTTTTGGTCATATGCGTCAAGTACATGTACTTGCCGTGATTCTTGGTTGGATTTCAATGGCATTCGCCATGACCATGATGTACATGACACCAGCGCTGGGTAACACCAAGTTGTGGTCAGAAAAATTGGGTCTATGGAATGCGTTTCTGTGGAACGTCGGCCTGAGTATTGGGTTGTTTCTATTATGGATGGGTATCACGTCTGGTCGCGAGTATTCAGATCTGATCTGGCCTGTTGATATTGTGATTTTCTTTGCTGTTCTGCTGCCATTAGGCGTTAATGTATGGATGACCATCGCGCATCGTAGAACACAAGGTATCTATATTACCAACTGGTTTTTTGGTACATGTACGTTCATGATTATGGTTGTTTTCGCGGTAGGTCAATCCCCCGAATTATTTAACTTAACGGGGCTGACTGAGGCATATATGACCTTTTGGTTTGCGCATAACGTATTGGGGCTATGGATAACGCCGGTTGCTGCGGCGATTGCTTACTACACGATTCCAAAACTGACGGGTAACCCACTCTATTCCCATAGAATTGGTCATCTGCATTTCTGGTCAATCATCGCGTTCTATTCAACACCAGCATCACACCATCTGATGTCAGCGCCACTACCAGAATGGTTGAAGTCTTTTGCATCTGTAGAGGGTGTATTGATTCTGATCCCTGCAGTCGCTTTCGTTGCTAACATTCTGCTGACCATGAAAGGAAAATGGAGCATGTTTGTTGAGAATATTGAAACAAAATTCTCTATCACTGGGGTGCTACTTGCTATTCCACTGAATATGCAGGGCGGCTTCCAGCAGACGCGTGCGATTAACTGGTATATCCATGGTACAGGTTGGATTGTTGCTCATGCTCACTTGGCACTACTGGGTATGTCTACATTCTTGGAAATTGCAGCTGTATACTTTGGTTTACAGCAAATTCTGAGAAGAAAACTTTACTCTCTGGCTCTGGCTAACTTCCATTACTGGTTTGTACTGATCGGTTTCTGTATCTACTGGATCTCTATGACCATCGCTGGTTTGATTCAGGGCGCAGGCAAGATCTACGAAGTTCCATACATCGACGTTGTGGTTGCAGAGCATCCATACATGATTGCCCGTTGGGTTGGCGGTACGATGGTATTTACCGGTAACTTAGTATGGCTTTACAATATGTATATGACCGCTCGTGAAGGAACCGTGGTGCCAGCAGGTCGTTATGCTCACGAAATGGCTTACGAACGCTAGAATATAGCGAGTAATCATCTATCGTGTCCCCTGCCTCAGTAGAGGGTTGCTGAGGCAGGGGGATAAAAAAGACAAATGGGAGGGTATATAACGTGGCATTTCAACAACATAAATTAGGGGCGGCGGCGATCGGGGGCATGCTTGGCCTTTCGATGTGTATTACGCTAATGTTTCCAAGCTTTGACTTTCGCTCTGCGGAATCAACATGGGTAGGCCTTGATAAAAACTTGTCAAATGGGCGGGTGATTGGTTTTAGTTATGAAGATCCACTCGTTATAGGTGCTAACAAGCCGATTACCGTAATTTTGGACAAAGATCCAAAGACTGGTGAGAAGATTGATCCGCCAATGCGTGCATACGTATATAAGCCGGGCGTACCATTTGCTCCAGCGGTGCGTCATCCAGCCAACACCGGCCCAACGGTTAGTCAGTTGAGTCTGAATGTCGGCAGAATGGCTGAAGCATCTGAAGCTGAAGGTGCTGTCTTTGCCATTAACCGTGGCGAAGTCAACGGTAAAGATTGGGATTATATTGAAAATCTGACCGCACTAAAAGGCTGGACACCAGCGGATACATTACGTGCTGCTACAGACGAAAATACTCGCTATGTCGGTAAAGGTAAAACTGTATATATCACCGAGGGTTGCTGGTGGTGTCATACGCTTCTGCCTGAGCAAACGCAGGACTGGCAGATCTTTGGTGCACCGCCAATGCTAGGCGATTTTAACGGTGAAATGCCGACCGCTTTTGGTTCTGATCGTAAAGCTCCAGATATTCTTCATGTGGCTTCGCGTAACTCATCAAGAGAATGGATGGATATGCATTTTTTCAATCCACGCCTTGTTCAGCCTAACTCGATCATGCCGCGTTTTGATTACCTTTGGGGTGAAACCGATGCACATGGTAATAAGATCGATTTTGACAAATGGCGTACTGAGTATAAAGAATACCGTGCTGGAATCAGGATCTATCCGCCTGAAATTCCAGAATATGCTGGTGATTCTGAAGTCCGTGCACTCGTCGATTGGATCTTAACGAGTCTCAAGTAATAATTGGGGAGAAATATAAATGGCTATTAAATTTGACCAACCGTTCTACTCTCTTTCTGATGAGGCTGAGCAGAACAGAATAATTGAACTTTGGGAGGCCGAGAAGCACGGTGGACTGTGGGAAGGGAATAATCGCCTGCCTCTTCCGTTGACTTTTCTTATTGCCTTGATTGTTTTAACTGCGTTTATGTTGACAATGCCTATTTGGGGGCAGCGTCCTACCGCACATGATTTTGTTGAGCATGTGGCACTAATGGACACCCCAGAAATCCAGGCGATTGAAGACCCAGTGGCTAAGATGGCAAGGGTTCATGAAATTGCATATCAAAGAGCTGATTCACGTGTGAAAGCATCGTTGGAACGCCATCCTATTACTTGGGATGATCTTCTAAATATCGCACCTGAAATCAGAGAAGCACAGGCATCTGGTAAATATCCTCTGGATTATTACTCAGTTTTAGCGGATACCATCGTATTAGCTAACTTTGAAGGTAATCCAACAGCTGATGGTTCACCAGAAAGAAAGCAGCCTTGGTGGGATAAGGGCTACACTATTGATGTATTTTATGTGATCTACTTCTTTATCTTTGCTTTCTTTGTTTGTAAGCGTCTACCGCATTTCAGTCGTAAGCCTGATATGTCAAACGCTAAATAATCATTAGGAGAATTTTAATGTTAGATATTGATCATGCCCCTACAGTATTCGGTACTATTATTGTAGTGGTGTTTATACTTCCTGCTTTATATGGCATATTCTTTGTTGATAGTTACTGGAAGGAGCATAGGGACAATGCTTCTGAAGGTGGCGATGACGTTTTCAATTAAAGATTATTTTGGTTGAAAGAAAAACCGCTCTCTTGAGCGGTTTTTTTTTGAGCGACAGTCTAATGTCATTAATATATAATCTACAGTCCTTTAGTATGGTACTGTTTACAATTAATAGTGTGCACATAAAATGTTTTTTGATTTGATTAGTAATAGTGCTTTCTTGACTAAGCTTTGGTCGTATTTTGATGGGGCCATGCTGTCCGTTAATGAAATTGCTGACAATAGATTGCTTGGAATTGATATGAGCATAGAGGGCTTACGCTCTCAGTCATTTAGTGTCGGTATATTTGTCTTTTTGGTGATCTCTCTTATCTTCTTCTCGATGATAATTTATTTTTATATACCGCGAGGAAAGGATAATAAAAACAAGTTAAAAACAGGTGAAAAGGTAATGTTTGGCGCGATAATATCAGGAATTTTTATCGCAATCGGAATGGGCTGGTTACAGCTTATTGAAGGATTTTTATTGTAGGGGTGTGATGTGAAAGAATATATGCAATCATTGCCAGATGGCTGGACCATTTATTTATGGATGGTGGCAGCTGCTGGTATTTTAATCGGCGCGGCATTTCTTCTTCGCTGGGGATTCAAAAACAATCAGTTTGATGAAGATATCAAATATGTTGTTTTTGATGATGACGACGTTGATAAAATGTCAGATGAAGATTTTAAGAAATACAAAGAAGTCATGAAGAAGCAAGTAAAACTACGTGAAGATGTGTTGAGAAAACGCGACGCGCAGAAGTTAGAAAAACAAAATGAAAAAAGGTGAGAAAATAATCTTTGGCCTGCTTGGTTTGATTGCGATTGTATCCGTTACCAATCAGGTATGGCAGACTGCAAATATTACTGAAGAAGATCCTGGTATCCCATATTATTCGACTGCTTCTATAGAGCTTAAAAACCAAGCGGGTAAGTTGCTGAGGGAGCATTCATGTAAAGAGTGTCATAAAATTTTCTTTTTAAATAACCTGACTCAAAACGTCCCTTCTCCTTCGTTAGATGGTATCGGTTCACTGCGAGAAGAAGCGTGGTTTTATGATTATTTTTCTGCAGAAGACCCACAGGAAATTATCCCTTCGAGATTAAAAGCGCGTTTTCAGATGCCTTCTCTTGCCCATCTACCCGAAGAGGACCGTCGCATACTAGCGGCATACATGTCTAGTTTGAAGGTGGAAGACTGGTACCTGGAAGAGACACGCAAAGCCGCATATGAAAAACGAACAGGCGAAGAGTATCAACCTGAGTAGGTAGAAATCATGTCGTTTAAGTCTATATTAAGAGTGACGCCGAAAGAAGTGGCATGGGGTATATTTGCTATTCTAGTTGGCGCGGCAGTTATTTATGCTGGTGATCGTTTGATGGGTATTAGCCTGGAACTCTTCTATGGTGTGCAAACGTTTAACCCGCTATGGATAGTGACGCTCTTTTTTGTACCGTTCGTAGCCGGGGTTGTTGTTTCTCTCATCTTTGGGCTGGGTGGGAAAATACTCGCTTATTTCTCACCTATTATTGTAAGGGCATACGAATACAACGTACTTTATGATGATCGATTGAGTTTGCCAGATGGTGTGACCTTATTGCCAATTGGCTTCTGGATATTAATCGTCATCCTCGCGGTCGAAGCCGCTGCGATCGGCGGTGTGATTGGTGAGATTATTAATAAGAAGGTTTATGGGCGTACTGCCAAGTCAAAATTCCATAAACGATTTCAAAAAAAACAGAATGATTTATCAGAAAAAGTGTAATTGTTTTTTCTGTTGATGACATAAGATACATCGCGACTATGAATAAATTAAATATCCAAACGCCATTAAGTGAAGAGCAGCGCCAGGTTCGAAAGCGCTATATAGGCGCGACCTTTGTAACATGCATTGTGCTTTCCCTTGTTGGTGGGACGATTCATGTGCTAGAACTTGGTTCTAATCGAATGCATGACATGCGTGACAAGGCGGGCATTAACCTGGACGATGAGCACGATCATATTCGTGCGGCAGGTGAAGAGCTATTTAGACAGGTTGATTTTGAGTTTGGCGATGATCAGCAAGCGAGCTATACGGTTGAAGAGGCCGCGGCTTTGTTAACGCCTGAGCAGTGGGCGGATGTAGACCAGACTATTTTGATACCTGCAGGTGAATTTTTGATGGGCACCGATCGTCGCCAGTCGAATGTTTACAACCGCCCGCAACATACTGCAAGTACGGATGAATATAGAATTGATAAATATGCAGTGACAAATGCGCAATATGCCCGTTTTATTGCAGCCACCGCCCACCGCCCACCATTAGATTGGAAAGATGGCAAGATTGGCGAGGGTAAAGAACTGCACCCAGTGACGATGGTCTCATGGCAAAATGCGGCAGACTACGCGGCATGGGCTGGTAAGCGCCTGCCAACAGAAGTTGAGTGGGAAAAGGCCGCGCGCGGTACGGAAGGGCTGCGTTGGCCATGGGGGAATGTGATGGATGCTGAGCGCCTTAACACCTATTACAGTGTTGGCAGTACCACGCTTTACAATGCTTACCCCGAGGGTGCTGGCCCCTATGGTGTGATGGACATGGTGGGTAACGTGAGCGAATGGACGGCTGATGATTTTACTGCATATACTGGTAGTGCAGCACCTGCGAACTTATTTAAAGCCAAAAGGGCTAAAGAGCCGCGCCTCGGGCCTGCTAAAGCGATGAAAATGGCGGAGTTTGTAGAGACGGATCTGCCATATAAAGTATTGCGTGGTGGTTCTTGGAAGAGCGACCCGTTCTCGACTGCTACCTATCATCGAAATTATGCATGGCCGAATTTTGCATCTGATTTTTTTGGTTTTCGATGTGCGCAAACACCGTAATTTACAGGCCTTACTATGAAACGCATTATATCTACATTACTTATTGGTGGTCTGGTGACAGCCCCTGCAGTATGTCTGGCGGCGGATAGTTATCGCTGGTTGCATGTGACGATCGATACACCCTGGATGATCTTTCTTTTTCTACTGCCTATGGTATTAATCCCGGCAATTCTGATGGCGGTTCTATATTGGAAATTTGCAGGTACGACACCAGAGTCACGTGAAAAAGAAGCGGCTGAATTAGCCGCCTCTAAGCCCCGAGTACGCAAGAGTGAGTCGACTGATTAATGAAGTTATTATCTAAAATTTCAATGCTGTTCGTTCTACTGACTACGATTATGTTGTCGAGTGTAAGTACAGCTGTATTTGCTGCTGATGATGAGGTCGATGTTAATAGCGCTCACGCTGTATTAGCGCCTTTTATTGAAAAAGAAGTCGTGCTAGGTGACGCGGTTATGATTGAAGACAAGCAAAAACATGAAGTCCTGTTTTACATGGGGGTGCTATTGCTGATATTGATCGTGACGACAGCTGTGATTGGTCTGCGGATGGCACTATTTGGTAAAAAATTATTTGTGCAACATATGATTAGTGCTGGTTTTACCGTGTTTCTGGCATTTGCACATGCGGTAACAGCAATCGTCTGGTTTTTTCCCTTTACGCTATAAATCTTGCTACGCCTTTATGCCGTGGTTGATGTTTCCCTGTACTCGCTGATACCCTAAGTTGCTTGCTCTGGCCCTTTGTGATTAGAGCTTTGCAGTGATAATCGTATAAAGGATAAGCGGGGCGGACTTTGTTGTATTCTATCCAAAAAAGAAGCGCGTTGTGGGCGTGGTCGCTGGCAATTGTCTATGCCATGTCTGGTATGGCGGCACTCTCGTATGAGGTGTTATGGGCGCGCATGCTGTCACTACAATTTGGCGTCAGTATCTTTGGCATTGTCATCACCGTCTCTGCGTTCATGGCGGGGTTGGGTGGTGGTAGTCTGCTGGGCGCACGATTCGTGCCGTCATTACGTAACCCACTTTTAATCCTTGCACTGCTGGAAGTAGCGGTGGCGTTGTTTGCGTGGTTTACACCGCAGCTTTTTCAGTCGCTTGATTTATGGGGTAGCACGAGTGCTGAGGGCGGTGGCTTGTTGCAGTGGTATGCACTGCAAGGGGCTGTTGTCTTTGTTGTTTTATTTATTCCAGCATTTGCACTAGGTCTTGGATTCCCGATGGTGTTATCGATGGTCTCAGATAGTGATGTTTCGCTGAGTAAGGTCTATGCGCTGAATACACTGGGTGGCGCGCTTGGCGCGCTTTTACCACTAGGGTTATTACCGTTATTTGGTTGGACAGTTTCGATTCGTCTTGTGGCTATACTGGGATTTACGGTTGCGCTGATGATGTTTCTACTTTCTCGCGGTACCAAAGCAGTACCATGTGTGGATGTTGGGCGGCAGGCCAGCACTCAATGGTTAGCGCCTCGCTACCTGTTGGCATATGCTGGCATTGGTGCTGCAGCGTTAGCCCTTCAAGTGGCCTGGACCCGCCTCTTTGGTATGATTCTGTTGCGAACGGAATATGTGCTGGCGGTAATGTTGGCGATATTTCTGCTGGGCATCGCATGGGGTAGCGCGCTGGTGCGACGACGACCCTCATCAAAGTGGCTGTCGCTATTACCCGCGATAGCCGCAATATTTGCGCTGATGAGCCTATGGGGCTTGCCTTATCTTGCTGCATGGGCAGAGCATGCGCAGTATCCATCGTTGTTTGATGCACTGTGGCAGCAATCACTTATGTTAGCGCTACTGACACTCCCGGTAACATTGGCATTAGGGGCGTGGTTACCGTTGCTGGCTGCGTATCATCAGTCGAATGAAACCGCTCAAAATCGGGCGATAGGCGCTCAGTTATACGGCGCAAATTCTATCGGCGCAGCATTGGGTGCGATGGCAACGGGGTTTGTTTTACTACCGCTTATTGGTGCGCCTGCAACCATTATACTGGCGGCTGTGATGTTGTTTGTCTGTGGCATGATCTGGGCTCAATCAAGCAGGCTTTGGCTGGTAGGGTTAGCATTGATTGCGTTGGCTATGCCAGTGATTCATTTACCCGCCGTTAATGTATTATTGCCACAAACACAGGCTGACACTGAAGATCTTTATCGGCATGAAGATGCGCTCTCTATTACGCATGTGATTGAGCGTAAGGATGGACAGCGATTATTGCTCGGTGACCTACAGCGGATGGATGCCTCGTCTGATCCCGCTGCGGTGGTGGCGCAGATGAACCAGGCGCGCCTACCATTATTACTGCACCCAGCACCATCATCGGTACTCTTTCTTGGCATTGGCACCGGTATTTCAGCCGCGGGTTCACTGTCATACCCTGATTTAGTACGCACTGGAGTGGAGTTGTCTCAAGGGGCGATCACCGCTGCGCGCGAGTTGTTTGAAGCGGTTAATGGCGGGGTCATGCAGCAGATGACCATTGTGCGAGATGATGCGCGTCGTTTTCTGCGTGTTAATGATGGCCAATATGATGTCATTATTGGCGATCTATTTCATCCTGATCTTGTCGGGCGCAGCGCTCTGCTGTCAGTGCAGCAATTTGAGCGTGCCAGCCAACGTCTAAATGATGGCGGTCTATTTGTACAGTGGCTGGCACTGAATCAGTTTGATGCACGCTCACTGAGTATTGTGCTGCGTAGCTTTGCTCAGGTTTTTCCCCAGGCGATGCTGTTTATCGATGGTTTCAGGGTTGGACTGGTGGGGCCAAAAGATGAGTTTGGTGGCGCGCCCGCAGTATTGGCCAACTTGAACCGGCTCAGTGCAGTGCAGCGCTCGGCAGTGACTGGCGGAGAGGGTGGTTGGACCTGGTTGGGGCGTTTCTGGGGACCGATTAACGAAGGGCAGGGGCTTGTTCAGGAAGAATGGGCACCGCAGCTGGAATATGCACTACCCCGCTTACGCTTTAGCGATGGTAGTGCCTTACCGCAGTTGCTCGCATCCTTGCTGAATCAGCGCCCACCACTGGACGAAGCGATGGCATTGCTACAGATTACAGATGATCAGCGAGTGGCATTTGAGCGTAGTTATATGGCGACAGGGCTAGCGGTGCAGGGCTGGCTGGCATCGCTCCAGGGGGATTCAAGCGAAGCGCAGCGTTTAATGCGCTTTGCCTATGAGGCCAATCCTGAGGACCGCTGGCTCGGTTTCGATTTGGCTGATGCAATGTGGCTGAGCTTTTCCGAAATGATGGTGCGAGGCAGAGATGAGCGCCAGTCATTATTGGCTATTTTACAGGTGCGCGCTGACCACGAGATGGCATTGAAGGCGATGTGGCAGCTGGAGTTGCGAGAAGGTAATTTGTCGCAGGCTGAGGAGTATCGAATGAAAATTAAGGTGATTAGCCCGCTAGGGCATGATATTTAGATTTAGTGAGGCCTTTCTTTGAGCAAAGGCTTCTTCGTGAATTTGAGGCGAAAAAAAACCCGGTATTACCGGGTATTTTCTTATCCGTTGTCGAAAAAGGCTTATTGGCCTTCACCGCGACGCTTGATAACATCTCTGAATGCAGTATCAGAAACTAGATATGAACCAACGATCAGAAATAAAAACACACCCACTGGAATTAAAATATTTACACCAATTTGCTCAATCATAGCCCCTCTCCTCTAAAATATCTTGTTGTTGCCTGGCCTGATGTCCCCGCATTGGGCTAGACCGAACGTCACTATATCCAATTCATGATCAAAACTCAATAGCGTATATCGATTAAGAATGCGGGGTGCTACGTGATGGTGATGGTGATGGTGAGAAAGTGGCCGCTTAAAAGCGCAGCGATTAAGTCGAATGCTAAATAGTCACCTGAGGGCTAAAACCACTGGGTGATGTGGTAAGCTGGATGGTCACGAGGAATATAATTTATTATGAATACCAACGACGCTTTGAGTAAAATCCCGGTTGTTTCCATGGGGGCAAAAAAAGCAAGCCCGCAGCAAGGGCTTTACTGGAAAAATCGCTTAGTGCGATACGGTTTTATGGTATTGCTGATTCTGGTGCCCATACTCGGTATTTTTCGTATCGATGTCTCATCCGGTTTTGTTATCCTCGGGCGACAAATCTGGTTTGCTGATTTCTTTTTAGTCTTTGGTTTCTGGCTGACAGCGGCTTCTCTTTTGGTAGTGACGTATTCAATGCTAGGCACCGTTTTTTGTGGCTGGGCATGCCCGCAGAATACCTTTTCTAATTGGGCTAATAGTGTGACTGAAAAGCACCTGGGCAAACGTGCGGTCGTTGACTGGAATAACGAAATGTCCGCACGTATTGCCAACGCTAAAAACAAATGGGGCAACTGGGTGCTACTGAGCATTAAGATGTTGTTGGTGTCGATGCTTTTAGCGCTGATCCCGATGCTTTATTTTAATCCACCAGGGGCCGTTTGGTCGTTTATCACCTTCCAGGAGGATGAGCGACTGGCGGGTTCGTTACACTGGATCTATACCGTGTTTGTCTTTATTGCGCTGGTGAATTTGGCGGTGATTCGTCACTACATGTGTCGCTACATGTGTATCTATCGCATATGGCAATACCTATTTAAAACACGTGATACCCTCCATGTTGAATATGATGAAAGCCGTGCCAGTGAGTGTGACAAGTGTAACTACTGCGTGACCTCTTGCATGGTGAGTATCGACCCGCGCCAAACCAATACGTTTGATAGCTGTACTAATTGCGGTGAATGTATTACTGCCTGTAATTCATTACATGAGAAAAAAGAGGGTGTGGGGCTATTGAACTTTAAGTTTGGTAGACGAAAAAACCGCACAATTGCAGATACTGCAAAGATGACGAGTGGTAAGCAGCGAGCGATTTTGGTTGCCCCCGTTTTTTTGCTGGGCTTTAGTCTATTTGTGTGGGGGCTATGGTCGTATCAGCCTTATCAGTTAACGGTTTATCGTGCTGAGATCCTGCATGGCCAGCAGGTCTCTAATTATCGTGTGAATATTGCCAATAAGATTTATGAGAAAAAGTCGTTGACGATTGAAGTTGAAGGCTTGGCTGCATCGATGTATTCATTAGAAGCTGAAAATGTCACGTTTGAGTCTGCTGGGCGCCTAGATGTCAATTTGAAACTTAGCGACGCTTTGCCAAAAGGGTTGATAACATTTATTGTACGGGTGACGGCTGATGATGGCTGGACCGCGCATTACCGAATACAGCATTTAGTGGATCGGGGGTAACGATGAATAATGATTCCAATGAGAAAGAGACGCTTGAGCCAATGGAAGAGGCTGAGTGGGGGAAGATTGAAAATAATCAAATGGGGTATGGCAGTGAGGAAGAGCGCTATGCCAAACGTGGTCTGGAAGACTGGGAAATGGTTGAAAAAATGGAGACCTCTGAACACCGTATCCCATACTGGTTTTTTGCTCTCTTTGGGGTGCTCTTATTAGTTGCGGTTGGTTTGACCTTTCCTTTTTGGGGCGTGCGTCCGGGTTATGAGCGTTCGTGGTTTGACTGGGGGATTCCCATTGGCGTTACTTGGTGTGTGGTCATGGCCTGTATTATCTACTATATGGTGGATTATCGTCATCGAGACAGTGATGCAAAGGCTGACCTGGCACGTAAAGAAGCTGAGTTAGATAGTCTATTGCGTAATGACAAAAAAAACCTGTAGTTAGATTGTAACGGCTCAAGGTTGGCGCTGAAATGCGCCATTTCAGCGCCAACCCTGAGCCGTTACGAGCAGTTTTGACTACTCGCTGAGTAGTTCGTTAGATTTAACTTAAGTCAACTCAGAGAAGAGATATGTTCGTCAGTGTGAAAAAACGGATGATGAAAACCGCTAGTCTGTTGCTGGTACTGCCGCTATTGTTAGTCGGCTGTGTGGGGGGGGAGAATACAATGGCATTGCCCACTAAAAAATGGGACGATATCCATATAACGGTACAGACGCGCCCGCCCAAGGTAAAGGCGGGAATGGTCGAGTTTATGGTGCTGGCTGCGATTAAAGGGCGTAAACCAGAAAATGAACTGGTTGTCTCGCTGCGTATGGAGGGTTCCAAGAAGTGGAATCAGGCGATTCAGGATGGCTTTCTTGGCGTCTACCGACGCGTCGTTCTGGTGCGCGACCCGACTAAAGATGTGTTAGCAGTAAGATTAAGAGTTAAAAAATCAGATAAAGAGAAAATACTCTATTTCCCGCTATCGCAGCAGCAGTTAGCGCTTGAGGCGGCTACTCAGTAGCGTTGGCAAGGGGCCTTCAGGGTGGGCGTTATTTTCGCTTGAGCCCAGGCGCATCGATCCAATGGCGTAACAGCATGATCCTGTCATTGCCGGCTGTTTTCATGCAGCTAGGGCAGTTTAGGTGGCAGATGTAGAGCTCTTTGGGACGCTTGCCTGATTCAATCAGGCCAATCGACATCTCACGTACCGCTACCTGTACGGTACTCATGTTGCCTTTGTGAATCTGTACCCGCAGGTTAAATGGGCTTGGCAAATAACTAATGCGGCGTGATGCTGAGCGGCTATGCATCAGCAGGCGGATACGTTTGCCGCGGAACATGCCGGAGCGGGTGAGTGACAGCCCTGGCCACTTCTCTTCTAGTTCGAGGTTTTCAATCTCTGTCTGTTGGCGTTTTGCGTACAGCTCATAGGCGATCGGCATGTGTAAAAAGCATGAGGTCGGCATGGTGTGAATGCACTGGCCCGCCAGATCGATATCCTGATTGTGCCACTCAGGAGTTTCACTGGGGCAGCCGCATTCACGAATCATGGCTTTTTATAGGCCTTTTTAATGGTGGCAAAGACATTGAAAAAAAACACCCAGAATCCAACGCCCATAATAGACGCGATGGACGCGATGACGGGTTTGTACAGCTGGTGCATTTCATCCATTCCTTCCAGGTCACCAGCGAGTAACAGGTTACCCTCGAGAGTGCCGAAGGTCATCAGTGTGGTGTAAAAACCGAGTAGCCCAATGGCTGTCCACCAGAATGTATGGAATACCAGGCGGCGGGACCAGAGGGCGACACCGGTAATCTTGGGCAGCATATAATAGGTCGCGGCCATGCAGAGGGTGACCACGCCGCCAACTAGATTCATGTGGGCGTGGGCAAGTGGATCAATCATATGCCCCGGGCCACCGTATGGGCTGCCAATCGAGTCTAGCCATTCACGCACCGGTGGCTGGATCTGCCATACGCCATGGATGGTGCCGACCATTAAACAAAAGGTAGAAAAGAACAGGAACTTGATAAGATCACGGTCTTCCGGGTATGCAATTGGCGGTGTTGTCATCTAGTGTAAATCTTTGATTATTCAATCGTTATATCTGTGCATAGGTGATTTCACCTGCCACACCTGGTATTTTTTTGAGCGCTAAGTCTATCTAATTCATGGCTGGTGCGCAATCGAAGCCGATTTCAGCTATTCGATAATGGACGCTAGTCCATTACCGCGTGGATCACTGGCTGCCATCACCCTATTCTGGGTGCGATCCCACAGGATTGCCTGCATATTGCCGTATTGGCGGCTGCGTGCCTTCAGTGTGTGGCCCATTGACGTCAGAGTGTTGATTGTCTCTTGATCAAAGGCGTTTGGCTCAAAGCTAAGGTGGTCGGGCAGATACTGATGGTGAAAGCGTGGTGCATTGACCCAGTCGTAAGGAGGTTTGTTGGCGGCAAATTCTAGCGCAGCAAGCAGCACCATGGTGATGATGCGGCTACCACCGGGAGTGCCGAGGATTGCAATGCGATGGTCATCTTCCAGAAACGTGGGTGACATGCTGGAGAGTGGGCGCTTGCCAGGTGCGATCTCATTGGCGCGATTACCCACCAGTCCATAAACATTGGGCACGCCTGGTTTGGATGAAAAGTCATCCATCTCATCGTTTAGCAACACGCCGGTACCGGGCGGTACGAATGCGGCACCAAAGGGGTAGTTGATCGAGAGCGTTGCTGCGACCCGGTTTCCATCGCGGTCGAGTATTGAAAAGTGGGTGGTGTCAGTCCCTTGTTGATGATCCGCGATGCCGGGCAGTTGGCTGCTGGGTGTTGCCTTGCCAGGGTGGATGGTACTAGCGAGCCCTGCGGCGTAAAAGGGGTGGCTGAGTTGTTCGACCGGCACCGAGACAAAGTCTGTATCGCCTAGATACTCTGCGCGATCCCGGTAGGCACGGCGCATGGCCTCTGTAATCAGATGTACACGGGTGGCGTTGTCTAGTTGGTCTAGCGAGTAATTTTCGAGGATCTGAAACATCGTCGCCAGTGCAATGCCGCCGGAGGAGGGCGGGGCCGCAGAGGTGATCTCGATGTTTTTATAGCGCGATTTTATTGGGGCTCGCTCTTTTATTTTATATTGTGTCAGATCATCGAGGGTCCAGATACCGCCCGCAGCGCGGGTCCCTTCTATTAGCCTTTTGGCCACCGGCCCACTGTAAAACCCTGCGGCACCGTGATCGGCTATGGCCTGTAGTGTATTGGCGAGGTCTAGTTGTTTGATGATATAGCCAACATCGGGGGCTTCATTGTGATGTAAAAAAATCGCCGCCGCTGCGGGAGATCGTCGCATCGCTCTGAGGCGAAAATTGACCAGGCGTTGATAGCGCTTATCGACTGCAAAGCCATTGCGGGCGAGTGCAATGGCGGGAGCCAGGCTTTGACTGAGAGCCAGCGTGCCGTATTGTTTGGCGAGGTGTTCAAGCGCCGCTGGCACACCGGGAATAGCGGCTGCGAGTGGCCCATTGATCGACAGCTTGGGGATGATGTTACCTTTTCGATCCAGATACATGTCACGATGGGCTGACAGCGGTGCCCGTTCGCGGCCATCGAGCATGGTCTGGAAACCGTCGGATTCGCGATGGAGTAACCAGAAACCACCGCCGCCAAGGCCTGAGCCGGCAGGCTCAACGACTGCAAGCGCAGCAGTGACTGCGATCGCCGCATCAAAGGCATTACCACCTTGATTGATGATGGTGATACCCGCTTCGGTGGCGAGTGGGTGAGCTGAGGCAATCGCCGCAGCGGGTGGTTTAGGCGTCTCAGTAGCCGCGACTGTTAGCGGTGAAACGATGATCAGTGTCGCAGTGAGCAGAAGTCTTCGGTAGCGCATAGGATGAGTGAGTGCCGTGGTTGGTGGGGCGCGCTTGAGCGAGAGGCGCTGTCGGAGCTAATCCTATTCGGTTTCGCCAGCCTGAATGCGCTCGTATCGTGCCTGTAGTTCTTCTTTGCTATCAACGTTGTCAGGGTCCATCGGAATACAGTCGATCGGACACACTTCAATACACTGCGGGGTGTCGAAATAGCCGACGCATTCGGTACACAGGTTAGGGTCGATCTCATAGATCTCATCGCCCTGTGTAATCGAGCCGTTGGGACATTCCGGTTCACATACGTCACAGTTGATGCATTCATCTGTAATCATTAAAGCCATAAAGGTATTCCTGTGTTAAACGTGCTGTTTTGCAGCGCTCATTTTAGCGCATTTTATGGCAAAGCGCAGTCTCGATCTCGGGATGTACAAACGCTGAAATATCGCCGCCGAACGATGATATTTCACGCACCAAACTGGAGGACAAATAACTGTATTTTTCGGCAGGCATTAAAAAAAGTGTTTCGATATCAGCCGCTAGCTTACGATTCATTCCTGCGAGCTGAAATTCATATTCAAAATCAGAGACGGCACGTAGCCCGCGCACAATCACGCTAGCCTGTTTCTTATGTGCAAAATCGACCAGTAGCTGGTTAAAACCACACACCTCGATATTACGGATCCCATCGAGTGCGATCTGTGCCAGTTTGATTCGTTCATCCGCGCTAAATTGGGGGGCCTTGCCGGGATTGGTGGCGACCGCGACAATGACGTGATCAAATAGCCGTGCAGCGCGCTGTACCAGGTCGCTATGGCCATTGGTCAGCGGGTCAAAGGTGCCGGGATAGATCGCTATCTTGCCCATGATTAGTTTTCCATGACGTTAGTGGGTGACACAATTAACAAGCTGTATTTTAACAGGCTGGCAGGCCAAACCCAATTATTTGCTTCAGTGGTTGCGTGCGGCGAGTGCGTAGCAGACCTTGCCGCTCTGTTTTTCACGGTGCAGTCGCCAGTCTGCCGGCAGTGGTGGTGTTGGTGAGCCCTTTGCACGCTCCATATAGATCTGTGCGTGTGGTGCCAGCCAGCCATTTGATTCCAGTTGCGAGCAGTAATGTTCAAGGTTGCCAGTCTCAAACGGTGGGTCGAGAAAAATGATATCGAACGGCTGTGCTGCACGTTGTAGGTAGTTGTCCGCATTGCACTGCTCGATCTGTGCGCCGTCTGTTTTTAATAGTGTTGCATTGACGCGTAGCTGGCGGGTAACGGCGACGCTCTGCTCAACCATCACCACTTCGCTTGCGCCGCGCGAAAGTGCTTCAAAACCGAGCGCACCGCTGCCGCTGAAAAGGTCGAGGCAGCGCGCATCTGCAATTGATGTTTGCAACCAGTTGAAAAGCGTCTCGCGAATTCTGTCTGGCGTTGGGCGCACGCCAAGCTCCGTGACGAAGTCGATTTTACGACCGCGCCACGAACCGCCGATGATGCGCAACTGCCCTGCTTTGCTGTTATTTACCACTATCGCGACTCAAAGCCGGTGGCGGCTTTTACTGCCTGTGGTGGCGCGCCGACCGTGATAGTGAACATTTTGTCGGGATGAACGCGGCGCTTAAAGGCGTCTTTGATCTGTTCGATGGTGACGGCATTGATGTGGTCGTTATAGGTATCGAGGTAATCTAGCGGTAGATTGTAAAAGCCAATGTTACCGAGGTAGCCGAGAATCTTGCTGTTGCTGGCAATGCGCAGTGGAAAACCGCCAGTGATATTACGTTGGGCTGCCTCGAGTTCCGCTGCTGTCGGGCCGTTATCAATGAATTCTTGTAGTGTTGAGAACATCACTTGGATGGCGTCACTTGCCTGGTCATTGCGTGTTTGTAGCCCCATTAGGAATGGGCCTGCTGCACGCATCGGCGAGAAAAAACTATAGGCGCTATAGGCGAGGCCTCGTTTATTGCGAATCTCATCGCTGATGCGCGAGGTGAGCCCGCTGCCGCCAAGAATGTGATTGCCGACGTAAAGGGCAAAGTGATCGGGATCATCGCGAGTTATACCTGGGTGGCCAATCGATATGTGTGTTTGTGTCGATGGATGCTCGATGTTGATCACGGCCCCTTTGTCAATGGTGGTGGCTGGCGCAACACGCGGTGAGGCTTTGCCTGAGGCAAGCCCTTTGGTGAGTTGGCTGGCAATCGCTTCGGCGGTGCCTCGGTCAAGGTCGCCGACGATGGCGACCACTGCATTTTTAGCGACATAGTACTGTTGGTAATACTGAACCATGTCATTGCGGGTCAGTGTGCTCACGCTCTCTTCAAAACCGAGGGACGGGGCGCTATAGGGATGATCGCCATACAGGGCCTTAAAAAAAGCCTTGCCGATAATCGATTGTGGCGACTGACGCTGCGATTGAATGGCAATTAATGTCTGCTTCTGATTGCGTTCAAAGCTTTCGAGCGGAAATGTCGGTTCGCTCAGGGTGAGGGCGAAAAGCTCAAGCGCGGGTGTTAGCAGTGCCGGGTCGGTGAGACTGCGCAGCTTCATCAGTGCCATGTCGCGATAAGAACCGGTACCAAATTCCGCGCCAAGGCTATCAAATTGCTCGGCTATCTGGTCGGCATTTAATTTTCCGGCACCTTCATCAAGCAACGAATTGGTGAGATGGGCAAGCCCTTTTTTATCGTGATCACGGGCGCTACCGGCATCAAAGGTGAATTGAATGTCGACCATCGGCAGGCCGGGTGCCGCAACAAAGTAGATGCGGGCACCGTTATCGGTTGTCCAGTGCTGGATCGTAGGGGCAGCGATGGAGGGGAGCGATACAAGGGAGAAGATAAAAGGGAGCAGCCCGAGTATTGAGTATTTGTGTTTGCACATCGTGTTTTTCTGCTTCCTGGATTGTGTGTTTTTTGTCTTTGGCCCTTTACCTTCTGCCCTTTTCCCTGCTTTAGCGGCCATGACCACCACCTCCACTCATGCGGCGTTTCATCGTTTCGAGGTCCAGTGGTTGTGGCATCAGTGTTGCGATGGTGAGGTTGTCATCAATCAGGTATTTCTTTGCCACTTGTTGAATCTGTTCCGGGGTGATGGCGCGAATGCGCTCAACATAATCGTCGAGAATTTTCCATGAGAGGCCAACGGTCTCAAGGATGCCGATTTGCATCGCCTGATAATAGACTGAATCGCGTTGATAGACATCAGCTGCAACGACTTGCGCCTTGATGCGCGCCAGTTCTTCTTCGCTGGCCAACTCATGGTGAAGGCGCTGTACCTGTTCGCGGATCGCGAGTTCTAGTGTTTCAACCGTCTGTCCTTGTGCGGGGGTGCCGCTGAAACTCAGCAGGTCATTGTGTAGTCCGGTCATACCGTAGCTGGTGCCGATACTGGCGGCGATCTGTTTTTCGCGTACCAGGAGCTTTTCAAAACGCGCACCCTTGCCACCATCGAGTACTGCCGCGAGGACTTCTAGCGCATAGGGTTCCCATGAGTCTTCTGGTGTCAGTGTTGGGACTTTATAGCCCATCATTAAATAAGGCAGTTCGGCGGGGGCTTTAACCAATACCCGTTTTTCACCTTTTTGAGCCGCTTCGATTCTGGGTTTGGTGGCGGCGACTTCTCCACGTTGATGTACCCCGTAATATTTCTTTGCCATCTGATAGACCTCATCGGCATTCACATCACCCACTACCACCAGCGTTGCATTGTTGGGCGCGTACCACATCTCGTACCATTTTCTAAGATCGTCATTGTTCATGTTTTCGAGATCATTCATCCAGCCGATTACTGGGTTGCCATAGGGGTTATTCATAAATGCGGTCGAGGCAAATTGCTCGTAGGTCAGGGATTTGGGGTTATCTTCCGTGCGCAGGCGGCGCTCTTCCATCACTACTTGTATCTCCTTGGCAAACTCATCATCGAGTAGTTTCAGGTTGCGCATGCGATCAGACTCCATCTCGAAGCTCACCTCGAGGCGGCTCTTTTCCAAGGTCTGAAAATAGGCGGTATAGTCGCGCCCAGTAAAGGCATTTTGACTGCCGCCATTTTCACTGATGATGCGTGAAAACTCACCCGGCGCATGTTTCTCGGTGCCCTTGAACATCATGTGCTCCAAAATATGAGAAACGCCCGTGATGCCGTTGTGCTCGTAGCTGCTGCCGACCTTGTACCACACCTGCGAGATCACCACGGGCGCGCGATGGTCCTCTTTAATGATGACCTTGAGGCCGTTGTCCAGCATATATTCATGCGTGGCTGACTCGTCACTCGCCCAGGAGGCGATGGACATAAGGCTGGCGCAAAGTGCTACCAAAGACTTTTTCAGCATATTAGGTTCCTTGTGTTGGTTAATACCCCCATACAGCGCCTAAAGGGCGGTGCTAAACAATGATGACTTGTTTAGAGGTTCCTTTATTAATGGTAGGATTAGCATAACGAAACTGTCGGCCTTTGTAATGTGTTCAGTAGGCCAAAATTCAACCGGCTAATAATTGTAAGATTTTGATTTATGTTTGGATTCGGAAAAAGTAACCCAAAAGAGAAAGAAGAGACGAAGTCGCCCGGCATGTTGGGGCGCCTGCGTGATCGGTTAACGCGCACCCGCACCAGCTTGGTTGGTGGCCTTGGCAACCTGATGATGGGTCGCAAAGAGATTGACGAGGAGGTACTTGAAGAGCTGGAGATGATGCTGCTCACCGCTGATGTTGGCGTCGATGCCACTCAGCAGATCATCAGTGACCTCACTGAGCGCGTGTCTCGCAAACAGCTCGGCGATAGTGGCGCACTCTACGCCGCATTGCGTGAGGATATGTTGAAGATTCTCGCACCCGCTTGCCAGCCGCTGGTGTGTGATAGTGGAAAACAGCCGTATGTGATCTTAATGGTCGGTATCAATGGCGTCGGAAAAACCACCACTATCGGTAAGTTGGCGAAGAAATTCCAGGCCGAGGGCAAGTCAGTGATGCTGGCTGCGGGTGATACCTTTCGTGCTGCTGCGGTTGAGCAACTGCAGGTGTGGGGCGATCGCAATAACATCACGGTGGTGGCCCAGCCGCGCGCCTCTGACCCTGCCTCGGTGATCTTTGATGCGATGGATTCGGCACGCTCCAAAGGAATGGATATTTTGATCGTTGATACCGCGGGTCGACTTCATACCCAGGCCAATCTGATGGAAGAGCTGAAAAAGATTCGACGCGTATTGGCGCGCCACGATGAAAGCGCGCCACATGAGGTGATGCTGGTGGTGGATGCGGGCACCGGCCAGAATGCGATTACGCAGGTAGAGCAATTTAATAAGGCGGTTGGCCTGACCGGCCTCACCTTGACCAAGTTGGACGGTACCGCCAAGGGCGGGGTGCTGTTTGCGATCGCCAATAGGCTTAATGTGCCGATTCGTTTTATCGGTGTTGGCGAGGGGATTGAAGACCTGCGCATCTTTGATGCTGAGGAATTTGTGGATGCACTATTTGGTGAAGAGCTTGCTGACAGTGGCGAGCAGAAATAAGTAACGAGCGGAATGAGGTAAGGCTCATGATCCATTTTGAGAATGTTGGTAAGCGCTATGCCGACGGTGGCGAGGCGTTGAGTGGCATTAACCTGCAGCTAGATGCGGGCGAGATGGCCTTTCTCACTGGTCATTCCGGTGCGGGTAAAAGCACCATGTTGAAGTTGATCGGGCTGATCGAACGCGCTAGCTACGGTCAGGTGATCATCAACGGTAAAAACTTTTCTAAACTGGGGCGGCGTCATATCCCCTATGTGCGCCGTGACATCGGCATCATCTTCCAAAACCATCAACTGCTGAACGATCGTACTGTGTTTGATAACGTGGCGCTGCCGCTGGTGATTGCTGGCCTGCCGTACCGTGATATTCAGCGCCGTGTTCACGCCTCGCTTGATAAGGTCGGACTGCTTGAGAAAGAGCGTATGTTGCCGTTGTCGCTATCGGGCGGTGAGCAGCAGCGTGTTGGCATCGCGCGCGCGGTGGTCAACAAACCGCCGTTGTTGGTGGCGGATGAGCCGACCGGCAACCTTGATCCCGCGCTCTCTGCTGAGATCATGAACCTCTTTGCCGAGTTTAATCAGGTCGGGGTGACGGTGTTGATTGCCAGTCATGATATCGATCTGATCACTCGCATGGATAAGCGTGTGTTGGTGTTGGATAAGGGGCGGCTGGTTGATGGTGCAGGTGAGCAGGGTGAGGTGCAGCCATAATGGCACGCCAGGCAACCCGTCGCTCGCCGCGTCGTTCCGCAACCCGACTCTCATCGAGTGAGGGCATCTTGAAACGCGGTGCAAGTACTAGCGCGATGCGCCGCCCCCACCGCAAAGGGTGGCTTCGCGGTTATTTTAAAGGCCATTTCCAGGCACTCTTTCTAAGTCTTGGGCGTGTCAGCCGTAACCCGTTATCGAGTTTGATGACCATTGCTGTGATCGGTATTGCACTGGCACTGCCCGCTGGACTGCATGTCGCGCTGAAGAATGTGCAGGGGGTGAGTGCTGGCTGGGAAGATGCGGTACAGATTTCGCTCTTTTTGAACCAAGGTATCGAGGCCGCTGAGGCGAGGCGTATCGCTGAGAAAATTAGTGCGATGCCTGCGATTGAAGAGGTGGTGCATGTCACCCCGCAGCAAGCGTTGGGCGAATTTCGTCAATACTCCGGTTTTGGTGATGTGCTTGCAGTGCTCGATGAAAACCCGCTGCCCAATGTGTTACTCGTGCGGCCGACAAAGGCGGCCAGCGAACCGCTGCTGGTGGAGCCGTTGCTGCATGAACTGCGTAATTTTTCATCGGTTGAGATGGCGCAGCTCGATATGGAGTGGCTCAAGCGGCTCTACGCGATTATGGCGATTGGTGAACGTGGCGTTCTAGTACTGGCGGCGTTGCTAGCGTTGGCGGTACTGTTGATTGTTGGCAATACTATTCGTCTTGCGATTCAGAATCATCGTGATGAGATTGAGGTGCAGAAGTTGATTGGCGCAACGGATGCTTTTATTCAGCGTCCTTTTTTATATAGTGGACTGTGGCAAGGGGTGCTGGGGGCGATGATGGCGTGGTTGTTGGTGACACTCTCCTTATGGCTGCTGCAGGGCCCGGTGCAGCAGCTTGCGCTGCTCTATAGCAGCAATTTCTCCCTTGGTTCGCTGGAGCCTGCAGGCGTTTTGGTGGTGCTGAGCGCCGGTGGTTTACTCGGCCTGTTGGGTGCGTGGTTGGCCGTGGGGCGTCACTTGCGAGATATTGAGCCAACCTAAGGGATGGAAATTAAATAACTCATACATCTCGTATCCCGACTTCAGCTCGCGTTGCCACGTTCTTCTTTCACAAAAGCTCGAAATAGAACGACTATTCCTGCACGTTTGTTCAGTCAGAACGAGCCAACGCAAACTAAATCAGGGCGCCATATGTATAAGTTATTTAATTTCCATCCCTAAGCAGTAACTCATTGAATTTTAAGGTGTATAAAAGTTACCACCCGCTTGTGGGAACTTCTCTAGAAATTAGCACTCTTACTACTGGAGTGCTAAAATGTAACGAATGTTATCTTAATGAGAGGGTGTTAAGTGATGACTAATGATTTTGAACTAAGGCTGGCGGCGCCAGGTGGACACATTGTCCCGACAGGCAGTATCGAAAGCTATCAGCAGGGGATTAGCGAGATCCCGATCATGTGTGCTGATGAAGAGCGTCAACTGGCACGCCGTTTTCGCGACCACGAAGACCTTGAAGCCGCCCGTGAACTTGTTATGTCCCATCTACGTTTTGTTGCGCACATTGCGCGTAGTTATAGTGGCTATGGTCTGCCGCATGCGGACCTGATTCAGGAAGGTAATGTGGGCTTGATGAAAGCGGTAAAGCGCTTCGACCCTGAAATGAACGTACGCCTGGTCTCCTTCGCGGTCTACTGGATTCGCGCTGAGATCCATGAATATGTATTGCGCAACTGGCGCATTGTAAAAGTTGCGACCACCAAGGCGCAACGCAAACTATTTTTTAAACTGCGCAGCAGCAAAAAACGCCTTGGCTGGTTTAACCAGGAAGAGGTGCATGCGGTCGCCCGTGATCTCGGGGTTAAACCGCAAGAGGTGATGGAAATGGAGAAACGCCTGAGTGCGCATGACTCTTCGTTTGATTTACCCGCCGATGGTGATGACGATAGTGACCGTCACTTCGCCCCCGCTTCTTATCTGCAAGACAGCAGCATGGATCCAACCATGCAGCTAGAAGAGAGCGACTGGGAAGCGCACAACAATGCGCGGCTGCACGCTGCAATGGACAGCCTTGATGAACGTAGCCGCGATATTCTTGCGCAACGATGGCTGGCGGATGAAAAGAAAACATTGCATGACCTGGCCGATCAATACGGTGTGTCAGCCGAACGAATTCGTCAGATTGAAAACAATGCGATTAAGAAACTGAAGGTTGCGATGGTGGCTTGATAGGGCTGTCACATCTCAAAGAGATGCGGCCTCACAAGGGTTCGTCGCTCTACAAAAAGACATTACCGCGCAAAGACACACCATCCCGGCGCAGGCTGGGATCCAGCAACCATCTAAAAGCACTGGATCCCGGCTTCCGCCGGGGTGAAGGCAAATGTTTTTTCAACGCTATCTATAATTCGACTTACTAAGCTCCAACAAAAAACCCACCTCCAATTTTTGCGAAGCAGCATCAATCTCTTTCGTATCCATGTGCGGCAACGTACCCAGCAGGGGTGCCTTAATACTCTTCTTTAGCGTTAAAATGTTTTTTTCAATCATCAGCATGCTGGGGTCAATGATGTTGGCGACCCAGCCGACTAAATGATTACCATTCTGCTCTATGGCCGCTGCGGTTAACAGCGCATGGTTGAGGCAGCCAAGCCGCATGCCAACGACAAGAATGATATCGAGCCCGAAGGCTTTTGGTACGTCCGCCATGCTTTCTGTTTCATTTAACGGTACTAGCCAGCCACCGGCACCTTCGACGATAAAATAGTCAGCACAGTTTTTAATGTTCTCAAAATAGTCGCTGAGTTTTTTTACTGTCACGGTTTGATTTAAATGCTCGAGGGCAAGGTGTGGTGCGATGGGCGAAGGCAATGCGACAGGATTTATTTGTTGGTAGTTGAGGTCAACGTTGATGTGCTTCATGAGTTGCAATGCATCATCATTACGCCAGCCATTAGCGCTTTGATCACAACCTGCCGCGATCGGTTTCATTGTACCAACGCTAGCACCTTTATCCGCAAGCGCCCGAAGCATGGCGCATGAGACAAAGGTTTTACCGATGCCGGTATCCGTACCTGTAATGAAGAAACCTTTTTTCATTTTTTAACGCCCATTCGTCGTCGCATGCGGCTTAATGGAATTGAAATGCTGCCATCTTCATTGCTGTCACCCATGTCATTTTCGCCGCGTGGTAGTGGTGCCCAGGCATGACCATAGATCACTTCATAGGTGGCGGGCAAGAGCCCGTCATCCATGCGGAATTGTTCGTATGCTGCGATTACTTTTTGCAGGCGCTGTTTCCCGGTGAGGCCGTGTGGACGGCCCTCGGTAACATTGTGTGCGCCAACTGCTTTCAGGTCTCGCATCAGGCCGGTGGCCTCTTGGTATGTTAGCGTGAAGTTTTCGACATCCATCACGGGGTCATTGAGTCCGATGCGTTTTAGTGCATCACCGATATCATGCATGTCGAAGAAGGCGTTAACGTGGTTGTGCTGATCAACCCCACTCCAGCTACTGCGCAGCTCTTTTAACGTGTCCGGGCCAAAGGTGGTAAACATCAATAGGCCGCCAGGTTTTATAATACGATGGAACTCTTTGAAGGTCTGTTCAAGATTCATGCACCACTGAATGGTGACGTTCGACACAATCATGTCGACACTTTGATCTGTGAATGGCAGCTGTTCGGCATCGGCGCAGACAAAACCAGTGGGCTGTGTGATCGACTGTTTGCGTGCATAGTTGAGCATCTCGGGTGCGAGGTCGAGTGAATAGATAAGGCTGTCGGGGTAACGCTCCGTTACTGCACTACTAAGGCGTCCGGTACCTGAACCGATGTCGATAATGACCTCGGGTTCAATCTTGATGAATTCGAGTCGATCCATCACGCGTTTCCCTACTTCATGTTGTAACACTGCGGCTTCATCATAACTGCGTGCAGCCTGATCAAACGCCGCTTGTACTTTACGTTTATCGAGCGCGTAGGCTTGAATCTCTTTTTTGTGCTTGCTACTCATGGATGAACTGCTCGATCAGATTTGTGAAACGTTGGTTGTGCGAGAGAAAGGGGGCATGGCCTGTGCCGTCGATGATTTCAAGTCTGGCGTCGGGCAGTAGTGGCAGCATCTGCCTGCCAGTCTGAGGCCGTGAGAGTGTATCGCGTTTGCCAAAGATCATCAGTGTCGGTTGTTTCAATTGTGGCAACTGGTCGCGTAGGTCGACGTCCTGTAAAATTTTTAGGCCGCCCTGTAGTGCTGCCGGTTGTGGTGCTGCGTTTGAATTCATTAACTCACGTAGCTTGCGCAGTATTATGCGGTTCTCGTCGCTGCCCATGAGCTGTAATGCTATAAAACGTTGCAGTGTTTCTTGCAGGTCATTTTTTAATGATGCTGAAAACTCCTGTAGTACTTCGGCTGAGATGGCGTAACGCCAGTCATCATCTCGCACAAAACGGGCGACACTGCCGACCAGTATCAGGCGTTTTATTTTTTCTGGATGACGTAGTGCAATCTGCATCGCAATCATGCCGCCAAGTGACCAGCCGATCACATTGCCCTGTTCGGGTAGTGTTTTAGCAATGGTGTCCGCCAGTACTTTGATGGTGTAGTTATCGAGTGGCATTGGGCTTTGACCATGCCCCGGTAGGTCGATGCAGTTAACCGATGCTCGGTTGGCAAGTGCGCGCGCGGTCTCTTCCCAGATAGTGCCATTGAAACCCCAGCCGTGCAGTAGTGAAATCTGCTCGTTACCTGTGCCGCTGGTTAATGTGTGGATGTTAGGTGGCATTGTGTTTCATTACTTTAGCAAGCGAGGACAAGAGTTGCTCGATGTGTACTTCGGTATGGTTGGCAGAGAAAGTGATGCGCAATCTTGCGCTGTGATCGGCAACCGTTGGTGGGCGAATCGCACTAATCAATATGCCCTGTTGTTGCAGTGCATCGCTAATGCGCGTTGTTTCAGCTGAATCGCCAATAATTAGCGGCTGTATGGGTGTGCGCGACGGCTCAATGTTGAGGCCTAACTGTTTTGCACCATTTCTAAAATATTGGATTAACGCCTGTATTTTCTCCCTGCGCCACGCTTCAGTTTCGATCAGCTTAAGGCTGGTCATAGTGGCATGTGCGATGGCAGGTGGCAGCGCGGTGGTGTAGATATAAGTACGCGCCTGTTGTATCAGTGTTTCGATTATTTCTTCGCTACCGGCGACAAATGCACCTGCGGTACCAAATGCCTTGCCGAGTGTGCCAACTAATATCGGTACATCATCATGATTCAGTCCGAAGTGCTCAATGGTGCCGCGACCCTGTTCACCTAGTACGCCGATGCCATGGGCATCGTCAACCATCAGCGTTGCATTGTGCTGGGCTGCAGTTGTGGCGAGTTGCGGTAGTGGTGCAATGTCACCATCCATACTGAAGACGCCATCGGTAATGATAAAGGGGTGGTCATCATTTGATTTTTCGAGATACTTGTTTAGTATTTCGATATCATTGTGTGGATAGCGTCGCATGGCCGCACCGCTGAGTCTTGCGGCATCAATCAGTGAGGCGTGATTAAGCCTGTCTTCATGAATGTTGCTTTGTGGGTTAGTGAGTGCGCTGATGACACCGAGGTTAGCCATATAGCCGCTAGAAAAAAGTAGCGCACGAGGCCGTTGGGTAAATTCAGCAAGTGCTTCTTCGAGTGCATGATGTGCATAATTGTGCCCGGTGACAAGGTGTGATGCACCGCTGCCGACACCGTAACGTTCGGCCCCATCTTTTAGTGCTTTGACCAGTGCCGGGTGGTTGGCGAGACCAAGGTAGTCGTTGCTGCAAAATGATAGTAACGGTTTACCACCGCATTGCAGCTCAACATCTTGTGGGCTATCGATCACCTTGCGTGATCGATAGCGGTGTTGCTGTTTTTGTTTCGCCAGTCTTGAAGTGAGTTCAGCCGCGAGATCGAGTGTCATTGAAACAAGTCGATACGATTTAGGCGTTGATCGCGCTGCGGCGACTCTGGGTATCTTCACGTGCGGTAAGGTGTAGATCCTGAATCATCTTGATATCCTGCTCAACCTTGCGCCCGGTGGTGGTGAGGTAGTCGCCAATCATCACGCCGGAGGCGCCTGCCATGAAGATCATCGATTGCATGTCTCCGAGGAAGTGACGGCCACCGGCAATGCGGATTTCCGCTTGTGGCAGCATGTAACGAAAAACCGCGATGCTCTTGAGAATTTCCTGCGGTACCATGGTGGTTTTCTCAGCGAATGGTGTGCCATCCTGCGGGTTAAGAAAGTTCAGTGGTACCGATTTAACATTGTTTTGGCGCAGTGTTTCGGCCAGCTCAACACGCTGCTCTAGCGATTCACCCATGCCGAGGATGCCGCCCGCGCAGACCCGCAGACCCGCTTCGGTTGCGTGGCGGATGGTGTCGATGTTCTCCTGGTAGGTATGGGTGGTGCAAACCTTGTCGAAAAAGCTTTCAGCGCATTCGAGGTTGTGGTGGTAGTTTTCCATGCCCTGTTCTTTGAGCATCTCAGCGGTTTCGCGGTCCAGTGCGCCGAGACTGGCGCAACGACCGATCTCGCTATGTTTTTTTAATTCGCTGAAGTATTCTTTTAATTGAGCGCGTTCTTTATCAGAGCGAACGCCCCATCCTTTGGAGACCACGCCGAAATCGCTAGCCCCCCATTCGCGTGCCTGTTTCGCCTGCGCCACTAGCTCTTCCGATTTTATGTAGTCGTAAACCGGTGCTTTAGTCTCTTTATGGTGGCCACTTTGTGAGCAGAATGAGCAATTTTCGGAGCAGTTGCCGGAGCGAACATTGGAGATGGCGCACACTTCAATCTTGTTGCCGCGAAAATTTCGGCGGATGCGGTCAGCCCCGGCCATCAACCAGGTGAGGTAGTCGTCATCAAGGTTGATCATCCAGCACCCCTCATCAAAGCTCATTTCGCCGCCTTTGAGGATGCGCTGGGTGATCTCGTCGATGCGGTTGTAGTTCTCGCTCATGCTGGCTCCGAAATTGATGGGGGTTGTATCGTGTAAAGGTTTTATTATATAAAGGGTGCAAATATTGAGGGGTAGCAGGATTCTTGTCAACTTCCATGGAGTGGAAGCTGTGAACAACTGTCTAAAAACTATACAGCGCTATCTCTTGCCTCCGGTCTGTGTGACCTGTGGTCAGGAGGCAGAAGGTGGGTTGGATCTGTGTCGGGGCTGCCTCGCAGCGATGCCCTATTTGGGCGCTGCCTGTCGACGATGTGCCTTGCCGCTGGCGTCGCCTGGGATTTGTGGCGGTTGTCTGAAAATGCCGCCGCCGTTTGAGCAGACCTTTAGCCTGTTCCGTTATACCCATCCGATTGACCACCTGATTCAGCAGCTCAAATTTAATCGACGGCTGGTGAATGCCCGTTTGTTGGGGGCGTTGATGGCTGAATCACTGTGGCAGCAGGAGCAGCGGCTGCCAGACCTGATTGTGCCGGTGCCGCTACATCGACGACGTTTGCAGACGCGCGGCTATAATCAGGCGGTCGAACTGGCGCGGCCAGTGAGCAAGTTGCTTGGTGTGCCGATCGGTTTTGGTTGTTGTCACCGTATCCGAGAAACCGCAGTGCAGTCTGATTTAGTCGCAAAAGAGCGTCGAGCCAATGTCAAAGGGGCCTTTGAGGTGAGCCGTGTGATGGTTGGTAAACATGTAGCGGTTATCGATGATGTGATGACAACCGGCAATACCGTGACAGAGCTGGCGCAGGAGATGCGAGATGAGGGTGCGCGAATAGTGGATATATGGGTATGTGCACGTGTTCCCTAGTTGGGTTGTCTGAGTGGCTGTGGTAGATTGGCGCCAATTGATTATTGTTCAGGCTCAAATGGGCCGAATGTTAAGGAGTAAGTGAATGTTTAAGCGTTACACCACCTTGTTTGCCGCTTCGATGATGTTGATGTCCACATCGATGGTAAAGGCTGATGCACTGGATCTAAATTTGAACAACGACAGTGTCCAGCTGCTCTATATCTCGCCATTTATGAGTGATACGGGTCTTGGTGGTGCGAATCTGGAAGTCGGTATCATTTATACTGAGGCGGATGATTATCTTGGGTTTGTTGGGTTAGATATTAAGGGTGAAGCGGGTAGTGGTTCGCCCGGTTTAGTGGCTGGTGTCGGTGTTCGAGGTTATGGGATAGGCATCAACGCTGTCGATATTGGTGCGTTAGCGATTGGCGGATTGTTGCAGTATTCACCGCCTTCGATGAATCGTTTGAGTATTGTTGGACAGGTTTTTTATGCGCCAGAGATTTTAACGTTCATGGATGGCAAGCATCTGCAGTCTGCTGAATTCAGAATCGAATACAAAATATTGTCTCAAGCCACTGTTTACCTCGGTTATCGCGATATTGAAGCAGATTTAGACGCTGGCGGCAGTGTCGATATTGATAATGGCGGGCACCTCGGTCTGCGTTTTATGTTCTAGAACGGATTATTGCTGGTTAGCCTCTGTTATCTGTTTTGAACACTTCTCGACAGCATATTGTTGCGGCGGCAATCGTTCGTGATGGCCGGGTGTTGCTGGCGCGCCGTCATGCTGATGCGCACCAAGGTGGCTTGTGGGAGTTTCCGGGCGGCAAGGTAGAGCGTGGCGAGGATGCACGCACGGCACTTGCGCGTGAGCTGGATGAAGAGTTGGGCATCACACTTGAATCGGCAAGGCCGCTGATTGCGCTGCCGCATGACTATTCAGATAAATCAATTCTGCTGGATGTGTGGCGTGTCGATGGCTTTGCAGGTGAGGCCTATGGTAGAGAGGGACAGCCGGTTACGTGGGTTGCGATCGACCAACTACAGCGGCATGATTTTCCTCGGGCGAATTTACCGGTGATTACCGCCATGCAGTTGCCTGCTCATTATTTGATTACGCCTGACCCGATGACAGAGGGCGATCAATTTTTAAAACGGTTGGAAGTATCGTTGCAGGCGGGGGTGCGGCTGGTACAGTTGCGGGCTAAATCGTTGGCAAGGCCGGAATACTGCGAGTTAGCCGTTGAGGTGAAGGCACTGTGCCATCGTTTGGGGGCGCGGCTGTTACTTAATGGAACGGCAGATATGGTGGCGGAGGTGGGTGCCGATGGGCGGCATCTTTCTGGCCGCGAGTTGTCATTGTTGAGTCGTCGTCCACTGGATAGCGATTATCAGCTCTCAGCTTCTTGTCATGATGTGGCTGAATTAAAGCGGGCGAGTGATGTTGGGGTCGATTTTGCGGTGCTGTCGCCAGTGATGCCAACTGATACACATCTCGGGGCTGAAACGCTGGGCTGGCAACAGTTTGAGCGCTTGGTAGAGGCTTCGCCAATGCCTGTTTATGCATTGGGCGGAATGAGGCTTGCTGATTTGGCAACGGCACAGGGCGCTGGTGCACAGGGGCTTGCTGCGATTGGTGCCTTATGGAATTTGGACCACCTTTAAGTCCGATTGTCTCTAGTCCAGCGTGCTGTTTTAACGGTTAACGGTCGTGAATATCGGTCTCTTCATCGGGATTAATTTGTGTTGTCCCTGGAATGCGGTGTTCTTCGCTGCTCCATTTTCCCAAGTCGATCAGCTGGCAGCGTTCACTACAGAATGGGCGCGAGCGCGAGCTTGACCATTCAATCTTTTTTTTACAGGTGGGGCAGTTGACGTTCATCTGATGAAACTCTAGATTGCACAGGTGGTGAGAATAAAGCTGATATCCTGCGATGACTGCGTGGGACGATCCTGGAAATTGGTGCTCATAAAGCGCACCGTGAAGCGGTGTTTGCCGCCACTGATTTCAGCGAAGCAGGGAATGTTCTCCGGCATGGTGACGCGAATTAATTGAAATGGCGCGCTGGTTTCCAGCGTGCGCTGGAAAAAACCTGACTCGGCAATCTCATTAGTGGAAGTGGCGCTGTCACGAATTAGTTTTAGTATCAGGCTGATAGAGGCGCGGATGTCATCAAAGCTTGAGATCCACAGTTGCAGCTCTTCCAGGCGTTTCTCAACGGAGCGCTCTAGCCAGTAGTGGTAGCTTGGCAAATCAAAATCGCAGGCTCCCCCTGAGATACTGCTGCGTTGTTTGATACTGTTGAGGAACTCATTCTGGCGTAGTTGGTGGCCAATTTGCCCTTGGCAACTGTGCAGCAGGTCGACTAAGCGATCAATTTCATCGAGCAGTGATGTCAGCATTTTATGGTCGACACCCGGCGTTTGTTCGAGCCGAGCGAGCCCGGCGCTGATACGTTCCAGTTCCATGATGACTTCAGTTTTGAGGTCGGCACGGCTAAATATATTCAGTATGTCTAACAGCGAGGCAAGCGTTGCGCGGCTGTCCCACGCGGCATCACGAGGCAGGGTATGGTCGATCTGTTGAAAGAGAAAGTCGAGTCTTAAAAAGAGGCGAATTCTCTCGTTCAATGGTTGTTCGTATGTGGTTTGCCTCATTTTTTCCGATTAAGCTAATAAGTAGTTTTACTTTGTTTTACAGATGACTGAATATTAAGGACTTTTACTATCCCGCTAAGGCCCCTATCGGCTCCATTGTCACTTACCTTAAGTCGAATGGCAAATATGCTTGTTAAGATGCATTGGCGGTTGCCAGGTATTTTCGATGGAGCATTTCAACTTGTTGTTTTAGCGCTTTTAAATTGCTGTGATTGTGGATGATATCGTCGGCCGCCGCGAGACGGGCTGCTCGTGATGCCTGTGATGCGATGATCGCGGTGATTTCATCTTCCGTTTGCTTGTCACGCCGCATGGCACGCTCGAGCTGTAAGCGCTCTGGTGCGTCAACCACGAGAATGCGGTCGGCAATACCCGCCGGGCCATTTTCAATTAGCAGTGGGATGGCGACGATACAATACGGGGCTGTGAGCGCGCTAATCTGACGAGCCATCTCTTTGCGGATAAGTGGGTGAAGGATGGATTCTAGCCGTGCTTTTTTTTCGGCATGTTGAAATATTATCTGGCGCAGTTTTATGCGGTCGAGTGAGCCATCAGCAGAGAGAATGGCGCGGCCGAACTGATTGGTGATTTCATCTAATGCGGCATTGCCTGGTGCGACAAGCTGGCGAGCAATGATGTCGGTATCAATAATGGGGGTGCCAAAGGCTGCAAATAACTGACTAACGGTGGTTTTTCCGCTGCCAATGCCCCCGGTGAGTGCGACAACTAACATGGATGACAGGAGGCCTTGGTTGAATTAAAGGCCCTATTTAGGCGGAGATGCCCATTGTTGTCAAATATGTCTGAATGATTTGATCGCCCCATAATAGCGTGATCCAGCCGGCAGTGGCGAGATAGGGACCAAATGGAATGGGAATATTTTTATCTCGGCCACGTACCACAATCAGGGTGATGCCGACGATAGCGCCGACAATCGAGGAGATCAGGATGATGGGCAGTACGGCTTGCCATCCTAGCCATGCTCCCAGCATGGCCAATAATTTGAAGTCGCCATGCCCCATGCCCTCTTTACCGGTGGTTAGTTTGAATAAAATATAAACGGACCAAAGGCTTAGGTAGCCCACTAGGCCACCAATAATCGCTGCTGCTGGGTCGGTGAAAACACCCGCGAGGCTAAGACCAAGCCCTAGCCAGAGAAAAGGGAGGGTGATGCTATCGGGCAGTAATTGATGATCAAAGTCGATCACCGTGAGAGTGATCAGTGCCCATGTGAGTAGCAGTGCCGCTGCGGCCTCCCAGCTTGGCCCAAAATGCCACGCCACGGCTATCGAGAGTAGTGCTGTCGTGGCTTCGATAATGGGATAGCGCGCAGGGATTTTGGCGCCGCAATCGCTACAGCTTCCTTTTAAAAATAGATAGCTGAGTATTGGAATATTCTCGATCGCCCTGATTTCATGGTTGCATTTTGGGCAGTGAGAATTGGGGGTGACGAGATTGAACGGTTTATCTGCTTGCTTATCAGTCGGCGCGACCTCAAGTAGTTCATTGCATTGGCTGAACCACTCTTTTTCCATCATGATCGGCAGGCGCAGAATGACAACGTTGAGGAAACTGCCGATTAATAGACCGAGAATACCGATTGCCGATATAAATACAGCAGGACTTTCGTTAAACAGTAGCAGCATGATATTTTTTATTTAAAGTGCGTTAGGTGGTTGGCCTGTTGGCTAAACGACTTCGCCCATTTTGAAAATGGGCAGATACATTGCAACGACCAGGCCGCCGACGATAACACCCAGGAATGCCATGATCAGCGGCTCCAAAAGACTCGTCAGGCCATCCACCGCATCGTCGACTTGTTCTTCGTAGAAATCGGCGACCTTGGATAGCATGCTATCAATAGATCCCGCTTCTTCGCCAATGGCGACCATCTGAACGACCATGTTGGGAAATAGCCCTGATTGCTTCATTGTGACGTTGAGCTGGTTGCCGGTTGATATCTCATCGCGCATTTTCAAAATGCCCTTGGTATAAACTGAGTTGCCTGCGGCGCCCGCTACTGTGTTCATCGCTTCAACCAATGGTACACCAGCGGCGAACATGGTTGCCAATGTTCTAGCAAAGCGGGCAATGGTTGCCTTGGTGATAATAGGACCGATGATGGGTGCTTTAAGCACAACTCTGTCTAATATTTCATTGAATTTTGTTGAACGCTGCTTTAGCTGTTTTATGGCGTGGAATATTGCGGCGAAAACCATTAACGCTGCCCACCACCACTCCTGGGCCAGTTTAGATAGCTCTACTACTAACATTGTCAGGGCAGGTAGATCTGCGCCAAAGTTATTGAACATGTCTTCGAATTGTGGTACGACAAAGATTAAAAGAATGGCGGTAATAATGAAGGCAACTGCAATCACTGCAATTGGGTAGAACAGTGCCTTCTTGATTTTACCTTTCATCGACTCCGTTTTTTCTTTGTACGTGGCAATTTTTTCGAGCAGTGTATCAAGAATACCGGCGTGTTCGCCCGCAGTGACAAGATTGACATAGAGCGAGTCAAACTGAAGCGGGTGCTTTGCAAGGGCGTCCGCAAAGGTGTTGCCACCTTCTACGTCCGCCTTAATCGCCATAATAAGCGTCGCCATGGCGGGGTTGTCATGCCCTTTGCCGATGATGTCAAAGGATTGCACTAGCGGTACACCTGAGGACATCATCGTAGACATTTGTCTGCTGAAAAGGGCGATGTCCTGAGGGGTGATTTTTCCTTTTCCCGCACCGCCAAAGAGTGACTTTGGCTTCTTTTTGACTTTTTTTGGGGTGATGCCCTGGCGGCGAAGCTCGGCTTTCACTAACGCCGGGGATACGCCGACCATTTCACCATTGACTTTAGTGCCTTTTCGGTCGGAGCCTTCCCACAGAAAAGTATCTTTGCGCTTAGTTTTAGTAGCCATTATGGGTTTCCTGAGATTAATCGGCGGTGACGATGCGATTGAGTTCTTCCAGGCTGAGGATGCCTTGCCTGATCTTGATGAGCCCAGAGGCATGAAGGTCGTTAACGCCTTCTGCTTTTGCCAGCTCTGCCAGTTGTATGGCATTGCCACCTTCCATGATGAGTTTCCCCATGGCCTCTGATATTGGCATCACCTGGTAGATGCCGACTCGCCCTTTGTAACCATTAGTGCACTGGTCGCAGCCTACAGGGCCATAAATAGTCAGGTCGTTAAGCTCCTCTTCCTTGAATCCCTCTTTTAACAGGACTTCCTTAGGCAGATCAAGCAGCTGTTTACAGTTGCTGCATAAACGACGTCCTAGCCTTTGTGCAATGATTAAACTCACGGCTGATGCGATGTTAAAGGGGGCAATGCCCATGTTGATCAAACGCGTCAGGGTTTGTGGTGCATCATTGGTGTGAAGCGTGGAGAGAACAAAGTGCCCTGTTTGCGCCGCTTTGATGGCAATCTCACCCGTTTCAATATCTCGAATCTCACCCACCATAATAATATCGGGGTCCTGACGGAGAAATGCTTTTAACGCTTTAGGAAAGGTGAGGCCCGCCTTGGGGTTTACATTGACCTGATTAATGCCTGAGAGGCTAATTTCAACGGGATCCTCTGCGGTTGAGATATTGCGATCATCCGTGTTGAGGATATTAAGCGCGGTATACAGTGAGACTGTTTTACCGCTACCGGTTGGGCCTGTCACCAGCACCATGCCATAAGGCTTGTGGATTGCGTCCATAAAGAGTTTTTTCTGGTCTTCGTCATAGCCAAGTGCATCAATGCCTAGTTGAGCACTACTGGGGTCAAGAATACGCATCACGATCTTTTCACCAAACAGTGTCGGGCAGGTACTGACACGAAAATCGATCGCACGTGTTTTTGAAAGCTTCATCTTCATGCGTCCATCCTGGGGGACGCGGCGTTCAGAAATGTCGAGTTGTGATAGTACCTTGATACGCGCAGAAATCTTTCTGACCAATGTGATGGGTGGGTTGGCGACCTCCTGTAGAATGCCGTCAATACGAAAGCGTACGCGGTAGACCTTTTCATAAGGTTCAAAGTGGAGATCTGATGCGCCTTTGTTAATAGCATCTAATAATACCTTGTTAACGAAACGTACAACGGGCGTGTCATCTATTTCTGTTTCATCACCGTCTTCACCAGCACCTTCTTCCTCTCCACTTGAAATGTCGATATCATCCAGATCGGTGTCATCCAGGTCCTCCATTGAGGTATCTTGTGCATTTAAGATAGTTTCGATGACTTTAGCGAGCTTATCTTCTTCAACCAGGATTGCTTCGGCATTGGCACCGACATTGAATTTAAACTCATCAAGCGCATCTTGGTTGGTGGGGTCTGAAACCGCAACAAAGAGTCGATTGCCACGTTTAAATAGTGGCAGTGCGTTGTGTTTCTGGATCATCTTATGGTCGACCAGGCTGGTCGCGGCAGACTCAAGGTCCATACTGTTTAAATCAAATATGGGTGTGCCAAATTCCTGTGCGGCGGCATGGGCGATGGTACTGCTATCTAAAATTTCTTTTTCGACAAGATAGCGCACAAGCGGGGTCTTCTTTTTTGCAGCCTGCTCATGGGCTTCGATAGCCTTATCTTCTTCTAACAGGCCATCCAGCACCAGCTTCCTGGCCAGGCCGCTCAGATTTGTACTGGTTGAGGGTGTGCTCATAACTATCTGGATTAATAGGGGTTATTGTCTCATTGAAACTATCGGCCACGCTTGCTAATTATTTAGTTGTAGCGCGTTGGCGTGTTATTGAGTGGTCATGATAGTTTGTTAATGAGCGATCATCATTTAGAGTGTTGTTTTTGATGATAACTCTTCGAAAGCGCATGTTTTTCCTTGTTGCCAAAACCGAGGGATAAACTTTGAGGCAGTCAGGTTTTGAACTTTCATCGTCTCTTGGGGGGGCGGGTTTTGATGGATGCCGATAACAAGAAAGCTAATGCTGATTATCACGATGGCCGGGAAAAGAGTGCTTGTGATGTTCGATTCTTTTCTTTGAGGGCGGGACGAGAAGTGTATACCGATCATCCAGCCGATGACAAGGATCATCATTGTTTGGCTGACCGGCATCACGATCACGCCGCTAAACAGAGAGTGGGTTGTTCCGGCGATCAGTGATGCAAAAAGCGCAATGCGTATATTGAGCGATTTTGTGGCTTCTTCAGTAGGCTGAGATTGATTGTTGCCTTTGATCCAGCAATATAGCCCATATAGAAAAATGAAAAGTGTAATAAAGGCGGCAGGCAGTCCCCATTCTGCTGCTATTTGAAAGATTGAATTATGTGGGTGGGCCGCGATGAGGTTTTGTGGGTCGCAAGCGTAATGCATGGGGCCAATGCCGAGAAATGGATTTTGTTGGATAAAAAACCATGAACGCTCCCATAGATAAAATCTAGCGTTAACACTGGATAAGCGCGTGATGGAGGTGTCGTTGATTTCGACCGCTAGCATGAATGGAATAATATAAAAAAGTAAGAGATAGAGCGCAAACCCTATTGCGGCTGCGATAAGCTGTAATCTTATCCACGTGATGGCATGTTTCTGATAGATGGCCAATGAGGCGATTATCGCGATAGCCATCGCCAGCATGGTGCCGCGAGACCCGGAGATCAACAGTAATAACCACCAGCAGGCGCTAATGAAGAGTATGCCAATAAAGAGCCGCTTATTTTTTTGTGTATAGAGAATTAAAGGGAGCACGATCAGTGGTAACGTCCAGCTTTGTAGCTGATTAAAAAATCGAATATTTGAGAAGCCTAAAAATAGATCGTGAGAGTGCCAGTCAACGCTTGAGGCCATGGCGGCTGTGTATGCGGTGAGTACTGAGGTGGTCTGTATCAATGCCAGGGTTACGATGCTGAACAGTATGATTTTTTGGCACGCATTGGGCGCTGCTATGTATGCTGCCGCAATTGCTAAACATGTGATAAATAGTAGCGCAAACTGTCCTGTTTCTGTTATGGACAGTAGTGGGTTGTTTGTATTTATGCTGGAGAGTATTCCTATGAGGAAGAGAGGCAGTAATAAGATTTTGACTGTGCCAGGGAATCGGTTTACCACTGTGTGAATACTATGCCTGAACAGGGTTGCTGTGCAGACTGCCAGAAAAATTAGCAGTGTGACCTGGAGAAACCGTTTTTCGTTGTACGGCCCTAGATCGTTAAAAAAGCTTAGGTTGCTGGTGGTAATAATGATGTAGAGGCAGACCAGGCTGACTGTTAGGATCCCGAATAATCGTTGTGTTGATCTTTTATTTAAATGTGGCATGTGTGTTGGTGGGAGGTAATAAAAAAGCCTGCTCTATAATAATAGAGCAGGCTTTTATCGCTGACTAATGTTAATTAGCTACTGCTGTTAGCTTGAGCCTTTCACAAACTTGTTGCAGTCTGCGGCTGTGCCAGTAGTTAGGATAGGTGTCCAGACCATTTGGCCAGCACCATCTGTGAGTGTGGGTGTTAGATCAAAGGTGCAGGCACCCAATTCGGCAGCGGTACCGGCAATTCGAATTATACCGCCTGCTACAATTGAATAGGACGCATTATATTTGCTGACTGGTAGTGCGGTGATGCCGTAATCAACGAAGTGGGTTCCTATGGTGGTACAGTTTGTAAAAGTTCCGTTGTTATCATTTGAGCACTCTGCCATAGCCAGTTTTAATCCCGCGACGTTTGAAAGCTCATCACTCCATTTTGCACGTGTTATATAATCCTGGTAGGCCGGAATGGCGATTGCGGCCAAAATACCGATAATCGCGACTACAATCATTAACTCGATTAGCGTAAAACCCCGTTGCAGCGATTTTTTCATATCGAGCTTCATGCTGCTTAATGTGCCTTGTTGTAATTTTTTCATTGCGGTTCTCCTGGGTGTGATAATAATTAGTGCTTCTGGCGTTGCCCTTTAACTCTCCATGCACAGGAGATATGCTTGCCTCGCACATTGGTATCTGCACGCGGCGTGCCAAACTTTAGTTTTTTGTGGGATGTGGTTTAGTTTGCCTCTGTTGGCTATCAATTTGAGAGGTTGGTCACAAAAAATAGTGGTTTTATTGCGTATTACGGCGGTGTGATTAAAAAAATGGTGAGTGGTGAGTGGTGCGTTTTGCGCAGAATCTGCTCTTAATGCGCAGCAGAAGTGGTTAGCGCGGCTATTGTTAGAGGTGTGCACTTTCATAGCCCTAATTTCTTCATGCGGTAACGCAGCGCGCCAAATGAGATGCCGAGCTGTTTTGCCGCCGCTGTTTTATTATATTTACTCTGTTCAAGGGCCTTTTCGATGGTTTCCTTTTCGATATTCCCTAGTAGTGGGTCAAGGGATTGGCTGGCGATGGCTTGCGGTGTCGTGGATGATGGCGCGGGTTGTTCTAGTGGTGAGCTGTGTATCAATTGTAGGTCTTCCACACGAATAGTCTCCTGTTCGCACAAGGTCATGGCACGTTCCAGGATGTTTTCCAGTTCCCTGACGTTGCCTGGAAAATGATATTGTTGCAGTGAAGATACTGCGGTCTCATCAATGGTGGGGGTGCTTGTGCCGTTATCAGACGCTAGTTTCCTTAATATATGGTCGATGAGTGGTGGAATGTCTTCAGTGCGGGCACGTAGCGCTGGCATCGGGAGTTCGATCACGTTGATGCGATAAAATAGATCTTGCCGAAATTTACCCTCCTTGACGAGTTGCGCAAGGTCTTTGTGGGTGGCGCTAAGGATACGCACATCAACTTTGCTTTCCTGATGCGCACCAACGGGGCGAATGGCCTTCTCCTGAATGGCTCGCAGCAGTTTGACCTGCATATGCAGGGGTAGATCGGCCACCTCATCCAGAAACAGCGTGCCGCCATCGGCGGCCTGGAAGAGGCCGTCCTTATTGGTGGTTGCGCCGGTAAAGCTGCCTTTTATGTGGCCGAAAAACTCGCTTTCCACTAATGCCTCAGGGATGGCACCGCAGTTGACCGGGATAAAGTGCTTGTCTGCCCTGGGCCCCTGCTCGTGTATCAGGCGAGCGGCAAGTTCTTTGCCAGTGCCCGATTCACCACTGATATGCACCGGGGCCTGGCTGCGCGCCAATTTCTTGATGGTTGCGCGAGTGTTGTCTATTTCAGCAGAATTGCCCAGCAGTGTCAGCGCCGCCTCTGGTGTATTGTCTTGATGTTTTGGGCTGAGCTTAAGCGCGGTGGTGACCAGTGAACGTAACATGCCTAAGTCTACCGGTTTGGAGACAAAATCAAATGCGCCTGCCTTTAGCGCGAGCACGGCGGATTCCATATTGCCGTGAGCGGTGATGACGGCGGTGGGGATTTCAGGGTGGCGTTCCTGTATAAATTGCACAAGGTCGATGCCGTTACCATCAGGCAGTTTCATATCGGTGAGGCATAGGTCGATGTCCGGGTGTTGTAACAGCACCGCTTTGGCGGCGGTGAGTGAGTCTGCGGTGTGGCAATCGATTCCCATCCTTAATAGGGTGAGTTCGAGCAGTTCGCAGATATCAGGTTCATCGTCTACTACAAGGGCGGTGGGTTTGGTCATATTAAATTACCTGTCGTCTCCTGGGGTCGGCAAAGGTGATGCGGAAGCAGCTACCTCTGTTATCGTCTGGAATATAATTAAGGTGCGCCTGGTTGGACTCACATAGTTCGCGAGAGATATATAGTCCAAGCCCTGAGCCGGTGGCGGCGGTGGTGAAAAAGGGTTCGAAGATCTGTTCAGCGAGTGCGGGGTCTATCCCTTTTCCATTATCGAGGACTTCAAGATAGGGGGTGTGGGATGCATTGCTAATACCTCCCTGTAGCCATAGTTGCGAAAGATTGCCTTGATCGCCATGGCGCAGTCCATTTTGACAGAGGTTCAATACAATCTGTTGTAGTTGGTTCTCATCAAAACGAATGATATTGATCTCATCGCTCAAGGTGTGGTGTATCTGAGCACTCAGTACGTCTTCATTAAGGCAAAAATCATCGACAAAGGATGCGAGCCATTGATTGAGATCAATCTCTTCTGGGCTAGCGCGGTCCCGCCGGTTTAGTTGCATGATGTTTTCAATAATCGTATTGACTCGTTGAGAGTGGTTTAGGATGATTTCAGTGAGGCGTATCTCTCCCTTGTCGAGCTGTGGTGATTCCGCGAGCAGTTGTCCAGCATGGCTAATCGCTCCCAGTGGATTGCGAATCTCATGCGCAATGCTGGCGGTTAAGCGGCCTAACGATGCCAGTTTGAGTTGTTGTGCCTGTTGCGCAATCGCCGCCATGTCTTCAAGAAAGATAAGGGTTCCTGAGTCATTGTCTTTTCCCAGGTGGGCAAAGCGTGGCATGATGCTGGGGGATGATTCGGATGATTTAAAGGGTTGCGGTTCATCGCCTGGGTGAGCCCACCAATGTTCGATTTGCTGGGTAAGAGGGGTTGATAGTTCACTAATCGTCGCTTTATTTGACTGCTTTTCACCTAACAGGCTGCGTGCAGAGGCGTTGATAAGGTGGATTTGTTGCTTATGATCGATCACTAAAATGCCGGTTTGCATGCGCTGGATGATGTATTCAGTGAGTTGGGCCATGCTGGCGAGGTCTACACCGCGTTTTTCTGCCAGGGCCTCACTTTCATGTAGTCTCTTGGCTAATGCTTGAGCAAGGATGGCGGTCGCGAATAGGCTGGCGCCCAGTAGCCCGGCCTGAGTGTAATTAGTGTTCCACAGTGGGTTACTCCATGAGGTGTAGATCTGCTCGGACAGGAGAGCGATAGTCGCGATAGAAGCGAATAAAATGGCTGTTCGTCCAACGATCAGGAGGCTGCCACCAGCAACGGCAATGACGAGAAGTATCCCCATGCCACTTCCAATGCCGCCGCTTGCGTGCATCAATAAGGTGATGATGGCGATATCAACCAGGACATGAGAATAGACCTGAGATTCGAAATATGGCGCTTGCCTCTTGATCGAAATGACATTTAAAAGGCCTACAATGAGGTAGACAATGCTGGTGACGTAAAAGAGATTAAAGTTGCTGGAGCCTAGCGGAGATGGGATTGAGTCCGAATAGCACAGGATGGAGGCCAGCCCTGCAAGGGTAATGCGATACAGATTTAGCAGGCGCAGAGGAAGCCACATCTGTGTGTTGGCTGTACGCTTGATTTCGCTGCTGCTCAGCATGATCGTGGCTGTTTTTTATTCTATGTGAACTCTTTAAGCTATCGTCATGCGGACTGTTTTTATTAAGTCTCTGCTAGATCAAATGTTTTTTTTGTTCTTTTCCTTTTCCTCTTGTATCTTCTCTTTATGAATGATCCTTTGATTTATCTTGTTTCACAGTCGCCGCGTCGGCGTGAATTGCTGTTACAGATTGGTATTGCACATGAGGTGCTGGTGGCTGATATCGATGAAACACCGCATGTTGGCGAGGCTGCAGAGCGCTATGTGGCCCGCATGGCATTGGCGAAGGCGCGCGCGGGACGGGCGAGTCTATCGGTGATTGATAAGCCGCTGTTGGCGGCGGATACCTCGGTGGTGGTGGATGGGCAAATTTTGGGTAAACCACGAGATGAGGTGGATGCGCGAGAGATGCTACTGAGCCTTGCTGGACGCACACACCAGGTGGTTAGCGCAGTGGCCTTGGTTAATGCTGTCGCCGAGGAGAGCCGTCTGAGTGTCAGCGATGTCACGTTTCGTGATATTAGTGATCGAGAGAGCCGTGCTTATTGGCGCAGTGGCGAGCCTGCGGATAAGGCGGGTGGATACGGTATTCAGGGACTTGGGGCGCTCTTTATCGAGCGACTTGAGGGCAGTTATTCAGGCGTGATGGGGCTGCCATTGTTTGAAACAGCGGTGTTGATGCGCGATTTCGAAATTCAATTGCCCATTTTTAATGCCAAAGCGTATGAATAGTGAGTTTGTGTTCTTTTCTGGTTATGTTTCTTGCCCTTAAAAGGGGTAGACTCTGTCGGCTACAGTTATATAGTTCGCGGCCTTGATGGAAAAATGACCCATGAGTGATGAAATACTGGTAAATGTGACGCCACAGGAGACGCGTGTGGCGGTGGTTGAAAATGGCCTGCTGCAGGAAATCTATATTGAACGTAGCTGTAAGCGTGGTCTGGTGGGGAATATTTATCATGGCAAGGTGAGCCGGGTATTACCGGGGATGCAGGCGGCATTTATTGATATTGGGCTCGACCGTACTGCCTTTTTGCATGTCTCTGACATTCAGTTGCCTGAGCGATTGGCGCTGGATGATGAAAGCGCTGGCGCGAAACCTGATGTGCCGATTGAATCGCTGCTGCGCGATGGCCAAAAGGTGATGGTGCAAGTATTCAAGGACCCACTGGGTAGCAAGGGTGCGCGGCTGACGATGCAGATCAGTATCCCGTCACGTTATCTTGTATTGATGCCCGCGATGAACCATATTGGTATTTCTCAAAAAATTGTAGATGAGGAGGAGCGTCTGCGCCTGCGCACGATACTTGAGTCAGGGGTGAGCGATGAGGGCGGCGGCTATATCGCACGTACGGCGGCGGAAGGTGCAAAGGAGGCCGAAATCCTGGCAGACATGGCTTTTCTGCGTAAGCTGTGGGCATCGGTACAGCAGCCAGAGCAGGCTGCTAAGCCGAGTAGTATTGCGGTGTTGTATGAAGACCTGCCGTTAGTGCTGCGTATGTTGCGTGATGTACCGACGGCGAAAATCGACAAGATCCGCATCGATTCACGCGAGGCCTACCAGCGAGCGCTTGAATTTGTCACTCAGCTGATCCCTGAACTAGCACCACGCACCGAACACTATCCGGGTGAACGACCGATCTTTGACCTCTATTCTGTTGAAGATGAAATTCAGAAGGCGCTTGAACGCACGGTTCAGCTCAAATCGGGTGGTCATCTTTGCATTGATCAGACCGAAGCGATGACCACGGTTGATGTCAATACCGGTGCCTTTGTGGGGCATCGTAACCTTGAAGAGACCATTTTTAAAACCAATCTTGAAGCGGCGCAGGCAATTGCGCGTCAGCTGAAGTTGCGCAATCTGGGTGGCATCATCATCATCGATTTTATTGATATGACGGAAGAAGACCACAAAAAACAGGTGTTGCGCGCACTGGAAAGGGGGCTGGAGAGCGATCGCGCGAAGAGCTTTATTTGCGATGTCTCACCGTTGGGATTAGTGGAGATGACGCGTAAGCGCACACGTGAAAGTCTTGGGCATATTCTGTGTGAGCCTTGTTCTGTTTGTAATGGCACGGCTTCAGTAAAGACGCGCGAGACGGTCTGTTATGAAATTTTTCGTGAGTTGATGCGTGAGGCGCGTCAATTCGATGCCACCAAATTTCTGGTACTTGCCTCTCAGGAGGTGGTGGATATGCTGCTGGACGAGGAGTCGACCAGCGTTGCGGCGCTGGAAGAGTTTATTGGCAAGCCGATTCAGCTACAGGTCGAGACGCTCTATACCCAGGAGCAGTTTGATGTGGTGTTGATGTAGCCCGAGTGGCTTAATGGCATGGTCGCTTATCGAGCAAAACTATCGTGATACGCAGGACTTTAATGAACTGCTGGACGGTGGTGGCGGTCACTATCATGGTGATAGCGCTGTTGGTCAGTGGTGCGCGCCTGCTCCTGCCTTACATGAATACCTTCCACCTTCAAATCGAGAAGCGCATCAGTCAGGCGGTTGGTGCCACCGTTGAGGTGCGCTGGCTTGATGCCTCGTGGCACGGTGCTGGCCCGCAGTTGAAGCTGCGCGGGGTGCGCGTATTGAGTGGTGAGGTGGAGTTGCTCCATTTTGAAAGTGGCAGCATTGGGCTCAATCTTTTGCAAAGCCTGCGCCATCGTTCATGGCAGTTGGGTGAGCTGGTTGTCTCTGGGGTTGAATTAGAAATCATGCGTGATGAAGCGGGGGGCATCAGTGTGACTGGTTTTGCGGCAGCTGCATCGAATGAATTAAGCGATGAGCAGGCAGCGCGCAAGGCACTCAATGAGCAGGCGCTATTAAACTGGTTATTTTCTCAGCCGCGAATGGTGGTTGAAGCGAGTGACATTGACTGGCGTGACATGATGCTGGATGGACGTGAGCTACACTTCACGGATGTTAACTTTGAACTGCGTAATCAGGGAGATCGTCACCAGTTAAGTGGTGAGGCGGTGCTGCCTATCCATCTTGGGCGAACACTCTCCTTTGCGCTAGATATTCGTGGCGCACTGGACAGTGATGATGTTAATGATGGCTGGGATGTTGAGGGATATGTCGAGGGTGGCGAGCTTCAAATCGCACAGTGGCTGGAGGGACAGGAGCCTTCGGGTATTCGTGTTGATGATGGTCAGCTTGAAACACGCTTATGGTTTGAATGGCGAGATGGCACGATGCAGCGTGTTGACGGTGAGCTGTCGTTACGACAGCTATTGCTGACGCCGATTCAGCGCGCTGTTGACGGCGACTCGCGTGAGCCAATGAAGATCGACCTGGTGTCGGGTGCCTATGCATGGCAGAGGAACGCGGTGGGATGGTCGTTTAGCATCAATAATTTTATGTTAGGACGAGAAAATAGGATGTGGCCGCCTAGTCAGCTTCGCATTGCGGCATCAGGCGAGCTTGGTGGTGAGCAGGTGATTGAAGCGAAGCTCGGTTATGCCGAGATCGACGATCTAAAATCGCTGTTAGTGATGAGTGATGCCATTGATGAATCGCTGCGATCACAGTTGCGATTATTCGCGCCTAGCGGTGTCTTGAGGGATAGCTATCTTCATTATCGGCGTGGCTTTGTCGGTGAAGAGAAACGCTATGTGTTAACCAGTCAATTTGAAGATATTGGCATCACTGCGCAGGATAAGTGGCCTGGCGGGCAAGGGCTTGACGGCACGGTTTTCTTTGATAATAGCGCCGGTGTTCTCGTTTTGGATAGTCAAGATGCGACCGTATCGATGCCACAATTGTTTCGTGGACCGCTCGCTGTGACTGCGCTACAGGGTGATGTCTACTGGCAATTGAATGAGCAGGGCTGGCAGATTGAGAGCCGTTCACTGCAGTTGCAAAACAGTGATATGGCATTGTCGTTGGACTTTGCGCTGAAAAAAGGCAAGAGCGCGGCTGAGATTGCCTTGCTAGCTGAGTTTGAGGCTGCCAGTGTTGCCAATATTTCACATTATCTACCGGTGGGGATTATGTCAAACTCGCTGATTGAGTGGTTGGATCAGGCGATTGTGAATGGCCGCGCTTCTGCCGGACAGGCGATTTTGTATGGGCCGTTTGATCGCCATTTTCCTTATGATAAGAGCGATGGCCTGTTTGATATTCGTTTTAACCTCATGGATGGGATTCTTGATTACGCGCCGGGATGGCCGCGGCTTGAAGAGATAGAGGCCGAGTTAATCTTTGCCGGTGGTGGCATGGAAATTAATGCCGTGGCGGCTAAAACCCTGGGTGCCGATGTGACACATGTATCTGTGCATATTGATGATTTTCGTGCACGCCCTGCTTTGTTGGAGATCGATGGGCAGGCGCAGGGACGTACCTATGATGCGTTGGATTTTGTCAAACGCAGCCCCTTGAATAGACTTTTTGGCGATTTCGTTGACGAGGTAGAGGTGACTGCTGGACGCAGTAAACTGGATTTATCGCTTAAATTACCACTGGCTGATCAGCCAGCCACAGTGGCTGGTGTGGTGCAATTTGATGGTGCTGATATTTATCTGTCAGCGCGCGCTGTTGATATTCTGGATGTTAATGGGGCGCTGCAGTTTTCAGAAAAGGGAATCGAGATAACGCAGGCGAAAGCGCGTCTGCTGGGTATGGACAGTATGCTGGATGCTAAAACGATGCCGCTTTCAACCGGGGGTGCCACCATTTTTACTGCCGTTGGCACGGCTACCGCGGAGGACGTACAGCGCTTGGTTGATGTTCCCTTGTTGCAGCACTTAGAGGGTGATAGCCAATGGCGGGCAAAATTAACCATTCCAGCGAAGGATGTGGCGACAACGGGTGTTTCCCTGCAAGTAAGCTCTGACTTGAAGGGCATGGCATCAAATTTACCTTACCCGCTGGTGAAAGATGCGCAGAAATCTGCTGCCTTTATGTTTGAGACTGTTTTTCCACGTAGTTTGGATGTGCCGTTGACCGTGCAGTATGGCCGTCAACTTAACGCGGTGTTTGATCTTGATGAGGGCATGGGATTGCAGCGCGGTGCCATTGCTTTTGGTGGCTTGTTGCCCGTGATGCCGCGCGCGGCATTGATTAGTCTGTCTGGAAAGCTTGAACACCTTTCGCTGGATGAGTGGATGCCATTTATGAGTGATATCGATAGCGAGGGAGGGGCTAGTGGTGTAAATTCGGCGGCGGTTGAGATTAAACAACTCAATTTGGAAATCGTTCAATTGTCGGCTTTGGGTTATAATTTTCACTACACCTCGCTAGATTTAACGCAGGCGCTGGGTACTTGGCTGGGGCGAATCAGCAGCCATTTGATGGCTGGCAATCTACAGATCCCGCTTGATTTCAAGCGCGGCACGTTGGCATTGGAATTAGATTATCTGATTTTACCAGGCGGAGAAGAGCGTGGTGAGGCCGATGTTCAGGTCGAACATGGCACTGATCCACGGCAGTTACCCGCCATGGATATTCATAGTCGCTTTTTTAGTCATGCTGGGCTGCCTTACGGTCAGCTAACATTGCTAGCGGCACGCGCCCAGAGTGGCCTGCATATTGAGCGGTTGGCATTACGCTCACCATGGATGGCGCTGTTGGCGAGTGGTGATTGGCAGGTGCTTAATGGCCAGCAATATTCCTCATTTAATATCGGCGTGAATAGTGATGATTTTGGAGGAATGCTGGCGAGACTTGATGTTGCGGATAGTATTCGCGAGGGAGAAAGCGAGGTAAATATTATCGCGCGTTGGCCTGGTGCGCCGACGGCCTTCGCGCTAGAGCAGCTCAGTGGTAATATGCAATTTAAAGTAGAAGATGGGCGCTTGTTGGATATTGAGCCGGGGGCGGGAAGGGTCTTTGGTTTGCTGAGCGTGCAGGCATTGCCCCGTCGCTTGATGTTGGATTTTAGCGATATGTTTAAAAAGGGCTTCAGTTTTGATCGGATGGCGGGTGACTTCGATATTAATGATGGTAATGCGAATACCTCAAATTTTAGTATTGTGGGGCCGTCAGCATCGATAACAATGGTTGGGCGAGTGGGATTGGCTGCGAAAGATTACGATCAAACTGTGGTTGTTGAGCCTCACGTGGGATCGTCACTGCCGGTGGTGGGAGCGGTGGTGAGTAGTCTGGGAACCGGTTTAGTCATATGGGGAGTGCAAAAGTTGTTAAATCTTGATGGTGCTGCGCAGGTGAAGTACCGTGTTACTGGGCCGTGGGAGGCGCCGGTGGTCTTACGCGAGGGTGAAACACTACCGAGTAGTGTTGACGATGTGCCGTGAACTGGTGTTCTCCGCAGCGAAAATAAGGAAGGGTGTGCGTCCGTGGATAATAAAAAGAGAGATGGTTATCTTGATGGTGAGAATAAATTGATTCAATTGCGGGAAATTATGTGGTTGCTTGAAGGGGAATCGTTATGAGCCGTGTTGCGGCGATACAAATGGCATCGGGGCCTAATGTTGGGGCTAACCTGATAGAGGTAAAGCGATTGATAACGCAGGCGGTCGAGAGCGGTGCGGCATTGATCGTTTTGCCTGAAAACTTTGCCATCATGGGTTTGACGGAAGCGGATAAGGTTGGCTTGCGTGAAAAAGAGGGTGATGGCCCGATTCAGACATTCCTATCGCAGCAGGCGAAGGACAATGGGGTGTGGATTGTGGCTGGCACGATCCCTCTGGAGTCCGGTGATGAAAACAGAGTGCGTGCTGCTTGCCTCTTATTTGATGCAGAAGGGCAGCAAGTGGCGCGTTACGATAAGATCCACCTTTTTGATGTGATGCTGGAAGAGAATAAAGAGAGTTATATCGAATCAGAGACGATTGAAGCCGGTGATAGCTGCATTGTTGTTGATACGCCGTTTGGCCGGCTTGGTATCGCGATTTGTTATGACCTGCGTTTTCCGGAGCTTTTCCGCGTGCTGTTAGACCAAGGGGTGGACATTATTGCAGTGCCATCTGCCTTTACCGCGATTACCGGGCGTGCCCACTGGGAGACGTTGGTACGCGCGCGCGCGATTGAAAATTTAAGTTACGTGATCGCAGCGGCTCAGGGTGGTTACCATGTGAATGGTCGTGAGACCTATGGTGATAGCATGATTGTGGATCCTTGGGGCTCAGTGCTGGACCGGCTGCCAAATGGCTCCGGTGTGATTAGTGCAGAGATTGATCCGCTTAGGTTGGCGCAGACGCGCCAGAATTTCCCGTCAATCTCGCATCGTAAGCTTTTTTGTGAGATAAAATAATGAACCATCAACAAGGATATGTGAACGGATGAATATACCCATGGATGCTTCGATTGATAGCGTAGCGCAGCAGCTGCTCGCGCCGAGTGGTCTGGATATGAATAATCTGGAGCAGGTACTAGCAAGTATCATGACGCATGATGTCGATTATGCCGACCTCTATTTTCAGGCGAGCCGTTTTGAGTCCTGGACGCTGGAAGATGGCATCGTCACCGACGGTGTGCATAGTGTTGAGCAGGGTGTTGGGGCGCGTGCGGTGAGTGGTGAAAAGAGTGGTTTTGCCTATTCGGATGAAATTGCTCTGTCTCCATTGCAGGAAGCGGCGACAGCGGCACGCGCGATTGCACGCCAGGGGCAAGACAAAGGGGTCAAGGCGTGGACGCGCAGCGCGGGGCATCGTCTTTATCTGCCGACCGATCCGCTGGGCAGCCTGGGAGATAAAGCGAAAGTTGAGTTGCTGGAAATGCTGGACCGTGAGGCGCGTCAGTTTGATCCCCGCGTTAAAGAGGTGATTGCATCACTCGCCGGTGGTTATGATTCGATTTTACTGGCCGCCACTGATGGTACCCATGCGGCTGATGTGCGCCCACTGGTGCGCTTGAATGTGAGCGTGATTGTTGAGCAGGATGGACGTCGTGAGCAGGGCAGCGCAGGTGGCGGTTGTCGCCGTGATTATCAATACTTTATTGATGAAGATCGCGGCATTGGCTATGCCAAAGAGGCGGTGCGTCAGGCGCTGGTTAACCTGGAAGCGAAGCCGGCACCGGCAGGCACGATGCAGGTGGTGCTAGGTTCTGGTTGGCCCGGTATCTTGTTGCATGAAGCGATTGGCCACGGCCTTGAAGGAGACTTCAATCGTAAAGGGACCTCGGCATTTTCGGGTTGTGTCGGAGAGCGAGTGGCCTCTGATCTTTGCACCGTGGTGGATGACGGTACGCTGGAGCATCGTCGTGGCTCGTTGAATGTGGATGATGAAGGGGTGCCGTCTGAAAACACTGTACTGATCGAAAAGGGCGTCCTCAAAGGCTATATGCAGGACAAGCTCAATGCGCGTCTGATGGGGGTTGCATCAACCGGTAATGGGCGTCGTGAATCTTATGCGCATCTACCGATGCCGCGTATGACCAACACTTATATGCTACCGGGACAGCATGCACCGGAAGAGATTATCGCATCGGTTAAAAATGGTCTCTATGCAGTGAATTTTGGTGGTGGACAGGTGGACATTACCTCTGGCAAGTTTGTCTTCTCTGCCAGTGAAGCCTACATGATCGAAGATGGCAAAATTACTTATCCTGTTAAAGGGGCAACCTTAATCGGTAATGGTCCAGATGTATTGCAACGTGTGACCATGGTCGGCAATGACCTTGCGCTAGACCCCGGTGTCGGCACCTGCGGCAAAGAGGGGCAGAGTGTACCGGTGGGCGTTGGTCAGCCAACGCTGCTGGTGGATGGCCTCACGGTGGGAGGGACTGACGTATGAGCCACGATATAATAAAAGATCAGGCATCACTGGAGTCTGTCGCCGCGCAAGTACTAGAACTGGCGAAGGCGCAGGGGGCTAGCGCCGCTGAGGCCGCGCTGAGTGAAGAGCTAGGCTTGTCCGTTAATGTACGTCTTGGTGATGTTGAGACGATTGAGTTTAATAAAGACAAAGGCCTTGGCATTACGGTCTATTTTGGTCAGCGTAAAGGCACCGCGAGTACCGGTGATTTTTCAACGGGAGCGCTGGAAGATGCGGTGCGCGCTGCGTGCAGCATTGCCACTTTTACTGCGGAAGACCCCTATGCGGGGCTGGCCGATGCCGATCGCATGGCGACCGAGATCCCCGATCTTGATCTTTATTACCCGTGGGATGTGTCACCGGAAACAGCGATTGAGTTGGCCACTGAATGTGAAGATGCGGCGCGTGGATACGATGAGCGCATCTCGAATTCTGAAGGCGCGAGTCTCTCCAGCCATGAAGGAACGCGCGTTTACGCCAACAGCCATGGTTTTATGGGTGGTTACTCAACCTCGCGTCACAGCATGAGTTGCAGTGTGATCGTTGAAGACGACAACGGCATGCAGCGTGATTACTGGTATTCAGTCGCACGTGATCGGCATGACCTTGAGGCGGCCGCAGCGATTGGCGAAAAGACGGCAGCAAGAACATTACAGCGTCTCGGTGGCCGGCGCATTGATACCTGCAAGGTACCCGTGTTGTTTTCTGCCGATGTTGCGGGCAGCTTGGTATCGCATATGATCTCTGGCATTCGTGGCGGTTCACTTTATCGCAAATCTTCTTTTTTACTGGATAAGTTGGGCGAACAAATTTTCCCAGCGTTTGTTCACATTCACGAACGCCCGCATATGAAAAAAGTACTCGGTAGTGCACCATATGATAGCGAAGGTGTTGCGACCTATGAGCGAGACCTGGTGCGTGATGGCGTCTTACAGAGTTACGTACTGGATAGTTACTCGGCGCGTAAGCTGAAGATGGAAAGTACCGGCAATTCAGGTGGCGTACACAATGTGCTGATTGAGCCAGGTGAACTGGATCAAGCGGCGCTACTGCGTGAGATGGGCACGGGACTGTTGGTCACGGAACTGCTGGGGATGGGGGTGAACATCGTGACCGGTGATTACTCCCGTGGTGCGGCTGGCTTTTGGGTTGAAAATGGCGTGATCGCCTATCCGGTGGATGAAATCACCATCGCCAGCCATCTGGGTGATATGTTTATGCAGCTACAGGCGGTCGGCAATGATATTGATCATCGCAGTAACATCAAGTGTGGTTCGCTGCTGATCGATGCGATGACCATCGCAGGTTCGTAGTTTTTAATTAAATTGATCACTTTCTCCATGGCGAATACAAAAAACAATCTGGTTGAAGCGCGTGGGCTGACCTTTCAGTTCGGTTCGCGCACCATCTTTGACGGCATCGATCTCGATTTGCAGCGTGGCAAGGTGACGGCGATTATGGGGCCGAGTGGCACCGGTAAAACGACACTGCTGCGTTTGATCGGCGGCCAAATTCGCCCCACCGCAGGCACTCTCCATGTGGATGGTCAAAATGTGCCGGGTCTATCGCGGCGAGACCTATTCGAGTTGCGGAAACGCATGGGGATGCTTTTTCAGAGTGGTGCATTGCTGACCGATCTCTCGGTGTTCGACAATGTTGCCTTTCCGCTGCGTGAGCATTCTGGCTTGCCAGAGACAATGGTGCGTGACCTGGTGTTGATGAAACTAGAGGCCGTCGGGTTACGCGGTGCACAGCGACTGATGCCAAGTGAACTGTCGGGTGGCATGGCGCGACGGGTGGCATTGGCACGCGCGATTGCGCTGGATCCGATGATGATTATGTATGACGAACCTTTTACCGGGCAGGACCCAATCTCAATGGGCGTGTTGGTTAAATTGATTCGTAATTTGAATGAAGTGCTGGGGTTGACCAGCATTATCGTCTCACACGATGTTGCCGAGACCGCCGCGATTGCGGACTATATCTATGTGCTGTCGCAAGGCAAGGTGGTGGGGCATGGGACGCCGCATGAACTACATCAATCAGAGTCCGAATGGGTGCGCCAGTTTATGAACGGGGCGCCAGATGGGCCGGTGCCATTTCATTACCCTGCTGCTGATTATGCCGCAGAATTACTGTCACGAGAGGGATCTTGATGGCGATTTTTCAGCAGTTGGGAAGTCGCACGCTGGCATTTTTTCAGCGTCTGGGCCGTGCCAATATTTTTTTATGGGCGGTGCTATGTGGTATGCCGGGTCTCATATTCCGCCTGCGGCTATTGATTCAGCAGGTCTTTTCGGTTGGTGTATTATCGCTGGTGATCATCGTGGTGGCGGGGCTATTTGTTGGCATGGTGCTGGGCCTGCAGGGGTATTACACGCTGGTTGATTTTGGCGCCGAGGATTCGCTCGGTGTGATGGTGGCGCTATCATTGGTACGAGAACTTGGGCCAGTAGTGGCTGGGCTGTTGTTTGCAGGGCGCGCTGGTTCGGCGTTGACTGCTGAGATCGGTTTAATGAAAGCGACCGAGCAACTCTCCGGGATGGAGATGATGGCGGTTGATCCCATAAAAAGAATCATTGCGCCGCGTTTTCTCGCGGGCGTCTTGTCGATGCCGTTACTGGCCGCGATCTTTAGCGCGTTAGGTGTGATGGGCGGTTATCTTGCCGGGGTGGGTTTGTTGGGCGTTGACGAAGGTGCCTTCTGGTCTCAAATGCGCAGTAGTGTCGACTTTAATGACGACATTATGAGCGGCATAATCAAGAGTATTGTGTTTGGCGCGGTGGTGACATGGATTGCTGTTTTTGAAGGCTATGATGCAGTGCCGACCTCCGAAGGGGTGAGTCGTGCCACCACACGTACGGTGGTGCATGCCTCGTTGGCAGTGCTGGGGCTCGATTTTCTCTTGACTGCCCTGATGTTTGGCGAAGTATAAAAAAAGTTTGGGATTAAAGGATGTTGATATGCAAAACACACGACTAGTTGAGATATCGGTGGGGATCTTCGTCGCAGCGGGCATCGCGGCGTTCTTTATGTTGGGACTGAAAGTCAGTAACTTCAATGCCTTTTCTGATGTCGACGGCTATGAGGTACGCGCTCAGTTTGAGAATATTGGCGGCCTTAAGGTGCTCTCTTCTGTTAGCGTGGGCGGGGTGAAGATTGGCCGAGTGACGTCGATCGCTTTTGATCAGGAAGATTATGAAGCGGTTGTCACGATGGCGATTGACCCACAATACAACCGCCTGCCGATGGATACCTCCGCGAGTATATTCACCTCGGGCCTACTGGGTGAGCAATATGTCGGTTTTGAACCGGGTGGTGAAGAGGCGTTCCTGCAAGAGGGCGATACGATCTTCTTGACTCAGTCCGCGATTGTGCTGGAGCAGGTGATTGGCCAGTTCATGTTTAGCAAGGCGTCGGAGGGGGCGGGCGAGTAATGCACTTGCAATCACTTTTTAGGCGCAGCTTGTCTGTCTCCGCACTGTTGGCTGCGGTGACGGCTAGTTCGTTGGCGCTAGCGGCGGAACCTGCGCAAAGTATTGTGTTGTCGTTGGATGAGGCGGTTGAGCGTGCGCTGGCAACTGATCCGCGTATCGAAGAGCGCCTGCATCTGGTGAACAAGGCGCGTGCGTTATTGCAGCGCGCAGAAGGTAGCGATGATCTCATCTTTGATGTGAATGCCTTTGTTGGTTTGACCACTCAGGTGGCGGGCGGTTTTTTTGAGCCCGGTACGGGCACGCCGCGTTCTGATAAATATGAGTATAACGGTCTCACTTCGTGGACATCGCTGCAGTTTAGTATTATCAAACCGCTCTATACCTTTGGTAAGATTGAGCACTTCTCTGCTGCGGCGAAAGGTAATATTGCCGTCAAAAAAGAGGATGTACGACTTCAGCGTGCAGAGACTACCCTTGATGTGACCCGCGCCTATTATGGTTACCTGACGGCGCGTGATACGCGGTATCTGTTTGAAGATGTAGAAGGGCGCCTGCAAAAATCGCAGGATCTGGTTGAACGCTGGATTGATGAGGCGCGTGGCGATGTGCGCCAGGCGGATCTCTATGCCTTGCAGAGTGGCATGGCGGTTGTGAGGCGATACCATGCCACGGCTGAGTCGGTTGAGGCGATTGCGTTAGCGGGATTAAAAATGTTGGTGGGGATCAATCGTGATGTGGCGCTTGAGTTGGCGGACTCGCGTATTCGACCGGTGGATCTGCCGCTGGATACGTTGGAAGCACTTCAACAGATGGCGTTGGAACGACGCCCAGAAATGAGCCAGCTGGCGGCGGGGTTGCAGGCGCGGCGCTCACTGGTGGCGGCACATCGAGCCGGAAAGCTGCCCAATATTTACGCGGGAATTGCGGGCATGGCCGCGCACTCACCGAAGCGAGAAAAATTAGAAAACCCTTACGTATATGACCCGTTTAATGATTACGGTGCAACACCATTAGTGGGGGTCAAATGGAACTGGGCAACGGGTGTGCAGGCAGCTGAAGTGGCTGAGGCGAATGCGGCATTGGCCGCGTTGACCGCGCGAGCTTCATTTGCGCAGCAGGGAATTCCCTTTCAGGTCGCAGAGCAGTTTCACCATGTACAGGGTCACTATAAGGCAGTCACTGAGCTCAAAGAGGGCAGTCGTGCGGCGCGACGCTGGATGGTGAGCCGCTATGTCGACTTTGAGGCGGGGTTTGAGGAGGCGGAGGCCGTGCTAACCGCTTTTCAGGGGTATGTGCTGATTTATAGCGATTATCTGATGGCGGTTAATCACTATAATATGCATGTTGCGCGTCTGCGCCATGTCACAGGGGATTATTTATGAAACGGTTGTTAACTATTGTCTGTTTATCTCTTTTCACGTGGTTGCCTGTCGGTGCGGTAGGAGCCAATGCACCGGCGCAGCAGTTAGTGATTGATACCACAACCAAACTGTTGGCGCTGATTGAATCTGAGCGAGAACAGATTACGGCACGCCCGGTCTATATTTACGAATTGGTCGAGGGCACTATTTTTCCTCATTTTGACTTTGAGCGTATGGGGCGGCTAGTGCTGGGTAAACACTGGCGCAAGGCGAGCAAAACGCAGCGCGAGCAGTTTGTCAAAGAGTTTAGTTTCTTGCTGGTACGTACCTATGCGACTGCAATGATGGACTACACCGGGCAGGAGGTGATCTACCTGCCTTATCGTGAAGGGAAAAAGAAAGACGATGTGCTGGTCAGAACGGAGATCGATCAAAAAGGTGGCTTTCCGATACCGATCGATTACAACCTGCATCTGAAAGAGGGTGAGTGGAAGGTCTATAACGTCAAGATCGATGCGGTGAGCCTGGTGTTGAACTATCGCACTACTTTTTCGGGTGAAATCCGCAAATTGAAAGGGATCGACGGTTTGATCGCTCAGTTGCAAAAGCGCAATCAGGCTGCGCGTAATGGCCAGTAATAGTGCTGGGGCGCAGCTTGAATCTCAGCCTGATGGGGTGTTTCTGTTGTCAGGCGAACTGAGTTTTGCCAGTGTGCCGGGCGTGCTGCGGGCGAGCCAGCCATTACTTACGAGTGGTATTGAGCGTGATGTCGCTATCACGATCGATTTGCAGGGGGTTGGCCGCAGCGATAGCGCCGGTATTGCCCTGTTGGTGGAATGGGCGCGTAATGCTAACTATCAAAATAGTGAAATTACCTTTCTCAATATTCCGCCTCAGATGCTGGCACTAGCCCGCCTGAGCGGCCTTGAGGCGGTTTTGGGCTTGTCCCCAATACCCTCGTAGCGTGTTATTGCGCTTAAAAAATGGCGCTGTTGGCGCTAATCATCTCGTTTTGCAGTATTTTCTGCTACCATAGCGCGATATTTTTACCATAAACAGAACAGCCGAAGGTGATGCAAATCGCGTGCTGGTTGGTGAGCGAGATTTTTTGATGCAAATTGATGAAATAAAAAAGATGATTGAGGCTGGAATGCCAGACAGCCAGGTGAGTTTGAGTGGTGATGGTACCCATTTTGAGGCGGTAGTCATCAGCGACTCCTTTGAAGGCAAAGGGATGTTGCAGCAGCATCGGATGGTCTACGCTACGTTGGGTGACAATATTGAAAATGCCTCGATACATGCGCTTTCAATGAAGACCTATACCCCGGCTCAGTGGGAAGATGTACAGAAGCGCAGGGTGCTTTAGTTTCGATTAAAGTGAAGGCCTCTGTCTTCATCTGGGGCTTCACCCGCTACATTTTGATAATGGTCTATTTAAAGATTAATCATGGATAAATTGATAATTTCCGGTAGAACGCAGCTTAACGGTGCGGTTCGAATGTCCGGTGCAAAAAATGCGGCGCTGCCAATTTTGGTGTCAACCCTGCTTGCTGATGAGCCAGTGACGGTGTGTAACGTACCGCATCTGCATGACATTACCACCACCATGGAGCTGTTGGGCGGCATGGGTGTTATTTTAAGTTTGGGCGATAATATGGAAGTTGAGGCTGACGCTTCTGGCATCACCAATTACCATGCGCCATATGAGCTAGTGAAAACAATGCGTGCATCGATCCTGGTGTTGGGGCCGTTATTGGCACGCTTTGGTGAAGCTGATGTCTCCTTGCCGGGTGGTTGTGCGATTGGTGCGCGCCCGGTAGACCTGCATATCCAGGCACTTGAGGCGATGGGTGCCAATATTACCGTTGAAGGTGGTTATATCCGTGCGCGTGCCGGCCGATTGAAAGGCGCAAGAATCTTTATGGACATTGTGACAGTAACCGGTACCGAAAATATTATGATGGCGGCAACGCTAGCGGAAGGCACTACCGTGATTGAAAATGCGGCGCGTGAACCAGAAGTGGTTGATCTTGCCAACTGTCTTAACCAGATGGGAGCCAAAGTGAGTGGCGCAGGCTCCGACATGATTACCATCGAGGGCGTTGAGCGCCTTGGTGGCACACGCTATTCGGTGTTACCTGACCGTATCGAAACCGGCACCTATTTAGTGGGGGCGGCAGTGACGAGAGGCAAGGTGCGCGTACGTGATACGCGCCCTGACATCCTTGATGCTGTGCTGGCGAAATTACAAGAAGCGGGTGCCAAAATTACCACGGGTGAAGACTGGATCGAACTTGATATGGAAGGCCGACGGCCGCAAGCGGTGAACATTACGACCGCTCCTTATCCGGCATTTCCGACCGATATGCAGGCGCAGTTCACGGTGCTGAACTCGGTGGCAGAAGGGACAGGTACTATCACTGAGACCGTCTTTGAGAATCGTTTTATGCATGTGCCCGAACTACAGCGTATGGGTGCTGACCTGAGGTTGGAGGGGAATACGGTTGTTTGTGTCGGGGTTGAAAAGCTGACCGGTGCACCGGTGATGGCGACCGACCTACGTGCTTCGGCTAGTCTGGTGTTGGCAGGTTTGATTGCAGAGGGTGAAACATGTATTGATCGTATCTACCACATTGACCGCGGTTATGATCGTATCGAAGAGAAGATGGAATCGCTCGGCGGCAAAATTCGTCGCGTGCCGAACTAGAGCCGGGATTGAAAGCGAATTAAATAGCAGTTTAATCAATTGCGAAATGAATGTGAACAAATGACATGAGTGACACTATTACCATTGCCCTATCGAAGGGCCGTATCTTTAAAGAGACCCTGCCGCTGCTTGAGCACGCTGGGATTATTCCGTTGGATGACCCGACCACCAGTCGCAAACTGATTCTGGATACTAATCTTGATGATGTAAAACTGGTGGTGATTCGTGCCTCCGATGTGCCGACCTTTGTCGAATATGGTGCGGCTGATATGGGCGTCACTGGTAAAGACGTGCTGGTTGAGCATGGCGGTGAAGGACTTTATGAACCGCTTGATTTGAAAATTGCCCGTTGCAAAATGATGGTCGCTGGGCCCAAAGATGGGGTGGTGGATGAGGGCCGACTGCGCATCGCGACCAAATATGTTGAGACGGCTAAGCGTTATTTTGCCGCACAGGGGCAGCAGGTTGAGATCATTAAACTTTATGGTGCGATGGAGCTAGCGCCGATTGTGGGCCTGGCTGATCGCATTGTTGACGTGGTTGATACTGGCAATACATTGAAGGCCAATGGGCTGGTAGCGATGGACCACATCGCCGATATCAGTTCGCGCCTGATCGTCAACAAGGCCTCGATGAAGATGAAGCATGAGCGTATGAAGCGCTATATCGATTTGATTGCTGAGGCCGTGGCGCAAAAAAATTAATGTTCGTGTCGATGTTTCAGATGATGGGAGTTGTCCGTGGTTAAGATTGTACGCCTGGATGCGGCGGCCGTCGATTTTAGACGCCAGCTTGATGAGCGCCTGGCATGGGATAGCGCCTCCGATGAGGGTGTTAACCAGGTTGTACGCGAGATCCTTGCTGATGTGCGTCAGCGCGGTGATGCCGCAGTGGTGGAGTACACCAATCGTTTTGATCGCCTTAGCGCTGAAAACATGGCTGCATTGGAGGTTCCTTTATCCGCTTTGAAGGCGGCGCGTGCCAGGGTCGACCCTGAGCAGTGCAAGGCACTGGAGTTTTCTGCGGAACGTCTTTATGCCTATCACAAACATCAGACGGTGGCATCGTGGTCTTATACCGAGGCCGACGGCACACTGCTCGGGCAACAGGTCAGCGCGATCGATCGTGTCGGGCTTTATGTGCCAGGCGGCAAGGCTGTCTACCCATCGTCGGTATTGATGAATGCCATTCCGGCCAAGGTGGCGGGGGTTTCTGAGCTGATCATGGTGGTGCCGACGCCAGACAATATTGTCAATGACATGGTGCTGGCGGCGGCGGATATCGCTGGCGTTGACCGTGTCTTTACCATTGGTGGCGCGCAGGCCATCGCGGCGCTTGCCTACGGTACTGAGACCGTGCCTCAGGTGGATAAGATTGTGGGGCCGGGCAATATTTACGTGGCGACGGCGAAAGGGATGGTATTTGGCGCGGTGGGTATTGATATGATCGCGGGTCCTTCTGAAATTTTGGTGATTAGCGATGGTGAGACTAACCCGGACTGGATCGCGATGGATCTCTTTTCGCAGGCTGAGCATGATGAAGATGCACAGTCGATCCTGGTCTCGCCCGATGCAGATCACCTTGATGCAGTGCAGACTAGTATTGATAAGCTATTACCGACGATGGAGCGCGCGGCGATTATTCGCCAATCACTACAGGCACGAGCGGCCTTTATTAAAGTCGCCGATCTGGACCAGGCGGCTGAGATCTCCAATATGGTGGCGCCGGAGCACCTGGAGTTGTCGGTTGAAAACCCGGTTGAATTGACGAAAAAGATTAGCCACGCTGGCGCTATTTTTATGGGACGCTATACCGCCGAGGCGTTGGGTGATTACTGTGCTGGCCCGAATCACGTACTGCCGACCTCACGCACGGCGCGTTTTTCATCGCCACTGGGGGTTTATGATTTTCAGAAGCGCTCAAGCCTGATTATGTGCTCGGCGCAAGGGGCATCGACGCTGGGCAAAACAGCATCGATACTGGCGCGAGGCGAAGGGCTTACGGCGCATGCGCGTTCTGCTGAATACCGTATCAAAGACGATTAAAACACCGATTAACCGTGTATACCGGGTGAATAGTTCACCCTGCTGTCGCTTTTCTCAATAGACAGATAAGAGTATGCTTAGTATTAAGTTGCGATGATGCAACGAGCAAGGAGAAGATAAATGACTGCGCGTAAGGCCACAGTCAGCCGCAACACATCGGAAACACAAATCACGATTTCTATTAATCTTGATGGTAGCGGCGTTGCTAATTTTGAGACCGGGGTACCCTTCCTAGACCACATGCTAGACCAGGTAGCACGCCATGGTCTGATCGATATCGATGTAAAGGCCAATGGCGATCTGCACATCGATGCCCATCACACGGTTGAAGATGTCGGCATTACTCTGGGCCAGGCGTTGACCCAGGCACTGGGTGATAAGCAGGGCATTCGTCGTTACGGCCATGCCTATGTACCGCTCGATGAGGCGCTGTCACGTGTTGTGATCGATCTCTCTGGACGGCCCGGCATTGAATACAACGTTGATTATCCACGTGCACGCATCGGTGATTTTGATGTTGATCTGCTACTTGAATTTTTCAATGGTTTTGTCAATCACGGCCAGGTAACGCTGCACATTGATAGCCTACGCGGCAGCAATGCCCATCATGTGGCAGAGACAATCTTCAAGGCGTTTGGGCGTGCATTGCGCATGGCGGTTGAGGCCGATACGCGCATGGCTGGTATTCTCCCATCAACGAAAGGGCATCTGTAACGCTGATTCGGTGTGAACGATTCACTGTATAGATTTCATCAGTAGAGGTTGGGATAAGCGGAATGGCAACAGTTGCAGTCATTGACTATGGCATGGGTAATATCCGTTCCGTCTCAAAGGCGTTAGAACATGTGAGTGGCGACACAAAAGTGGTCGTGACGCACAATGCAGAAGAAGTGCTGCGCGCGGATCGTGTGGTGTTACCGGGTGTTGGTGCACTGCAAGATTGCGTGAGTGAACTCAAGCGTCTTGGGCTCGATGATGTGATCAGAGAGACGGTGTGCAATAAACCTTTTATGGGGATCTGCCTCGGGATGCAGGCGTTGTTGGATTGTAGTGCTGAGAACGGTGGTACCGAGGCGCTCGGTATTATCCCTGGTGAGGCGCGACACTTTGCCGATCAATTAAAAACAATTCCAGAGACAGAAGCACTTAAGGTGCCACACATGGGGTGGAATCAGGTGCATCAATCGAAGGCGCACCCGATGTGGCAGGGCATCAAACAAGATAGTCGCTTCTATTTTGTGCATAGCTACTATGTTGCCACTAAGAGTGACTCAGTGGTGAGTGCGACTACACCGTACGGTTTCGATTTTACTTCAGTGATCGACCGGGAAAATATTTTTGCAGTACAATTTCATCCAGAAAAGAGTCAGCACGCAGGGCTTGCGCTGTTGGCTAATTTTCTAAGCTGGGATGGAACCCATTAATGACCACCACGATAGCTAACTTGTTTGAGGACCAATCATGTTAATGATACCTGCCATTGATCTTAAGGATGGGAAATGTGTGCGCCTACGACAGGGGCGCATGGATGACGACACGGTATTTTCTGACGACCCGGTTGCGGTTGCGGGGCGTTGGGCGGCGGCGGGCGCACGACGCCTGCACCTGGTCGATCTTAATGGTGCGATTGAAGGTGAACCCGTCAATGGCCAGGTGATCCATGATATTGCCGAGGCGTACCCCGATTTGCCGATTCAGGTGGGTGGTGGTATCCGTGATGAAGATACCATTCAAGGCTATTTGGAGGCGGGCGTGAGTTTTGTCATCCTGGGTACCGCGGCGGTCAAGGAACCTCATTTTGTCGGCGATGCTTGCAGTGCATTCCCAGGTCATATCATCGTCGGCCTTGATGCCAAAAATGGCAAAGTGGCGACCCATGGTTGGTCGAAGCTTTCGCATCATGATGTGATCGATATGGCGCAGCATTTTGAGCGTGACGGGGTTGAGGCGATCATCTACACCGATATCAGTCGTGACGGCATGATGGGCGGCGTTAACATTGAGTCGACCGTTGCATTGGCACAGGCGATCACCATTCCGGTTATCGCTTCTGGTGGGATTAGCTCATTGGATGATATTCGTGCGCTGGGTGAGGTTGCTGAAGAGGGGATCGTTGGCGCTGTCATTGGCCGCGCACTTTATGAAGAGGCCTTTGATTTTGCCGAGTGTCAAAAACTGGCCGATACCTTCGCTCAATAAAAATTGATCAATAAAACCATTGAATAGAAAGTCGAACCTTACATGAGCCTTGCTAAGCGTATTATTCCCTGTCTCGATGTCGATGATGGGCGGGTGGTTAAAGGTGTTCAGTTTGTCGATATCCTTGATGCGGGTGATCCCGTTGAAGTGGCACGTCGTTATGATGAGCAGGGTGCGGATGAACTGGTTTTTCTCGACATCACCGCCAGTTCTGATAATCGCGAAACCATGGTTCATGTGGTCGAAGAGGTCGCGAGCCAGGTCTTTATTCCGCTGACGGTGGGTGGTGGCATTCGTGAACTGAGTGACATTCGTCGTATGCTCAATGCGGGTGCAGATAAAGTGGGTATCAATACCGCTGCCGTGAATAATCCCGAGTTTGTACGTCAGGCGGCAGAACGTTTTGGCACGCAATGCATTGTGGTGGCGATCGATGCCAAGCAGGTGAGTGATGGTAAGTGGGAGATCTTTACTCATGGTGGACGCAAGGCGACCGGCATCGACGCGGTTGAGTGGGCAAAAAAGATGGCCAACTTCGGTGCCGGTGAGATTCTACTGACCAGTATGGATCGTGATGGCACGCGTGATGGTTATGATCTTGCATTGACCCGCGCGATCAGTGAGGCGGTGCCGGTACCAGTGATTGCATCCGGTGGTGTGGGCACATTAGAGCATCTGGTTGAAGGTGTGATCGAAGGCAAAGCAGACGCGGTACTCGCGGCCAGTATCTTTCACTTTGGCCATCACACCGTGCAGGAAGCAAAAGACGCCATGTCAGCACGAGGGTTAGAGATGAGGGCGCTTGATGTCTGATTTTCTCGATGAAGTTAAATGGACCAGCGATGGGCTTGCTCCAGCGATTGCGCAAGATGTGACTGATAATAGCGTATTGATGGTTGCATGGATGAATCGCGAGGCATTGCAGTTAACGGTTGATACCGGCCATGCAGTTTACTGGTCACGTTCGCGCAAAAAACTGTGGCATAAAGGTGAAGCGTCGGGTCATCAGCAGCGCATCAAAGAGGTTCGCCTTGATTGCGATAACGATGTGATCTTGCTGAAGGTTGAACAACTTGGTGGTATCGCCTGTCATACCGGGCGTCATCATTGCTTCTTTAAAATTTACCGCGCAGGAAAGTGGGTTGAAGTTGAGCCGGTCCTGAAAAAACCTGAAGATATCTACCGCTAAGACGCCTCTCTGTTTCGGCGGTGCTAACTTTTTCGGTTGATGTCCATCGACTGAGTTCAAAACCTAACGTTCCGATATAGTGCTTGATTATTGATGCGCCAAGCTAATGCCTGGTGCTGTCCGTTGTCGATGGTGTTATTTGAGAGTGGCCCACGCTAAAGTTTTATTGTTTTTGAACGATGCGCTTTACGGTTAATAGTTTTAGCGCACAAGCACTAATGACGCGTGGTGATTGCAGTTAGTCGCAGCCAATAGTCATAACAGGTGTCGAGCTGGGTTGCACTGCTGTCAGCTTTTATCGTTGCCAATACGCATCTCTCTATTAGGTTAAATTCCCCGGCACTCCCTTATCCTTATTTTGCAGCGCCCTCGAAAGTCTTCGAGTTGAACAAACATCAAAGAAAACGTGCTAGTGGCAGATAACTCAAAGCATAGGAATGGCTTACTACCGTGTAGGGTCTTAGTCATTAGTAGCCGTTTGTCGGCTAAATAAAACCGCTTATCTGCTTTCACGTGACCCGTCGTAATATGAATGGTACTACTAAAACCATGAAAAATAGACACACAGGATTCACTTTGATTGAGTTGATGGTCACATTGGCCATCGCAGCCATTCTGTTGTCACTGGCGGTTCCCAGTTTTCAGACGATGATTGCCAATAATCGCATTACCAGCCAGCTCAATGAGCTGGTGACTGCGGTCAATTACGGGCGCAGTGAGGCCGCTAAATCCAATACTACAGTTATCCTGTGTGGCAGCGCTAATCCAACAGTAGCGGCGCCGGTTTGTGGCGGCACAGCAATAGGGTGGCTGTTATTCACGAGTGGTGATGGAAATAACAGCTTTGATGTCGCTACCGACACCCTTATTCGTGTTGGTACTTTTATCCATCCCAGCATTCAAGTGAGTGCCAATCCTGCATTGGCTGATGGCTTAGTCATTAATGCCAACGGATCCACTAATGAGGATGGTAACATCGCCATTGCGGCCATATGCGATGACCGTGATAATGATGGCACCTTTGATGTTGCCTTTGGAAAGGAACTTCGAGTGGCACCCTCCGGGCACATTCAAGCGGTATCGTCACCGATCGCAATATGCACTTTTCCATAAGTCATGAGCAAAAAATTCAGGTTAAAAATGTCTAATTATTATGTTGAAAATCGTTGCAATAGCCCCACTGTGCGCCCTCTAAAGGTTCGTAATAGCAGAGTGATTTCCAGTCAGGGAATATCCGAAAAGGGCTTCACCATGATCGAGGTTGTTATTGCAATGTTAGTGCTGATGGTTGGATTGCTGGGTATTGCCAGCATGCAAACTTACGGAGTACAAGCCACGATGAAATCTCATCAGCAAGCCATCGCGATGGTGCAGGCACAAGATATTGCCGACCGTATTCGCACTAATATTTCTGGTTTGCGTTCAACGCAATATACCAATGCCATTCCCGGTGCAGCGCCTAACCCAACTTGTATCGCACTGGCGGCCACCTGCACCCCCGCTGAACTGGCCGCGACCGATCTCTTCAATTGGCAAGCAGAAAATGCCGCTTCGCTACCCTTAGGTCAGGGTAGCATTACCTGTACTGATATCGATGCTGGCACAGCTGGCACGCTTGAAGCCGGTTCAAGCTGCATCATCACGCTGCGCTGGGACGGCAATCGCAACGGCGCTGAGGGGCTGGATTGCAGTGGTTCGATATTGGATCTTGCCTGTTTGCGCATGAGGGTCATGCTGTGATTATCGCTAAGCAACATGGTGTTCTGTTGCCACAGCCAGTGGGGATGCAAAAACAAGCGGGCCTGTCGCTGGTAGAAGTGATGGTTGCGATGGGTATTGGCTTAGTTTTAATGACCGGGTTTATTCAGTTTTTCATCGCTAATAAACAATCTCATGAAGTGCTGGGCGGTCTCAATGGCATGCAGGAAAATGGCCGTTATGCCGTGCGAGTCATCACTGACAGCTTGCATGCCGCTGATCATTGGGGAGGCGTTGCAGGTGGCGATGTGACGGGTGCACCGGCAGTGACCGGCATCGGTGCTATTTGTAATGCGGCCTGGATACTCAATACCTCGGTGGGCATTCAAGGGTTTGACGGTGCTGACGATACGCCATTGGCCGGCTGTACGGCAACAGGCTATCAAATAGACACCGATGTTTTTGTTGTGCGCCATGCGGGGGGTACCTATTTTCCGGGGCTCATTGCCAATGGAAGTGATACTGATATTTGGGTCAATACTAATGTTGGTATGGGCGCCAGCCTCAGCGCTGGGAATGCCGTTAATGTGGTGAATGTCAATGGGCTATATCATTACCCTTATAATATTAGCGTCTACTACATTCGCCCTTGCAGTGTCATGGCGGCTGCCGCCTGTGCCGCTAGTGACGATGGCGGTAATCCTATCCCCACATTGGTGCGACTCTCACTGCAGGAAAACCAGCTTGTCGCGCAAACCCTGGTCAGTGGTGTTGAGCAGATGCAAATCGAGTATGGCGTTGATACGGATGCCGACACCAACGCCAATTTTTATGCCAGTGCCGGTGCGATTACGACGACGGCTCAATGGGCGCAAGTTGTCAGTGCCCGTTTCAGTCTGGTTATCCGCTCGGATCAACGAGGCAAACTGATTGATACTAACAATTACACGCTGGCGGGTGGTTTCGTCTACACCCCGGCGGCAAATGCGCAGAGGTTTGCACGAAAAGTGTTCACTCGACTGGTTCAAATTCGCAACCGGAGCCGTTCCTGATGTTAAAGTACCCATGCCCATCACATCATTCGCCGCTCAGGGTGCCCCTCGGTAAGCCGCGCATGAGGCCACAGCGTGGCGCAGTGCTCATTACCAGTCTGATTTTTCTGATCGTATTAACATTGATTGCATTGGTTGCCAGTCAGTCCACGGTACTGGAAACACGCATGAGCACCAATACTATTATCAAAAGCCATGCCACTGAAGCTTCTGAAACATTGCGTACTGGCACGAATGATCTACTTGAAACCCACTTATATCATCGTGGCTGGCCGACAGCCGTCACTGGTGGCGATCTCGCTAACGCCCTTTTTTCAATCCCTGATGGTATAACGGTGAGTAATGTTGCCAACTGGGGTATGGGTAATGGGGCCGCTGAGCTTCTGTTCACGAATGCCACCTGGGTACAGGACATGACTTTAAGTATCGACGGGAATGGCGACGGCGACTTTAACGATGGCGTGGACCAGAGTGCCAATCTTTTCGTCTATAAAACAGTTACCGTCAACTCCCCCGGGTCTGCCACCGCCATGGTGTCGGGTTATGAAGGGGTGGGTAAGTCATCTGCGGGTGGTGGCGCGTTGATGTTTTTTGATCTCCGCAGCATCGGTACTTCTACTGGTAATGCCGCCACGGTGACAGGCAGTAATTATCGTTATGTGATTCGCAAATAATTCTAGTCATAGTCATTACACCTATAAAACCATAATGAACAACAGGCCGGCACAGGAGTATCACCGCATGAATCACTTTATCACCCAACTCAAAGGCCTTGGTTTTGCACTGTGCCTGAGCAGTACCTGTCTCTTTTCCGCCACTGTTCAAGCAGCGCTTGCTGCTGAGACCATGCTGGATTTCGCCAACTCGCCCATTGTGAGTGCCGACTCAGCAACACCGATGGTGATGATCGCTGCCTCCAATGACCACCAGCTCTACTTTAAAGCCTACAGTGACTATTCTGATCTCGACCATGACGGCATAATAGAGACAAGCTATAAACATAGTTTTGATTATTACGGCTATTTTGACAGCGATAAATGTTATAGCCACAGTGGCTCGCAATTTGTTCCTGAGGCAGTCACCTCGGATAAGTATTGCGATGCTGTTACGGGTGACTGGAGTGGTAACTATTTAAACTGGGCCACCATGGCCCGCATTGATACCGTGCGGAAAATTTTATTTGGCGGTAAACGCAGCGTGGATGGTATTGATGATGCTATTGGTACACAGCTGGTGCGCACTTACATCCCCAATGACGCCCATAGTTTTGCCAAATATTACAACGGTGATGACATCTCTAAACTGACGCCGTTTGATCCGCCAACAACCGATCCTACCCCAGAAAATAATGGCCTAACCATTTGTAATACCACTGTTAATAATACCAATGCGGTATCAGAAGAGGTTACCGACCCGCCTTTAATGCGTGTGGCGCATGGGAATTATTCATTGTGGGCCTCTAATGAAGTTTGGCAATGTCGTTGGTCCGGGGAAAAAACCACGGGGAATGGTAATGTAGCCGCATCAGGTATTAATGCTTTTGCCTTAAACCCAGACCTAGCCTCGGCAGGCAACGCTGACTATATTGTAAAGGTTAAGGTCTGCGTGGCAGGTTTGCTTGAAGCTAATTGTAAACGCTATCCTGACGGCAACTTTAAACCGACTGGGCTATTACAGGCTTACGGAGACAAGGACGATATTTTATTTGGCATGATGGCGGGTTCTTATCTAAAAAACAAATCCGGTGGCAAGCTGGTTAAAAACATTGAGTCGATGTCTACTGAGATCGATGTCAGTGGCAATGGTCGTTTTATCACTGCTGTCACCAGTGGCGCGGCGGACAGTGACGGTGCTGGCATCATCAATGCCTGGAGTCTCTACCGGATTATAAAATATCAGCATAGTAGTGGCATCTACAGAAAAACTGATAGCCCTACCGTAAATGTTAATAATTGCAGTTGGGGTCTCAACTCTTTTAATAACAACCAGTGCCAAAATTGGGGCAATCCCTTTGGCGAGATTTATTGGAATACTATTCGTTACCTGGCAGGGGAACCCGTATCGGGCACCTTTAGGGCCAATGACAATTCATTATTGCACAACGGCCTCGGCGGGATTCTACCCTGGGACTGCCCGCTTGATGCCACTAATGCATGCAGTTCTTTGAATGTTATTGCATTTAATGCCAGCACGATCTCTTATGATGATGATGATCTGGATGACAACGCCGATGGTGTAAAAAAGGTCTGGGGGAACACTACCACCTCCATTGGCCTCACTGATGTAGTAGGTGCTGGTGAAGGTATTCACGGTAAGAGTTTTTTTGTGGGCGAAAATGGTACTGACAACAACGGTCTGTGTACGTCAAAAGTAATTACCAGTTTAGGCGAAGTTAAGGGGTTATGCCCAGAGTCACCGCGCCTCAAGGGAACTTATCGCATTGCAGGTATTGCCCATAAGGCCCATACCGCGGATATCCGCAGCGCCGGCCCTCATGCACTGGACGGTGACCAGCTGGTTGATACCTACGCCGTTACTCTGGCGCCCGCTGTGCCAGAAATTACGGTGGCGATTCCCGCTGGTGATCGCGAGATAAAAATCCTGCCTGCTTGCCGTAATTCCACCGTAGGTGGCAACTGTGCCATTGTCGATTTCAAGATTGTTGAGCCGCACACGGTGGTAGGGGCGGTGGCCACCGGCAAGTTTTATGTCAACTGGGAGGATAGCGAGCAGGGCGGTGATTATGATATGGACATGTGGGGCGTGATTTCGTATGAGGCGACATCAACGACCATTAAGATTACAACCCAGATGGTTCATGAAGCGGGATCTCATAGGCTGGGGTTTGGTTATATTATTAGTGGTACCTCGGCGGATGGTTTCCACGTGCATTCAGGGGCTAATAATTTCGTTCGTAGCGAGATTGGCATCACTGATTGTGACTCGGGTTGTAATTTGGGTGATGCCGCCACATCACACACCTACACCGTGGTGGGTGCTAGTGGCAGTCTGTTGAAAGACCCACTGTACTACGCGGCCAAGTGGGGCGCGTTTATCGATGAAAACGGCAATGGCATTCCGGATCTCGATTCCGAATGGGACCGTAAAGATAGCGCGGGCCTGTTAAACCCTGATGGCATCCCTGATACCTATTTTTATGCCACCAATCCGCAAGAACTCGAGACGTCGTTAACGAATGTATTCAATGCCATTCTTGCTAAAACGGCCTCTGGAACGGCCGCCTCTGTTGTCGCCAGCAGCCGTGAAGGCCAGGGGACATTGATACAGGCGCTGTATGCGACTGAGCGTACCTACAATGATAAATCGGTCAGCTGGGTGGGCTCACTGCACTCCCTGTGGGTTGACCGTTTGGGTCATATCCGCGAAGACGATGGTAATGCAGAATTGGACGATTACACCGTAGACCAGGTGGTGCAGGTCTATTATGACACGGTCTCACGGCAGACACGGCTCTGTCGGCATGATAGCCATTCGGAAGAGACGTTCGAGCCGATTATTGTTACCGCTGACGCGGACTGCGAGGGCACCAGCCTGCCACTAGAAGACCTTAAAACGCTCTGGAATGCGCGTGAAGCATTATCGGCCATCAGCGATGCCAATATTGTCAACCAGCGTTCGTATGCCTCTAGCGCCGCCAATGGCCGCCATATCCTCACCTTTCTGGATGCAGACAGGGACAACGTGGTGGACAGTGGCGAATTTGTCGCTTTCACCCCCGCCGGTATCGACACAACAAACAACCACGGCTATCTTAATGCGTTAACGACGGCCGATGCGGATGCCATTCTTGCCTACATTCGCGGAGTTGAATCGCCCACTACGCGTAACCGCACTATCGATTTTAATGGTGATGGCACTGAGGAGACCTTGCGTCTGGGCGATATTATTCATTCGACCCCCACCCTGGTGAGTACGCCCGGCGAGTCTTTTGACCAGCTCTATAATGATGCGAGTTATGCGACCTTCCGTAATCAATACCGTGATCGTCGCCAGATGTTATATGTGGGTGCCAACGACGGTCTGTTGCACGCCTTCAATGCCGGTTTTTTTGACGCCGCCAATATTAGCTATAAAACAAAGTTGACCACTGAAGTTGAACATCCTCTGGGATCAGAGATTTGGGCCTACGCACCAGGTAACCTTTTGCCGCATCTCAAATGGCTCACTGATCCGGACTACACCCACGTGTATTACATGGATGCAAAACCGCGCGCCTTTGACGCCAAAATATTCGACGACGATACCACGCACCCCGGTGGCTGGGGGACGGTGCTGGTGGCGGGGATGCGTTTTGGTGGTGGCAGCATCACCGTTGATAGCGCTCAAGATGGTCTTGGCGGGGGGAATTCAGCGGATGATTTCACCACCCGTTCAGCTTATGTTGTGTTAGATATTACTGACCCCGAAGTCGCCCCGGTACTGATAGCAGAGATCACCCATGCTGAGTTAGGTTTCACGACGTCATATCCCACGGCATTTGCTGTGCGTGCCAGTGACAACAGTATCAATAAGTGGTTTCTGGCATTCGGCACCGGCCCCACCGATGCCAGTAGTGGCACCAGCACGCAGGACGGCCGCCTGTTGGTCTATGATTTGAATACAAAGGAATGGCTCGATGACTATGGTTTTACCGGCACAAACAATGTCGTGGCAGCCAATAGCTTTGTGAGTGACCCCATTGCGGCAGACTGGAACCTGGATTATAAAGCGGATGCGCTGTATGTCGGCACGGTTGGCGGTACTCCTGCCGCACCTACCGGGGATCTGTATCGCCTGAACATTAATGGTGATGACGACCCCAGTACCTGGGTATTTGAAGAGCGATTGTCCATTGCTCAGCCGATTGTGATGCGGCCTACTTTGTCGGTCGATAAACAAGGTAACCAGTGGGTGTATGTTGGAACAGGGCGCTTTTATGTTACCGCCGATAAAACCAGCACTGCCCAACAGACCCTTTACGGCTTTCGCGACAACCCTGTGGTTGGCAATACATCCGAGCTACCGGATACGACGCGAATGGTGGATGTAAGTGATGCAGTGGTATCAACCGATGGTTCTACGTCACCGCCCTTTGCCGTCCAGAATGTCGCTGGTGTGACTAACTACGATGCTTTGGAGGCCTTGTTTGACGCAACTGGCACTGACTGGAAGGATGGCTGGAAGCTGGACCTGCCTTTAGTGGCGGGTAGTTCAGCTGCTCGCATGCTCACCGAAGGGGCGCTACTGGGAGAGGTATTATTAATCACTGAGTTCACGCCGAGTGCCAGCCTTTGTGGTGGTGATGGAAGAAGCAGCCTTTACGGGCTTAATTTTAAAACGGGAACCGCACTGGCTATGTCACCTGTTCTGGGTGAGACCACCGGGAAATTATCCATTCGCAGTGTTGATATTGGTGAGGGATTGGCTTCAGCGCCCAGTCTGCACATTGGCAACAACCCCAATGACCCTAATACTGGCGAGGAAACCGTTATCATCCAAAATTCCCGTGGTGATATTATTAGTCAGGATGCTAGATTAAACAGCCCCGTGAAAAGTGGTGAAACCTCCTGGCGTGAAGAATATCAATAATAGGCCGCTATTGACCGCAAGAGCCGATGAAAATGAGGTATATATTTTGTGAAAAAACAACTATCAAGACACCGCTTGCAGGGCTTCACATTGATTGAATTGATGATTACGGTGGTCATCATCGGCATTATCGCCGCTATCGCGTTGCCGAGTTATAGTAATCAGGTGACAAAATCACGCCGTGCCGATGCCTATGCCTGTTTGCTTGACGCGGCACAGCGCCAGGAGGCTTTTTACTACCAGAATAATGTCTATACCGTGACACTCACTGATCTCGGCTATGCCGCTGGCACCGTAAATTGTGGTGATGATGCCAACTACACCCTTACTTCGGCGGCAGGTGCTAATGGTGCTATTGCCAGTAGTTATCTGCTCACCGCTACCCGTGCTAATGCGCAGGCTGGCGATAGCCTGTGCGGTGATTTGACACTCTCTAGTATTGGCGTAAAAGGAGAGAGTGGTACGTTAGATGCGCAGGCTTGCTGGTGATGGCGCTGAAGTTTATGCTGGTTTTCTGAGGAGGCTCTAATTAGTTTAGAGGGGTGTTTTTTCAGCGCTCATTAATACGCTAAGAATCACTTTGTACATGGTCTGAATATCGATAGGTTTGGGTATGTGTGCATTCATTCCGGCGGCATTGCATTGTTCGATGATAGTCTGAACCGCATTGGCGGTTAGTGCAATGATGGGTAGTTTATCCCATTGTGGCTCCTGTCGGATTACCTTTGCCGTTTGAAAACCATTAAGCACTGGCATGTGAAGGTCCATCAAGACTAGGTCGAACTCCTTTTCTCTAAGCGCAGTGAGCGCTTCTTGCCCATTGTTGGCAACGGTTGTATTTAAGTTGATTCGTTCGAGTATCTTTTTTGCGATTAATTGATTGGTAATATTGTCTTCTACTAACAGAATTCTGGGCTTTAATGAGGTAAGTGTTTCCTCTATATGATCTGTTTTTTGAGTGCTTTCCGGTGTCGAGTTTTTATTTTCTTTGGTACGGCTTAGGTTTAATGTGAAGGAGAATTTACTGCCAACATTCGGCATGCTTTTAACTTTTATTTCTCCGCCCATTAATTCTATTAATTGTTTGCTAATGGCAAGCCCTAGTCCTGTGCCTCCATATTTTCGCGTGATGGAATTGTCGGCTTGTTGAAAACTATTAAAGATATTTTTAAGCTCGCTCGCGGGCAAGCCAATGCCGCTATCGCTAATAATGAATGAAATTTCACTGTTATTTTTCGGGTCAGTTTTTGTTTTGACGCTAAATTCAATGCCACCGCTATCTGTGAATTTAATGGCATTGTGAATCAGATTGGTCAGCACTTGCCTTAGCCTTAACGGGTCTCCTCTGACACTTAAGGTTTTCGGGTAAGTGAGCTCGGTGTTGAATGTGATTCCTTTTTCTTCAGCGGTGGTTCTGAGTAAATCAATGACTTCGTTAATGACCGTATCCAGGGTGAAAGGGATGGACTCAATATCTAATTTACCGGCTTCTATTTTTGATAGATCAAGCGTTTCGTTGATGATACCTAGTAGCCCTTTGCTGGCGCTGGCAACTTTTTCTATATATTCACGCTCTGGTTCAGGAAGATCCCCCTCTAATGCCAGTGTGTTGAAGTTGATGATCGCATTGAGTGGGGTGCGGATTTCATGGCTCATGTTGGCGAGGAAATTACTTTTAGCTTTATTTGCGGCCTCAGCATTTTCTTTTGCAGCGCGTAGTTTTTTTGTTTGGCTATTAACGGCGTTTTGTAGCTCTTGGCGGTATTCAATATTGATTAATGCCTGGTTGGTTAATGGTGAAAACTGCGTCAGTAATTTCACATGGTTCTTATTGAACATTGCGGGCGATGAATGGGTGCAAACTAGAATAGCTCGGTGGTTTTGTGTATGAAGTGGGGCGTGTAGTGCAGAGATCACTTTAAAATTCGGTTTGTGCTCAAGTTGCTTGCGCCATACGGGGATTGCATCGACATGATGGGCGGCGGTTATTTTTCCTGATAGGATGCGTTGTAGAAACGCTGAATTTTCCCATGCGATACCCGCAATTTCAGGATTTGTGGTCATACCGACGATGAGCTGCTTGTCCTCTTTCTCAAAAATGATAAAGCCATGTTCAATGGGGATGAACGCTTTAAGAACCTCGAGTAAATTTTCAAACATTTCTTGAGAGTGACGTGATGCATTGAGTATTCGTAGCCCATTAAGCAGGCCTTCGGCTTCTTTTCTTAATCGCTTTTCTCTTGAAATGATCCTTTCAAGCTGTAGGTGCTCCTCAACTAATTCCTCTTGAAGAAAGTTGTCTGTGCCAGGCATGTCGTATATGCCTATTTTAGTCGGCATTAAAGATAACCATCGATATCATTAGATTGCCATGGATATTGCCCCCTTCAACAAAGCAGCCTTGCTCACCAAAGGTAAAACCGGCGAGGAAAGGCTTTGTGTTGAGTACAGCATTGATAGAGTCAACAACTTCCCCCATATCACCTTGAATGGCCAGCATACAACCCGCGCAAAACACGACCAAGGCACCGCTGATATTGGAGGCATCCAGCTCTTCAACGTTCAGTGCCGATGTTGCGACGCGACCAGCACGTGATATGAGGCTGTTTTTAGAACCGCTCATCAAGACGATTTCATCGCCGGATGAAAATTCAGTGAACAGGCTTAATGCGCTGTCTGCGGTGACGGAATTTGGGTGAGAAAGCTTGTAATAGTCGGTTTTACCAATGCTGGCTGCCTTGCGGCTCAGTGGATGAAAAGCGGTCTGTGCCAGTACATTGCCGCCATTAATGGCATTGCTTATTGCGCCGTCTGTCCATTCGTTATAGATCGTGGCCGCAGGGTTACCATCAATTTCATAGATAATACGTCCGTTTGCTTTGGTGACAGTGCCAGAGTGAATGGTGGGTGAATAACCACTTTGAAATGTATATGAAATTTTAACGGATGGAAACATGACGGTGACAGCGACGCCATCGGTGGTGGCATCGTTATTAGCAATGATTGACCAGTGGCCGGCAACACTATTGTCTGCCGCGCTACCACCGGCAACGGGCACGTTGGCCCCCACTACATCTTGAATCCCTTGGATAACGGACTCTTCATTGCCTGGTGTGGCACTTAACCAGATGAGGTCAGGGACCTCGCCGGCGCGCTTTGCATTGAGCAGGGCTTGCTTGATGGCATTAGAGCCGGCTTTGCGCGGCTGCTCATCCATGGCAATGAGTGATGAGCCGTAAGCACCATCGGGGGCATATGTGCCCCAAACACCAAAGGCAATGCCATTGTCAGTATGAAATCCGCTTGCATCCATTAGGCCTAGGCAGGTTGAGCAGCCGTGTACTTGATTTTTCTGCTGTTTATCTAGGAGGTCGGCTAGATCGTTGGCGCTGTAGTTCTCGGTGAAATAAATCAGGGTCAAATTAGGCTGCGCGCCAAGTGCTTTTTGTAGCTTGCTCGATGTCTCCTCAAATGCGGTTTTTAAGTCGGAGTTAGATGAAAAAGCGGTAGCGATCTTCATGTAAGCACCTCATTGAGGTGAGTGTGACATTTGGGCGCGCTGAGGATGCTCAGAGTAATCACTTGGGGCGCTGGGGAGGTACTTTAGTTAGCGCAGATGAGCGTGGCGTCATATAGTCGATCCTGGATTATGGTGTGATGCGCATCCAGAGCGAATTGCTTGGGATAGTCGACTAATCATGTCCTACCAAGTGTGTCGGACAATATGATTGAAACATGAGCTGGTTTTGCTTCTTTTAAGGGCGGGAGCTGTTTTGTGCGGTTATGACTGATTGATAATGCTGTGCTTAGTGGCGGGGCACGACTGGGTTGGTGAGCATTTAATTTATTGCTTGGGAGGTGGCTTGAGCCCCGTATAGGGGGGTGAATTATTTTGTTGTGTGTCGCTGAGGGGTAAGGGGTGGTTAATATGAGCGATTGACTGAAAATTCGGCCAGTGCGTACATGGCGTCACGATAAGGAGAGGCGGGCAGTCGGTTGATCGCTTCGGCTGCTTTTTCAGCTTCTACTTGTGCCGCTGCGGTGGTGTAAACAAGCGCGCCAGTTGAGTGAATGGTTTCAATGACGGCATCGATATTTTCAATGCCGCTATTTTCAATGGCATTTTTAATGACGCTAGCTTCGGCTGGCGTACCGTGGCGCATGGCGTAGATGAGTGGCAGGGTTGGTTTGCCCTCGGCAAGGTCGTCACCGATGTTTTTCCCCATCTCTTCGGCGGTTGCGCTGTAATCGAGAACATCGTCGATGAGCTGAAATGCGGTGCCAAGGTACATGCCGTAGTCGGCCATTGCTTTTTCAGTTTTTGTACTGCTATTGCTGATAACAGCAGCCACCTGGCAGGCGGCCTCAAATAATTTGGCTGTTTTGAAGTGGATCACTTCGAGGTAACGTTCTTCTGTGGTACTGGCATCACCGCAGTTGAGTAGTTGCAGTACTTCACCTTCGGCGATGACGTTGGTTGCCTTCGATACGATTTCCATGATGCGCATGTTGCCGACATCGACCATCATCTGGAAGGCGCGTGAGTAGAGGAAGTCACCAACCAGCACGCTGGCTTCGTTACCCCACACGGCATTGGCGGTCTCTTTACCGCGGCGCATTTCGGAAGCGTCCACTACATCGTCATGCAGTAGCGTGGCGGTGTGAATGAATTCGATAATAGCGGCAAGGTCTATGTGTTTTGTGTCGTTGTAGTTGAGTGCGCGAGCACTGAGCAGCACGAGTAGTGGACGAAGGCGTTTGCCGCCACTGTTGACGATGTAGCGCCCCATTTGATTGATCAATGCCACTTCGGAACTGAGGCGGCCGTGAATCAGTCGATTCACGGCCCCCATATCGTCACTGGTGAGTGCGCGAATGGCATCGATATCGTTGATTGAGTAAGGTTTTTCGAGTGATAGATTCACGGTCATGTCGTTCTTTAAATAATATAGCCTGACGTTTGATTCTAAAATTCTCGGCGCGTTGTGGCAAGTTTCTTTAGCATGTTTGTTTTGGGCTGCTTAAAATATTGTAACTACTCAGCGAGTAGTCAAAATTAATAGTGACTGCTCAGATGGCCCATGAAATCCGCCAGTGCAAGGCGAAAAATGTGAGTTTATGGCTATCCCGCTCCAATCTCAGGGACACGTGTAAATGATCATTTTTCCCAGTGCCCCTTGAGGGTAAGCGCTGAATTGGCGGATTTCATGGGCTAGCTAAGTCGTTACAAAATATTTAGCTTCTGATTTGACCTCAGGCGTTGATACCGGTAAAATTGCCCGGCTTTGGTAAACGAATGTTTTAGTAGGTTTACAAATTAAGTTTTTTCACGGATTTTTTTGGAGTGAAGCATGTACGCGGTAATTAAGACCGGTGGTAAGCAGTATCGAGTGACCGAAGGCGAGACACTCAAAGTAGAAAAAATCGTTGCAGAAGAAGGCGGCACGATTGATTTTGATGAAGTTTTACTTGTCACTGATGGTGACAATGTGAAAGTTGGCGCGCCTTTTGTGGCGGGTGGCAAGGTTAGCGCGACAGTAAAATCCCACGGACGTGGCGAAAAGATTAAAATCGTTAAATTTCGTCGTCGTAAGCATTCTCGTAAGACGATGGGTCATCGCCAGTCTTATACTGAAGTGCAGATCACAGCGATCGCAGCAGATTAACTAAGGGGTTATTGAGAGATGGCACATAAGAAAGCAGGCGGTAGTACCCGCAATGGTCGCGATTCTGAGTCTAAGCGACTAGGTGTTAAGCGTTTTGGTGGTGAAAGTGTACTTGCGGGCAATATTATTGTTCGTCAGCGCGGTACGCATTTTCACGCTGGCGTTAACATGGGGCTTGGTCGTGATCACACTTTGTTTGCTAAGGCAGATGGAGAGGTGTTGTTTGAAAAGAAAGGCCCGAAACAACGTACATACGTTAGCATCGTCGCTGCCTAAGCAGTTGCCATGTTGGATGTGTAAAAAGGCCCCGTCCAGTGACGGGGTTTTTTTTTATAAAAGCAGAGGAAAGGTAAAAGAGAAAAGGGTAAAGATAAATAAGCATGAAGGGTATCCGTACACTCCCCTTGTATCTTTTCTCTTTACCCTTTGCCCTGAATGATTATGAAATTCGTCGATGAAGCCACTATTAATATTCAGGCCGGAAACGGTGGCAACGGCTGCATCAGTTTTCGACGTGAAAAATATATCCCCTTCGGTGGGCCGGATGGTGGTGATGGCGGCGATGGCGGCAGTGTTTTTTTGGTAGGCGATACCAATCTGAATACGCTGGTCGATTTTCGCCATCGGCGTAATTATCGTGCTGAGAATGGGCAGCGTGGTCAGGGTTCTAACTGTACCGGAAGAGGTGGTGATGACTGCTTTATTCGCGTGCCGCTCGGCACCATTGTCAAAGATGAAGAGACCGATGAAGTGATTGGTGAAGTGTTGCGTCATGAGCAGCGCTTGCTGGTTGCTCAGGGTGGTTTTCACGGCATTGGCAATATTCGATTTAAGAGTAGCACCAATCAGGCACCACGCAAGGCGACGCCAGGCTCGCTGGGTGAGGGGCGTAAGCTCAATATGGAGCTCAAGGTGTTGGCCGACGTGGGGTTGTTGGGGATGCCAAACGCCGGTAAATCGACCTTTATTCGCGCGGCTTCTGCTGCTCGGCCAAAAGTTGCAGATTACCCATTTACCACGCTTCACCCTAATCTTGGTGTTGTCTGCGTCTCTGACCACCGCAGTTTTGTTATCGCCGATGTACCGGGGGTGATTGAGGGCGCGGCGGATGGTGCCGGGCTTGGCGTGCAGTTTCTGAAGCATCTATCGCGCACGCGCTTGTTGTTGCATATGGTGGATATTGCGCCATATGATCCAACCATTGACCCGGTCGATGAGGTGGTGACGATCACGCAGGAGCTTAGCCAGTTTAGCGATGAGCTAGGCAAGCAGCCGCGTTGGCTGGTGTTGAATAAACTTGACCTAGTACCAGAAGACCTGCAGGCAGAGTTGTGTGCAGATGTGGTGGAGCGGCTCGGTTGGACAGGGCCGGTTTATCAGGTCTCTGCGCGTGAGACGACGGGTGTTAGGCCGTTGCTGGATGACATTATGGAGTACCTGGAAGAGAGTGTCAGGCTTGCTGAGGAGGCTGAGACCGTGGTTGCTGCGGAGAGTGGTGTTGAGCGTGGTTCAACAGAAGCATAATTTAGTTTAGAGCGATGGCAAGAGAGCAAGTCACAAAGGCGCGGCGCTGGGTCGTTAAGGTGGGCAGTTCGCTGTTAACCAATGATGGCGCGGGGCTCGATCTAGCATTAATGGCGCTATGGGTTGAGCAGATTCAGCGTTTGCGCACCCGCAGTATTGAGGTGGTGTTGGTCTCCTCTGGTGCGGTCTCGGAAGGGATGAAGCGCCTTGGTTGGCATGAGCGCCCGCATGCGTTGCATGATCTACAAGCTGCTGCTGCGGTAGGGCAGATGGGGCTAGTGCAGGCGTATGAGTCCTGCTTTCAGCGCCATGGCCTGCATACGGCGCAAATTCTGTTAACGCATGATGACCTGGCCGACCGCCAGCGCTATCTAAATGCGCGCAGTACCTTGCGTACGCTGTTAAAGCTTGGCGTGATTCCGATTGTTAATGAAAACGACACGGTTGCGGTTGAAGAGATCCGTTTTGGTGATAACGATACGTTGGCGGGGCTGGTGGCTAATTTGATTGAGGCGGAGCTATTGGTGATGCTGACCGACCAGGAGGGGATGTACGACAGTGATCCGCGCAGTAATCCCGACGCCGTATTTATCCATGAAGCGCGGGCGGGTGACCCAGCATTAGAAGGGATGGCTGCTGGCGGTGGCAGTGGGCGGCTTGGGCGTGGCGGTATGTTGACCAAGGTGCGCGCGGCTGAGCGCGCGGCGCGTTCAGGTGCGTTGTCCATTATTGCCTCGGGGCGTGAGCCGGATGTGTTGGCGAAAATCGCTGATGGTGAGCAGTTAGGGACGTTGGTGGTGCCAGCCGCCGAGCCGCTGGTGGCGCGCAAGCAGTGGCTGGCGAGTCAGCTTAATCTTAGCGGCAAGTTGGTGCTGGATGATGGTGCGGTTGAGGTGCTGAAGCATTCTGGCGGTAGCTTGCTCGCAGTGGGTGTTGTACTGGTCGAGGGTGATTTTCACCGTGGTGATGTGGTTGCCTGTGTTGATCGGCGTGGTACAGAGGTGGCGCGTGGCCTGGTTAATTATAGTGCTGAAGAGTCGAAAAAGATTCGCGGTCAGCCGAGTGAGCAGATTGAAGTGTTATTGGGTTATGTTGATGAGTCGGAGTTGATTCATCGTGACAATCTAGTGCTGACAGATAAGTAGCGATCTTTGCACGATTGTTCTTTTGCCCTCTGGCGGCGGCGTTAACAGTGATCTCAATTGGTCATTGATAGTGATAAACGCCCTCATTCCGCGTGCTTTTACCTCACCTAAAGCGCCTGCTGTTGGCGCCTGGGAACAAAACCCAAGCCGCGGCTGGTTCAAAGGTCTCAAATAGTCGTTCTTATCTGAATTTTAGCCAATAAAAAAGCCGCTTTCTTGTGAAAGCGGCTTTTTTACAGTCTTTAAGGACTGGCATTACATGGCATGAATATGCTTGTTCATGCGGCTTTTTTGGCGCGCAGCCTTGTTCATGTCGATGATGCCTTTGCGAGCCATCACGTCAAGGATTGGCTTAGCGATCTTGAAGGCCTCTTCTGCTTGGGTTTTTTCGCCCGCCGCAATCGCGCTCGCGACTTTTTTGGTCGCGGTGCGCATTTCTGAGCGCATGCTGGCGTTATGGGTGCGGCTCTTTTCGGCTTGCTTTGCGCGTTTTTTGGCTTGTGCTGAATTGGCCAAGGTCGTTGCTCCTGTTTATTGGCAGCGGGATTATTTCCGCTAACGTCACTATATTCGTAAAGGCCGCATACTATGCGGATTTTTGCGCGATTTGTCAATCCTTGCGGTGAACTTTGCCATTAATAAATGAGCGCTGGAAGAATGGTTAATGTAGGGGTAAGATCTGGATTTTACAGGAAATTCAGAGGGAATAGCGAGTTTGGGACAGGCTAGGTGAGTAAAAAATTACTGAAATCGACGGCGACTGTGGGCAGTATGACGTTGATTTCGCGCGTCCTTGGGCTGGTAAGGGATATTGTTTTTGCACGTTTGTTCGGTGCGGGCATGGGTGCAGATGCCTTTTTTGTTGCCTTCAAGATCCCCAATTTCTTCCGTCGCCTGTTTGCTGAGGGGGCGTTTTCACAAGCCTTTGTGCCAGTGTTGTCCGAATACAAAACGCAACATGAGCATGATGAGGTACGCAGTCTGATCGATAGCACCGCCATCTGGCTGGCGAGCGTGCTATTTATTGTCACGCTGATCTGTATTATTGCCGCGCCGTTGTTAGTGATGGCCTTTGCGCCAGGGTTTGTTGATGATCAGCCAAAATACGAGCTGACGACCGAGCTGCTGCGCATCACCTTTCCTTATCTTTTGTTCATCTCCTTAACCGCCCTGGCCGGCGGTATTCTTAATACCTACGGAAAGTTCGCGGTACCCGCCTTTACACCGGTTTTATTAAACCTCTGCCTGATTGGCGCGGCGGTGTTTGTTGCGCCACTGCTCGATGAACCGGTGATTGCGCTGGCGTGGGGTGTCTTTTTTGCGGGGCTGGCACAGCTCGGCTTTCAACTACCGTTCTTGTGGCGGATGAAGATGCTACCGCGCCCACGTTTTAATCGAGCGCATGAAGGGGTGAAGCGGATATTTAAGTTGATCATCCCGGCGATATTTGGTTCGTCAGTGGCGCAGGTGAATCTGCTGTTCGACACGATCATCGCCTCGTTTCTTGTTACCGGTAGCGTTAGCTGGCTCTATTATTCGGATCGACTGGTGGAATTTCCGCTCGGCGTGTTTGGTATCGCGGTGGCGACGGTAGTTTTACCAGCTTTATCAAGACGTTACTCAGAGGGCTCACCGGAGGCATTTAGCCGTACCCTCGACTGGGCGCTGCGCCTGGTGCTGATTGTCGGTATGCCAGCAACCGTTGGGCTATTTTTGTTAGCGGGGCCGATGCTCTCGACGCTCTTTCAGTACGGTGCATTTTCCCCTTCGGATGTGACGATGGCGACCATGAGTCTGATGGCCTATTCACTAGGTTTGCTCGGTTTTATCTTTGTGAAGGTGCTGGCTCCAGGTTATTACGCGCGGCAGGATACGAAGACCCCAGTGAAAATCGGGATTATCGCGATGGTGACCAATATGGGGCTGAACGTCGTGTTTGTGGTGCCGATGGTGATGTTTGATATTGCAGGTGCGCACACCGGACTTGCGCTGGCGACCTCAGTAGCGGCCTTTTTGAATGCGTGGTTGCTTTATCGAGGCCTGCGCCGTGACGGCGTGTATCAGGTGCAGCAAGGCTGGAGTTGGGTGATGTTGCGAGTCTTGTTGGGGAGTGGTTTGATGGCGCTGTTGCTGTGGTTTGGGGTGGATGATATTTCGGTGTGGGAATTGTGGCCATGGTGGCAGCGGGTGCTGCAACTGTTAATGTGGGTGGTCGCCGGTGGTGCCATCTACTTTGCGGTGTTGTGGGTGATGGGGGTGCGGCCGCATCACCTAAAGATGGCTGAAAAGTAGCGAATACGCGGTGATTCGGCGTGCACCCGAAGGGCATTTCACCCCTTGGGTAAAACGATACCGTGCTTTATAATCGTTGCTTTTATTCGATTACGATTTACATTTGGCTGATATCGGCATGGAACTGATTCGAGGACTGTATAATTTGCGCCCACGCCATCGTGGCTGTGTGGCGACGATTGGCAATTTCGATGGCGTCCACCTGGGTCATCAGGCGGTGCTGGGCCAGTTGTCCGACCAGGCAGATGAGCTCGGCCTGCCGTTGGTGGTGATTACCTTTGAGCCATATCCGCAGGAGTTTTTTGCGCAGGCAGGACAGTCCCCGCCGCGTTTGACCCGTTTTCGTGAAAAATTACAGGTGTTGCGTCGTTATGGAGTCGACCGAGTGTTGTCGCTCGGTTTTGATCAGGTGCTCTCTCAGATGTCGGCAGAAGCATTTATCGATCGGTTATTGGTGAATGGGCTAGGTGTGCGCTACCTGGTGGTTGGTGATGATTTTCGTTTTGGTCACCGTCGCCAGGGTGATATCGCAATGTTGCGAACGGCCGGTGAAAAGCACGGCTTTAAGGTGGTAGAGATGCACACCTTTGAAGTGGATGGTGCGCGGGTGAGTAGCACCCGGGTGCGTGAGGCGCTGGGCGCAGGTGAGTTGAACCATGCGGCGCAATTACTGGGGCGTTCGTATCGGATGTCTGGGCGCGTGGTGCATGGCGATCAGCGCGGCCGTACCATCGGTTTTCCGACGGCGAATATTCACCTGCATCGACGTGTTACACCGCTGCGTGGTGTCTACGCAGTCGAGATGTTGGGGCTGTCGGGAGATGCCGAGTCTCCGCTAAAAGGTGTTGCCAATATTGGCCATCGCCCTACGGTGAATGGCACACGTTGTCAGTTGGAGGTGCACCTGTTCGATTTTGATCGCGAGATCTATGGCGAGTATGTGCAGGTGGAATTTATTAAGCGACTGCGCGATGAAAAGCGTTTTGATTCGTTTCCTGAGCTCAAGGCGCAAATTGAACGAGATGCAGCACAGGCGCGAATACTGTTTGAAACGTCGAATGATAGCGGCGACGATGAGGCAGCATAACGCTGTCGGACTGAAAATAGATAACATTAAATTTTGGAAAATCTAGCGTAAATAATATGGCAGATTATAAAAGTACACTGAACCTTCCGAAGACCGCCTTTTCAATGAAGGCGAATCTCGCAAATCGTGAACCAAACTTTTTGAAAGAGTGGTACGCGATGGATCTCTACGGCAAGTTGCGCGAGGCGCGCAAAGGCAAAGAGAAATTTATTTTGCATGATGGCCCGCCGTACGCGAATGGTGATATTCATATTGGCCATGCGGTGAATAAAGTCTTAAAAGATATTATCGTTAAGTCTAAGAGTCTGGAGGGATATGATGCCCCCTATGTACCGGGGTGGGATTGCCATGGTCTGCCGATTGAATTGATGGTGGAAAAGAAAATCGGCAAGGCAGGTCGTAAAGTGGATGCGCCAACCTTTCGTAAGGCATGTCGTGACTACGCGGCAAAGCAGGTCGATAAACAGCGCGAAGATTTTAAACGCCTCGGTGTCTTTGCTGAGTGGGATAACCCTTATCTGACGATGGATTTTAAAACCGAGGCGAACATCATTCGTTCGATGGGCCGCATCGTTGAAGCCGGCCATTTGCATAAAGGTTTTAAACCGGTTCACTGGTGCACTGATTGTGGTTCCGCATTAGCAGAGGCAGAGGTTGAATACGAAGAGCGCGTGTCACCTGCGATCGATGTACGCTTTGAAGTGCTTGACGATGAGGTGTTGCTACAACGTAGTGAACATGTAGATGGTGCTGTGGGAGAAGGTAAAATCTCGATTGTTATCTGGACCACTACCCCATGGACGCTACCCGCCAATCAGGCCGTCTCTGTCAACCCAGGCTTCGATTATGTGTTGGTACAGTGCACCGGCGAGCATGGCCCTGAAAGATTGATTGTCGCAGAAGTGTTATTGAAGGAGGTTATGGGGCGTAGTGGTATCGAAGACTATCGAGTGATTGCAACCTGTATTGGTGAGCGTCTCGAAGGGCTGAGGTTACAACACCCATTTTATGAACGTGAAGTGCCAGTGGTTCTTGGTGATCACGTCACCAGCGAAGCGGGTACCGGAGCCGTACATACGGCTCCGGGGCATGGCCAGGACGATTACGTGGTGGGCATGCGCTATCACCTGCCGATCGACAATCCGGTTGATAGCAACGGTGTTTTTTTACCCAATACACCCCTGTTTGCTGGGCAGCATGTCTTTAAGGCAAATGATCAGGTAATTGAAGTACTGAAGGCGAAGGGTGCGTTGTTGCATGAGCAAGCGCTGCGGCACAGCTACCCGCATTGCTGGCGCCATAAGACGCCGATCATCTTTCGTGCGACGCCTCAATGGTTTATTAGTATGGATCAAAAAAACCTGCGCAGTGATTCGCTGAAGGCGCTTAAAAAAGTGCAGTGGCTGCCAGATTGGGGGCAGGCACGCATAGAAGGGATGATTGAAAAACGTCCGGACTGGTGTATCTCGCGTCAGCGTACCTGGGGGGTGCCGATTACATTGTTTATACATAAGGAGAGTGGCGAGTTGCATCCAGCAACGGCGGAACTGGTTGAGAAGGTTGCTAAGCGTGTCGAAGAAAGTGGCATTGATGCCTGGTTCGAAATGGAAGCGGCTGAATTGTTGGGTGATGATGCGGATCAATACGATAAGGTAAGCGATACACTGGATGTCTGGTTTGATTCTGGTGTTACGCATTTTAGTGTGTTGCAGCAACGTGACGCGCTTGTTTATCCGGCAGACCTTTATCTGGAAGGGTCGGATCAACACCGTGGCTGGTTTCAGTCATCACTGTTGTCAGCGGTTGCGATGACGGGGGCGGCGCCTTATAAATCAGTATTGACTCATGGTTTTACCGTTGATGCGAAAGGTCGTAAGATGTCTAAGTCATTGGGTAACGTGATCGCACCACAGAAAATCATGAATTCATTGGGCGCTGATATTTTACGCCTGTGGGTGGCGGCAACTGATTATCGTACCGAGATGAATGTCTCGGATGAGATCCTTAAACGGATGGCGGATGCTTATCGCAGAATGCGCAATACGGCGCGTTTTCTGTTGGCCAATCTTAATGGTTTTGACCCCGCCTCCGATAAACTTGAGTTCGGTCGCATGTTGGCGCTAGATCAGTGGGCGGTTACCCGCGCACAACAACTGCAGGAAGAGCTGCGCGATGCGTACAATCGCTATGAGTTTCATCTGGTCTATCAAAAGATACATCATTTTTGTGCAGTGGACCTGGGCAGTTTTTACCTCGATATTATTAAAGATCGTCAGTACACCTTGCAGGCCAGTAGTGCCGCACGTCGTTCCGCACAGACTGCGATGTATCACATTGTTGAGGCGCTGGCGCGTTGGTTAGCACCCGTATTGAGTTTTACTGCGGAAGATATCTGGAAGCATATTCCAGGAGAGCGTAGTGAGTCAGTCTTTCTTGAGACCTTGTATGAGTTCCCGGAAACCAGTGGCCAGCAATTTAGTCAGGATGAGTGGGCTTTGATTATTGCGGTGCGTGAGTCTGTCTCTAAAGAGTTGGAAGGACTGCGTTCTAGTGGTGGTATCGGTTCGGCGCTCGATGCAGAGATTGATCTTTATTGTGATGATGCATTGCTAACGTTGCTTGCTAAGTTTGATGATGAACTGCGTTTTGTGTTGATTACCTCTTATGCGCGCGTACATAGCGTGAATGAGAAACCAGCAGAAGCCGTTGAAGTGACACAAAAAGATCAGCTTGCACTGTGGGTGGTGGTTAAGGCATGTGAGCATGCGAAGTGTGATCGCTGCTGGCATCATCGCGAAGATGTTGGGGTAAATAGTGATCACCCTAAATTGTGCGGGCGTTGCGTCGAGAATATTATCGGTGATGGTGAATCACGAAAATTTGCCTAAAGGTTGGATGAACTTATGTTGAAGTGGTTGTGGCTTTCGCTAACAGTGATCGTACTTGATCAAGTGACCAAGCAGATGGTCACTGATTCATTATATTTGTATCAATCGATCCCTATTTTACCGTCATTAAACCTGGTGCTGGCCCATAATACAGGGGCGGCGTTCAGTTTTTTGAGTGATGCGGGTGGTTGGCAACGCTGGTTTTTTTCGGTGTTGGCGATCGGTGTGAGTATTGTTATTTTGATCTGGATTAAGCGCCTTAAGCAGGATGAATTGCCTCTGGCGGTGGCATTATCACTGGTGCTGGGTGGTGCGATTGGTAATGTATGGGATCGTATCGCACATGGTTATGTGATCGACTTTATCGATGTCTATTATGGTGAGTGGCACTGGCCTGCTTTTAATGTGGCAGACTCGGCAATCTGTGTTGGTGCAGTGCTATTGATTCTTGATGCATTGTTTAATAAAGATGACCAACCTCAAACAAAAAAGAAATAGAGATGAATAATATTAAAACAGAGCGGGTTTTATTGGCTAACCCACGTGGTTTTTGTGCGGGAGTAGAGCGTGCGATTGAAATCGTCGAACGAGTGCTTGAGCAATTTGGACGGCCTATCTATGTACGGCATGAAGTGGTGCATAATAAGTTTGTGGTGGACGGTTTACGAGATAAAGGCGCTGTTTTTATCGAAGAGATCTCAGAGGTGCCCGATAATGCTACATTGATCTTTAGTGCGCATGGCGTCTCGAAGGCAGTACGGGCGGAGGCTAGTGAGCGAGGTCTGCGTGTTTTTGATGCGACCTGCCCATTGGTAACGAAAGTGCATCTTGAAGTCGTACGGTATGAGCGTGATGGTCAGGAATGCATTTTGATTGGCCATGCCGGACACCCTGAAGTAGAAGGGACGCTGGGGCAGTATAAAAACCCAGCGGGTGGCATGTATCTGGTCGAGTCAGTCGATGATGTTGAAAAGTTAGCGGTGAAGAACCCAGACAAACTCTCTTTTGTGACGCAGACGACGTTATCGATGGATGACACGGCGCTGGTGATTGAGGCCTTGCAAAAACGCTTTCCCAACATCAAAGGGCCAAAGCGAGATGATATTTGTTATGCCACGCAGAACCGACAGGATGCGGTGAAGGCATTAGCTGAGCAGTGTGACCTGATCCTGGTGGTGGGCTCGTGCAATAGCTCTAATTCGAATCGACTGCGTGAGATGGCTGAGCGACAAGGGGCGACGGCTTATTTAATTGATGATGCAAGTGAGATTGATGCCGAATGGTTGGTCGATGCCAGCACGGTTGGCGTTACGGCTGGCGCCTCCGTGCCGGAGGTGTTGGTTGAAGAGGTGATTGCTTACTTAAAAGCCGCTGGCGTTGAGCAGGTCGAAAACATTAAAGGCCGCGAGGAGAATATTGTCTTTTCTCTGCCTCGAGACCTACAGAAATCTTCCCAGTTATAGTTACCAGCACTGCGCAGCAGTACCAGTGCCTGAGAAGCCTTGAACGCCTGCATTAGTGAACGTAAAATTTGCGCATACAGGATCGGCTTGAGAGGCTTGCGGCGTAGCGGTTAAGGTGAATGTGGTGGCTGCATCTGCGATGGTAATCGCGTAGTGCCCTTCAGGTGAAGTAGCCGCGAACGCGCAGTTTGCATCGTCGTATGCATTGTATTCGGTAAAGCAGGATTCAAGGCTTTGTGCAGCGGTCATTAGGGCGACCTTTCCATCAGAACGTTTTGTTTTTGTCACCTGATCAATATAGGATGGATAGCCGATGGCTGCGAGGATACCGATGATCACAATGACAATCATTAGTTCTATCAGGGTAAAGCCTTTTTTAGATTTTATGTTCACTTTATTTTCCCCCAGTTAATATTTTTGTAACTATTTAGCTGACACCACAAGAAAGCTAGGCAGCTGCTCCTCGGCAAACAGTAGCCTAACCCGGATATTTCATCAATTATGCACAATCTCGCTTGTCTCTTGATTCCACAAGCAATATTTCTTCAGTCGCCCGTGATCACCGATACGGGACTTCTTCATAAATTTCCTTGTGGAACCAATATCCTGCGCGATATTTGCGCAAATTCATGAAATATCCGGGCTAAATGTTTCGCTCAGTTTCATGCCTTTTTTCGGCATGTCGAAAGATAGACGTGAATTCGGAAAAAATATGGGCCCCTCCATTGAGCGGAAACAACTGGATGTTTTTTGTTGGACCTTGGTCATTCGAATATCATTCTGGCCCAGATTTTTGGTAAACGGCACCATCTTCACGTCCATAAACCGAAGGACATCATTTTCATAATTGATGAGGCGTACAAGTACATTCCTTGCCTTTGATCGTTTCATTTTACCGCGCTTATTCACGCGCTTTGATTCATCGGGTGGCGGGCACTCTAACGCTGCTTTATTTAAGGGCGCTTTGTACTTTATTCGAAATTTCTGCGCTTCAGAATGGCTGAGTTGGCCCCCCGCACCGTGTCGTACGGCTTCCACAGAACACCTTTGAAGTGCGATAATATACCCGTAGCGATTGAGATTTAGGTTTCATCAGGTTCTTTGACTTGTTTGAGCGTTGAGCCGATACGCCCGTGTTGTCCGCCGGGTTTTTTTGACGCTTCTTTTTATCTTTGCATTGCCGATGCGGGTCTGTTGAGGGCGGCTTACTATCAAAATCAACATTTCTATCATTGACTTCAAGGCAGGTGACAGCGACTTCTCTTGCGCGAGAAGTTCGTTTGCTTTCTTGATAATGGTCTTTACGTCAACGCCTTTCAAGATCAAAACATTCTATCCATGAGTTACAAAATAGAGACTACTATCTCATGGGTTTTTGGTAGGCTATGGTTGTCTCTAAGGGCGCTAGATTTGCAGTCGCAGATGTAATTAACTTTTTGCAGGGCAGTTCACCGCCCTGCAAAAAATGCTTAATCACTCAATCAGTGGTTCATAACGCTGATCAGTCAGTGTTTTCAAAAAGGCAACCATCGCCGCGACCTCTGCATCACTTAAGGCACCACCTTCTTCCAGCTTATCGGTAGCAACCGTACCGGCCACTTCCGCCTCTGCCCAGGCCAATCCCGTTTCAGGGTTGAGGGTGCGCGTGACGTTATTGAACTTGTCATAAAACAGCACAACCGTTGTTAAATCCGCAAACAGACCGTTGTGCATGTAGGGGCCAGTAACGGCAATATTACGCAGAGACGGCACCTTGAACTTTCCATCGTGGGCCATATCAGTCACCGCCGGGTTGTCCAGCAGACCGTGGTCGATGTGGCTCGCCCCCTTTCCGTTTGCAGCACGAACAGCCTGATTCACCGGCACACCGATGTTGAAATATCCATGATTACTGAATAACTCCTCTTGACGTCCAGGTAAGGATTTTAGTTGATGACACAACTGACAGTTGGTGAACTGTTCGGAAAAAAACAGCGTTTCGCCTAGGGACTCCTGTGTTGTCATGATGTAGGGATCATCCCCTTCATAACGGCTGCGTGAACGATCATATTTGGAATCAAACGGCGCAAACTCGGTGGTCATTTCAAACGCGGCGATGCTCTCGGCCATGGCGGCGTAGGCCTGATCTGTATCATCAAACACAGCGTTGCCAAAATGGTGTTGAAACGCGGCCACATAATCGCTGTTTTCCAAAATGCGATTCACCGTAGCCGCTTTATCTGGCATTCCCATTTCAATGGCGTTGATGGGGGGGCCACCGGCCTGAGCCGCAAGATTATTTTCACGACCATCATGGAATTGCCCCCCTCTGGTTCACCCGCTGTGTTGATGTGAAATTCAGGGATAAACATTGCGTAAGCAGCAGTGGGCGAATTTCTATCGCCCAGAGACACACGGAATGCTGCCAACAGAGAGCTGCGCTCCTTTGGCACGCTGGGTGTGTTGCGCCATGAGCTGCGCGATCGCGGCACCCGCTTGATCTCGTTCCCACGTTCCTGCGTAGGAATGCATAGGGTGGTGGGGTGAATGAGTGAGGGTTGGTTACCACGCATGAGCACCAAAGGCATTCCCTACGGTCACGTGGGAACCAGAGTAAAAAATAGGGATTAGGGATTAGCACCAAATAATCGGAAGTATGACAAAAGGATTTGAAATCATGTATAAAAACATATGGTTAATAATAGATGGGAGGTGGGGATGATGATATCAGCGAGAATGTGCTTGAACTCCCGCGCCGTCTGGCCGATAATTACCGGTAACACGCCCGCCATGCCTCTCTCTGAAGCACACTTTGGTGGGTTTTTTTATGCCCGTCTATTGTGCTTTGGTGATCTGGGATGACGGTCTACGATAAACCTGTTCTCACCTCATTGCAGCACATCGAGCAATGGCGCAGCGTGGCCTGCAAGTACCCGAGATCGAAAGGCGTGTCACTATCTCGATGTTATCAGCTACTATCACCTCAGCGCCTACTCTATTCCATTTCAGCACAGTAACCCTCGGCATCAATACAGAGACAATACTGTGGAGCTAATAAGCGAGCTAATAAGCCGAGCTTAAGAAAGTTCAAAAATCAAAGGGGTGAAAATTCAAATCTGAAATGATCATGGTTTACGAGGGCGTGAAAAGGCTAGTAATGAAGGCTATTTTATAGCGGATGTTGAGAAATTTCTGGCTGTTACTACC
>NVTY02000077.1 GCA_002401765.2 Thiotrichaceae bacterium
GGTAGTAACAGCCAGAAATTTCTCAACATCCGCTATAAAATAGCCTTCATTACTAGCCTTTTCACGCCCTCGTAAACCATGATCATTTCAGATTTGAATTTTCACCCCTTTGATTTTTGAACTTTCTTATTATGGGTGGCTTATTAGTTTTCATAAAAAACGCAACCAAATTAACATTTTAAGTTTAAATTAAGTTTGTCTTTGTCATCCGGAGGCCGGAATCCAGAGACCACTAGAATAGCAGCGTTGGATACTGGAAAATCAGCGACCCCATCGATCGCAAAAACGCTGCGAAGGCCTGTCCAGCTCTACTGCGCTGTTATGCATTTAGAACATTTTCTTTATTCCTAAATTTAAGCCTTCATAGTCATAAGTATCATCACTTAGATAAAACACATATTCACCTGAAAAATAAACACCATCACTCAACTCAGATTCAGCACCAATACCATATGATAAGCTACTCTCATCTTCAGAAAAGGAAAAGCCTAGAGATGAGGCTGTGATTTTCCCTTTAGTAAAACCAATTAACCCGTATAGGTTAGCTGTTGATGACAATGGAATATCACCTTTCAAGAACAATGAAAGTGCAGTATTTAATTCAATATTCACATCAGGCCCCCAAGTGCTAATGGTGTCATCACCAATGCCCCTGGTTAAGCGTCCTTCAAATGCCACAGCATCAGATATATACGTTCCGAATTTTAACTCCAAGCCAGTTAGACTTGCACTCGAAAAACCTGTTGCTTCGTATGAGCCCATGTGATAACCAATTCCGCCGTATTTTTCTCCCTCATTAGCATTTACAGCCATTGAGCTGATCAAACATGCTATCGCAACAGCACCAATATTATATAACTTCATACTTTCTCCTGGTTTCAATTGAGATCAATGGGGGTAGGTTTAAGTTGACCCCTTATTCTCACAATCTATCCTTATTCGTTATGTGCTTTTTTAGGTGTGAACTTAATTTCTATATCGTAACCCACAGCATCCGCGTATTGCTCAATTGTTGATAGCTTTGGAGAGTTAACCGAGTTTGCATTCTCTAGTCTGGAAATATTACTTTTCTGTGTATGCAGTACATCAGCAATCTGCTCCTGAGTTAACCCCGCTTTTTGGCGTAGTGCGATGAGCTTTTTACGTAATGCATAGGCTGGAGCTAGAGATTGATACTCTTTATTAACAGCAGCTTTAGAAAGTGCTTTTTTCTTAAAATCTGTTAGTGTTGATCTGTTCATTTTGAAACCTCTTTCATTCGCTTTTTTGCTAAGTCCAAATCCTTTTTAGATGTCTTTTGTGACTTTTTAATAAATGAATGAAGTATTACGACTTCTTTGCCTTTTACAACGCAATATGCTGATCTACCAATACCTTCTTTACCTTTAGCTCTGATTTCATAGAGGCCTGAATCTAGCCTGCCCACATATGGCTTACCTAGATTTGGCCCTAATTTTTCTATCATTTCAGCTATATGCAGAAAGTTAGCCAAAATACCAGTTGGAAATTTTAGTGTTTGAGTCTCAACTTTATCGCTGTAAAACGTAATTTTCCATTTCATATGCAGTTATCATAGTTGATAACTTCGAGAATGGCAAGTTTGATTTTTTTGCACAGACACGGTAGGAACACTGATTGCTCAGCGTCCCCCGCACAGATCCCCGCATGAAGTTTTCCCTCACGGAGCTCCTCTGCAAGCACGATCACTTGCAGGATCTAGGTAAAAGAAATACGACATTTTTCAAGTGAACGGTTTGGAAAAGTGCGGACAAAACGCTACCTCAAAGATTTAAAAGATAGAATGGGTTTTCTTGCCAGAAATCCAGATAAAGGCAAAAAACGCGAAGATATAACGACAAATTGGGACTGTTATAGCTATTTTGAAGGCCGTCATACGGTCTTTTATCAACCGCACAACGATCATATTATGATCATTGACCTGCTTCACCAGGGCATGGAACCGTCAAACCACCTCTAGCTCTGCTCTCTTTCTGGTCGATCATCAAGCCAGTTTTGCCAAACAGGGTTCAATAATTCGCTATAATCGCACTCAAGAGCTACCGCCAATTTGAAAATAGCCCCTATACTCGATAGTTTGTCTACGGCTTCGATGGATTGATAGTATCGCGTTGATAAACCCGTTTTACCCTAATGCTGCCAATTATTGCCACGCCGAATGATCTGTTGCGGAATACCGGGCAGGCAGATCATGGATAATAGTCGTTGCTTACAAAAATCCTCTTCTCGTTATAAATCCCAATATTTCTTTGTTTCGGTCTAACTATGACCCCAAACTCCGTGCGAAAATCGAAAGGGGCACAATCGATGTACCCCCTTCGCTGGATAGCTGTCCCATTGGGATGGAAAAGAACTGTGTCAAACTCTGCGCCATCACAAGCACACAGTTCACGCAGAATTTAGTTCTCAATAACCGTCGTATGTTGCAGGTTAATGGTGTCTTCCATGTCTGTGGCTGTTACCCGCACCGGTGTGACTATTAAAGTCCCATCAACGAGACTTGCAGCGACTGTTGCATCGATCGTAATGATCTGGCTTGCATCTGCGGCCATGGTTCCAAGATTCCACACTGCTTCTTCCGTCGGATCACAAGTTCCTGAACAACCCGCAGCATCTGGTTCAGCATCCGTACTAAAGTAGAAAGAGAGTTCGGCTGGCACTCGAAACATGACACTCACATCATCAACCGGAAGACCATAATCATTGGTCACCGTAATGGTATAAGCCAGAATACTGCTGGATGCTACGGGATCAGGTGTAGCCACAATATCTACCGATAATAGCGAAGCAATTCCTCCAGCTTCTGCAACAGAAACTGAAAACTCACTCCGATTATCGATTTCAAGTCCGCCATCATGGGTCAATTCAGCAGTCAGTGTAAGAATATCACCCGCCGTAGCGTTATCGGCTACTACAGTGATTTCGCGATGCACGGCAGCCCCTGAGTTTAGCGTACCCTCATTCCACACCACCTCACCAGGGCTGACTTCAGTACCGCCATCACTGATGGAACTGACCGTAACGCCTGAAGGTAAAAAGGCCCGCAATTCTACCGTGGTCAAAGATCCTGCGCTGGTATTGCCGAAATCAAGTTGGTAGGTAAAAGTCTCATTCGGCACCACAGGATCCGTTGAGGCACTCAGGGCCAGGTCGGCCGACGGTGAATTGAATACGGCCACCGTATTCAGCAAATTTATCGTGTCACCTAAATCGGTCGCTGTGACACGCACAGGGGCCGAAATCAGGTTCCCACTCAATACACTGGCAACCACCAGTGCATTCACTGTAATAGTGCGACTCTCACCCGCTGCCAGGGTGCCCAGGCTGCTCCAGCTTGCTTCTTCCACTGGATCGCAAGAACAACCCGCAACATTGGGTTCAGCATCCGTACTAAAGTAGAAAGAGAGTTCGGCGGGTACTCGAAGCTGTACATTGACATCATTGACTGGCAACAGTGATGAGTTACTGATCGTCAGTGTATAGAGCACTCGCTCACCCGCTATCACCGGATTGGCCGAGGTACTGATATCCACTTCCAGCGGCAATGTGCTAGCGACCACGGTCAACGCATGTTCAGCGCTGTTATTAACTGCCAGACCACCGTCATGGGTTAACTGGGCCGTGGTTTTCAGGATTTGTCCCGCAGTAAGACCGGCATCAGCTGTGACCGTAATTTCACGATGCA
>NVTY02000078.1 GCA_002401765.2 Thiotrichaceae bacterium
ACTCAATATATTTATATTTCAATATTTAATTGTCGCTTGCGCCTTATATATTGATGCCTGGTCGTTCATGGCCCATATTCGTCTCTCTAATGCCTTAGTTCACCGTAATTCATCAGCTTCTCTATGTTGTGCACCATGCAGTAAAGTTGCCATTGGCCTTGAACCTTCGCTTTGCCTCGCAAGCTAAATCGATTCAAGCCTTTGTTGCTACCCATATTGGCAAAGACGGGTTCGACCACTGACATTCGGTGGCTATAGATTTGTTTTCCTTTGTCGCTATCAACCCGCGCCTTCATCCAGTCGGTGTAGTTGGGTTCAGGTGTGCGTTGTTTGACGATGAACGAAACTTGTCTTCCGTGGCCATTACGCGTGTCGGCTGAGTCGGGCTTCTTCATGCATTGTTGTTTCTGTTCACAGTCTCGGCAGTCAGTTAGCCTTCCTTCAAAATACAGCTTGTCGTTGCCGTATTGGTCTTTCTTTTCATTTTTAAGCCACAGGCTTTTTCCTGCTGGGCATACGCAACTTTTATCATCGCTGTTTAACTCAAATTCGGTCGCGGGATAGCGGCTGTTACCTTTCTTTTTAGTCAATTGATTTCGTTTGCCGTACTTTTTCTTTTGATCGATAAATTTAGGATCGCGGCTACGAAAATGTTTATCGGGAATGTAGGCATCGATGTTGTTTTGGTGCAGGTAAGCCATGTTGTCTTCATTGGCATAGCCGGTGTCTGCGGTGACGATGATGCCATCCTGGTAGATATCATCACTGATTCCCAGTCGGTTAAAGCGTTCTTTGATGATGTTAAGAACAGGCTTTAATACATGGTGTTCCTGCCCTTCACCAAAGGCCTGGGCATCGATGATGATTTGATGTTTTTTATCAACCGAGGCGACGCCGTTGAATCCCTGTATGGTGCCTTTACTGGTGGTCATCTTGGCCGACTCGTTGTCGGTAATATTGCTTTTCACTTCAGTTTTTTTCTTGCCCTTTCCTTGTCTCGGCTCGTTGTGATCGAGAAATCTTTCGATTTTATCGTGGGCTTTGTTGAGTGTGTCGATGGTCTGTGCGGTACGCTTCTCTCTGGCGTCATCATGATCCTCAACCGGGTCATTGTCCTGATGAAGATTCATCTGGTATTGAATCATGCGTTTTAGTTTGTCACGCTTTTCACCCAGCTCTTTAAAGGTGCCTGACCAGGTTTTCGCGGCGTCTGAACGCATCTTACAACCGTCAATCGCAAACAGTTCATTGCCCAATAGTCCTTCATCAAAACAGATGAGCAGGATCTGTTCAAAGATCGCTTCGATGTCACTGGGCTTACTGCTAATAAAGTCGGCAATGGTAGTAAAGTGCGGGTTACTGTTACAGGCAAGTGCTTTGAAGATGATGTTGTATTGGCAGCACCACTGAATTTCACGGCTGGAGGTAATGCCTTTTGAGTATGCAAACAGGATGATTTTGAGCAACATGGCGGGATCATAGGCGGGACGCCCAACATCATCATTTTTATAGCGGGGGTAAAAAACCGACAGGTCGAGTTTTTGATCGATTAAGTAATGCAGCGCGTGCTCAAAGGTGCCCGGCTGTAGTTGATCTTCAAAATTAAGCGCGATCAACATGTCTTGCTTGTAATTATTGGGAATGAACTTTGGCATCGCATCAATCCTTAATAGTGTGATGCTATTTTAGCTGATTTTAGTGGTGACTGGGGGTTTTCCTACAGCTTGAACGTTGCGCTTAACCGGCATGCCGGAGCGACGCTTTGAATTGTGCAACTATGACCGAAGGGAATGCATAATTCAAACGTTGTGGAGGCATGTCCGCGTTGAAGCGCCTTGTTAGCTCCATGACTTTCTACGATCCTCAAATAGCCCCCATAACCTAACGAGTTCCTTAACAGGATTTTTGTGATCATCAACTCTTAAGTTAGGGCACATGTACCACTGGTCCTTATTTTTAGGAGCCATGATCTTTAGGGCTGCTGATTGCTTTCCTCTCTTATCTGCGTTCACTCGCTCACCTTCTTGAATAGCCCTAAGAAGCCTCAAAGAAAGTGATTCAGATGAATTTTCTTCGAATATTTCTACCATTCGAGAAATTACTTCATTTCTATCAAGTGAATTTCCTGCTGCAACACAGTTTACCCCTACCTCATGGCTATATTCCAATTCGCACTCAGTTCCAGTATGTGCCAACAATTCATTATCAGTGGTTGCCAGTATTATTTGCCGTTTTCTTACATTTTCATCACTCGCCAATATAGATGCTAATGCTGCTTTTGCACTCTCTCCTTTGCTAATTCTTACAAATATGTCATTGGCCAATACCGGTGACGCCATATGCTGCGAATGAATAATAGTATTTTCATGAATATGAATCACTGCACTACCTACAGCTAATGCACAACTTGCTGCTGCACCCCCGATTTCACCGGTTTGAGTATCCAAGCCAACTATTGAATATGTAGTATAGTTTTGCATTTATGTTTTTTGAGCTAACGTTTGAGTTAATGGGTTGGCCAGCACTGATTTAAAATGGTGACCAAACCTAAAATCACACAAAAGTTTTAAAAAAACGCGGTAGGCCAATCCCAATTTAACGATTTGTTATACATGATTTCAGTGAATAGACCCGATATAGACCGGCGCAGGTGCATTTCCATATGTAGGCAATGTGGCGCACGCCCCCTCACCACTATAATAAAAAATGGCTTGTTTTGAATTATTTTGTAAACTTTGCAATATACCCACCCACAAAGAACAAGTAACTGTATCTATCCCTTTCCAAGTACCCTTTGTATTACATATATTTGTATAATCCCCCCTTCCGCTATGGAGAATATTTACGCTCCCATCACCATAAACTAAAACTCTATTTATAGTTGCATTACATGAAAAACTAGCAAGTGCATTGGTTGAAAATAGAAGCATTGAAATAAAAATTATTTTTCTCATGGATTCCTCTTATCACCTTTTTGTATGTATAACGTTTGAGTTAAAGGGTTTTTTAAAAGCGAAGCGAGAGCGCCGCTTTTAAAAAATCCGTTTTGAACGACTTGGTACGCCCAGCATGGGCGTGAACTTATGAGGTGAAAGTCCTCTGTAAGAGATTCGCCTGTCTATTTATAGACAGTATAATTACTAGTCGACGGCAACTGCAAGTCCGCGAGGTGTTGTGGGAAGGAAGCCTGAGTACAAAACTGCGAGCTTACGTACAGAAACATCATATGAGGCCCAGTCTCAGGGGTGAGTTAGCCAAGCATAACGAAACCCATGAATCGCGAGATAAGGTAAATGATGAGGCAGTGCAGTGAAAGTTCACGTTCTTATCTGGGGAGATCTGCTTAACGAGCGATCGGTAATTAACCAGTGAGACTCTGGTATAGAAGTGTCTTGGTTCATTGATGTCATCGCTCAATGAAAGCGAAAAGATGAAACCCGATAGCGCAGTGCAAAGTAATTTGTGGTGTGTTTAAGCAGAAGTCAGCAGACGGCATACGACTGCATGGATGCAGGAGGTAGAGCAACGCAGGAGCAGTTGCCGAGTAGCCAAATGCCCATCGTAATGGTTGGGACATGGTGCCAGCAGTAGGCGCTATAGGCAAAGGCCTGAACATTTAAGGGGGTAAAAGTCATGTTCGACTGGGTAACTAATTTAACGCCGACCGGTGATTATAGTGATCTGCGTGGGAACATAAAACTCGACCCTAATGCGTCATTATTCGACAGAGTACTCGCACCTGAAAATCTCAAAAAAGCATGGCAACGCGTGCGTGCAAATAAAGGGGTGGCGGGTGTGGATGGTGTGACGATTGAGCATTTTTTAGACTGGTCACAGCAACACTGGAAACAAGTTGTGACTGATTTGGAAGGCGAAAACTATCGACCCCAACCGGTTAAACGCGTTGAGATCGACAAGCCTGACGGCGGTAAGCGCTTATTAGGTATACCTACGGTGCTCGATCGTGTAATTCAACAAGCCATTGTTCAAATGCTGGGCCCAATACTAGACCCTTTATTTTCAAATGACAGTTATGGATTTAGGCCAAACAGAAATGCTGCACAAGCGATAAAAGAGGTTGCCGGCAACATAAAGCTAAACCGTAAAATTGCGGTGGACGTTGATTTGTCTAAGTTCTTTGATCGCGTTAATCATGATTTATTAATGACAAAACTCGGCTTCAATATTAAAGATAAACGGGTGCTGGCATTAATAGGGCGTTATTTACGTGCCGGCATTATGGATGGAAAACAACTAAAACCCAGCAAAGAAGGTGTGCCACAAGGCGGCCCACTCTCGCCCTTACTATCAAATGTAATACTTGATAGCTTGGATAGAGAACTGGAAAGTCGAGGCCATAAATTTTCAAGATACGCTGATGATTTTATCATCTTAGTAAAATCAAAGCGTGCAGGAAAGCGTGTGCTGAATAGTGTAAGTCACTATTTAAAAACACGTTTAAAATTAATGGTAAACACGGATAAAAGCCAAGTGGTTGAGGTAAGTCGAAGTAAATTTTTAGGTTTTACCTTTTCACGAGGAAACGTTAAATGGCATGAAAAATCGCTCAAGAAATTTAAACAAAGAGTACGCGAACTTACAAACCGAAATTGGGGCGTAAGTATGTCGTATCAATTGTATAAATTAACGCAGTATTTAAGAGGCTGGATCAACTACTACGGTATAGCCAATGTGTACCAACAGTGTATGGATCTAGATAATTGGATACGGCGACGGGTGAGGATGTGTTACTGGCGTCAGTGGCGAACCAACAGTAGGCGCTTTTAGGCGAACCGCGAACAAAAGTAACTAAATTGTTGCAACTGGGTGCATCTAAAGACTGGGCAGTTACTTGTGGCAGCACAAGAAAAGGTCCGTGGCGTAGTTCAAAAACACCCGGTATACAACAAGCGCTGAGCAATGACTATTTGAAAGCGGAAGGTCTGTTTTCTTTAAGGGACGGTTGGATAAAGATACATTATCCTAGCGGATAGTTAAATGAACCGTCCTGTGCGGAGCCGTATGCAGGGTGGTGTGGGGAGGGCTGATTAGTTGTCAGCCCTTACCCGATTTAGCTTTTTCTTGATGACTAAAAATATAAAGGTAAAGATAGACACGGCTAAGAAAGAGACTATGAAATTAAGAATAATTTCTAAATCAGCTATATCTTCAGCATTAGCTGTTCCATACAGATCAGACACCCAAAGAGCAAAAGGTTTGGGATAAGTAAAACCAAAGTAATAATAATAATTTCCGATAATGTAGGCCAATATAACTGTCCCCGTTATTAACCAAATAATTAAATATTTATATCTTAGCATTGGCTTCACCATACCCTAACCTTACCATAGCACTCTAACCCCACATCCGAAATTTCTATTGTTTTCGTTCCCTTTAACAGAGAACGTACTACCTGGAAATCCGTCCAGTCGTTAATGGTGATACAACCTTGACTAATACCTAAAATACCACTTGGGTGAAGGCGAAATTGCCCGCGCTTCACTTGTTCGCAATAGGTTTCGTCGTCTATTTTAGTGTCAATAGCATAGAGCGCAAACCATGCGTCCTTCTCATTTTTATTGAATATGCTTTTAAATCGCTCCTTTAAGCTAGATTGACGATCAAAAATATAGTAACTCCCCTTCGGGATAGGGCCTTTATTTAGTGAACATTGCGACTTGGAATTGTTTACGTGTTTGTCTAAACCGGAAAATTCTGGAAATGACGGAGCACCCATTTTAAAAGTGCTCATGGGTTTATTATTCAGTTTAAAACTACAATCAATCATAAGACTTTCCTTTTTTATTAAAGCTAACGCCAAGCTAAGCGGCGCACTTTTTAGCGTCCGCTTAAGCTTTTTGTTATGTGTGTTTTTGCAACTGCCATTAGCACTACAATAAAAATTGATGCCACAAAATAGCCCAACAACACATAGGAAAATATAATTGGAGCAATATCCATTCGTTGAGATTCGGTTAGATATGGAAATATTATTTTATTATATGAGAATAGATAAATACCAAAATTTATTACAAACATAAAAGCAACTAAAGACACATATAAGGATAATGATTTCATTTCATTTCATTTCATTTCATTTCCCAGAACCAGATTTTCCTGCTGCGATTGAGGTCTGATAACGTGCCAAAAAATTCATATACTGACCTAAAGAACATACTACTGCTTGTAATTTTGTCTTTATCCCATAGATCGATGTGGTCTCCGCTTCTAGTCTGTTCAGATTCGCTTCCACGTGGCCAGTAGTCTTTAAAGAATATTACACCAGTCTTATCGGCAAGCTCCTTTTGAAAGGTTTTAGGGTTTACTTCGATCATTTTTTCGAAACCTCCCGGCGGAGAGGCCCTTAACCCCTTTGCAAGATCCTCGGCTAGTAAAATATGTTTTGGCCCTGCTGAATGAGACCAACATTTATTGCCTTTGTAACCAGCAATGCTAATACCAGATTTGATCAGGCATTCACTAAGCATAATTGCACAATAATCACTGAAAGGCTTACTGCTATCCTTTTGCTTATTGAAGCATTTTGACGACAACAGCCTTTTATCTGGGTAGTTATTCCATAACGCTTTAAACTTACTCATGACTTTCCTCTATTGATGTTTATCTTGACACACCGGGTAGGTCAGGGGCCTCACGACCCCATTCCCCCCTCAGAACCGAGCGTGATAGTTTCCCATCTTGACGGCTCAAGCATTCCTAAAGGACACCACTGTGGGGTGCCCCAGCTGTTGTACCTCATCAGGCCCATTGCAATTGACACGCCTTCGATCCCAAAATAGGTAAGAGGCGCGATTCCTTTTTATGCCGTCGTTGCCAAAAATAATAGGCATCTTCTTGCGTATAAGGATTTGCAGTGGCTCTGATTTTAATGTGCCGCCGTATGCCTATTGCACTTAAGCGGATAACCGAATATTCACGATCACCCTGCTTGGTTTTGCCTTTAACCGAAAAGATATTTCGGCCACCTGAACCCGACCAATAGTGACGTGCTAGCCACTTCCTGGACTTGTTCTGATGCCTTCGACATATCATACGCCAAAGCTATTGATAGACATAGGTATCCACTCGAGAAAAGGCCGCCGATGACACCACGTGGCGGTGGTAATTACCCCAGCCCCGCAGTGTTTGGTTCAGCACTTTTATCAGCACTGTCATCGGTGCGCTTACGTGTTTGCGGCATAGAACTCCAACCTTTTGTTTCAGAGCAAGAACGCCCTGTTGCGATGGTGTGATGTGCAGCACATTGCCATGTTTGCGAAAGGTTTGCCCAAGGAATGTAAAGCCGTCTTTTATGTGCGTGATCGCGGTCTTCTCTTCTGATAGACTGAGACCGCGCGCTTTGAGGAACACTTCTACCGCCGGTTTAACTTGCTCTTCAAGCAGGCGTTTTGATTTGCCTGTGATGATGAAGTCATCTGCATACCGAACGAAGTTGACACGGGAGCGACGAGGAACAGCGTCTTTCACAACCTGCTCTAAGCCGTCCAGGGTTATATTCGCCAGGGTGGGACTGATAATCCCGCCTTGCGGCGTTCCTTTTCGCGTTGGATAAAGTCGATTTTCATCGACATACCCACATTCAATCCACTTGCGAAGCACGTCGCGATCCATCGGGATGTTCTCGAGCATCCACGAATGGCTGATGTTGTCGTAACATCCCGCAATGTCACCCTCCAGAACCCAGCTCGCTGAATTTGGCTTTGCTAGCGCATTAAAACCGGCCGCAATCGCATCGGCACAGCTACGCAGCTCACGAAACCCATACGAGTTTCCGTCAGCCGTTGTTTCTGCAACCGGTGCTAAGCCGAGTTTATACAATGCTTGCATCGCACGATCAAACATCACCGGGATACTGAGTGGGCGCTTTTTCAAGCTGTTCTTCTTCGGGATATAGATCCGTCTAAGTGGCTGAGGACGATAGCCACGTTTGCGCAAGCTGCAAGCAGCTCGCCATTTGGCTCGGGCACCTTTCCAACAGATGCCGTCTACGCCAGGGGTATTCTTCCCCTTGTTTGAGGTCACTCGCTTCACAGCCAGTAGCTTGGCGTAGAACGAGTGTGAGAGACAATATTGCAAGGCGCGAACCTTGTTCCATTGACCCTCCTTTACAGCCTTTGCGATACGCATCTGCAGCCTTCTAACAACACGGCGAGCATGGTTCCAGTCGATCTGGTTCCACTTCTCCGTGTCGTCGATGAGCGCACCAGCCGAAGCTATCATTTGCTTTCTCATCTTAACAAGGTTCTCCAAATTCTCTCGCAACGGAACACCTGTTGGACGTGGGCACGCTGTTTCACCACCACCGAAAGTGATCGCTTTAACGTTGAGTCTTGTTGCAGACTCTATCCACTCCGTTACAGAGTGGCATTCGCTTCTTCCAACTTCTCATTGTGATGCTTCCATAAGCTTGCCTTACGGTTAGCCTGCCATGCATTGCGACCATGGCGAAATCATCACTTTTCCACGTTCCGCATAATTGCTCTTATAGACAACTTAGGTGAAGCCTGGACGCCGGTAGCACTGCAATTCCGTGCAAGTACGTTAGAGACTTGCAGCTTGGCTAGGCATGCAAACACTAGGAAGCATGCCTTTAACCTATTAACACTCGTCGGTTTGTTGCTATTGACGACGCGTGAGACGCTTTAATTAATTTCACTTTATTGTCCGATCCTAGCCCTTAACCGGAGAGTATTGCCGGAGGGGTTTTCCTGTTACCATTCAAACCCAATTCGGTACATTGTCCGTGAGGCTTCGCACCCCGTCATCAACGCAACGGTAGCACGCTCACATAGGAGACCGGAGAGAACACTCCGAGTGCATATTCTGTGATGTTCTACAGTAGGCTACACATACAATTATGCGACTTCGTGTCGCAAATAACGCAAAGCTAAGCGGCATAGTAACATGGCGATTTTTTTGCGGTTTGTGCAAAACAAGTGCCATGTTACGGAGTCCGGCTTGAGCGTTTTGTTAGAACTCTTTTTTTAAAGTGAAGCAGTAACTTTAAAATATAGATTATGCTTATTTGAACTACAAATGAGGTTATATACCAAGCACTCCAGATGCCAGCTGAATAAAGATAATCAATATTGCAATTAACTTCGACTTCTTTACAAAACTCACCCATAGAGTTGTGTTGTAGACCTACATATAGTGCTAAACTAGCGATTATTAATGAAACTAAAAGAGGAATTATTAATGTTTTTTTCATTATTTACATCCCTTTTAATTCCATGGCCTTCTTAAATATAATTTTTCTACACGCGCACTATATTCAGTTACTTTTTCAGCCTCTAAAAAATTATAAATAGATGCGATTTTTTTGACAGATGGATTTTCAATACGGGCTTTGATTCTTGATAATAAAATAGCACCAAATTCAATATTATAATATGGACATTCCAGTAGTTCTTTTGTAACGCCAATCTTACGCCAATACTTATAATGTATATTCATGGGTAAAATGGTTTTTTCTAAATGGATAGAATATATCATACCATCCATGAGTTGTTTCCATATACATAATTGCCATTACTAAATTTGAATCAATTTTATTTCTTTTTGAAATTTGGATAATTAAACCACGTCATGTATTAACCTGACTGGCTATTTCAAATTCGTAAAATGGCTCTTCTCCAAATGCATATGGATTATCTTCTATTTCAAACCTAGCTGGAGTGTTTTCTATGATACTTTTTTTACGTGACTCCATATCATTTAATATTGCTATTGCATCCATGTTAATTTCCTTTAATTAAAATATTCCAAGTTCTAACGATGAGCTAACCCGACCGCCCCACAACTTCAAATAAAAATGAAACCAGCTTTATGCGGTCGGGTTGAGCGACGGGTTATGCCTTTCTATTCCATCATGACTCAAAACACTTAATCTTTTCTTGGCAGAGCTTTTTTGTTAAATTTTGTAAAATCTGTACGCGCTCGGCTAACCACACAAGTTCTTCTTCCGTAATTTTGTAATGCTCCGAATAACGCGCATCGACATAGGCTTGTTTAAGCAATTGAAAACGGCGGCGATACATTTTTTTATCTTGTGGAAACACCTCGGTAATTTGTTCATTTTGTAAGATGGCCAACGCATTCAACTGCTTCAAATTATGTGTGTTGGGCTTGTAATTAGTCAAAACGAGTAGCAAACTGGAATAAAAACGTTCTGTGGCTTGGTGAAGTTGAAACGCCGCTTCTTTTAGAAAACTTTTGGCTAGAGTCATAGCAAAAATTTCATAGAAATTCTGAGCACTCTCAAACCACTGCTCATAGTGTTTTTCCGCAATAGCTTTGTATTCTCCCGGACTGAGATTGCCCGCCTCCACCAACTCACGTTGATCGGTTTCATATAGCACAATCCCTTCACGTTTGATATCTGTGAAAAAGTATTGGCCCGTGACTAAGGCATCATTCACTTCCTCCAGAGTGTGAACGAGAAGGTTTAAAGGTGGACGAACCTGTAACTCAATTCGGTCTTCAGCGCGATCCCACAATTTATAGTCTTCAAGCAGTTTTTTGTGACTGACGATCACGAGAATGTCATAATCGCTGACGTAACCGTGGGCAGGATCATTCACCCATTTTCCGGTAGCATGACTACCAAATAAGATGATTTTTAATATCCGGCTGTGTTTTCTCTCTCCGGTGGAAAAACCGGTGATTTGCTCCAATTCATCGCGCAAGACGGCTACGATATGCGCTAAATGTTTTCGCCTGGAGGCGGATAAATGGTCGAGGTTTTCATTCATCCGCTCATATTACGCTGATCAAAGCCAAGTTCAAAATCGTACAGTAATTTAGGGCCTTGTATCTCACCAGAGAGATGCGTCTAATGTGCAATATGCACAAGCAAGCTATGTCGCGACCCGAAACAACTCCCTCAGCACCACCGTGGCATAACTGCCTGCTGGCAGCTCAAACTGCAGTTCAATCACTTGCGGCTCAAGCTGTGTACACTGCAAGCCTTTCGGCATTAAACGTAATGAACGACGCTGTTGTTTGAGACCGGCTCGCTTCAGGCCATCGCAAAACAGCATTTCACCATCCGCTATCGATTGCTCTAACGCCGCAACATCCAGGGTTGGTACTAACTCACCACTGCCCCACATTGCCCCAGTGGGATGAACATCAAACTCATTGATGCGTTGTGCAATCTCATCGTCCGCTGATTCAATGGGAAAGATGCTCTGCGTGCCGGCCAGCATCATCACATCACCCGCCATTGCCTGGTTCCATGCACCCGACTCAACACGGGCTGCCAGTATCTGATTAAAGATCCATGATCGGGCGGCTGAGAGATACATGCCCTTTTCTGGACGACGCACCTTTTTCATTTTCCCTAAGAACATCGCGCTTGCTTTTTCGAGATTTGAGAAACCGAAACGTTGCTCACCAAAGTAATTAGGCACACCATTAGCGACAATTTCGGCAATACGATCTTCAAGGTGATTAAAGTCACCTTTAATGTCACGTACCACTAGTTTAAAGCGGTTTCCCTGCAATGCGCCGCGCTTTAGTTTTCGGCGGTGACGAGTGATCTCGACAAATTCGATGCCCCCTTCTGTCAGTGAATGCCAGTCCGGTTCTTCTTTACCCGCCAGGTCAACACTAAACCATTGGCGGGTCACGGCTCGGCGATCTTTTAATCCGGCATAGCCGACATCGACCTGCCGTACACCGGCAAAGCGCGCGATCTGTTTCGCGACCCATTCGGTATTGGCATTCTTTTTTCTCACGTTAAGAAAGGCGTGGGTGCCATCTCTATCGGCTTCAAAACCCAGTATTTCGTCCACCTGAAAGTCTTCCGGTGTGGCGCGGATAACGCCCGTGATTAAAGGCTCGCCATCGGCGTAAGGCCAGTTGAGTGGGAATTTATCTTCTTTCATATTGAGTACTGTCTCTGTCATTACGAGCAACGCGAAGTAATCTCGAACTTTTGAGTATCATTGAGGGATGGGATTGCTTCGTCGTTCCACTCCTCGCAATGACACTGGTGCCACTCCTCGTAATGACACTGGCGCCACTTCTCGCAATGACACTTGCTCGAGACGTAAGGACATGAATTCAAACATCATAACGATTCATTAAGCAGAACAACCGCGTGGGTTGAGATCCCTTCACCGCGCCCGGTATAACCCATTTTTTCAGTGGTGGTCGCCTTAACATTAACCCGCTCAACGGCAATCTGTAGGTCATCAGCCAGCAACTCGCGCATCTCAGGAATATGCCTCATCATCTTTGGTGCTTGAGCGATAATGGTGATATCGGCATTGGAGAGCGTATAACCTTTATCGTTTAATAGCGCGACGATGTGGCGCAGTAAAATACGGCTATCGATCCCTTTGTTATCAGGATCGGTATCGGGAAAGTGCTGACCGATATCACCGAGGGCGGCGGCACCCAGCAGTGCATCACACAGTGCGTGCACCAGCACGTCACCATCGGAATGTGCTTCTAACCCTTGTTCATATGGGATTGAGACGCCGCCAATAATCACCACATCTTTATCGTCAGTAAAACGATGTGCATCAAAACCGTGGCCTATTCTCATTTGTTATGCTCGCTTTTTGTCACCGTAGATCGCTGCTGTTGTAGATAGAGCTGCGCCAATTCTAAGTCTTGTGGCAGGGTGATTTTAATATTATCGGAATGCCCTGCCACTACCGTTGGTCGATACCCCAGTGACTCTACTGCGCTTGCTTCGTCGGTAATGGGGAGGTTTTGTGTCATCGCATGTTCAATCGCTTCAATCAATAGGCGGATGCGAAACATCTGCGGCGTCAGTGCGCGCCATAGCCCGTCACGATTGACCGTCTCGGTGATGGCGCCATCGGCATTGGCTCGCTTCATGGTGTCATTCACTGGTGCGGCCAGGATGCCACCAATACCGCTACTCGCCTGGTCGATTAAACGATCAATATCCTCTGCTCGCAGACAAGGGCGTGCGGCGTCATGTACCAATGCCCAGTCATCCTTGGCGGCAATATCATTGAGTGCCTGCAAGGCATTTAAGACGGAGTGATAACGTTCAGCGCCACCCGTGACCCACGTCACCTCGTCACCAAAGTGCTCTTCAAGGGCCTGCCAACGATGATCATGCCTGGCCACTGCCACCACCACACCCGCAATACGCGAATGATCAACCATGCGTTCGATGGTGTGTTGTAACAGCGTTTTGTCATGCAGTGTGAGATATTGCTTGGGCAGTTCACTGCCCATGCGTTTGCCGACGCCGGATGCAGGGATGACGCCCCAATAACGTGGCGGATTATTCATCGACCGTCTGAAAAAAGGTTTCACCCGGTTTGATTAACCCCAGTTCACTGCGGGCACGTTCTTCAATCGCATCGACCCCTTTTTTAAGATCATTGACCTCAGCCTCAAGTGCCCTGTTACGCTCAGTCAGCACATTGTTTTCCTGCACTTGATGGTCAAGTACCTGTTGCAGTGCTAAGGTATCAACGATACCACCGTCACCACGCCATAATTTGATTTGCAGTAGTACTAGCAACACAAAAAGAATGGCAAGGATGATCTTCATGGGTGACGTGGGTCTATCAGAGTGTTCTGGTAAACTCATCGCTGCCACCATCATTGATCAGATCAACCTCGCCAAACGACGCTCGAATATTTTTATTAAGGAACCGCAATTTCGAACGCGTCACGTCCTGGAAAAATAGCCTTGTCACCCAGCGCTTCTTCAATGCGGATGAGCTGGTTGTACTTGGCAATACGGTCAGAGCGAGACATTGAACCGGTCTTGATCTGCCCTGCGCCAGTGGCTACTGCCAAGTCTGCAATAAAAGTATCTTCTGTTTCACCAGAACGATGAGAAACCACTGCGGTGAAGCCGGCATCGTTTGCCATGTTGATTGCCGCGATGGATTCAGTCAGGGTACCGATCTGGTTAACTTTAATCAGGATCGAGTTAGCGATGCTTCTGTCGATGCCCTCTTTCAAGATTTCGGTGTTGGTGACAAATAGATCATCACCGACCAGTTGTACGCGGTCACCAATTTTTTTGGTTAACATATCCCAACCGTCCCAGTCATCTTCGGCCATGCCATCTTCAATAGAGATGATCGGGAAACGATCTGCCCAGTCTGCCAGATAGTCAACAAACTCAGCTGAGGTCAGTTTTTTGCCTTCTGATTCTAGGCAGTAAAGGCCATCTTTGTAGAACTCACTGCTGGCCGGGTCGAGTGCGATAAAGATATCTTTACCAGCCGTGTAACCTGCCGCCGCAATGGCCTCTAAGATCACTTCGATCGCAGATTCGTTAGAAGGTAGATCCGGCGCAAAACCACCTTCGTCACCAACCGCGGTATTTAAACCCTTATCCGCGAGTACTTTTCTCAGTGCATGAAAGGTTTCAGCACCCATTTGTAGCGCCTGTGAGAAGGTGCGGGCACCCACGGGCATAATCATAAATTCTTGCATGTCGACGCTGTTGTCGGCGTGCGCGCCACCATTGATGACGTTCATCATCGGTACCGGCATACGGAATTTAGCGGCGTCACCGAGTGATTCATACAGTGCAACACCCTTCTCCTGTGCGGCGGCGCGTGCCACGGCTAACGAAATGGCAAGCAGTGCATTGGCACCCAGACGCCCTTTATTATGGGTGCCGTCAAGGTCGATCATGGTTTGATCCAGTGCCGCCTGATTGAGGCCATCTTGACCGATCACTGCCTTGGCCAGTTCACCGTTTATATTGGCAACGGCCTTTAATACCCCCTTGCCACCAAAGCGAGAGGCGTCGCCATCACGTAGTTCTACCGCTTCACGTGCACCGGTAGAGGCGCCTGATGGTACTGCTGCGCGACCCATTGCACCGGAGGCGAGTACCACATCAGCCTCAACCGTTGGGTTACCTCGTGAATCGATAATTTCGCGTCCGCGCACTTCAGTAATATTCGACATTATTTTTCTTTTCCTATTCCGATAACGTACAGTTTATTTTTAATTTCGATGAGACCCCTCGTGCAAAGGTCTTTTTATATCTCTAACAAACATCGCGCCAATCAGTTCTATTGGCGCGATGTGACTAACGCTCTTTTTGATCGCGTGCGGCCTGTACAAAACCACTAAAGAGTGGGTGACCATCACGTGGGTTCGAGGTGAACTCGGGGTGAAACTGCGATGCGATAAACCACGGATGGTCAGGCAGTTCTATCATCTCCACCAGGTCACCATCCACCGACCTGCCCGATATAATCATGCCCGCCTGCACCAATTTATCAAGCAACCCCGCATTCACTTCATAACGATGACGATGGCGTTCTGAGATCACCTCTTTACCGTAGATCTCACGCGCCTTTGTGCCTTCAATCAGGCGACATGCCTGCGCACCGAGGCGCATGGTGCCACCCAGGTTTGAAGACTCATCACGTTTTTCGACAGTGCCATCGGCCGTAATCCACTCGGTTACCAGTGCAATCACCGGGTAAGGGGTGCTGGTGTCAAATTCAGTACTGTGTGCACCGGCCATGCCTGCTACATTGCGGGCAAACTCAGCCACCGCCACCTGCATGCCTAAGCAGATGCCAAAATAAGGCACTTTGTTTTCACGCGCATAACGGGCGGTTTCAATCTTGCCTTCCACGCCGCGCTCACCAAAACCACCGGGCACCAAGATCGCATCAACGGCATCCAGGCAACCGGTGCCGTTCTTTTCGATCTCTTCTGAGTCGATATAAATAATGTTCACTCGGGTGTGCGTCTGTAGCCCGGCGTGGATCAATGATTCTGAGATCGATTTATAAGCGTCGGTCAGGGTCATGTATTTACCGACCATTGCGACCGTGACAACGGCGGTTGGGCTTTCCAGGCGCTGTTTGATCTCTAGCCATTCACTCAAATCAGCCACCGGTGCATCGATGCACAATTTTTCAGTGGTAATGGTATCCAGTCCCTGCTCATGCAGTAGCAGAGGGATTTTATAGATGCTGTCGGAATCAACCGCCGAAATAACGGCTTTGATATCGACGTTGGTGAATAGCGCGATCTTGCGGCGCTCCGCATCCGGCAATGGACGGTCACTGCGACACAATAGAATATCCGGCTGGATACCGATCGAACGCAGTTCTTTAACCGAATGCTGGGTTGGCTTGGTTTTGATTTCACCTGCTGACGGAATATAAGGCACTAATGTTAGGTGGATGAAGATGGCGTTGTCACGCCCAACCTCAATGCCCATCTGACGAATCGCCTCTAGAAATGGCAGTGATTCGATATCACCGACCGTACCGCCGACTTCAACCAGTACCACTTCTGCATCACCGGTGCCTGCCTTGATAAAGTGCTGGATCTCGTCGGTGATGTGTGGAATCACTTGCACAGTCGCGCCTAAGTAGTCGCCACGTCGTTCCTTGGCAAGCACACTTTCATAAATACGCCCAGCGGTGAAGTTGTTATGCTTCAACATCGTGGTGCGGACGTAACGCTCGTAATGGCCAAGATCGAGATCTGTTTCCGCGCCATCTTCGGTAACAAAGACCTCGCCATGCTGAAACGGACTCATGGTGCCGGGGTCAACATTGATATAGGGGTCTAATTTGATCAGGGTCACTTTCAGACCCCGCGCTTCGAGAATTGCGCCTAAAGAGGCGGAGGCTATGCCTTTTCCAAGAGAGGAAACCACACCGCCTGTGACAAAAATATACTTGGTCATGAATACCTAAAGAGTAAGAAGTTTGTGTTTAAAAACAACAAACAGGACGGGGGTGTATATTACAAGAGTCGCCTTGTTTGCTCAATCGAATTTTGTTTGACAACCCCACTATATTTCTATGGAAATCATTGATAGATGGCAATTAACGCATTGAGATGCTCACACTCGGCTCATGACGCTGGGCTAGAAACGGCGCGCAACTGAAATATCCCACGACCGCCGCCAACTGATCGCCAAGGTAGATCAGTGGAATTCGATTTCGCTGCCATGGCGGTACGCCTGCCTGCTGTAAAAGCCCCTTTAACGCATGGCGGTGGCGGCGCCCCGGTAGTTGGCAGCGCTCTCCTCCCCGGCGAAAGCGGACAGTCATTGGCAGTTGCTGGCACTGTTTGAGATGCAAGGCCTGGCTAGCATCATCCTCGTCACCCGGTTCCATTAGGCGCGTTTGCAGCGTACCCAAGCCCGCCGGCAGCAGCAGTGCACTTTGATGCCAGGCCCACTCAATGCGCTGTGAAGTATCAAAAGATACTAGTGGTGGCATCACATAAATATACCCGCGATGTCGACGCAACTCGCCACCCGCCCATGAGACCAGTGGCATTGCATCTTCTTTGGCGCTGATCAATGATGTTTCAATCTGATTAATAATGGCTGAAGAAATAATACCAAAACCGATTGCCTTAATCCAAAATCTCAATAGATTTTTACGTCGCGGTAGGCTCAACTGCTGCACATAATGAAGCGAAATCCGATCTGGTAACGCCATCTCCCGACGCCACTGCGCAGCCGCTTTCAGGTCTTCAAGCGCCAATTCATCCAACAAGCCGGCGGCCTCTGCACAGTGAGCGGCTGAGCGAGAAACGGTTTTACTCAACGCTGGCCAGTGCGCCTTAAGCGCTGGCATCACTTCGTGGCGCAGAAAGTTGCGCTCAAAATTGAGGTCTTGATTACTCGGGTCTGCAAGCCACTCAAGTCGCTTTTCTTGCGCATAGTGATTGATTAATGCTTGCTCGACAGCCAGCAAAGGGCGCGCCAGATGGCCATTTGAAAAAGCGGTTCTGAGTGGCATGGCCGCCAATCCGTGCGGACCTGCCCCTCGAACCAGTTGGAGTAATAATGTCTCGGCCTGATCTTCACGATGGTGCGCGGTTAACAGCACATCCCCTGTTTCAATGAGCTCAGAAAAGGCCTGATAGCGGGCATCACGCGCGGCGGCTTCAGGGCTTTCACCACGCTTCGCGCGGGCATCCAGATTGAAAACATGGCAAGGAATATCAAGCGCATCACACACCGACACCGCATGCGCGGCCCATTCGGCTGCCTTGGGATTCAAACCGTGGTTAACATGCACGGCATTGAGCGTTGCCAACAGCTGCGGGCGCAGTGTCGCCATGGCGTGAAGCAATACATGGGAATCGATACCGCCGCTAAAGGCAATCCAATAACGATGAGTGGGGTAACGGTTGAGCGAAATTTGTCGCAACGCCTCGCCCAATTGTGTTAACAACTGGGGTATCGCGGCAGTGGTCATTGATCAAGTTACTCGCTTTTGAAGTTGCCGTATCCCATCAGACGCTGGTAACGACGCTCAATCAGCTGGTCTAGATCCATGCCGTCAAACTCCGCCAGCGCTTTCTTGATTGAGAGTTTAAGACGATAGGCCGTCATTTCGATATTGCGATGGGCAGCACCTAGTGGCTCAGTGATCACTTCATCGACCAATTCCAGCTCTTTAAGGCGCTCCGAGGTGATCCCCATCGCCTCGGCGGCCTCTTCTGCTTTGTCTGCACTCTTCCATAAAATCGAGGCACAACCTTCTGGCGAAATCACCGAATAGGTGCTGTATTGCAACATCATGACCCAGTCACCGACACCGATGGCCAGTGCGCCACCCGAGCCCCCTTCACCAATCACGGTACAGATAATCGGTGTCCTCAGGGTCGACATCAGCCGTAGGTTGCGCGCAATCGCCTCACTCTGACCACGCTCTTCAGCATCAACACCCGGGTATGCGCCCGGGGTATCAATAAATGTCAGTATAGGCATTTTAAAACGCGCCGCCATTTCCATTAGGCGTTGCGCCTTACGGTAGCCTTCCGGGCGTGGCATGCCAAAATTACGCCGTACCTTCTCTTTGGTATCACGTCCTTTCTGGTGCCCGATAATCATCACCGGTCGCTCATCAAGACGTGCGATGCCGCCCACAAGGGCGGCATCGTCGGCAAACATACGATCACCGTGCAGCTCTTCAAAATCGGTGAACATCAACTTGATATAATCAAGCGTGTAAGGGCGCAGCGGATGACGTGCCAGTTGTGAAACCTGCCATGGCTTTAGCTTGGAGAAAATCGACTCCGTCATTGAAGTACATTTTTCCTCCAGGCGCACCAACTCATCGGAGATGTTGATATCGTTATCGCTACCGACATTACGCAACTCTTCGATCTTCGCCTCCATTTCAGCGATTGGCTGTTCAAATTCCAGGTAATTCAGGTTCATATCAATCCAAAATCAAAATATTTGCCGTTATTCTAGCAGAATGCTCGGCTGAGTGTGTAGCACGCGGCATCGTTGCGTGCCGCGTATGACTTGTTTATTTGTAAATAACGCGCACATCATTGGCCACTTCACGCAGCCGTTTCAGCAACTCATCGGTTGGCCGCACTCGCCACTCTTCGCCCAGCGCCAGGCGCACGGTGGCATCTTGTCGGCGGTAGTTGATCCACACCGTGCAGCGCCCCTCGCGAAATGGCTGCAGTGTATTACTTAATGATGTGACAAAACCATTGCCCGCGCGCGCCTCATCAATATCGATCTCAAGCCCTTTGGCATGACGTGCGCGAGCCTGATCAATATCGTAGATTGCATCGGCGCTCATTCTAAAGCCACCAGAAAAATCAGACTCACTCACCTCCCCACTAACAATCACCAGGCGGTCCTTGGTCAGCAGATCACGATAGCGACTATAGGCATCCGAAAATGCTGCGACTTCAACCCGCCCCGTACGATCATCAAGGGTTACAAAAGCAATTTTTTCACCGCGACGATCATTACGGGTATTGATGGCGGTAACAAATCCCGCCACCGAAACTTTTTTATTGGGACGTAGCTCCGCAATGCGGCAGGTAATAAAGTGGCTTAGCTCTTTTTCATAACGCACAATCGGGTGCCCGGTGAGGTAGAGCCCTAGCGTCTCTTTTTCGCCCAGCAGGCGCTGTTCTTCACTCCACTCAGCCACCTTGATGCCCGTGATCGCTTCATCCGGTTCTGTCGGTTCTGTTGGGTTTGATGAACCAAACATGCTGGTTTGCTTTGATGCTACTTCACGCGCATGTTGATCGGCGAGTTGCAATGCACTTGGCAGCAACGCCATGGTACGGGCGCGATTCTTCTCTAATGAGTCCAGCGCGCCACAGCGAATCAACGCCTCCATCACCCGCTTGTTGGCCTTACGCAGGTCAATGCGACGACAAAAATCGAACAGATCCAGATAACGGCCATTCGCCTTACGCTCTTCAATAATGCCTTCAAGCGCCGCTTCACCAACCCCTTTAATGGCCCCCAGCCCATACAGAATTTTTTTATCGTTGGGCACGGTAAAGGCGATAACACATTCGTTGACATCGGGTGAACGCACCGCGAGTTTCATCGCGCGGCACTCTTCGATTAGCATCACCACCTTGTCGGTGTTGTCCATATCCGCCGACATCACCGCGGCCATAAAGGCGGCCGGATGGTGGGCCTTGAGCCACGCGGTTTGATAGGCGATCAAGGCGTAAGCGGCGGAATGCGATTTGTTAAAACCGTAACCGGCAAACTTCTCCATCAGATCAAAGATCCCGCCGGAGGTCTTTTCATCGATCTCTCGTGCGGAGGCACCGCTGACAAAGATCACGCGCTGCTTCGCCATCTCTTCGGGTTTCTTTTTACCCATCGCGCGACGCAACATATCCGCTTGCCCCAGCGAGTACCCCGCCAGTACCTGTGCAATCTGCATCACCTGTTCCTGATAGAGAATCACGCCGTAGGTCGGGGACAGGATCGGTTCAAGGTCAGGATGCGGATAGAGTGTTGGCGCACGCCCATGTTTACGGTCGATAAAATCATCCACCATGCCTGACTGCAGTGGACCAGGGCGAAACAGCGCCACCAAGGCGATAATCTCATCAAAACAGTGCGGCTGCAGGCGGTTAATCAGCTCTTTCATGCCGCGCGATTCCAGCTGGAATACGGCGGTGGTCTCACACCGCTTTAACAGCGTATAACTTGGCTCATCGTCAATCGGAATCGCCGCAATATCGATGTGCTCACTCTCCGGCAAGGTGGCATTCACCGTCTTCAGCGTGTGATCGATAATGGTCAGGGTGCGCAGCCCAAGGAAATCGAACTTCACCAGTCCGACCGCCTCCACATCATCTTTATCGAACTGGGTGACGGTACTCTCGGAGCCTTGCTCACAATAGAGCGGGGTAAAATCAGTGAGTGCGGTGGGTGCAATCACCACACCACCGGCATGTTTACCGGCATTACGCGCCATCCCTTCAAGAGCTCGCCCCATGTCGATCAAGTCGCGAACTTCATCATCCTCCTGGTAACGCTGATTAAGCACCTCTTCCTGTGCCAGCGCCTTTTCAAGGGTGATGCCGATCTCGAATGGAATCAGCTTGGAGATCTGATCAACAAATCCATACGGGTGACCCATCACACGCCCCACATCACGGATCACCGCCTTTGCTGCCATCGTACCGTAAGTGATAATCTGAGAGACCCGCTCGCGGCCATAGTTTTGCGCCACATATTCGATCACACGGTCACGCCCATCCATGCAAAAATCGACATCAAAATCGGGCAGCGAGACACGCTCAGGGTTCAGGAAGCGTTCGAACAGCAGTTCATAGTGAATGGGGTCAAGATCGGTAATCGCTAGCACATAGGCCACCAAAGAACCCGCACCCGAACCACGCCCCGGCCCCACCGGTATGCCATTTTCCTTGGCCCATCGAATAAAGTCGGCAACGATCAAAAAGTAACCGGGGAAGCCCATATCAATGATGACTTTTAGCTCATGATTAAGCCGCTCATCGTAAGGTTTACGGGTTTCCGCAAAGTCTTCTGCTGAGGTGTCAAACAGAAAGTCCAAACGCTTATTTAGCCCCTCTTCGGCCTCCGCACGAAAAAAGGAATCGGTGGTCATTCCTGCGGGTACTGGGAACTCTGGCAGCACATTTTTGCCCAGCGTCAATTCAAGATTACAGCGACGTGCAATCTCAACACTATTTTCCAAGGCCTCAGGGATATCCGAAAAGAGTTCACACATCTCCTCCGGGGTGCGCAGGTATTGTTGCTCGCTATAGAGCTTGGGACGACGCGGATCATCCAGCGTACGACCGCCATGAATACAAACGCGCACCTCATGTGCCTCAAAATTATCGGCCTTTAAAAAACAGACATCATTGGTCGCCACCACCGCCACATCGGCGTCAACAGCCAAGGCAACCGCGGCATGCAGGTAATCTTCTTCATTTTCTCTTCCGGTGCGCTGTAACTCAAGATAGAAGCGATCATCAAAAAGTTGCCTCCATGCACTCAACAACTGTTTTGCTGCCTCTTCGTTGCCAGCCAATAAGGCCTGGCCGACATCACCATTGCGCCCACCAGAAAGTGCAATCAAGCCTTCGTTTTCACCTGCCAGCCAGGCCTGCTGAATCATGGGGATGCCGTTATGCTGGCCTTCAATATAACTACGTGAAATCAGCCGCGTCAGGTTGAGGTAGCCCGCATGATTCTGACAAAGCAGCACTAACTTAGTCGGTTGATTCACATCATCAGGGTTTTGTATCCACAGATCGACCCCGATGATCGGCTTAACGCCCGCTGAGATTGCCGCACGATAAAATTTAACCATCGCAAACAGGTTGCTTTGGTCGGTCACTGCCACGGCTGGCATACCCGCCGCAGCGACCGCCTTGACCAGCGGCTTAATGCGAACGCAGCCGTCTACCAGCGAATAATCGGTGTGTACATGAAGGTGAACAAAGGAAGGACTCATAGGCTGATATTCTAGCGCAGGAGGATGATCCCTGCGAGACAGAATTGCGGATTAAGCGTGTTTATTTTGAGAAAAAATGAAATTAATGTGAGCCATCACAAAGACGGCGCACCGGTGCAAAAGAACGGCGATGAACAGGTGAGACACCGTGCGCTTCCAGTGCGGAAAAATGCGCCTTGGTGGGATATCCCTTGTGTTTTGCAAAACCATATTGAGGGTATTGTTCATCGAGTAAAATCAATTCACGGTCTCGCGCCACCTTGGCAAGAATTGACGCGGCACCGATGGCTGGGATCAACGCATCCCCCTTCACAATCGCTTCAACGGGATAACTGATCGTTGGACATTGATTGCCATCGACTTGCACGTGACTGGGTTTAACCGGGAGTTGCTCAACTGCGCGACTCATTGCCAGCAGGCTTGCCTGCAGAATATTGATTTCATCGATCTCTTCCACCTCGGCGCGACCAACGGCCCATGCAATCGCATGTTGCTTGATTTCTAGCTCCAATCGCTCTCGTTTTTTAGCGCTCAATTTTTTAGAGTCTGTCACCCCTTCTATTGGAAAAGCAGGGTCAAGAATAACAGCTGCGGCAATCACCGCCCCGGCTAGAGGGCCACGGCCCGCTTCATCAACACCAGCAATTAACATTGTTTCATTCATAGCGTTCCTGCACCTCAGTCTTATAATTTAGCTGAAAATCAATGCTCGCGGGTCGCGAGGAATTGAATCTCCGGCCAACGCTCAATCGTCAATTCAAGGTTCACGCGGGTCGGTGCAATGTAGGTAAGATCACCACCGCCATCAATCGCCAAGTTCACTTCTGACTTACGCTTAAACTCTTCTAGCATCTTTTCATCATCACACATCACCCAGCGCGCGGTAGCAACGGTGACGGCTTCAAAGATACAGTCAACCTTATATTCACTTTTCAGGCGCTCGGCAACCACATCAAACTGCAACACACCGACCGCACCAAGGATCAGGTCATTATTGGTGAAGGGTTTAAATAACTGTGTTGCGCCCTCTTCACTCAGCTGCTCTAGCCCTTTCAATAGCTGCTTACTTTTAAGCGGATCTTTAAGGCGTGCACGACGAAATAGTTCTGGTGCAAAATGAGGAATGCCAGTGTATTTAAGCGCTTCACCCATGGTGAAGGTATCACCAATCTGAATCGTGCCGTGATTGTGTAGCCCAATGATGTCACCCGGAAAGGCCTCTTCCACATGCGTGCGATCCTGCGCCATAAAGGTGATTGCATTTGAGATCATCACTTGTTTGTCGATGCGCACATGGTTGATCTTTTTGCCCTTCTCATAAGAACCCGAGCAGACACGCAGAAAGGCAACTCGATCACGATGTTTAGGGTCCATATTCGCCTGAATCTTAAAAACAAACCCGGTGAATTTATCTTCAGTGGGATCAACCACCCGTGTTTTAGAGGCGCGTGGTTGTGGTGCCGGGGCGAATTCAGCGAGCGCATCAAGCAACTCTTTTAAGCCAAAGTTATTGATTGCCGAGCCGAAGTAGACAGGCGTCAATTTGCCCTGCAAAAACAACTCCAAATTGAACTCATGGCTCGCACCCCGTACCAGCTCAATCTCTTCACGAAAATCATCAATCAAATCCCCAAACAACTCATCCAGACGCGGGTTATCGAGCCCCTTGATCACCTCGCCTTCGTTGATTTTGCCACCGTGAGTCGAACTAAAAATATGAATCGTATCGCTATATAGGTGAAACACACCCTTGAAACGTTTGCCCATGCCAATCGGCCAGGTCATCGGCGCACACTGAATATCGAGCACATCCTCCACTTCATCCATCAGGTCTATCGGGTCTTTACCTTCACGATCCATCTTATTAATAAAGGTGATAATCGGCGTGGTGCGCAGGCGACAGACCTCCATCAACTTCACCGTGCGTTGCTCAACGCCTTTGGCGACATCGATGATCATCAGCGCCGAGTCGACCGCCGTTAGCGTGCGATAGGTGTCTTCCGAGAAATCTTCATGGCCCGGGGTATCGAGCAGATTGATAATGTTGTCGCCATACGGAAACTGCATCACCGATGAGGAGACTGAAATACCACGTTCCTGCTCCATCTTCATCCAGTCAGAGGTGGCGTGGCGTGCCGCTTTACGCCCTTTGACACTGCCCGCCAACTGAATCGCACCACCAAACAGCAACAGTTTTTCGGTAACGGTGGTCTTGCCCGCATCGGGATGCGAGATGATCGCAAAAGTGCGTCTGCGGCTTATCTGGTCAGCCAATGGGCCATTGGTCATATTCTCAATTCCTTCAATGTGTACACAAATATGTACACAATCTTTAAACTAACCTGTTGCGAGGTTGCCTCAAAATCTTTAGATTTAAAACGATGCGGCAGCAGGTATTACAAAAGCGAGGCATTATAGCTTAAGAATGCCCTAGCTCTTAATCTAAAAGTTATTCAACCGAATAACCTAAATATAGATTGACGCAATAACCTAAATATGGAAATACTTAATAACCTAAATATGGCGTAACACGATAACCTAATTATGGATAGGCATGGCAACACCATCGGATAAACTGGCACAATCTCTGGCAGAACTGAAAAAGTTACAGGATAGTGGCATTATCGCTATCCGAACGGGAGAGCTGAGCAGAACACACAGAGAGCGCCTACTCAAAAACGGATTCATACAAGAAGTCATGAAGGGCTGGTATATCCGAGCCCGTCCCGACGAACCTGCTGGCGAGAGCACGGCGTGGTACGCATCTTTTTGGGGGTTTTGCGCCAACTACCTCAATTCACGTTTTGGTGATGAATGGTGCCTTTCACCGGAACAATCTATCAGTTTGCATATTGGCAACAACACCGTACCGCGACAATTATTAGTACGATCCCCCAAGGCTGGAAACAAACCCACTAATCTACTGCATGACACCTCAATTCTCGATCTGAGGCTGGATATTCCAGAAAATCAAGACATACAGATAATTGAGGGAATGAGAGCAACAAACCTCTATACCGCACTGATTGCCTGCTCTCCTAAGCACTTCACATCCAAACCGATAGAAATGCGCGCTGCGTTATCGATGATACCGGATGCATCAGATTTACTTCGGAAGCTTCTGGAGGGAAATCACAGCACGGTGGCTGGACGATTGACAGGCGCGTTTAGAAATATTGGCTGCAACAAAGTGGCTGACACTATCGTCGATACTATGAAATCTGCGGGATATACCATCAATGAAGTTGACCCATTCGAGGACAAGCCTGCTTTTACGTTTAGCAAATGTGAAACCTCACCCTATGTGAACCGCCTCCGTATGATGTGGGAAAGTTTCAGGGAGCCTATAGTAGCGAACTTCCCAGCATCACCTGGAAAAATTAGCGACATAGATGTTTATATAAAGCTGATAGACGAACTCTATGTCACCGATGCTTATCACTCCCTCTCTATTGAAGGATATCGGGTTAGCGAAGACCTTATCGAGCGTGTTCGTTCAGGCAACTGGAATCCTGATAGCAGCGAAGAAGACAACGAACATAAGAATGCCTTAGCTGCTAGAGGGTATTGGCAAGCTTTTCAGGCTGTGAAAGAGAGTATCAAAAGAATACTGGATGGAGAAAATGCGGGCATAGTTACTGATGAAGACCATGGAAAGTGGGTTCGAGAACTATTTGGGGCAAGCGTAGCTGCCGGTATTATTCAACCCGCCGATCTTGCTGGTTACAGAAACCGTCCGGTTTATATTCGAAAATCAAGGCACACGCCGCCGAACTACGGAGCGGTGCGTGATTTAATGTCTGCTTTTTTTGAGTTATTACAGAATGAAGGAAATCCTGCTGTACGAGTTGTCTTAGGCCATTTTATGTTTGTCTATATCCATCCATATATTGATGGTAATGGCCGAACTGGACGGTTCTTAATGAACATCATGCTAGCAGCTGGTGGATATTCTTGGACTGTCATCCCAGTTGAAAGACGAGATGAATATATGAACGCGCTTGAAAACGTCAGTGTTAATCAGGATATCATTCCTTTTACAAAATTTCTTGCCAGCCTTGTTGGTAAGTAGCCAATCACCTTCATTTTTTTGGATATAAGGGTATTAAAATAACCCTGATATCGCTACTCTAAGTATCTATTTCTATATAGCTATATTTAATGCTGAGACTGTAAATATTGAGCGTCTTGGCTATAAAAGTTTTCGTTGCTTTTGGGTTATTCTCTAACTCACACTTTGCCCACATAATCTGCTTATTATTCAATTTCCTTGGGCGACCAATCTTTACGCCTCTTTTCCTGGCCGTCGCCATACCCGGAACGTGTCAACTTCAAATGGGCAGTTACGAACAAAATAAACTCAAGATTGACGTTTCTGCGCCGATAAGTCGCCACTTTATTATTCACAAGCCAATAAATTCAACGGTTTAACAACCTTCAATGTCTGTCACATCAATATTTTTGTGTTTAATTCAATGCTTTTTGCTAAAATCACGCTCTCTTGCAAAACTCTGAGGGGGGTTGATGCACCGATGGACATCACAGTTGACTGTCAACGTCAGGGAATTGACCGCAGATCACACGGATTACGTACCTTTTTGTATAGCTTTAGCAAAAGCCGTCGGCATCAAGCACGCCGCGAAATCTGCCTCAACACCTCGCACTACGCAGACAACAATCATGCGCCAGTACTGTTTGCATTGACCATTGCGATTATGGGGCTCTCGTGTACCGATGCCTTTTTCACCCTGATGCTGATACAGCAAGGCGCACAGGAAATAAACCCGGTGATGAATCACTTGCTTAAAATGAATACACAGCTATTTGTGTCAGCCAAAATGGCCATCACAGCAACTTGCCTCATCTTTATATTAGCGCATCGGAATTTCTGGTTGTTCAAGCGCGTGGTACGCACACACCATATTCTGCCCGTGCTATTTTTAGGTTACTGCGCGCTGATTACACACCAGTTAAACATGCTAAACAACATACCTTCTATTTTGTGAAAAATTACCACCGATCAATACACCGCGGAGCTCTATATCATGTTTACAAATAACCAATTACTGCTTGCCACCGCCTGCCTCTTTTCTGTTGCATTGCTGAGTGGCTGTGTTTCAAAAACGACGGTGTCTGACAATAATATCCAGACACCAGCGCCGATGGCCGTTGCTGAAGCGCCTGAAGCAACCACAGCTGTTGAGCCTGAAATTGCTGAAATTATCGACGTTGAAGATGCCATTAAAGCCATCGATTCAATCAAAACGGTGGGCATCGTGGATGCGACTACCGATGCAGACGCACCCAAGGTCACGACCACAAAAGATGGCGTGGTTGTGATCCCTTTAGATACAACTCTTGAAGAGCTTGCTGCGGCAACTGCAACAGCGCTAACACCCGTTGCGCTACCCAACATTCCGAACATAGCCAAGGCGCTGGCGAACCACCAAAACAGCATGTGGCATAGTCGTTCATTCACCTATAGCATCTATCTGGGTGGTCACCTCAATGCCGAATATTCACAGGAAAAAAGCGCGCTAACCATTGTTAATCATGCCGATGAAGCGAACCAGTTTGCCTGTAATTACTCAACGAAGCATGGCGGTTTAGCCAGCATTAAAGACGATGAAGTATCTGCCTGCCATTCACTTGCCAATGAATTGCAGAGTTATCTGAACGAAGACTAAGTAAGCAGCCGTAAAGAAAGAATCAAAAAGCCAGGGAGAGCGATCTTCCTGGCTTTTTTGTCGCACCGGAGTTAGAACATTCCACGCGAACTGAAATAGACAGCAACATCTTTTATGTCAAACGCGTATGCGGCATCAAAACGCAGGTCGACATTCATAAATGACTTCACCTTATAACGCAATCCAAACCCTGCGCTTGATTTCAGATCAGTCATATCAATGGTTCTATTGTCATTATAGGCATTACCCAAGTCGACAAATAACACACCACGGCTATCAAAATTGCCCCTAATGGGGGATAAATACTCAAGATTCAGCGCGAAGAATGACTCCCCTGTGAACGCCCCCTTTTCGTATCCACGAAGGGTACTGCTACCACCTACCGTGAAGAAATCACCACTCAGTGGTCGCCTACCACCAGCAAAGCCCATTAAAAACTGTGCATTGAGATTATGGTGCCGCTCACCGTTTAAATAGTGGTAACGACGGTAATAAAAGTTATTCTGGGTAAATGTTTCATCAGAACCTAGCGCTCGCGCACCAATCTGAATCGAATAGCCATACTCAGTCCCTTCTCGGCTATAGAGGTAATCATGGATGCGGCCATAAGTGATCCCCAAGTCTAGCCCGACCGAAACACCATCGCTGTAAAGGTCCGGCTGACCACTTTCGTAGTTATATTTAGCCTCTCGCCAAAAAGGCCCCGCATTGACTGCCCAGCCGGCACTCGGGCTATCTTTTCTCAACCAACGATTGATCGAAAAGTTAAATGCTCGGTAATCTCGACTATAGGTTGAGGTGATGCCTTTTATTGTTTTATCTTCTACCGGCGTATCAGAGTAGCGCATTCCCACGCGCAGGCCAAAGGGGCTGCCAGCAATCCGCGGGTAATCATAGCTGATGTAGAATTCATTTGATTTACCCAATGTATCACAACAGCCATCGACTTTTTTATAGGTCAGGCGTAAGCGCTGATTCAAGCCGCCAAGATTGTCCATCTTCAACCGAACACCGTAACTGATATCACCATCAGCCGAACGGTTTAATCTTGGCAAAGGAAAAATATAGTATTTTTCACTCACCATAATCTGTAATACCTGCCGGTTTTCTATGTCTATCACATCCGCATAAACAAATTTAAAGAGGCGCAGATCCATAATCGCCTGGCGATCATTTTCAATCAGCAGAAGATCAACAGGATCACCCGCCTTCACCTGCATTTCTTGCAACATCACAATAGACAGGGTCTTTTCATTACCGACAAAACGTATTTCATCAATGATCAGTGCTGCGTTAGCCATCACCGCCGGTGAAATAAAGGCAAGCCCTAGTAGGCAATAGCATAATCTTCGTAATAAAAAAAACATCATGATATCTTTAACAGAAACCGTGTAGAAGGCGGTTTATTTGTAGTATATTCAGTATTAATATCGGCCAACGAGCAGTTCACGCAAGCCCCTAAATACATCATTTACTGGAATAAAAATGGCTCAATACATCTATACAATGAACGGCGTTGGGAAGGTAGTCCCACCCAAGCGTGAAATCCTCAAAGATATCTCTCTTTCATTCTTTCCAGGGGCAAAAATTGGTGTGTTAGGGCTGAATGGCTCAGGCAAATCAACACTGCTGCGCATTATGGCGGGCATCGATACTGAACACCATGGCGAGGCAAGGCCACAGGCCGGAATACGGGTGGGTTACTTGCCACAGGAACCACAACTGGATCCCACTAAAGACGTGCGAGGCAATGTTGAAGAGGCGTTGGCTGAAATTAAAGAAGCGATGACCCGCCTTGATGAGGTCTATGCGGCATATGCTGAACCCGATGCCAACTTTGATGCGCTTGCCAAAGAGCAGGCAAAACTTGAGAACATCATTCAGACGGCTGATGCCCACAATCTTGATCGCAAACTTGAGATCGCCGCCGACGCCCTACGCCTGCCGCCGTGGGATGCCGATGTCACAAAACTTTCTGGCGGTGAACGTCGCCGTGTCGCCCTGTGCCGCCTGATTCTGTCGGCACCCGACATGATGCTGCTCGATGAACCGACCAACCATCTCGATGCCGAATCTGTCGCCTGGTTGGAGCAGTTTCTGCGTGAATATGAGGGCACCGTGGTTGCGGTAACCCATGATCGTTACTTTCTCGATAATGTCGCAGGCTGGATCCTGGAACTGGATCGTGGCCACGGCATCCCGTGGGAGGGCAACTACTCCTCCTGGTTAGCGCAAAAAGAGGCTCGCCTGCAACGAGAAGAGAAGAGTGAAGGTGCACGCTTAAGGCGATAAAAACAGAGCTAGAGTGGGTTCGTAGCAATGCCAAGGGGCGTCACGCCAAGAGCAAGGCGCGTATCGCCCGCTATGAAGAGCTGGCTAACCAGAGCTTTGAGAAACGTAACGAGACCAATGAATTGTTTATCCCGCCGGGCCCTCGCCTGGGCGATAACGTGATTGAAGCGATCGATGTCAAAAAAGGGTTTGGCGATCGTCTATTGATTGATGGGCTCAATTTCAGCCTGCCACCGGGCGGTATTGTCGGCATCATTGGCCCCAATGGCGCGGGAAAATCGACCCTCTTTAAGATGATTATGGGCATGGAAAAAACGGATAGTGGCACACTGCGTATTGGTGAGACAGTGCAACTCGCTTACGTTGATCAAAGCCGCGATGCGCTGGATAATAATAAAACCGCGTGGGAAGAGATCTCTAATGGGCAGGATATCATTATCGTTAATGGCATGGAGATTAACTCCCGTGCCTACCTCGGTCGTTTTAACTTCAAGGGCTCGGACCAACAAAAGCGCGTCGGCGACCTTTCCGGTGGTGAACGCAATCGCCTGCACCAGGCCAAGCTACTGCAAAGTGGCGGCAATGTACTGCTACTGGATGAGCCAACCAATGACCTTGATATTGAGACCCTGCGTGCATTGGAAAATGCACTGCTTGAATTCGCTGGCTGCGCGGTGGTGATCTCCCATGATCGCTGGTTCCTTGATCGTGTTGCGACCCATATACTCGCCTTCGAGGGTGATAGTCATGTTGAATGGTTTGAAGGTAACTTTGCCGATTATGAAGAAGACAAAAAACGTCGTCTCGGTGATGAAGCAGCATCACAACCCAAGCGGATTACCTATAAGAAATTTGGTTAAAAATATAGCAGGTGGGTATCCCGCCCACCTGTTTATCCGCCCGCGACTTTTATATCCGCAAAAAACCCTTTATCATGGTTCGATTCAAATCCAATTGATGGTGTTAACTAAATGATTAAACAACTATTAAAACGCGCTATTTCCCCCATACTAACAATGGCATTAACCATATCAGTGAGCGCAAATGCCAGCGATAAAATTGAAGTCACCATGACAACCAATATGGGTGAAATTTCAATTGTTTTAGATGCGGCAAAAGCACCGGTAACGGTGGAAAACTTTCTGCGTTATGTTGATGAAGGTTACTACAACGGCACCATTTTTCACCGCGTTATTCCTGACTTCATGGCGCAAGGCGGTGGTTTTGATAAGGATTACAAAAAGAAACCTACCCACGATACCATCAAAAATGAAGCCGACAATGGCCTTAAAAACAACCGAGGTACCCTGGCGATGGCGCGCACCAATGCTCCGCACTCTGCCAGTGCGCAGTTTTTCATTAACGTAAAGGACAACGATTTCCTCAACCACAGCGCTAAAAACTCACGTGGCTGGGGCTATACCGTATTTGGCGAGGTGATCAAAGGAATGAAGATTGTTGACCAAATTCAGCATGTCAGAACCGGCCGCGGCGGCCCTTTTCCAGCGAACGTGCCTAAGAAAATGATCGTTATCGAGAAAATGACTCGCCTGATTGCAAAATAAAGAGTGGCCCGTTATCTAAAATGAAAACCCTCTTTATCTCTGACCTGCACCTCTGTGCAAGTCGCCCGGCGATCACCCAGCTGTTTATTGAATTTCTGCACAAACGCCTACAAGCCGGTGATCGCCTCTATATCCTTGGCGATCTGTTCGAGACGTGGCTTGGCGATGATGCCATCGACACACAAAATCAGGCGGTGATTGATGCCCTACAGGGGTTACATCAAAAGCAGATTCCAGTTTTTATTATGCATGGCAATCGCGATTTTTTACTCGGCGATGCTTTTGCCAGCGCTACGGGTGCCATCTTAATTGATGACCCATGCATCGTTGAACTTGACGGCACTGAAGTGCTGCTCATGCATGGTGATACCCTTTGCACTGATGATGTTGATTATCAGGCCTTTCGCTTGCAGATTCGAAACCCCACATTTTGCACAGAATTTTTAAGTTATGCGATCGAAAAAAGGATTGCCATCGCTAGCCAGTTTCGTCAAGAGAGCCGTCATCGCGCCAAGCAGAAAAGCGCAGAAATCATGGACGTCAATCAGGCCACCGTTGAGCAGGTGATGAAAAAGTACCACGTGCAACACCTCATTCACGGCCATACCCATCGCCCAGCACAGCACCACTTTGAGCTTGATGGCTCAACGCTAGAGCGTACCGTGCTCGGTGACTGGTACCATCAAGGCAGCGTGCTGCGTTATAACGGCCATTTTACCCTGGAAACATTGCCGCTGTAACTGCTCACGCACGCTAATAAGCAACCGTTACACGCTAAATTATGCGACAATGCTGGCCCAATAAAGGCCCGTTGGATATGGCCTGTCGTCAATTTAGAGATCGAATCCGCAGAATTTAGATGAGCGCAATCAGCCCCTTTTCACCACCATTACCATCCGCCCAGCAACCTGCCATCCAATGGGGGAAACTCTACGGTAACAGCAGCGGGCTTGCGATCAGCCGTGCGGCACAGCAACACGACGGGCCACTACTGGTCATTACCGCCGATATTCATGGTGAAGAGACATTGGCGCAGACACTCGGCTTTTATCTCGGCAATGCCCCTGAAATGCCCGTGTCGATCTTCCCGGATAGAGAGACCCTGCCCTACGATCACTTCTCGCCACATCAGGACATTATATCTGATCGACTCGGTGCACTGTATCAACTGCCAACCATGAGCCGTGGCATTATCATTGTGCCCGTTAGCACCTTGATGCACCGGCTGCCACCGCGCGAGTACCTTGAAGCCAACACGCTGATGCTTGATGTCGGCCAGAAACTCAACATCGAAGAGATGCGCACCCGTCTCGATAAGAGCGGATATCGCTACGTTTCACAGGTGATGGAGCATGGTGAGTTTACCGTTCGTGGCGGACTCTTTGATCTCTTTCCAATGGGTTGCAAGACTCCATTTCGCATCGACCTGTTTGATGATGAGATCGAAACCATGCGCACCTTTGACCCTGAATCTCAGCGCTCGCTTGAAAACATCGACAAGATTCGTCTCATGCCTGCGCGCGAGTTCCCGCTGAGTGACGATGGTATCAATCGCTTTCGTCAACAGTACCGGCTACACTTTGAAGGCAATCCACAGAATGGGCTGATCTATCGTGACGTTAGCCAGGGCCTTGCCCCTGCGGGCATTGAGTATTACCTGCCGCTCTTTTTTGAACAAACACAGACCTTGTTCGACTACCTGCCAGACAACACCCTGATCATATCCGCAGCGGGCGCAAGCGACGCCGCGCGACAGTTTTGGGATGAGAGCCACGAACGTTATGAGTCTGCTCGTCATGACCTTGAACGCCCACTATTATCACCCAAAGCGCTCTTTATTGAGCCGCAAGCGCTATTACAGCAGCTCCAGAGACGAAGCAGCATTCAGTTAAACCGCACGGAACTGGAAGATGCAAACAGTTACAACTTTGCGACCCGCTCGCCACCTAAACTGAGCCTGCCACCGCGCGCGCCTCATCCGCTGGGTCCACTGCTCACATTCATTGACTCATTTGAAGGCCGAGTACTGATCGCCGCCGAAACCACTGGCCGACGTGAAACATTACTAGAGATGTTTCGTGATCATGAACATTACCCCAAACAGCTCGAACACTGGGCTGAATTCATCGAAGGTGATGCGCCACTCGCCATCACCGTTGCACCATTCGATGATGGCATGGTGTTCGATGGCTCAACTGATGGTACAGGCAAAATAGCGGTCATCAGTGAAGCGCAACTCTTTGGTGAGCAGGTGATGCAACGCCGCCGTCGCAAAAAACGTGGGCGTGATGTTGAAGCGGTGGTTAAAAACCTCACTGAACTCACCATCGGTTCGCCTGTCGTCCATGAGGAACACGGCGTGGGCCGTTACCTTGGGCTGCAGACACTCGATGCGGGTGGGCAAATGAATGAGTACCTGCTGCTCGAATATGCGGGCGGCGATAAACTATACGTACCCGTTTCCTCGCTGCATCTGATCAGCCGTTATGCGGGCGTCTCTGAAGAGCGCTCGCCACTGCATCGTCTCGGTACCGAGCAGTGGTCTAAGGCCAAGCGGAAAGCCGCTGAGCGTGCGCATGATGTTGCTGCCGAATTGCTCGACATTTATGCTCGACGCGCGGCACGCAAAGGCCACGCCTTCCCGCCAATCGATGAACAATACGCGGCCTTTGCTGCGGCTTTCCCTTTTGAAGAGACACCAGACCAACAGGAAGCGATCATTCAATTGATCAGTGACATGACCACTGATAAACCGATGGATCGCCTGATCTGCGGTGATGTCGGTTTTGGTAAAACCGAGGTCGCAATGCGCGCCGCCTTTGTTGCAATACAAGGGGGTGCCCAGGTGGCAGTACTGGTGCCAACCACCCTCCTCGCACAACAACATTACCAAACCTTCAAGGATCGTTTTGCCGACTGGCCGGTACAGGTAGAAGTACTGTCTCGCTTTAAGACTAAGAAGCAAACGGATGAAGCACTGAAGAAGATCGAAGATGGCAGAGTCGATATCGTTGTTGGTACGCATAAGCTAATCAGTGGCAACATCAAGTTCGATAACCTCGGCCTCTTTATCATCGATGAAGAGCATCGCTTTGGGGTTAAACAGAAAGAGCAGTTGAAATCACTGCGCACTGATGTTGATACTTTAAGCCTCACCGCAACACCGATTCCACGTTCACTTAACATGGCGCTAACCGGTATTCATGATCTCTCGATTATCGCCACGCCTCCGCTACGCCGCATCGCGATCAAGACCTTTGTGCGCCAGTGGAATGACACCCTGATCCGCGAGGCATGCCTGCGTGAGATCCGTCGTGGTGGTCAGCTCTATTTTCTGCATAATGAAGTGCGCACCATCGAAAAAATCACTGAAGATTTGAAGAAGCTAGTGCCTGAGGCCGAGATTAAATTTGCCCATGGACAGATGAATGAGCGTGATCTAGAGCAAATCATGCTCGACTTCTATCATCAACGTTTTAATATTCTGGTCAGCACCACCATTATTGAAAGCGGTATCGACGTGCCCAATGCCAACACGATTATTATGAACCGTGCCGATAAACTGGGTATCGCACAGCTTTATCAGCTGCGGGGGCGTGTTGGACGTTCGCACCATCAGGCCTACGCCTATCTGATCACGCCACCCAAAAATAGCATGACCAAAGACGCCGAAAAACGACTAGAGGCAATTGAATCAATCGAAGAACTAGGCGCAGGCTTTACCCTCGCCACGCACGACCTTGAGATCCGTGGCGCCGGTGAATTCCTCGGTGATGAGCAGAGTGGCCACATCCACGAAATCGGTTTCTCAATGTACACTGACCTGCTTGAGCGCGCCGTTGAGGCACTCAAAGCAGGCAAGCAACCCGAACTACTGCTACCCTTGAATAGCGGCTCTGAGATTGATCTCGGCGTTCCTGCACGGCTACCAGAAGATTACCTGCCCGACGTGCATAGCCGCCTTGTCTTATACAAGCGTATCTCCAATGCCAAAGACAAGGCTGAACTGCGCGAGCTACAAGTAGAGATGATCGACCGCTTTGGCCTGCTGCCAGAACCTGCCAAAAACCTGATGGTGGTAACAGCGCTTAAATTGGTTGCCGCCCCCATCGGGATTCGTAAAATTGAGGCGGACGCATATGGTGGTCGAATTGTCTTTGGCGACCAACCCAATGTTGACCCACTCAAAATCATCAACCTAATTCAGCGAAAACCTAATACCTATAAACCAGATGGGCAGGAAAAACTGCGCTTTACCCTGTCGATGCCTGAGTTACAGGATCGTATCGATGCAATCACTGAACTGCTGGGTTTAATTGCGGCGGATGGCTGATTGAACACGATCAGGAAAGATCAACGGATTTGAACACCATACTGACTCCCCCGCAGGGGAGCCGTTCGCATGGTTTATTACACTTAGTCACACACACCGCATAAAAATGCCATAAATCACTTCAGATTCATAGTGTTTTTTATATTTATTTAAATGAGACCTTTGCACGAGCAGTGACTTTGCTCTCTGGCAAGGCAAAAGCGCACGGAATGAGGGAGTTTATAACTATAAATGACCGATTGAGTACGCTTTTAACGCCGCCAGAGGGCAAAAGAATAATCGTGCAAAGGTCTCAAATATAGGTATTTTCGCGCCTATATCATGAAAGGCCTCAATATCTGGGTGCTGGCTCGACTAATAATTCGCGCTCACCTCACTCTCGACCAGTGATTGCAGTTGCTGATAGCCAAAACTAGGCAGCGGCTTCCCATTCACAAAGAAACTAGGTGTTTTATTGGCGCCAAGCAGTTGGGCATCCGCCATGTCTTGTTGAATAATTTTCGCAATGTCAGGGCTATTCATATCTTGCTTAATACGCGCTATATCGACCCCTGCGCGCTCAATAAACCCCATAAAAATATCAGGTTGTGCCACATGGTTGATCGTCCACTGCGCCTGCGTGGCAAACATCAATTCAAGGACTTCCCAGAACTTATCCTGTTGACGAGCGGCTTCTAGCATCGCGACCATTCTGTCTGATCCCTGATGAAATGGCAGGTAACGAACCACCAGGTTCATTTTTCCGCCCTGCTGTTGCATCAACTGCTTCACAAAGGGGTGAAATTGCGCACAGGTACCACAGGCCGGATCCAAAAACTCAACGAGTGTCACTTTGGCATCTGGATTGCCCGCTTTCACTGAATAATCTTGAATCAACGCCGCGCTGTTATTACTGACACGCTCATTAATCGCCTTCTCTTCGCCTGAGTTATGAAACATCGCGGCGGCAACAAATGCGACAACCATTAAAAGTATGGCGATCAGTGTAAAGTGGCTCTGTTTCATTGTTTCATCCTGAGTTTACATTTAATATGTTCAAATTTAGACGGCCAATTAGCTCGGCCCCAACTATAACTTAGCAAGTAAGCGTATTTTAAGCAGTAAAACGACAATCATACCAAAAGCAGCGAGTGACAATACTGGGATCGGTAACCCCCCCATCAACACCATTCCTTCATCGGTACAGGAAACACCCGCGCGGCATGGCTGGAGATTCTCCGGAATCAAGCCATAAAAAACCAGGCAATGATAGAGGGTGAAAATCGTGCCGATAATGGCTAACGGCAAGGCGTATCTGACAACACCCGTATCCAGTGGATGCAGTGCTAAAAATAATATGAGCGCCAATGAATAGATGAAAATACGCTGGTACCAGCATAGCTCGCAGGGAATTAGCCCCATTACCTCACTAAAAAAGAGACTGCCCAGGGTCGCCAACATCGCCACCAACCAGCAGGCAAATAACAGCTTCCAGCAAGTAGCAACTGACGCGGAGCGATACGGTACTTCTCTTTGCTCAACCATTCAATACGATCCAGCTTTATAAAAAATCAGTGATATTTTACACCAGCAACAGCAAAAAAAGCAGACTTTTTAGCGCTAAGATGCAATTACGACCACGCCCTTAATCCTGTTATGCTCAGACTTTAGTGACCGACATAAGGAACGTGAAGCATGAATACCTAGGCAACGATCAACTATGGCCCTCTCAGATTGAGCACTAAGCGTGATCAAAATATCGATAAACAATCATAAGCGCCAGATTCAGGCTATAACCAAAATCACCCAATATTTATCTTGAAATATGAATATTAGTGAGTGAAGATAAGTCAATCGAATTACAAATGGCTGGGAAGATATCCTGAAGTTTTCAATGGGGTTCCCACAGACCAGTTATATTTACAAACCTATATTTAATAAGGATGTTATATTGCCTAACAAGAAGAACCTTATATATTTATTATCGATAATCATCTTGGTCATAGTAGGCTGTAGTCCTATGTACAAAGGGCCTATTTCTGATAATTATGATGGCACACGTTTCTTCCATAATGAAAGAGATTACACATTCACTGAGATGTTAAAGTGGATGTGGACAATGAATCCACCAAAATGGCCAGAATGGATTGAAGACCCCGCATATACACCCCCACCAAAGCAGGTAGGGGAAAATAAGTTTCGGATTACACACATCAATCAAGCAACTATTCTCATTCAAACAGCTGAAGTAAATATTTTGACTGATCCAATATGGTCAGAACGTTCAAGTCCAGTTTCATGGATTGGCCCTAAAAGAGTGCGTGCTCCGGGTGTCAAAATGAATGATTTACCTACTATTAATGTAGTATTAATAAGTCACGATCACTATGACCACCTGGATATTCCAACGTTGAAGACAATTGCGGCAAGAGATAATCCAAAAATAATTGCTGGTTTGGGCGTCGGAGCCTTGCTACGATCTAAAGGACTGAACAATGTAGTGGAATTAGACTGGTGGCAAGACCACAGCGTTAGATCCAACAGCATAAAAATCACTTTTGTGCCAGCAAGGCATAATTCTGGTAGAGGATTATTTGATAAAAATAAAACATTGTGGGGTGGCTTTGTAGTTGAATCTCCTGCAGGTCGTTTGTATTTTTCTGGAGATACCGCGTATGGAGAGTTTCTATCTTCTATAAAGAATAAATTTGGAGATTTCAAAGTTGCACTTCTTTCCATCGGGCACTATGAACCGAGGTGGATAATGGAAACACATCACATGAATCCAGATGATGCTGTAAAATTGCACAAATACATGAATATCGAACAAAGTATTGGCATGCATTTTGGCACATTTGGTGGCCACAATGATGAAAAAGTAAATGACCATGAGAAGGACTTAAAAGATGCTCTTCAAAAATATGGTGTGCAGACATCTGAGTTTTGGCTATTAGGTTTTGGCGAAGGAAGAGATATTTCAATTTAAACAGCAATATAAAAAATGCAATTAACTCGGACAATTTTCTGCGGTATTCTTGTGCCACAAAGTGAGATGCGAAAGCATCTAGCATGCTGTATTTAAAATAAGGGAAGGCTCATCGATTTCGTCAACCAGATAGAGAAACCAAAGCACCTTGGTTTTCAGATAGCCTTCATAACTGGCGAGTAAGCCGCTGGCGATCGCTCCCATACGACCGTTCGCATAATGAGGTTCGACCGGAACAAAAGGAATCAGCTGTTGCGTTAGTGAGTGGGTTTTAGCATAAACGCCAAAAATCTTCCACGAGGTAGCGACACGGTGGTAATTGCTTGCGGTTTTTTATCTAAATGGCCCCTCACAGTTAATTTCATGGTATATCCTGTTTCGCAAGCAACGCACAACTCAATAGATAAGTGCCGCAGTTTTTCCAATGCCCTGTGATCACGGGGTCACGTCCATTGAGCTTTGCACTAAAGCCGCCTGGCGTGATGGTTACAACAATTTCGCGTAGATCTAAATAACATGAGAGTAACGGTGATAGAATCTTTACAACTGATTCTTTAATGCTAAAAAAAAGCATATACTTCATCTGAAGACTGAATTCACACCCTATGATCGTGAGCGTGTCTTGGGGGCTTGTGATGAGCGAAAATAGATTTCTATCACACTCGAAATTGCGCTGGGTATCTACTATATCAATGCCCACCGCGCTATATCGATCACTTGTTGAAACAGCCGCAGCGCAAATACGCGATTCATGAGTGATAGAGCCAATGACATTATCAGGCCATAGCGGTTCACCAAACGGCCCTTTTAAGATGCCATGACTCACAGCTCCAGCGTCAGTCAGTGCCGCATGCGCACACCAACGCCCTCCAATAAACTCGGCCACTCTCTTCGGTACGGAATTTTTAACGATATCATGCTCGCATACAGGTGTGGGTAAACTTGCATCAGCATGGTGGGACTCCACCGAAAATTCAACGGGTAATATCTCACGAAAGGCGGCTTCAACCTGTTCGCAAATCAAATGTGAATCGTTAACCATGTGGTTACGGTTTATAGAGTGGGGAGGCACTGCCGCTATACCTAACTGTTAAGACGGCATAAGCAGATGGGGGGTGGTCCACTCACGGATTTTCTTTGCCAGCAATTCAAATTGCTCATTGAGGTAGAAATGCCCGCCTTGAAACCAACATGACTCGAAATCCGCTTCGGTATAATCACCCCAGGCTGCGAGGCTCGAAGGTGACACCTCTGAGTCCGAGTTACCCGCACAAGCGATCAGTGGACAGGCGAAAGGTTTTTGTTTCACTGCGATGTAGTGGTCCATCACTTCGTAATCCGCACGTACAGCCGGTAACAAAATATCTAGCATTGCTCGATCTTCCAGCAATGCCTGAGGTGTACCTCCCAGCCGCGAAAGATCACCAATAAAAGCCCCATCTTCAGCGCTGTGATGACATCGGTTACCTGCAGGCGGACTATGAGGCGCTCCATGGCCAGACATGATGAGTGATAACAATATTCGCGCAAACTTATCACGTATTGCCGTTGCCACTTCATAAGCCACCATCGCCCCCATGCTATGGCCAAAGAAGGCGATTGGAAGATCGCTAAGTGTGCGGAGGTCTTCTACGACGTGCGATACAATATCTTCCATGCGCTTCAAGGCGGGCTCACCCAAGCGATCTTCTCGCCCTGGCAGTTGCACCACCCAAGTCTGAATATAGTCCGGAAGGGCGTGTGATAGCCGTCGGCACTGAGAGGCACCGGAGCCTGCACTTGGAAAGCAAATCAGCCGTAGTTTTCCCGGTGAACTCGCTTGTTGATAACGCCTTAAACAGCCCAATCGCTCAATTCCGCCTCGCCTGATCATGACTGCATCAATCCTTCCGCAATCACTTCACCAATGAGTGCACAAGATAGGTAGGTTGGCGCGCTAGGTATCCGGGGCATAATTGAGGCATCGGCCACCCATAAATTACCCACGCCGAAAACCTTGCCATGGCAATCGACAACATCGCCCTTATCTGGGCAAGTACCCATGCGAGCCGTGCCTACTGCATGCCAACCAGGCCTGACAAAGGTATCAACAGCTTTGCTCAAAGCGGCGTCTGAAGCAAATATTCCGTCCGTCCACGCTAAAATACGCTTAAATCGTGTGCTGATACGTTGATCTTTAGTCAGCGCCCACGCTAATCGGATCCCCTCCATCATGCGTGTTTTATCTTCAGTCTCCGCGAGGCAATTAACGACAATCTCTGGCGCACTTTGTGGGTCTGACGAAAGCAAACGGACATAACCTCTCGAAGTCGGTTGCATCAAACAAGCCGCCACAGCAACCCCAATTGACGATCCTAACGCACTTTGAAGCATCGGTATCGAACTCGTATTTATTCCACTTAACATGTAAACATGCATGTCGTTGCGATACGGTGAGTCTTTGCAGGTGTAGCGTAATAAGGCTTGATGATTCGCCTCCCCTGCCTGGCAGACACCCAGGTTAGGCACGCCCCATATCGCAACCACAGGATGGTCGATAAGATTGGCGCCAACCCCAGTCAATGCCACCTGGACCTTGATCCGCTGCGCCGCAAGTTGACTAGGATCTCCGATCCCAGAGTGCATGAGTAACTGGGGCGTATTGAGGGCGCCGGCACACATCACAATACGCTCGGCACTGGTCGTCTGGAGATGTCCAGCCACTTCAACCTCGACTCCTTGAATCGACTTCATATTATCGTGCCAGCGCAATCGCAGCACCCGTGCATTACTGCAAATGGATAAGTTCGGTCGTCCTCGCGTATTGACCAGATAAGTGAGTGCGGAAGACATACGATTGCCTGCGGATACATTCTTCGGCACCATACCAATTCCGGTCGAAAAATCATCATTATGATTCAGCGTCTCTGGAAACTGTTTATCAATACAAACTTGGCGAAAGGCCGCTTGCAACGGCGAAAGTTGCGCCACCGTGTCGCGGTGAATTGGAATAGCCCCTCCCGACTGTGCTTGATCTTCATTGCACTGAGGGTCATTTTCCATCGCTTCAAAGCGCCGTTTCACTTGAGACCAAGACCAGTGCTGCCCCCCGCACTGTGCCCAAGCATCGTAATCCTCGGGCAAACCGCGTAATGCAAGAGCGCCATTTATTGATGACGATCCTCCGACCACTTTACCCACGGCGTAGTCAAAGCGGGTTAATGCACGACTCATCGAACTGGCCGAGCCCATCATCGAGCGCACCATACGAATGCGATCACTGCCTTGTGCATTTAAAAAAGTGCCTCCCGCCGCTTTCAACATCTGCGGGGTTGATCTCTCACGTATAATGGCGTTGATATGCCAGTTGTGCCCATCCAGCACAGGCTCATTGGCATTGAGCAATGCCGAAGGCGTCGCGCCCAAGGTAGGATAGTCGTCACCCGCTTCAAGCAACAAGACCCGCCGCTGGGGATCCTCACTTAAGCGGCTGGCGACAATTGATCCTGCGGAACCCGAACCAATCACGATGTCATCAAAATGTTGTCCATCAAAATCAAAATGCATAGATGCCTCCAAAAAAAAGACGGTCATTACGCCGTTGTGGGTAGAGCAGTCCCTCGCGGTCAGAACTAAAATAATCAATGTAACCGCCATAAAGACTTACCTCATCGCTGAAATCATATTCAAAGCGAAGCCGTGCTAAGCCACTCTGGGCATCCCACCACTGCACCCAAAGCAGCGAAGTGCTCAACTTATCCCGCAGCGTTTCCCAGGCCACATCAACCACACTTGCTGATTGAAGTTGCTGATCGGAAAGTTCGATCTGATAATTTCCGATGTACTGACTCAACACCTCAGCGCTGATGCTCAAATCATTTATCCCGCTATAACGAAACCCCAACGCTAAATCATGGCGTGTTTTTTCAAGGGCTGCCTCAATGGGTTGAACCGCGAGCGAAATTTGTTGTTCGATATCTCCGCGCAAAAATGGCACATCTTCCCGACGTGCATAGTCCACCTTGAATACCCAGTGGCCATATACATAGTTCGCGGCAAAACCAGCCATAAAACTTCTGGGATACTCAATCACAAAACGCCCATCCGTCAATCCAACAATCGAAGGGGAATAAAGGTGAGTCTCGGCGAGGACAAGACTGATATCACCTCGTGGAAAGGAGGCAAAGCCACGCACTATTACATCAGGATTGGCGGAACCTAGTTCAGGATCAGGATTCTGTATTATTTGGCTAAAACCGCCTAATGGCACGAAGAGATCGAAATCATCCCCGGAATCAGCCAAGCGGTTAGGCCGGAATTCATGCAGGAGCACTAAGTCAGTCCCCCAGCGCCGCCCAATATAGCTGAGTCGAGAGGAAAATACAGGAAGCCTTGTTTCATCCAATTCAGCAAGACCAAGTTCACGCTCATCCCTTGGATTAACCACGTCAATAACCTGAAAGTAATCCGATTCACCAAACACCACCAGCTGACGACCGAATTTAAAACGCGTACCAAAGCCAGTGTCTACATCAATAAAGATTTCATCAAGCTCCTGCTCTAACTCAGAATCCAGCGCCGCTTTGTCATAACTGGTTCGGCCGCTAATCTGTAAAAATAGTTTGTCATTAACTTGGCCTTCCGTCTTCAATCTGAGGACGGTGCGGGAAGAGGTGATTTCTGAATCTTGGCGACGGTATCCTAACCTCTGCAATTGTGCCTTAGGTGCATAGTGGAGACGGTATCCCAGCTCACCCCAGAGAGAAAAACGCCCCACCTCCTCTTGTGCGTTAAAAATATTTTCGCCAAATTCTATTTGGCCAAAAAAATCAGATTCTTCCGCTAACGTGATTCCACCACCTAATAAGTACCTCGCAATTAGGCTCCCCAACAAAAAAAATTTCACTGTAAGCCCTTTTCCAGCCCGTAAGTACTAAAGACACTGTCATCCACACTGTTATTCAATTCAATTGAATCCACCATCATCAAGGTGGCATGCACCATCTGATCGTGTTGCGTAAGTATCATCTGCTCATTTTTAGCGATCCACGCCCCACTGACCTGTTCAATTTTTGATGCGGTGTAATACTTCATCCAACCTTTATCCTTTAGCCAATATTTCGCTTTCATCACAAAATTACGTTCTGTATCCACCCAATACCGAATGCGGGTATAACCGGTTTTGTCAATTACGTGATCGAGAATATCAGCACGTGGCAATGCGTCAATGATGGCTTCTCCTGCAGCAGGCGTTTCATTCTCTGAAAATTGATAGTCAAAGTCATCAACTTCCAGGCGCTCTAAGTCACCATAGGTAAAGTCACTGCCAAGAAAATAGTCTGCGCGATTTGAAGCCGATAAACGTGTTACTTTCCTCAAATCAGGTAAATAGATCCATGCCTCATTTTCTCGGGTTTGCAGATTCCAGTCATAAGACAAAAACCCCGTTCCTTTGAGTTTTGCGGGATCTAAAATGTAGGTTAAGCTCTTCTCATCTTGGTCATACATTTTGTTAACCGTGCGAATCTTTCGATAATTTCGATTTTTATCCTTATCAATCAGTACCACTTGGATAATGGTTATACGTGTATCTCCTCGGTAGCTCTCATCAACTGCTTTCATAATGGCGGGGGCACTTTTGTCTAGTGCCCATGTCGAGGGATGAAAGGACACGAAAAAGAGTAGTAGCACAAAACCTAATGAACGCTCCATTACACCTTCTCCACATTACGATGCACAGCCGCCGCTCTGGGTACCCGCTCAAGCAAATTAATAAGCGCGGGCGTAATCAACATATCACTGATAAGTGCAAACACCATCACCAAGCCCAGCAACATACCAAAGCGACTGAGTGCATCCATCGCTGAAAAGCCAAAGATAAGAAAGCCTGAGGCCATCACCGCCGTTGTCACCACCATTGCAGGACCAATACGCATCACTGTACTTTGCACCACATCGGCAACACTACGCCCTCCTTTGATTAGCTCACGGTGCACGCCATGAGTCAGGTGCACCGTATCATCAACAGCCAGCCCTAAAGCAATGCCGCCAAGCAACACAGTAAACATATCGATGGGCATACCCCAATAACCCATAATAGCCAAACCGGTATAAATAGGTAGCAAATTAGGAATCAGGCACACCAATCCTAATGAAAAGCGTTGCAACAGTGCAATGAGCATCGTGCCGATGAGAAATATTGCAAGCAGATAACTGCTCAGCATACTTTTAATGACATCCATCGCCCCGGTTGCAAGGAGGTCAACCGTCCCGGTCACCTTAACCGTCGCGACATCGCCGAAAATAGCATTGGCTTTGGACTCAAGTGCTTCTCTCACCCCTACATAATCACGCGCATCCGCCCAACTTAATCGCAACGTTATTCTGGCCAGCGAATAAGCACGATTCGTTAACCGCTCAATCTCTTTAGCACCGCCACCTTCATAAAGAAGGATTTCTTGATGAATAAGCCCTTCGCTATCAGGTATTGAATTACCTGAATATGGCGCAAGCTGGCTATGTATACGCTGTAAAGAATCCACCAATGAATTAGCACTGCCAATCTCAATGCCCGCTGCCTGATACGATTTTGCATACGCCTGAAACTGTTGCATACGTTTCATGAAGTCTGGCGTCAAAATTCCATTTGTGCGCTGCGTATCCAGTACAATCTCCAGCGGCACCGTCGCCCTCATTTTTTTATCGATCGCGTAGGTATTGACTCTTACGGGTTCATCTGCAGAAAACCATGTCAGCACATCGTGAGAATAATCGAGACGGGCAATACCTGGTGCTCCGACAGCAATAATGACAGCGGTAACTACCAACACCAAGCAGCTGCGACGAACACCAAAATTTGCCAACGGCACGAGTATTTTTGCATAACGATCCCAACTTACATTGGGGCTAGTTGATACCGATCTTTCACCCAAAATCTTCAGTAGCGCTGGTAGCAATAAAAAGGTGTACAGCAGCGCCAACATAATTCCCAGCGCTGCCATCCAACCAAAATCTGCCACTGGCTTCAGTCTCGCAACAGTAAATGAAATGAATCCTGCAGCGGTTGTTATGCTGGTGTAAAAAACCGCGCTACCACTGCTCTCAAAGGCGTTAATAATGGCGCTGTCCAAAGACTCCCCGCGCTGCCGATTTTGGTAGTAGATGCTCAATAAATGAACTGAGTCAAGCACCCCTGCGGTCAATAAAATAGCCGGTAACGCTTGACTGATGACACTCACAGGCATGCCAAGATATCCCATCGTGCCAAGCGTACTCAGCATAGCCAGTACCACAACACTCAATGGAAGCAGGACTGCGGTTACCGTTCTCAGCAACAAAGCAAGTCCAATCACAATCACCAGCAATGCCATGGCGATTAATACCAGGATATCCGAATGAATCGATTCATTGTGCATCCGATCAATAATCGGGCCGCCTGCGAGACGAATATCAAGTCCTTCCGTGCGATGACGCTCAACCACTTGGTCAATCGCGTCAAGAAATGCATTAAGCTCCATGCCACTCAAGCCACTCAAGCCACTTGTCTGGGTCTGGTCGGCAACACGCTGCGATGACGTCGTTGTAGGCTCAGGTTCAAATAATAGTTCTTGCTCGCCAAAGAATCTGTCAGAGTCCCTATCAATAGCTTCATCATTGAGGTTTTTCCCCGCCAAATAAGCATCAAACTCATCGTGCCAACGAATTATCTTTTGACCAATACCGGAGAAAAATCCTGTATTCTGAGACTCATCAACACGTGCTACAGGTTTTCCTCCGGCCGCTTCACGCGCTTCTTGTGAGGAAAAAGCGACAGCACGCATAATCACCAAGGTCATGGAGCCATCCGCAGAGAGCAAGCTATTTTTGTAAAGTGAGCTGCTCAGAACATCCGCTTTTAACTTGTCGCTCACCACGCCGGTGATGGGCCATTCATCACCCAGCTCGCCTACTTTTAAACCACCATTCTCTTCAACAATCCAGTCTACATTCACGATGCTGGTCACATCATCTAACCAAGGAATCACATCTTCTAATTCACGATGAAATGCCCGTAACTTCTGCATCATCTCACCCGAGAATAGTTGATCGGATGTCACGGCCGCAATCACGATGTCATCTCGACCAAATTGATGCTGAAATTCGCGATAATCCATCAACGTCGGATCACCCTCGTTAAACATCGCATCATTGCTTGAATCAACCTTTAAGTTGCTCATTCCAAGCGCCAACACAGCGCTAATCAGCGACACAACTAGAAGTGCGATATACGGCTTCCTAATTACCCATGTCGTCATATGAACAATTGATTTATCTAAAATCATTTACGGAACTCCTTTCTAAAAAGAATGCCGTCACAAACCACTACCCCCAAGGTATGTAATACCCGAGGAGTAGGTCGCATTTTTTGCAACGATATAGAATATGCTGAATCAATAAAAATTAAGTAAAGAGAGCGGTGCCTTGCAATAAAATTAATGTTCCAGCACCCGCCATACCCGCCCCAACATAGCGTAATACGGTCACCCAATGCGTGCGGCGAATGGCCATCTCGCCAATGATCACACCAGTGATATGTAACAATGCAGTACTAGTCAAAAAACCTAACGTATAGAAGGCAGGACTGGCGGAACTAGGCATTTCTAAACCATGGGCATGGCCATGAAAAATACCAAAGAAAACCACAAAACTGGAAATAACCAAAACACCGGTACCGCGATTAGAATTAATAATGCTAGCGCCTAGAACAATTACGGATATCGCAATACCCAACTCACCAAATAACAGCGGCATTTGAAGAACCCCTAACACACCGCCAAGCATCATTGAACCCATGAAAGCGCAAGGGATGCGCCAAATGTTTTTCCCACCCAGCTGTGCACTCACAATACCCACACTAATCATAGCTAATAAATGATCAATACCAAAAATGGGGTGGGTTAACCCTGAGAGAAATCCAGTGCTATCCGTTTCTTCATGGGCAAAAACAATACTGGGAAAAAGCGCCAGTGCAATCACTAGAACACGACAAAATATACTATTATTTATTAAAAATCTCATTGTCTTTATATACTCTGTAAATAGTTAAACGTATATGTTTAGTTCTGCCAGAAACACTTTCAACAGCTTAGTCACTCAAACGTTCATCGAAATTCTTGGTTTTTTCTTGCACTCCCTCTTTTGCCCATAATGAGGCACTTACCACGACCCACACACCCAGAATGTGATGAGCAATATCGAGCAAGTGCATAATCCCAAATGGCTTATCACCTGCGAGTAAATGCGTTGCTTGATGTGCCATGAAGAAAAGTGTGAAGAAAACCGTCACCCCAACCACGAGCCAGCGAAACCAACGCCCGCTATAGGATTGAATTAGCATAGGCATAAAAGTGTAAACGCCCATAATCACAATAAGAATAGATAATCCGCCTAAGCCGGGATCAGTACTCCACTTAGAAAAATCTGTTGTAATCGCACTTTTAGTTAAATCCGTGACAAACATCGCCAAGAAGACAAAGAACATCATTGTCCATCCTTGTGCAACGATAGATTTATATTTTGATTCAGTTATATTCATAAAGCATCCTCCAGATAGTTTTCTTTTTCAGCGCACTAGGCACTGAGTTGGTGTTTAAAATAGGCCTGCCAATAATCATCTTCGATGACTTTATGCTGCGTAAATTCACGCCGCATAAACGCATCAAATTTCTTCGTATAGACATGTTCATTACTGAATAAGGCTTCAAACAATGAGCCCGCGCTTGTCGATTCGAATAAGCGCGTGACGATGGCACCATTTTCTGTGGGAAGGTTACTCACCACTTCATCGCAGGATTTTTTCCACTGTTCATAAGAAATAAGTTCAGCATAATCATCACCGAATTTATTTTTCAGCATTATTCTAATAAGTGATGATAAGCGTGTGGGTTGACTATTTTCGATATGCACAACCTCTGAATCACGACGTCCTTGTTGCGAATAACCCACGATAAAACGGGCGATCGTGTCTACGGGTAAGCCATGCATTTCTCCCTCATGCCAATCTGGAATAGCATCTACAGAATTTGCAATTTGAAATACACTCTCATAAATATAATTAACTTCCGGCTTTCTAAATCCATCATCGTATGCAGGCAATATATGTGATATTCGAAATATCTTCACCGGAATGTCTCTCTGAGCTGCAGCATGCATTAACACTTGTTCCGCGGCCCACTTAGACTGGGCATAGCCGATCAGTAAACCGTCTACCGTATCAGAAACCTCTTCTTCATGCTGAATACTGAAGTGTCCATCAACCAGCTTGATACACACCGCCAATGATGAGCAGAACGAAATTGACTTAATATGATGACTGGTGGCCAAGCAAACTAATTGTTCAAGCGGGTCAACGTTAAGGGAACGAATATCAGTATAATTAGATAAGGTACTGACAGAGGCTGCCAAGTGATAAATCGTATCCACACACTCTGACACGCGCTGCCAAATCGTATCCGATAAACCCAATTTTTGTTTTGTTAGATCACCGACCGTGGGTATGATACGCAATACCATATCTGCAGAGATACGCAGATTGAAATGCTTAAGATTGGCTAAAATGGCCTCCAAACCTTCAGATTCGTTCACAGCCCGCACTAAGCAATAAACAACAGCATCTGAGTGGCAAAGCAATTCACTCAGTGTGTAAGCCCCCAGCCAGCCCGTCGTCCCGGTCAGGAAAACTGAACGAGCTTTCTCAGCATTATACGCACCAACATCAATGGGCAAAGCATCGATTCGCTCACAAATCCTAGCGACATCATTCACGATCTCCTGCGGGTCACACCGAAGTGCTGGGAATATTCGCGCCACGTCAGATGTGTCGCTGTTATTTTCTGTGTGATCACTCACTCGTGATACATATAAAATCGCCAACTCTTCAATAGACAGGTATTCAAAAAATTCGTGCATCTCAAGTTCGAAGGGAAGTCGCAAGTTGATTTCACGCACCAGTTGTGTCGCAATTAATGAGTCACCACCGAGATCGAAAAAGTTATCTGTTACACCAATATCTACGGACGAAATAATGTGAGACCAAGCATCGAGTAAGGTCTGCTCAATTTCATTTCTCGGCGCCACAATTTCTCTATCAAAGAATTCACTATCCTCAGGGATGGCAGGTAACGCCTTGTAATCAATTTTTCCATTTTCGGTGATAGGCATGTGGTCCATTTGAATAAGATGGAGTGGTACCATATACTCCGGCAAACGTTGTGATAGATACTCTTTTACTGCTTGCATATCAATATGATTAACTTGTGATGGGCCGCTCGCAACAATGACATTAAAACCCAGGTATTCTGCCACGGAACCCGCAGGCGCCACCACTGAGACATCGCTGAACCCACAGTCAATCAACACCTCTGACCACTCATCCCCGCTCAATAAACAGTGGTTTTTACGCAAACCTTCATCGGTATAACCATCGAAACCTTGCTGTAATCCCATGTGTAAGTCGAAGGAACGGAAAAACTTAGTTTCTTCTAACAACAAAAGCTTGCCCCCCGGCTTAAGCAATGAAATCAAATGCCCAAGTGCCAAACGGATGTCTTGAACATCATGCAACATGCTAGAGGCAATAATTAGATCAAAACTATGATGTTTGAGCCCCTGGAATTCTGGACGAATATCCAAGTTGTACAGTTGATAACTGAGCTGCTCAGAATCAGGGCCAAAGAGATTGCGCGCCCGGTCAAGAAAGAAGGTGGAGATATCAGTAAACAGGTAGTGACAATCCGCATTGAGCAGCGCCGACAACACGTGTTGTGTCGCTGAACCTAGGCCAGCCCCCACTTCCAAAACATTTAAGCCTTGCGTTTGTTGGCGAGTAATCTCGGCAGTCACTGCGGCCAACTGCGCATGGTTATCAGGAAACAACTTTTGATAAACCTGCGCAGTCTCTTTGCCCGCGTAAATTTCTGCCGAGTGAATGGTCTCTGTTAATATGTCATGTAAGCGTTCAACAACACCCACAAACCATGCCGCCTCGTCCTGATCGAAGCCGAAGCTCGCGATTAGCCCTTGCGACACCTCAGCTGACAGTGCTCGCAAATTTGGCTCAGGCAGTGGTTTTAATAACTCAATTTTACCTGGCCCATACTCACAAGCGTAGCCTTCTTCAATCAATACATTAAAGGCCCGCTTTAGCCAGCGCTCATAACGCGCGACTATGCCATAGTCGAGCAAACGATCAATCACCAACCGCTCGCCTACTTCGCCTTTAACACCAAAATGGTGTAGCGCAACCAGAAGACCATGGAAATAAAAATCATCCAATCGCTGCCAAATCTGCTTAAGCAATGGTTCAATTTTTTTCGCATCGCGGGCACAAAGTACATCTTTCACTAGTTCTGAGAGCTTGACTTCAACACGGATTATTTCGCTATAACCTAGCGTCACCAATTTAGTCGACTCAGGCTTAATATAAGCAATCAACTGTGACTGCCCCGCAAGTCCAGGAATCGGCAGTACAACTGCCTCATGAATCTCGGCATGCTGACTCAAAGTCGATACAATCTCGCCCAATTCCACACGGTGACCTCTAATTTTTACTTGATCGTCTTCTCTGCCAAGAAAGAGTACATTACCGTTCGCGGCGTAGCGACCAAGATCACCGGTGTCATAGAGGCGCTCACCGCTATGATGGTGAACGATGAACCGCTCTGAAGTTTTTTTCTCATCACCCCAATAACCTTTTGCTAGCCCCGAACCCCCGATAAAGACTCGCCCCTTGACGTGATCGGGACACGGGCGAAAAGCATTGTCGTAAATCCAGATTTTCTGATTGGGCAGCGGCTTACCATAAGGGATGCTCGCCCATGTCGCGCAGACACTGTCAATGGGGTAGTAAATTGACCAAATCGAGCCTTCAGTTGCACCGCCCAAACTGATCACATCAGCCTTAGGAAATACATTTAGAACCCGGCCCGGCAAGTCCAACGGAATCCAGTCCCCACTCAACATCACAGTGGTTAGGTGGTCGCCACCTTGGTCACTCGCACCCACACTGTCCATGAGCATTCGCATCAGTTGTGGCGCTGAGTTCCACAGGGTGACTTTGTGGTTATTGATAAGCTGATGCCAGTGCAGCGGATCGTGCTGCTTACTATGTTCAGGGATCACCAAAGTGCCCCCTACTGCCAGCAAACCAAATATGTCATAAACTGACAGATCAAAGCTAAGTGAAGAAACACACAGCGCTTTATCGTGAGGCCCAATATTAAACAAGCGATTGATGTGATCGATTGTGTTCACCGCACTACGATGATCAATCATCACGCCTTTAGGTACACCTGTTGTTCCAGAGGTGAAGATAACATAGGCTAAGTCATCTAAATCAATATCGACTAACGGCAGTATTTTAGCCACTGATAGCGGGACATCACACGATGACACAGCAACGATATTCAAACCTTCAGTCACATAAGTATCCGGCAAATCCTCAGTTTGAACCACCGCTTGGCGCACATTGGCAATCACCAGTAATTCTTTCTGCCGGCGTATCGGCAGACCCGTATCAATCGGTACATACGCACCACCGGCCAACAAAATCCCCAGAACCGTCACCACCTGTTCCCAACCTTTGTGCATCAATACAGCAATAAGCTCGGCACGTTCAACACCATATTCGCGCAATGTATTGGCGACGATAAGACTCTCTTGCAGCAGCTCCTCGTAACTGAGTGTGCGTTCAGATGATTGAATGGCAATCGCGTTGGGATGGACTTTCGCCTGCTCAACAAAGCCGTCATGTAAATAGCGTAGCGGGATCGCGGCTTGCGTCTGGTTGGTAGCTTCTCGCAGTTGTGCCATTGCAGGCGGTAACGCAACAACATTGCATTGCGCCCAGGCGTCTTTGCTGGTGGCTAATTTGGTTAAAAGATCGTGGTAAGCGCTAAACATGGCATCCAGCACCCCCGCCTCAAATACATCATCCACCGCATCCCAGTTAAATACCAGATCGCCATCTATCTCCATGACTTGATGATCCAGCCAAACCTGAGGTGTTTGGCTAATGCCATGAACCATCGGACCAAAGCACTCGACCAAACCAGCGTCATCGCCAGCTTCCCCGCCTAACACCAAGGCGCTGGTAAATACCACTGGCATGGAGGCCTGTAGCGGATTATCTCGGCGCCTCGTCCATTCGCGCAGCACTTCTACACCGCTCATTTCGCGATGTTCCAAGTCACTCATCAACTGCCGTTGTAACTGCTGAGCACGCTCGTTAAAATTTAATCGCCAGTTTCGATGATCCACTTCGACCAACACCAGCGAGGTAAAGTCTCCCACCATCTGCATCACTTCTGGATGCAACGGTAGACGATTAAACAGTGTGAGATTCAACGTATAGTGTGGTGAAGCACTCCAGCGTGTCAGCACTTCAGCGTAGGCCGCCAACAGGACACCCGAAATCGTCAAACCCGCCTCTCTGGCGTTACGCTTCAGATGATCCCATTGCGTGGCATTCAAATGCTTCCGGCGCCGACTAAACCGTGGCGGCTGACACGCATCCACTTGGCTGCGAATGGGAAGTTCTGGTGCAGGCGGTAGGCTATCAATTCGTCCCAGCCAATAATCCTGAGCCCGCTGACGCACCTTGCTATCACCGAGCGCACTTTCAGCCAGAACATAGTCTCGATAAGAGAGTGAGAACGGCGCCAATGCTAAGGCTGGGTTTTGATAAAAATCACGCCATTCTCGGAATACAATAAACATACTCCAAGCATCCAAAATCAACAGATCCAAACTCACATGCAATCGAGTACTCCCATCTGGCAAACAGGTTGCGCGAATATCAAAGAGTGGCCACTGATCAGGATTTAGGACTTGATGCGATAAAATGTTTCGGGTCGTAATAATCTCGTGCTCTGCCACTTCGGCTGTCGCATTAGTGCAATCGACTACGGCAATTTGATAAGCCGGAACAGAGGGGTAAATTTGTTGCGTGCCATTGTTATTCACCACCGCGCGTAGCATGTCGTGACGTTCAATTAGCTGGCACAGTGCACGATTCAATCGTGCTAAATCCAAACCCTTCGTATCCAGTTCAAAGTAGAAATGCGTCGCAACGTTGCCGAATTCGACCATGTTACCTCGCCCCAGCCAATACGCGTGCTGGACGTCAGTCAGGGGAAACGGCTGCTCCCGACTTTCTTCATCCACAATCAATGGCGGTAAAGTTTCGTTCTCAAAATCCAAATTCGCTGTTGCCCGCAAATAGTCCAAAATGCGCAACTTGTGTTGTCGTAATCCCTGACGCAACTCATTTGTCAAAGTGCCGTTCGGTGCAATAACTCGCAGTTCATCACCATCTGCTTCTAATCTAACGCCGGCTTGCCTCGCTGCCACCAATACCCGTTTCATACTTGCATCACTCCTTTGACTCGCATCGAATTGGCTATCCCTGCTTTGCTGGTGAGTTGATCCAACTTAATTATCCATTCCTCAATGGCCAATGCCACTGCGCCAACATACTGTTTTTGCAGAACGGTATAATGGCTACCCGCCGCTATTTCGCTGTGCACTTTGCCACTTGTTAGTTCATCCCATCCCCAATCCCCACGCTCAGAGAACGGATGTGTCACAAACTCGCTGACGATGCCATCCCGCGCGCGAATTGAGAGTATTTCATCGCAAATAATTCCGGGCTGATACTCTCGTGTAGCGCTCACTATGCCTTTAAAGACTTGATAGATGTCGCTTAACTGATTCATGTTAAAGAGCTGGTCATCCATTAGCTGATGCAAAATTTCCAGGCGCTGAGCCTCCGTTAACGTAGCACCGTTACGTGCTTCAAAACGATCCACAACATGGACGGAAAGATTTAGATCACCCGCAAACCAGTTGAACATGGTTAGATCATCTACCGGGCCATGCACCAAAGGTGCGGGGCTATCAATCGCCACCACACCACGCACCGTCCAATCGCTTTCTCGCAAACGAGACGCCAACTCAAAAGAAATGGGAGCCCCTGAGGACCATCCGCCTAAATAAATTTCTCCGCGCCAATCGAGACGTTGAAACTCCGCCAAATAACATTCAACAAAATCATTAACGGTAGAAAGTGGCACACCAAGCCCATCACTCCCAGGCGCCTGAAATGCAAATACAGGTCGCTTTAGTTGCGCGGACAGTTCGGCATAACAAATGACGTTGCCACCCGCTGGATGGACTAAAAATAGAGGTGTCCCTTGGCCTTGGTGATCAAGACTGATTAGGTGGCTCTGATCTTTTCCTAGCGTGCTGCTATTAATTCTCTGGGCCAATTTTTCGAGGGTTTTCGCCTGCCAGACATCACCCAATGACAAGGTGTCACCGATGGTTTCTCGAATTAACCCAACCAGTCGAACTGCTTCGAAGGATTGGCCACCAAGCTCAAAAAAATCATCCGTGGCGCTAATCTTCTCGCGCCCGAGTACCGTTCGCCAAAGCGTTAACAACACCCGTTCAATCTCCCCTTGCGCTGCACGGCCCGGCAACGTCTGCTGCTGCGGAAGCAGATCCGTGATGACGGGAAGTGCTTTGCGATCGATCTTGCCATTGCTATTGAGTGGGAAATCCGTCAAAAATTGAGCGGCGTTTGGCAACATATAGGCGGGTAGCTGCTCTGCTAGATATTCCCGAAAAAAGGTAAACGTCTCGCTGTCTTCCGCTGTGGCTCGCACAATGTAGACCACGAGCTGCGGAGATCTTCCTTCCACTTTCTGTACCGCAGCCACCACTTTACTAACACTCGGATGAGCACACAAAACGGTTTCAATTTCCCCCAGCTCGACGCGGTGTCCTTGGATCTTAACTTGGTGGTCAGATCGCCCCAGGAACTCGATAATACCGCCAGGTCGGTATCGTCCCACATCACCTGTACGATAAATACGCGCCCCAGTTTCTGGGTGTTGCACAAAACTGCCTTGGGTCTTTTCCGTATCACACCAATAGCCACTCGCTAAACCAACACCGCCAATGTATAGATCACCCACACTCCAGTCAGGTGTTGGCCGACCTACCTCATCGAGGATATACCAGGGTTGATTTTTCATGGGGTAGCCATAGGGAATACTTGGCCAATCCGAATCAAGCTCGTCAACTTCGTAACAGATAGACCAAATTGATGCTTCTGTGGCCCCGCCCAAGCTCACGACCTTGGCATTAGGCGCAATAGCACGCAGTCGTGCTGGAAGATCCAACGGAATCCAATCGCCACTCAATAGCACCAGTCGCAATGCGGGCAGTGTCATATGGCGAAACTCGGCAGCCTCAACCATAAGTTGTGCCAACGGCGGTGCTGAGTTCCACACCGTCACGCCCTGCGTACTCAACAAATCCAGCCAGTGGGCTGGATTCAGTGCCTGATCAGGGTCTGGATAGATTAAAGCGGCGCCAGCCGCGGCACTGCCGAAAATATCATATACCGAAAGATCGAAACCAAATGAGGATATCCCAAAAAGTTTATCCTTCGACGTCACAGAGAAACGTTGATTTATATCAAGAATGGTATTTACAGCAGCACGATGGTCAATCATCACACCCTTGGGATGTCCTGTGGAGCCAGAGGTATAGATGATGTAGGCCAGCTCGTCATCCCGCAGAGGCGCGACATCTGCTTTTACCGCTTCACTTTTCACATGAATTTTTACAGTTCCAACACCGTCGGGAAAGGTGAATGAATCACTATAGATCGCTTCTATCAGCACTACATGCACATCACTATTTTTAAGTAGATAGTTACGCCGCTCTGGAGGAAGGGCCGGATCAACGGGAATATAGACAGCCCCAACCCTTAATACGCCATATACAGCCTGCAGTAGTGCCGCGCCGCGATTGGCAATAATCGCAACGCGATCCCCAGGGACAACACCCCTGTTTTGTAACTGTGTAGCAATCGCATGACTACCACGGCTCAATTCACCATAACTAAGCGCCTTTCCACATGCACTCAATGCCAGTGCGCCGGGATTAGCACTCACTGCTTTTTCGAGTAACACCTCTAGTCGTTGGTCGCTAAGCTGTTCCGCTATTGGCGTCACTGTGGCGCGCTGTTCCAGCACTGACAAGGACACCATCGTGAACGCTTTTGATTGCCAGGCGTCAGCGTGGCTTGCAAGTTTTTCGATCAGGGCGGCATAAGCCTGCCACATGGCATCAATCATACCCTCAGGAAAAAATTCTTCCAATAAATCCCAGGCATAATAAAAACTGCCATCCGATAATTCCCAAAACTGGTGGTCCAACATAACTTGCGATGTTTCAAGGCAGCTAAAATCGGCGCGTTCATAGTTTTCCATAAACAAGCCACTGCCAATGACAAATGGGATAGGAGAAACACCCACTTCACCGCTCAGGCGGTTCAGTGCTTGCATGACGGGCATCCCTCCCCATTGCAAATACTGTGCATCACGCATCACCTGATCCTGTATCTGCTGGGCGCGCTCGGCAAAACTATCACCCTGCCGAAGATCAACTTCAAGGGGATAAAGCGAAGCAAAGTTACCTATAATGTCGAAAATTTCTGGGTGTATATTCAAACGCCGCGTCATCATATTACTCAGCACAAAGTGACGATTATTGCTCCAGGCCGAAAGCACCTCTGCATACGCACTAAACACCGCATTAGAGGGCGTAATACCTAAGGCTTTGGCATGTTGTTTAAAGGACTGCCAAGTCGATTGTGAAAATTGATGATCACGGCGCTGCAACTTAGAACGACAACGGCGTTCCATAGTAGCGCGTACGGGTAATGCAGGGGGACCTGGCAGATTTACGAGCCGCTCCTCCCAGTATCGCCGCGCCGTCTGCCCTTGATCAGAGAGCGCTAGTTCATCTAAGGCAATCGCTGCATCACGAAAGCTCAAACTAATATCAGGCAATTTCTGCTGTGGCTCGCGGTAGTAGAGGTCAATCTCTTGTAGCAACCGAGTGGTGCCATAGCCATCAGAAAAAAAATTATTGTGATTATAGTGTATACGCGCCTTTTCAACCCCAGCTTCTGACCACAACGATACCTTTAAATCAACCCATGGCCAACGATCAATAGGTAACTCACTGCGCATCATCTTGTCACGCAAGATGCTCAACGCCGCTTGCCTTTCCGAGGAACTTTTATCGCGAAAATCGATCACGTCTATCTGTAAGGGTTGCGGGTTTTTGACAACAGCTTGCTGACCGTCAGCGCGAACAATACTGATCTCGTGAGCGTGTCGCCGTAAGGCACGATTCCACGCCGCCTCATAACGCACCACATCAAGTCCATCTACATTCTTTTCCATATAGTAGTGTGGCCTCACATGAAATTCCATATAAGGATCAGAGGCCATATAAAAACCAAACTGCAGGTCTGACAATGGAAATGGCTGATACAGGTTTTCCGTATCAGGTATACAAACAGGCAATACTGTTTCTTCGTGATCGCGTTCTTTTAGCCATGCAAGAATAGCTGCCTTATTCGTCACCAACTCGCTCCGTAACGCCTCAGTTAACGCACCTTTCTTCGCCTTAACTTTAAGCTCATCTCCTTCGCAGCTTAACGTCACCCCTTGTTGCTGCAAACGCTGTAAAAAACCTACTAAACTCATAATACAAACACCTCGGTATCTTCATCCGCTGTGGCGTCATGTTCCACACTCTGCACGCTTAAACATCGCATCAACATCTTTTGATGAATAAGCTCAGCTGCTGCTGACATTCTGTTATTACCTATAAGTATATGGGCAGGAAGTTCGGCATGCGTCCAGGTTCTGATACGATTGCGCAGCTCCATAGCCATCAAGGAATCGATCCCTAATTGCGATAGCTGAAGTGCAGAAACGCGCTCGTGGTTTTGCAACACGGCATCATCATTAATATGCAATACCTGAGATATTAGTAAACCCAACCCCAGCAGAATTTCCTTCAGCGCTTCCTCTTCAGGCAATAAAACTAAGGTCTCTGGAAGTGGCAAAGAAAGTACCGCTGCTGAATTCGGACTGTCGCTCGCCGTCGCAACACTTTTCATCAGTTCCTGTAACAATGCTGGCAACTCAGAGAGAGGTGAGCGCTCACTAAACTGCTGCCAATCAATATCTGCAACCACTGTCTGTCCGTCACCTCGAGTCAGTACTTGACCCAAGTTCATCAAGGCTTCGGCGGGTTCCATGGGCGTGATGCCTTGCCGCTTCAGGCGTGCAGACAAATCTGCGCCACTCGCCATCCCAATTTTTCCCCATGGTCCCCAGTTAATGCAGATACCAGATTCACCTCGGTTGCGCCGTTCGGCCATCAATGCATCCAGCATTGCGTTGGCTGCCGCATAATTACACTGTCCTGCAGAACCCATTACGGAACTGATAGAGGAAAACGCCACAAAAAAGTCGAGCGACAATGAGCGACTTGACTGATCCAATAAATGAGCAGAAAGTGCTTTTGCTTCCACAACCCGCTGCCAGCTATCCGGTGTGATATTGGCCAAGGGCTGATCATCAACAAGCCCGGCGCCGTGAATAATTCCGCGCAACGGATAATAACGTTCTGCCAAATGCGCGAAAAGTGTTTGCACTTCGTCGAGACATCCTAAATCGGCACGGAAAATTTCAACCTCGACACCGCGCTGACGTAAACGGCTAATCTTTGCGCTTCTCTCTGAATCAAGAACACCGCGTCGTCCAACTAAAACCAGCTGTTTGGCACCCGCATCAACCAACCATTCTGCCACCGCCACGCCCAAGCCTCCTGTGCCACCGGTAATCAGGTAACAGCCTTTCTCGCGAATTTCGAAAGGAGTCCCCTCATCAACAGTTCGCTCAGTCGGCATTAGCACTGGGCTAAAAAATCGCCCCTCGCGCAACACTAATGCGTTAATCAATGAATGGTTTAACCGCGTATAAACGAGTTTCCACTCAGTGACGTCTAGCGTTGCCGGAATATCACATTGGCATAGCGGTAAATGGGGATACTCCAGTGCCGCTGAACGCAACATACCGGCAACACCAGACTGAGCAACCGCGCGAAATTCGGCCGAAATAACCGACTCCGCTTGACGTGTCAGCAGACAAAGCCGAAAGTCTGCATCAAGCGTTGTCACACTATCCAGCGCGAGCATTAAGCGTTGCATAAACTGGCAGAGCGCTAAGCCTTTCGAAATCGAATCAACAGTAGTCGTTGAGTCCAGTAGTTCATGATTGATGAGCACCACAACCCGGCTGATCGCCTTGGCTTTAGCAAGCGCCGACAACAATTGTTCCTGGCTCGCATGCGCCCAACTTTCGAGAGCGATTGGCACAATCGCGTTATTTGACGCTTCTGTGAACAACGTCACCGAAGCATCTTGCTGATGGTGAAACACCAACCACTCAGCCGCACACGCCTCACCTGTTTCAGCAGGTACGTCTTCCTCTCGCCATTCAATTTGAAAACGTTGTGCCTGAGTGTGATTGCCTGGTTGAACGAGTGCGTACGCATCCAGCCAAGTCAGCGACAAGCCCACAACTTGTGCAACGGGCACCCCGTGCCTGTCATACAGTTCAAGGTCCGCCACAACGCTTGTTGAGTTGGACGCTTCTTCGCGAATTTTTGCACGCACATATAACTCGGTACTGGGCGTTTCAAAAAGTTGCAGCGACTCGATAGCGGTAGGCAAAGGGACACGGTGATCTACAGTGTCTCGCCCGTAAAGCAATGCACCAAGTGCTTGAAAAGCGCCATCCAATAACGTTGGATGCACCCCACGCTTTCCCCAAATACCGATATCCACCGTTAAGGATACTTTTCCCTGCACCTCCCCATTAGCACAACTCAGGTCAGTCAACGTCTGAAATGCCGGCCCGTACTCTAAGCCACGCTCACGCCAAGCCGCATAAAACTCAGTCGTATCGATGGCTTCTGCCATAGATAAATCGGTAACAGGCAGCAATGGTGATTCCACCGTGGCGGACTCAATAAATTTGGCGCTGGCGCAGGTGACCCACTTCGCATCCACCAACGACTTTGCACGTACCTGAATTTCCCCACTGTCCGCACCCTCTTGCCTAACGAGTAGCGTTTGAACCATCACAGGCTCATCGCTCAAATTGAGGTGGCTAATAAAATTAATATCACGAATACACATGCTCTGTGCCTCAGCGACCCAACCGGATTTCCGTATTGCTGACGCCATTAATTCTAAATATGCCGCCGCAGGTAACACACTCTCCCCCTCCAGGCGGTGCTCTAACAGAAACGTTCCCGACGCCCCCGGTAATTGCGTTGAAAAGCTCTCAAATTCATCAGATGCAATATCCAAAGACTCACCGCAAGGCTCTGCTGATGCACTGATCACACCAGAATTTACAGTGTTATAAAGCGATTTTTCAAACCAGAACCGCTGTTTTTCAAAAGGATAAAGCGGCAAATCAGGCAATAAGCACGTCGCATGCTTAGCGCGATTTTTTGTGAAAGTCGCGGCACCTATCGTGTACAATTCCCCTAAAGAGCTTTGCATTTGCTGGATATCATCAACTCGCGCTCGTAGACTAGGAAGATAACGCCCCTTTGCACTCATGCTTCGGCCCAGCGCAGTAAGAATTGGTGCAGGCCCTATCTCAACAAACGTATCAGCCCCCTCTTCAATCAGGTAATTGAGCGCATCAGAAAAGCGAACAGGCTGACATAACTGCGCCACCCAGTACTGAGTATCCGAAACGATGCCATCAATCCGCCCACCCGTTGTAATCATCGTTATCACGGGTGATTTCAGTTCAAGCCCCTCAAAGGCTGATGCAAAATGGGCTTGTGCTGAGACCATAAGACGCGAATGAAATCCGTGACTCACCTTCAGCAGCGTCACTTCCACACCGACTGCTTCGAAAATATTTTTTGCACGCAGCACACATTTTTTCGCGCCTGAGAGCACAACTTGATCAGGGGTATTAATTGCCGCCACATCCAGATCAAGCAGCGTGTTACCCAAATGGGCTTTAGCTCTATCTAGATTGACTGAAACTGAAAGCATCGCACCGTTACCGTGCGATTCCGACATTAACCTGGCACGCTCAGCCACCAGCTTAAGCACAGAGGCTAAATCCATCACCCCAGCAGCATAGGCGGCACTGTATTCACCGACGCTATGCCCCAGCACAAATTCCGCCTCAACGCCCCAGTGCTTCCACAGTTCAAATAAAGCGATTTCAGTGGCGACTAGCGCGGGCTGTGCGTATCGCGTTTCGTCAATAAGATCGGAATTATCACCATATAAAATCAATTTAAGTGAGCAATCTAAGTCGGATTTCAATAACTCATCACAATGATCAATACAGGCGCGATATACCTCATAATTCTGATACAGCTCCGATCCCATATTGGTGTATTGCGAACCCTGTCCAGTAAACAGAAATGCAACCCTAGGCGGATGATTAACTTTTCCGCGAGTGACATTTCCCAACTCAGTCGCTTCATCTTTGGCAACACTCAGTAAGCCGCGACTGATCTCTTCCTGCGTACCCACCACCGCCACACGATAGTGTAAATCGGCGCGTGAGGTGTTCGCGCTAGCGCAAAATTCATTATTGAAAGTCAGTGCATCCATTGGCTCGACTAAGCTTTCCACATAGCGCCCCGCCAGTTTTCTTAAACTCACTTCGCTGGCAGCGGATAATATCAGTAATGCGGCATGAGGGACTGTGTTATCCAACGTATTGGGCAAATCGCGAGTCGCGGCATGATGTGATTGCAAAACCACATGCGCATTTGTGCCACCAAAGCCAAATGAACTTACGCTGGCAAGAAGCGGTTTATCCGTTGTGGTTGGCAGCCCCACCGCTTTGGTCGCTGGCAACAATCGACTGGCATCAAGATCGATATGAGGATTTAGCACATTAAAATGCAGATTGGCAGGAATTTTTTTATGCTGAAGAATCAGCGTAGTTTTAATTAAACTGGCAATACCTGCTGCCGACTCTAAATGACCGATCTTGCTCTTCACGGCGCCCAACCAACAGGGCTTTGATGGCGCCCCATCTCCGACATCAAGAACTGCCTTCAAGGCATTTACTTCAATCGGATCGCCCAATGGCGTTCCCGTACCATGTGTCTCGACGTAGTCAACATCAGCACCACTAGCACCAGCACTGGCCAGTGCCGCACGAATCACGCGCTGCTGTGCCAATCCATTCGGTGCGCTTAGGCCATTACTGCGACCGTCCTGATTAACCGCACTGCCCTTAATCACTGCAAGCACTTGGCTGCCATCCTTAAGGGCATCACTGAGCCGCTTAAGCACGACAAAACCACACCCTTCGCCACGCACATAGCCGTCAGCCTCTTCATCAAAGGTGTGGCAACGCCCTGTCGGTGAGAGCATATTGGCCTGAGAAAAAATCTCGCCGTAATCCGCAGACAGCACTAGATTAACGCCGCCGACCAAGGCTAAATGTGACTCTCTATGTGCCAGGCTACGACACGCTTGATGAACCGCCACCAACGACGATGAACATGCCGTGTCAATTGCCATACTTGGTCCCTCCAAACCCAGTAGATAAGAGATACGGTTGGCCGCTACACTTAATGCACTACCGGTTCCGGCATAAGCGTCCCACCCCATCTCTGAATCGCCTTGCAACCGAAAATAGTCATTATTGCTAATGCCGACAAAAACGCTTGTGTTGGATCCGGAGAGTGAATCAGGTGCAATCTGCGCGTGCTCTAGTGCGTGCCATGCTGTTTGTAATAACAAACGCTGTTGCGGATCGACGCTGCGTGCTTCCCTGGGTGATATACCAAAAAGCGTGGCATCGAAACACTCCACATCATCAATAAATCCGCCCCAGCGATAGGCATCTTGATTGCCAGCACGAAAACCCGTTAGCTCAATTCGCGCAGTAGAGACTTCACTGATAGCATCTTTATCTCCGTTGAGTAGATGCCAAAATTCATCAATATTTTCTGCCCCTGGAAAACGGCAGGCAAGTCCAACAATGGCGATCGGTTCTTGTGCGCTTTCAGCACGCTGTACATCACTCGCACATCCCATCAGATAGTCAGCCAACAAACTAATCGTAGGATACTCAAACGGAATCGTAGCGGAGATGTCCATTGACAGTGCGACGTTTAACTCAGCGACTAACTCGACCAACTTCGTAGAATCCAGACCGAGGGCTGAGAGCGCTTGATCGGGGTTGATATCCTCAACATCCCCCCCCCACTAATGAGGCCACTAATGCAGAAATCCACTTCATCAGCAATGGCCGTTTATTTAACAAGTCAGTAGAAATGCTATATTTGGTGTCTTGGGTTATAACCGGACGAACCCAAGCACCAATCTGTTTCAACGTGCCTTTAAGATACATCGTCCTACACGCTTTTCGCTGTGTCTTTCCACTCGACGTTTTCGGCACGCCATATGGTGGCAGGAAAACCACCGCATCAATTAACACGCCATGCGCTTCACTTATCCGTTGTTCAATCGCCCGACCCACGGTTTTAAAATCAAAATTGTGACGTGCATTACGTTTAACTTCTTGCGCCAGAATAATCTGTGTACGACCGTCTTTCTCAACAGAAAAAGCAGCGCCCGACGGACGCAAGCTCCGATGTATCTGTTGGGCTGTCTTTTCCAAGTCCTGCGGATAATGATTGGCCCCACGAACAATAATTAGATCCTTTAGACGCCCTGTAACATATAATTCACTCTCGTTAATAAAGCCAAGGTCGCCCGTACGCATAAACGTCATCCCTGGGTGACTTTCGAGTGTTGCGAAGAAGGTTGCCAAACTTTCTTCAGGCCGATTCCAATAGCCACCACAAACACTACTGCCTGAAACCCATATCTCCCCCACAGCCCTATCGGAGCAACTCACATATTGCGTAGGTTCGACAATCACTACCTTCGGATCATCACAAACTGAACCACTAGAGTGCATAAGCATCGCATCAACACCCTCCTCACTCATCAACTCCGCGTGATTTTGCTCCAAGGCTTTACGCGCGACAGAGAGCGACGCGCGATATTGATCACCTTTTCCACAGGTGACATAAAGCGTCGCTTCCGCCAAGCCAAAACCACCCACCATCGTCTCGCGACGAAACCCTGATGTTGCAAACTTCCGAATAAATGCATCAGTGGTTTGACAAGAGATGGGTTCTGCTGCATTTAACGCAACACGCCAATGAGAAAGGTCTAACTGAGCCGCCGCTTCCAGGCTCACCTTATCGACGCATAGCTGATAAGCAAAATTGGGTGCGCCGCTAAAAGCCGCTCGGTAGCGATCAATCGCTTTTAGCCACAATAATGGCTTACTTACAAACGTTTCAGGTGCCATAAACACCGCCTGTCCGCCTAGCGTTAATGGCAGTACAATCCCTTGAATCAAGCCCATGTCATGAAAAATAGGCAACCAAGAGACAAAAGTTTCACCGCGCTTAAGCCCTGCTCCAACACTATAAAGCGCACTATTACCAACTAAATCCCCATGACGAACCATTACACCTTTAGGGTCACCCGTAGAACCTGAAGTGTATTGTAGATAGGCGAGATCTTCCGAACGCACCGCCTCATTGACCCAGCCACCTTCTCCTAAGACAAGATCATCAACTGCGATCACATTCGGTACATCGCTTAGCGCCTGACTGAGATAGGATGTTATCGAATCCCGTTTATCACTCATGACTAATGAAGCGGTGACGTCGGCATCGCGCGCAATAATCGCAATGCGTTGCGCGTGGTAATTATTTCTGGGCGGATAAGCCGGGATTGCAACCACACCCGCATATAGACAAGCCAGAAACGTGGTTACGTATTCAATACAAGAAGGCATAAGAATTAACGTAAGCGCAAAACAAACCACACCCTATCCATCTGATAATCGCTAGTGCACGCTCTGCTTTTTAAATACAGCAGAGAGCACGTATGGATCATTCACCCGAAATTTCACTCACAAAAC